>DCJS01000043.1 GCA_002319955.1 Flavobacteriales bacterium UBA1694
AAACACCGTCGTGAGGAAAAAGTCTCGCGCGCGGCTCAGTTTTTGAGTTCGGTGTTAAGAAAATATCTGCCGGCGGACTGTGTTCTTGGTCCAGAAAAATCGCCCATTGGGAAGATTAATTTACTTTATCAATTTCAAATTTTACTAAAACTCCCGCGAGGTAAAAACTACCAACCATACAAAGATCTGATCGTGCAAAGTCTGGATGAATTCGATGCGGTGAGCGGTTATAAAAGTGTGAAGAAAGAGATTATTGTTGATTTTTAACATTATTTAACACTATTTAGTCTTATTTAAAGAGGCTAAATCTTTGGTTTTCAATTATAATTTCTATTTTTGGTCGTTGGAAATGCATTTTACAAGACCTTACGAACTGAGGGCTTGTGATTCGCTTACCCGAAGTGAAAATAGAAATTAATGATTAGAGTAAAGAATATAGGAGCAGCTCTACTGCTTGTTCTTGCGCCTATGGCTATGGCGCAAACGAGCCACATTCCCTCTCATTATTCGCAACTGGAGCACGGCCCAAGTGATGCGTCTATTGAAAAAGAGGCGGATACGTGGACATTAAGTGCCAAAGACCACTTAGACATTTCAATCAACAAGCTTTTGGACGATCCTGTCCTTCGAAATGCGAATTGGGGCTTTGTACTTTACGATCCACAGACAAAGAAAGTAATTAGTGAATACAATAAGGATGAAGCTTTAATTCCCGCTTCTACGACCAAGCTTTTAACGACTGATACAGCCCTTGGACTTCTAGGTCCTGAGTATAAATGGGTCACCCAGTTGGAGTATTCGGGCTCGATTGATGAGCAGGGGGTTCTTAACGGCAATCTTTATGTCGTGGGGAGCGCAGACCCGTCCCTTGGTACTGGAAAAGCAGGTGCCTCGACTTATGGAAGTATCGTTACAGAATTTATTGACGCTTTAGCCCACATTGGCATTACTAAAATTAAGGGCGATCTTATAGTGCAAAATGCGGTATTTAATTCCCATCAGCTAAGATCCTTACCTGCAAACATCGTTTGGATGGCGCATAATAATTATTATTTGCCTGTTGGCTCAACTCGGGATATTGATCCGAGAAAAGAAAAATTTACGGTTTCTAAAAGTAACCCTTTTGAGCAGAGCAAACAGTACTTTTATATCTCACCGTATCAAAATATCCTCGTATTTGCCGATGAATTTAATGGGAACCCGATTGAGACGACGCTTCCTTCAGTACCCAGTTATCTTGGAAATACACTGCGAGCGAATCTGCTTAAAAGAGGAATTCCTATTTCTGGAAAAGTTGTTCCAAAACCAATTGACAAAGAGCCAGAAGAGCGTCGGGTTGTGACGACTTACGAGTCTCCAAGTTTAAACGATATCGTTTACGACACCAATCAACGTAGTGATAACGCTTTGGCCGAATCCCTACTAAGGATGGTTGGGTTCCAAAAACTGGGGAGCCAAACCCTAGCAAGCGGTCGAGAGGTTGTGGTGCAACATTTGAATGCCAAAGGGTTTGATACCTCGGCTCTTATCTATATGGATGGCAGTGGACTCTCTAGAAGCCACCGCGTAACGCCCATTTCACAAGCTCTATTTTTAGCCGACGAAATGAAGGAATCGTACTACCAAACTTTCTTTGATTCCCTGCCCATTGCGGGACAAACAGGAACGCTTAAAACCATGTTCGACGGCGCTGGACACGGGCATATATTTGCCAAAACCGGCACATTGAATAAAGTAAAGACCTTAGCGGGTTACGTGAAAACCACTTCGGGAAAAACCCTAACTTTTTCTTTATTAATAAATAATTACAGCGGTTCAGTGAGCCAGGTAAAAAGTAAAATGGAGGAGCTTCTCGACCCGGTGGTCAGTCTCTAACCCATTTCACCTGTAATTAGCATCCTTTATAAATTCCTAAAGGATGCTTTTTTTTTGCCCTTTTAAGACCTGCTTTTTTTTCGTATTTTAGCCCTTCATTAAACCAATACCTTCTTATGATTTCGACTGAATTTCTTGCGAATCTCCAACAGGAGCTTCAAAGCATTAAAACCGATGGACTGTATAAAACAGAACGTATCATTGAATCCCAGCAATCGGCTGAGATTGTGGCAAACGGAAAACCCCTTTTAAATTTCTGTGCTAACAATTACTTAGGTCTCGCAAACGATCCTCGTGTGATGAAGGCCTCGCAAGACATGGTCGACCAGCGTGGCTACGGGATGTCCTCTGTTCGGTTTATTTGTGGTACACAAGATATTCATAAAACGCTTGAAGAGAAAATCTCTCAATTTTTAGGCATGGAGGACACCATCCTTTATGCAGCTTGTTTTGATGCAAATGGTGGGGTATTTGAGCCGTTATTCAGCGCTGAGGACGCCATTATATCCGATGAGCTTAACCATGCCTCTATTATTGACGGGGTTCGCCTGTGTAAAGCAGCGCGCTACCGTTATAAAAATAATAACATGGAAGATTTAGAGGCCCAACTTATTGAAGCGAGCACGCAAAACCACCGATTTAAAATAATTGTCACGGACGGCGTCTTCTCCATGGATGGAATCGTAGCAGATTTAAAAGGCGTTTGTGATCTAGCCGATAAATACAATGCTTTAGTGATGGTTGATGATTCGCATGCAACTGGATTTATTGGTAAAACAGGCCGTGGAACTCACCAGGCCAGTGAGGTAATGGGACGCGTGGATTTGATTACTTCCACTTTAGGAAAAGCCTTAGGGGGCGCACTAGGTGGGTTCACCTCAGGTAAGAAGGAAATTATTGAGATGCTAAGACAACGCTCGCGTCCGTATTTATTCTCAAATTCTTTAGCTCCAGGCATTGTTGGTGCCGCTATTAAGGTGTTAGATCTCATCTCAAATGATACCTCCCTTCGTGATAAAGTTATGGAGAATGCCGCGTATTTTAGAGACCAGATGGTTCAAAGAGGGTTTGATATTCCTAAGGGGGATTCTGCCATTGTTCCTGTAATGCTATACGATGCGCCACTGGCTCAAAAAATGGCAGAAGAGATGATGAATGAAGGCATTTATGTTATTGGGTTTTTCTACCCGGTAGTACCTAAAGGAAAGGCCCGTATTCGGGTGCAACTTTCTGCCGCCCACACCAAGGAGCAGCTCGATAGAGCCATTCTTGCTTTTGAAAAAGTAGGTAAGAAATTAAATGTGATATAGACAGCCAGGGCCTTGCCACTGCGAGAAGTTCGATTCTATTAAATAATTCTACAGGGCCTTTCTTAAAGAAAGGCCCTTACGATTGATATACTACTCATTAGAATTACCAAGACCCCAATCACGATAAACATCTTTTTAACTGGAAGTCTTGAAGTTAGCATGGCGGAGAACGGGGCTGTTATAATTCCCCCCAGTAAAAGGCCTAAAACGATATTCCAGTGCTGAATACCCAGAGTAAAGAAAAAAGTGATGGCGCTGGTAAGCGTTAAAATGAATTTACTCACCGTAGAGCTCCCCACCACATAGCGAGGGGTTCGCCCGTCCTTCATTAAGGTGCCAGTCACCAAAGGCCCCCAGCCACCCCCGGCGAAGGAATCGATAAAGCCGCCCACGAGTCCAAGGAAACTTAGGTTGGTATCCGATTTTACTTTTCTTTTTTGCTCGTCCTTACGTTTAAATGCATTTCTTAGAATGTTGATTCCAAGGTAGAGCGTGTACGCCGAAATTATAGGTTTTACGATATGCGCGTATTTCTCACCGAAAACACTCAGGGCTAAAGCCCCGATAATAGCCCCTAAAACGGCTGGCAGCGCTAGGGCTTTGACTAATTTTTTATTAACGTTTTTAAGTTTAAAGTGGCTTATACTTCCTGCGGCAGAGGTAAAGGTTTCTGCGGAGTGGATACTGGCGCTGACCACTGGGGGCGCCACATTAAGCATCAGTAAGATGGTTGTACAGAGCACGCCGTACCCCATTCCCATACTTCCTGCCACAATTTCTGCCAAAAAGCCAACCAAAAGCATTTTGTAAAAAATATGGTTGTCTTGGCTTAGAAACGTGCCTACATCGGGAAAGAGCTTGAATTCGATTAAGATATAGGAAAAGAGGCCCAGTAGGACGATGAAGCCAAGGATGCCTAAGTAAATATTGGCCCGTCTTCGAACGGCCCGAATGACTTTGGAAAGGTTTTCAAATTCTGAATCGTGAAGCCTGGGATGTCTTTTTTGAGTAAGGTACTCTTTGGTGAGCTTATCAAGTTCCTGAAGTTCATCCTCAATATTCATCAGCGGATGCTTGTGCGCGAATTTTAAACGCTTGATAAATGGGTCAATATCCTGGGGCAAACTCTGCTCGATAATGCTTCGAATTCGGTGCTGTACTTCTGGGGAAAACTCGCCCAACTTGATACCCATGGTGAGCTGCTCGGTTTGAAGTAAATCGGCAAACGAGAAATCACTGCTTGAGGGCTTGCCTTGAACGTGAATTAGGATTTTTTTATTTTCGCACCAAGAAAAAATCTGCTCCTCTTCGTTTGAAGGGATCGATTCGCTAATAATGACCAGACTCCGGTCCTTTAAATCCTCAGATTGAATGGCTCGCTTTTCAAGCCGAAGCTCTGGATGTTGGCTCTGGAGTTCAAGGAGCTCAACGCTAAATTCTAAGGCGTAGAGTGTGACGGGTTTCGGACTTGTGGAATGAAAATTATCGCGAAGTAGCGGCACTGAGGCAGGCTCGCAACCAACCATCACAAGTGGCCAACTTTCTGCATTCAGAAAGAGGGTTTGGTCCATTGTGAGGGTTGGAGAATTCATTGTGTTATTAGCCGATCATCACAGCACCTACCGTGCTGTTACTGGTTTGATCAATAAGAATGGCGCTACCCGTTTGTCGGTTTTGGGTAAAGGCATCAAATACTAAGGGCGAGGCTGTTTTTAGCTTTACACGAACCACCTCATTCAATTTGACTGGCTCGGACACACCTTTCTTTTCTAATGTATTTACATCAATAATTTCATTTATTTCCTTTACGACAACTTTTACGAGTCGGCTTCGATGCTGAATAAAGTATTTATTGCCCTCAGTTAAGGGTTTGTTATCGAGCCAGCAAACCAAGGCCTCAAATTCATTTTCTATTTGGACCGATTCATTTTCTAAAACAAAGGAATCGCCTCGCGATACATCAATATCCTCTGCCAAATGAATCACGCAGGGCTGAGCGGCATGCGCAGTCTCTACTTCATGGCCGGCCATTTCAATTTTGGCGATGGTGGTGGAAATATCTTGAGGTAAAATGCGAATTCGGTCTCCTTTTTTATACGATCCAGAAATTACTTGGCCCGCAAACCCACGGTAATCGTGTAGTTCAGCGGTTTGAGGCCGAATCACGAACTGAACTTGGAAGCGGCTTTGCTCAAATTCCTCGCCCTCATTTAGTTCTAGGGTTTCTAAATAATCGAGTAGTGGTCCCTCTTTGTACCAAGGCATTTGCGTGGAAGGCTCCACAATGTTGGCCCCAGTGAAGGCGGAGATAGGAAAGTATTCTACATTAGGGAGACTAAGGCTTTGCGCTACTTTTTCGTAGTCCGCTTTAATTGTTTCATACGTCTTTTGGTCGTAGTCAACTAAGTCCATTTTATTTACGGCCACTACCACATGTCTAATTTGCAGTAGAGAGGCAATTATTGAGTGGCGTCTGGTTTGCTCTATCACGCCATGGCGGGCATCCACGAGAATTACCATGAGCTGAGAGTTCGAGGCTCCCGTAATTAAGTTCCGTGTGTACTGCACGTGGCCTGGGGCATCGGCAATGATGAATTTACGTTTTGCAGTATTGAAGTAACGGTATGCCACATCAATGGTAATGCCCTGCTCGCGTTCAGCTCGAAGGCCATCGGTGAGGATCGCTAAATCGATGCCGTCCTCGTTTTTATTTTTTGATTGCTTTTCTAGGGCTTCAAGTTGATCCACTAAGATGCTTTTACTGTCGTACAAAAGGCGTCCAATTAAAGTGCTCTTGCCGTCGTCTACGCTACCTGCGGTGATAAATCGTAATAGGTCCATTCTTTTTTGTTGCTTGGTTTTTTGTTGCGGTCTAGAAATACCCGCCTTTTTTTCGGTCTTCCATGGCGGCCTCGGTGGCGCGGTCGTCAATGCGGGTTTCTCCACGCTCAGAAATGCGAGAGGCTGTGATTTCACTAACGACCTCGTCAAGCGTGCTGGCATTACTTTCTACAGCGGCCGTGCAGGTCATGTCCCCAACCGTTCTATAACGCACGCGTTTTGTGGCTATTTTATCTTCTGGATCAATTTGAATAAAATCCGATACTGCAATTAATTGGCCCTCGTGTTCAAGCACCTCGCGGTCGTGTGCGAAGTAAATGGGAGGAAGTTGAATGTTTTCCTTCTTAATGTAGTTCCATACATCAAGCTCTGTCCAGTTTGAGATAGGGAAGACCCTCACGTTTTCCCCTTTTTGAATTCTTCCATTGTAGAGGTTCCAAAGCTCAGGCCTTTGCAGTTTTGGATCCCACTGCCCGAATTCGTCTCTTACAGAAAAGAAGCGTTCTTTTGCTCTTGCTTTTTCTTCGTCACGGCGCGCCCCTCCGATGCAGGCGTCGAATTCAAATTCTTCGATCGTATCTAATAGGGTATGGGTCTGAAGCCAGTTTCTTGACGCAAATTTACCTTTGGGTTCGCTCAGATGTTTCTCGCGAATGGTGTCTTCGACGTTTCTTACAATGAGTTCGGCGCCAATTTCCTTGGCGAACTTATCACGAAAATCAAGGGCTTCTTTAAAATTGTGTCCCGTATCAATGTGAACCAGTGGAAATGGGATTTTCATTGGAGCAAAGGCCTTCAGGGCGAGGTGCACCATGGTAATTGAATCTTTTCCTCCACTAAAAAGAAGGGCGGGTTTATCGAATTGTGCGGCAACCTCACGCATGATATAGATGCTTTCGGCTTCAAGTTGCTCTAGATAATCTAAGCGGTATGGACTCATAATTGGATCTTTCGTGTTTATTTGGAATGCAGTCCGCATTCTTTATGGGAATCCTCCCACCACCAGCGTCCTGCTCGTGGGTTTTCGCCCGGTTCAATGGCTCGCGTGCAAGGTTTGCACCCCACGCTGATAAACCCTTGCTTGTGAAGGGGGAGTTCCTGGACCTTATGCGTTTCTATATAGGATAGGACATCCTCATAAGTCCAGCGAATAAGCGGATTGAATTTATATAAGTTTCTCTGGACATCCCACTCTAAGATGGGCATGTGTTCTCTGTTTTCGGATTGCTCAGCCCTTAGACCGGTGATCCAAACACGAGCGCCTTCAAGGGCTCGGTTTAGAGGTTTTACTTTGCGGATCTCGCAGCATTTTTTTCGGTTTTCCACTGAGTGGTAAAAGCCATTGATTCCTTTTTCAGCCACATAGGTTTCCACCTCTTTCGCATCGGGGAAATAAAGGGCTGTATCGGTTTTGTACTTCGCTCTATTATTTGATAATAAATCGTAATGTTCGTAAAATAAACGCCCGGTATCCAAAGTGAAAACCTTGATGGGTAATTTATTTTTAAAAATAGCGTCGGTAAGGACCTGATCCTCTTGTCCAAGAGACGTAGAGAATACGATACCAGAGGGGAAAAGTTCACAGACCGCTTCAAGGGCTTGCAGAAGTGAGCTCTGTTCAATTTTCTTTATGATTTCAGGATCGAGCATTTGAGGGTTATTTTCCCTGCAAAGGTACTTAAATAATAAAAACCCACAAAATTAGTGGACTAGTCTATAGGGCCTCCAAGAGTCGCTCTTCGTTGGGAATTTTGCGCGATCGGTCTGGTTAGAACGCGTCGACTCCCAAATTTTGTCGGTAGGTAATTGAATCTTAGTGTGATTCGAAATTTGAAGGTTCTAGAGAAGGGGTATTGAAATACTTGCCACCACTTCTTGGTCTGCAAGATCGAGCAGTGATTTTTTTTCTAATACGGCAAGCGTGGCATCGCGAACCTCGACAAATATTTCGTGCATTCCACAGTGCGTTTCGTTGCAGTTTGCACATTTTTCATAGAAGTTCAAACTCACACAGGGGAGTAGAGCAATCGGTCCATTTACTAAACGAATGATTTTCGCTAGGGAAACCTCCGAAGGCTCAAGCTTTAAAAAGTACCCGCCTCCTTTTCCTTTTTTGCTCTCCAAAATCCCTGCATGTCTTAGTTCTAAAAGGATGTTCTCTAGAAATTTGAGAGGAATTTTTTTGTTTTCCGCAATCTCAGAAATCAAAATTGGCCCCTGTTGATGATGGTCCACCAAGTACCCAAGGGCCTTAAAGGCGTAATGTGATTTTTTAGAAAGCATAAAAACAAAATTACTCAAAATCTTTGAACTTAGAAAACGCCCGATTTTTCTCTTAGTGTTGCCATTAAAAAATCCCTAGATTTGGAGATTAAAGCCACATGAATGTTAAGTAAAGAGGAGGCACAGAAGCTACGACAAGAATTTTGGACCGCGTTTGGAAAGTCCTTTCCCCGCAAATGGGTTCTGTATAACACCAAGATAAAGGACTTTTCCTTTAAATTCCATGCGGAGTCTAAAAAGGCAATGGTCTCGGTTGATTTAGAAATGAAGGATCAAGACCTTCAAGAGCTCTATTATAATAAGTTTTGGTCCTTAGAGGACCAATTAAAGGAACTTTGGGGAAGCCTCGAGAAAAGTCCAACTTTTGAGTTAGAAAACGGAAAAATAATTTCAAGGTTCTGGATCGAGCTTTCTGAAGTTTCGATTTATGATAAGCAGTCCTGGCAAACGATTTACGAGTTCTTTTATGATAAAATGGATGCGCTAGAGCGGTTCTTTTTTGACTACGAAGAGTTTATCAAAGATGTGTAAGGCTAAGTCTAAGACTTGTTTTTTTTAGCCCTGTTAACCAGTTTTACGGTTAATGTTATAGCAAGAACTAAGACGCTAAATCCTAGGGTGAGTTGCCACCAGTAAACCATCACGGCTGATTTTAAAAAGGCAGTAAACACCACAAGGAATAAGATGAAAGTGGCAATTTCATTAAACTGCCGCAGTTTCAGATTGGAGATTTGGAGCGTTTCGCCATCGAGCACATTCAATTCTTTAACTTTCTTATAGCACCAGAAATGGTATAAGAACAGACCAATTAGAAATGCCGCTTTAATATAGAACCACGAGAAAGGTTCCAGACTAAGGAGCGGAAATTCGGGGTAGTGTACCAGCAGTAACGAGAGTCCGCTTAGGAGCATGATCGTAAAGGCGGGTACCGTTATAAAATTCCAAAGCCTTGTTGCCATGAAGCGGTACTGCTCGCGCAGGATCTTCTTTCGCTCGGGTTCGAATGAATCGGTATCCTTATAGTAAACAAAAAGGCGAACGAGGTAAAAGAGGCCGGCGAAATAGCTGACCATAAAAATGACATGTAGTGCTTTGAGTATTAAATAGAGCATGGATAGGCTTAATGGTAATGCAAAGTTAATTCAAAATAAATCACGAAAATCTTAGGCTAATAAGTCTCTTGTCAGAAATCGAAAAATTCAACATAGATGCTTTCCCCAACATTAAGTCCAAAAAGCGTTTTTGCCCCATTGTTTTTATTTCCTTTATAGATACAAAGTTCCAGTAGATCGGCCTCATTGAAGACCGCCACTGCTTTACCATGGTATTCACGCTCGCTTTCCCAATCGCTTACAAATTCGGTAGGATTGTTATACACCGACGTTAAGGAAAGATTTCGAAATTTGATGGTATAACTTTGGTGGTTTGATCGTATTTTTTCGAAAAACTTTTTCTGAATGTTTGACACAAGATTTCCGAAATTATCGAGATACATCACTTCGCCAATAATCATTTTTTCACTTTCATTGTGGACCGCTCTCGCAAAAGATAAGGCCTTAGGATTCTTAATTTTGCGACCAATTACCTCGGGAACGCCCCCTTGGAGTATGTGAACGGCTGAGGGCACAAAGATATCGACGCCCATTGAGCGTACATCGTCATCAAATCGGTTGTTTAAAGTGACTTCAAAGACTGCCTCGGGCTTAATGTCAAAAAATATTAGGTCCAAAAGACCATTGTCGGGTGCAAGGAAGTAATGCCCGTCTGCCTTATATAATATACTGCGCACGTGTTTACTGTACGAGCTGTCCACAGCAAGGATATGCACGCTACCTACGGGGAAATGCTTGTACGCGCTTCGAACTATATAGGCGGCTTGAAGTAAATTAAAAGCTTCAATCTCGTGCGAAATGTCTACGATGATGGCGTCGAGTTTTAAACTTAGAATACTTCCCTTTAAAGCGGCAACGCGGTAATCGACAAGTCCGAAATCGGAAGTTAACGTGATA
Source organism: Flavobacteriales bacterium UBA1694 (assembly GCA_002319955.1). Classification (GTDB taxonomy): domain Bacteria; phylum Bacteroidota; class Bacteroidia; order Flavobacteriales; family Weeksellaceae; genus Planobacterium_A. Next base: position 10,319 of record DCJS01000043.1, read on the forward strand.
ACTGGCATGGGGCAAAAATAGCAAATTTCAAGCGGACTATAAAATATGAGAATGTGGAAAACTAATTAATTTTGTGTTCTTTTATTTGCTAAATTTAAAACATCATTTACCAATTGCAATTTATGTTAGAATTAAATTATGAGCTTTCGGGCATCGCAACCAAGGATTTTTACGGGGTGCAGAATCAAAATTTCAACCTTCTAAAGTCCACTTTTCCCACCTTAAAAATCGTCGGGCGAGATCAGATCCTCCTTGCCACAGGCGACGAGCAAACCCTGGACATTCTAAAAGTGAAGTTAGATGATTTGGTTCAATTCATTTCACAGAACCAGGGGATTTCTCTTAAAGATGTTGAAAATATTTTGAAAATTAAAGATGCCAATGAACGCAGTTTGGTCTTTGATCAGCACGTTATAGTCAAGGGGGTTAATGGAAAAGTGATTAAGGCTAAAACGAGCAACTTGAGAAAGCTTGTTTATGAAACGGAAAAGAAGGACATGGTTTTTGCTATCGGCCCTGCAGGAACAGGAAAAACCTATACCAGTGTAGCCCTAGCGGTTAGAGCCCTAAGGGAAAAGGAAGTAAAGCGCATCATTCTTACGCGACCGGCTGTTGAAGCAGGGGAAAGCTTAGGGTTTTTACCTGGCGATCTAAAAGAAAAGCTCGATCCGTATTTACAACCTCTATACGATGCCCTTCGCGATATGTTTCCCAATGAAAAGCTAGAAAGCTATATCGATAAAAAAATAATAGAGGTCGCGCCACTGGCCTTTATGCGGGGGCGAACCCTGGACGAAGCCTTTGTGATTCTTGACGAAGCACAAAATACGACCCACTCCCAAATGAAGATGTTTTTAACGCGTATGGGCATGAATGCCAAATTCATCATCACGGGGGATCCGAGCCAAGTTGATCTTCCATTGAGACAAAAATCAGGGCTAAAAGAAGCCATGCGAATTCTAAAAGACGTTAAAGAGATCGGCTTTGTCCATTTAACCGAGGAAGATGTGGTACGGCATCCCGTGGTGAGAAAAATTATTGTGGCTTACGGCGCCGAAGAAAAGCGCCTGAGAGACGAATAAGAATTCTCAAAGACTTGTCGTACTTCGAGCTTAAAAATAAGAAAACCGCCTACTTTCGAGGCGGTTTTTCTTGTTTTATATATAGTGAGAGGGTCTACATTTTGCCGCCAATACCGGGGATGCCTTGTCCGCCACCCATTTTGCCCATCATTTGCATCATTTGTTTCCCCTGAGGTCCCTGCATCATTTTCATCATTTTACCCATCTGTTCAAATTGCTTCATGAGTTGATTGACATCCTCAAGCTTTCGTCCTGCACCTTTAGCAATTCGTTTTTTACGGTTCATATCAATGGTCGAGGGACGTCTTCTTTCCTCTGGAGTCATTGAATAGATGATGGCCTCAATATGTTTAAAGGAATCGTCTGAAATCTCAACATCTTTAATGGCTTTTCCGACCCCTGGAATCATTCCCATTAGGTCTTTCATGTTCCCCATCTTTTTGATTTGAGAAATTTGCTTTAAAAAGTCATCAAAACCAAATTCGTTTTTGGCAATCTTTTTATGAAGCTTCTTAGCTTCTTCTTCATCGAATTGTTCCTGAGCCCGTTCCACAAGCGAGACCACGTCTCCCATACCAAGGATTCGGTCTGCCATACGCTCTGGGTAGAAGAGGTCTAAGGCTTCCATTTTCTCCCCAGTGGAGATGAACTTAATTGGTTTTTCAACCACTGAACGAATCGTCAGGGCCGCTCCACCTCGGGTATCGCCATCCAATTTCGTTAAGACCACACCATCAAAATTAAGAGCTTCGTTAAAAGCCTTAGCCGTGTTAACGGCATCTTGACCTGTCATGGAATCCACCACAAAGAGAGTTTCCTCAGGCTTAATGAAATAATGAACGGACTTGATCTCACTCATCATTTGTTCATCAATGGCAAGGCGTCCAGCCGTATCGACAATCACCACGTCAAAATTGTTTTGCTTCGCATGCTTTACCGCATTTTCAGCAATGGATGAAGGGTTGGTTGCGTCTTCTTCTGTATATACGCTCACGCCAATTTGCTGGCCTAGAACTTTTAATTGCTCAATGGCTGCAGGGCGGTAGACGTCACACGCAACCAAAAGTGGATTCTTGGAGCGTTTCGTTTTTAAATAATTGGCTAGTTTTCCTGAAAATGTCGTTTTACCAGACCCTTGGAGCCCCGCAATTAAGATTACGGATGGCTTTCCAGAAAGGTTAATGCCTTCTTGGGTGGTACCCATTAAATCCACAAGTTCGTCATGAACAATCTTGGTCATTAATTGGCCTGGCGTAAGACTCGTAAGCACGTCCTGGCCAAAAGCTTTCTCTTGAACACGCTTGGTAAGGTCTTTAGCTACTTTATAGTTTACGTCGGCATCGACTAAGGCACGACGAATCTCCTTAACGGTTTCCGCTACGTTTATTTCCGTAATCTTCCCACGACCTTGGATATTATGGAGCGCTTTATCTAATTTATCCTGTAAACTCTGAAACATATAATTATTTTATAGAGTGCAAAAATAGGCAAATTATATAATTTTTTAAAACTTGTTTATCTTCGCGCCATGAATTGGATTGATTTTTTACTTTTAGTCGTCTCGATCGGGGGCTTAAATGTCCTGATGTACGGGGTGTTTAGAAGATTTTTTCTTCATTCAGAAAATGGGGCCTTAAAATTTTTTGGAATCAATCTATTAAAGGACTTAATCTGGGCCCTAATTTGGGTGGCGGTTTTAGAGAGTGGTGCAAAAGAATTTTTGGTCTTAATTGGGGTGTTTTTAGTGGCCTCTTTTTTTCTGTATTCTAAGGTAATTCGAAGCCTAAATAAATTATGATAAAAATCAATTTAAGAAATTGGCAGAATCTAATTAAATCGATATATTTGCAAACCGATAAAAATATATCATGATTAAGAGATTTTCTTCTTTCTTTTTTGTTGTTTTATTAACGTTATCAGGAGGTTTAGCCTCTGCTGCTCAGGACACTGAGTCAAGCGAATTTAGTGCAGTCGATATGATCATGCACCATATTTCTGACGCGAACGAATGGCATGTGTTTACTCTTAAGGAGGGCACGCCAGAAGAAAAACACTTTACGATTCCACTTCCAATCATTCTTAAAGACCAAAACGGCTGGCATACCTTTATGTCAAGTTCGGTCACTCATGGCGATGTGGTAGACGGATACACCATGAACCATGGTGTTATTGAATCCACTCAAGGCGTACAACGCGCCGCGTTTTTTAGTTTAATAGCAGGAAGCCAAAGTTCACAAGATGTCTTTTTCGATTTTTCAATCACCAAGAACGTGGCTGGAATGTTTATATCGGTGATCATTTTACTTCTGCTTTTCATTGGAACGGCAAGAGGCTATAAGAATGGGGTTCCAACGGGCGTAGGTCGATTTTTAGAGCCGCTTATAGTTTTCATAAGAGACGAAGTTGCGATTCCGAATATTGGCTCAGTAAAATATAAAAAATTCATGCCGTATCTATTAACGGTCTTTTTCTTTATCTGGTTCAATAACCTTTTTGGTCTTATTCCGTTCGCACCTTTTGGAACGAACTTAACGGGAAATATTGCCACAACTGCCTTTTTAGCGATTGTCACACTTGTAATCACGCTCTTTAGTGCAAATAAAAGCTACTGGAAGCATATTTTCATGCCCCCTGTGCCTTTAGCGCTTTACCCAATTATGGTTCCTATTGAGATCGTAGGAGTGCTTACCAAGCCCTTTGCCCTTATGATGCGTCTCTTTGCAAACATTACGGCAGGACACATTATGATTCTTGCTATTATCTCGCTAATCTTTATTTTCAAAAACGCTGCTCTAGGTTTAGCCTCTGTGCCACTTGCTTTATTTGTGTCACTACTTGAACTTTTAGTTGCCGCTTTACAAGCGTATATCTTCACCGTGCTTTCTGCCCTGTACTTTGGTATGGCAGTCGAAGATCATGACCACGATCATGCGCATAATGATGCGGACAGCGCCGGAAAAGATACAATGGTTGCGTAAGCAACAAATAGAAACGAAAATTTTTAACAACCTAAATATTTTATTATGGATTTAACAACTGGAGCTGGATTGATTTACGTAGGTATCGGTTTAGCAGTATTAGGAGTAGGTCTTGGTATTGGTAAAATCGGTGGTCATGCCATGGATGCTATCGCTAGACAACCGGAACAAGCTGGTAAGATTCAAGCTGCAATGCTTATTGCTGCTGGTCTTATTGAGGGTGCTGGTCTTATCGCGATCATCTTTGGTGCGTTCATCAAGTAACCATCCACACTACAAAGAAGTTTGGCCCTTAGCGGTTGGCTATTGGCCAAACTTTTTAAACCATTGTAAAAATTTAAATTAAAAAGAAATTACATTATGATAATCGAACCGGGAATTGGCTTACTGTTTTGGATGGGAATTACCTTTCTCATCTTGTTGTTCCTTTTGACTAAATTTGCTTGGAAACCTATTTTAAATATGGTGAACGATAGAGAAACCTCTATTGTTGATGCTTTAAATCAAGCAAAACTGGCAAAGAAAGAAATGGAGCAGCTTAAATCCGATAATGAAAAAATTATTCGTGAGGCTAAAATTGAGCGGGATGCCATCTTAAAAGAAGCAAGAGAGATTAAAGACCGTATTGTTGGGGAGGCGAAAGATGTGGCGAAAGTTGAAGGCGACAAGATGATTGACCAAGCACGTCAAAGCATTGAAGCGGAGAAAAATTCAGCCATGAATGAGATCAAAACTCAGATTGGAACTCTTTCTGTGAGCATCGCGGAATCGATCCTGAAACAAAAATTAGACAGCTCTGAGGCCCAAGGGACTTTAGTAGAGCAGTACTTAAATAACGAAACGCTTAATAAGAACTAAATGCTTACATCGAAAGTAGCAAAAAGATACGCGCAAGGCCTTTTGGATTTCGTAACGGAATCTGGAAGTACGCAGCAGGTCTTTTTAGAAATGAAAGACCTGGTGGAGGCGATGAAGAATTCAAAAGACCTTCGTCAGCTATTTGCCTCACCGGTGGTAGACGCTAAAAAGAAGATCGCCATTTCTAGTGAGGTTTTTAAGTCCTTCTCTGCTGTAAGCCAGAACATCATTACTTTGGTCATTAGACAAGGTAGAGAGAGTCACATGCAAGACGTGGCTCAAGAGTTCATTAATAAGGTCGACAAATTAAACGGGGTTCAACGCGCCGCACTAACTACGGCAAGTAAACTTGAGGACTCAACGATTGAGTCCATCTTAAAAAGCTCTAAATTGGTGAACTTCGATTCAAAGTTTGATTTGACCTTGAACGTAAATCCAGAACTACTCGGAGGGTATATTCTTCGTGTGGGAGATCAGCAAATCGATCAATCGGTGCGCTCCCAGTTAAATCAGATCAAGAAAGAATTTCAATTAAACTAGTATTTAAAAAAACCATAAAATGGCACAAATAAATCCGGCTGAAGTTTCAGCAATTTTGAAACAACAATTAGCGAATTTCGACACCCAGTCTAATGTAGAGGAAGTGGGTACTGTTCTTACCATTGGGGACGGTATTGCGCGTGTATACGGACTTGAAAACGTACAATACGGGGAATTAGTGAAATTTGAAGCAGGCATTGAGGGCATCGTACTGAACCTTGAAGACGATAACGTCGGGGTGGCTTTGCTTGGCGAATCGAAATTAGTTAGAGAAGGAGACACTGTGAAAAGAACTCAGCGTATCTCGTCCATTAAGGTGGGTGAAGGCATGCTTGGTAGAGTAGTGGATACCTTAGGGGCCCCAATTGATGGGAAAGGCCCAATCGCTGGAGAACTTTATGAACTGCCATTAGAAAGAAAAGCACCGGGGGTTATTTACCGTCAACCGGTAAACGAACCGCTTCAAACCGGAATCGTAGCGATCGACTCAATGATTCCAATTGGAAGAGGCCAGAGAGAACTTATTATTGGGGACCGTCAAACTGGAAAGACAACGGTTGCAATCGATACAATTATTAATCAAAAAGAATTTTACGATGCAGGGCAACCTGTTTTCTGTATCTACGTGGCTATTGGTCAGAAAGGATCAACCGTTGCACAGATCGTAAAAACACTAGAAGATAGAGGGGCTATGGCTTACACAGTGGTTGTTGCAGCAAATGCATCCGACCCTGTACCAATGCAAGTATACGCACCAATGGCCGGCGCTACAATCGGGGAGTTCTTCAGAGATACCGGTAGACCTGCACTAATCATTTATGATGATTTATCGAAGCAGGCTGTAGCTTACCGTGAACTTTCATTACTCCTTAGAAGACCACCGGGACGTGAGGCGTATCCAGGGGACGTTTTCTATCTTCACTCTAGACTTCTTGAGAGAGCTGCAAAAGTAATTAAGGACGATACCATTGCTTCGCAAATGAACGACCTTCCAGAATCACTTAAGCCTTTAGTTAAAGGGGGTGGATCTCTTACAGCACTTCCAATTATTGAAACCCAAGCGGGAGACGTTTCAGCTTATATTCCTACAAACGTAATTTCGATTACAGACGGACAGATCTTCCTTGAGACCGACTTATTTAACTCCGGTGTGCGTCCTGCAATTAACGTTGGTATTTCGGTATCGCGTGTTGGAGGGAATGCTCAGATTAAATCCATGAAGAAAGTTTCTGGAACCTTAAAGCTTGACCAAGCTCAGTATAAGGAACTTGAAGCGTTTGCTAAATTTGGATCTGATCTTGATGCCGTAACTCAGGCCGTTATTTCAAAAGGAGAGAAAAACGTTGAGGTCTTAAAGCAGCCTGTGAACTCACCGCTACCGGTAGAGAACCAAGTGGCAATGATCTATGCGGGAACTGCAAACTTACTTCGTAACGTACCGGTTAGAAAGGTAAAAGAGTTTATGAGTGAGTATGTAGAATTTCTTAAGACGAAGCATCCAGATACCATGGCTGCCATCAAGTCTGGAAAGATTGATGATCAAATTACCGGTGTGCTTAAGCAGGCCGCTGAGGATATCGCATCAAAATACTAAAACCTAAAGTTTCAGCTCCCTACGGGGATGCTGAGATCTTAATTGATATTAACCATTTAACAAAAGAATGGCAAATTTAAAGGAAATTAGAGGGCGAATTAATTCGATCTCGTCGACAATGCAGATTACCAGCGCCATGAAAATGGTGGCGGCCTCGAAGCTTAAAAGAGCTCAGGATGCTATTGTCATGCTTAGACCGTTTTCACAGAAATTGCAGGAAATCATTGAGAATGTAAATTCAAGCTCTGATCCAGATCAAATCTCTGTGTATGCGCAGGCTCGTGAGGTAAAGCGGATTCTTTATATTCCAATTGCTTCGAACAAAGGACTAGCGGGTGCGTTTAACTCATCAATTTCGAAAGAAGTTAACAGTCTATTTGCTAAGAACGCCTCAAAAGAAATTGAAGTGCTCGCCATTGGTAAGAAAATCTACGATGCAGTTCGCACGACTAAAACGGTTTTTGATAACCAAAGTGCTCTGCTTGATCATTTAAGTTTCGACAGCGTCGCTGGGGTCGCTGAAGTGGTCATGAACGAATTTCTTGAAGGGAAGTTCGACGAAGTTCACATCGTGTACAACCAATTCGTGAATGCCGCCACTCAGGTGGTTCAAACCGAACAGCTTCTTCCAATCTCAATGCCAGAAGTAAGCGAAGCGGGTGAGGCAGAAACAGACTATATTTTTGAGCCAACCAAGAGCGAGATCCTTGATAATTTAATTCCGAGATCTATTAAAACGCAGCTTTATAAAGCCATCCTGGACTCCTTAGCCTCAGAGCATGGAGCCCGTATGACGGCCATGCATAAGGCGACTGACAATGCGCAGTCTCTTAAGAACGATCTTGTTATTTTCTATAACAAAGCCCGTCAGGCAGCGATTACCAATGAGATTCTTGAGATCGTTTCCGGTGCGGAGGCTCTTAAGAATTCCTAAGTGAAAGACTAATCAATTAGTGGGCACTCGATTTTCTAATCGAGTGCCCTTTTTCTTTTAGAGAAAGTGCAAGAGTGGTGTTTCATAATTAAAGGAAGTTGAGTATTTTTGACAAATGAATGTAGAAGAGTTTTACGCGCTTATTAAGGGCTATTCGAAGGTCACAATAGACAGTCGAGAGGTTGAGAAGGACGATGTTTTTTTCGCTTTTTCGGGGGATAATTTTAATGCAGCGACTCAGGCCTCCCAGGCGATTGAGCGCGGAGCACGCGCGGTGATTGTCGAGCTAGAAGAGTACGAGGCGAAAGACCAGCGTATTTTTTATGTTCCAAGCACCTTAGAATTTCTGCAAGACCTAGCGCTTTACCATAGAGGGCAGTTAACAATTCCTATCATTGGTCTTACGGGCAGTAACGGGAAGACCACCTCGAAGGAGCTACTTAGTCAGGCTCTAAGTTCAAAATACAACGTTCAGTTCACTAAAGGGAACTTGAATAACCATATTGGGGTGCCATTAACGCTCCTGTCCATTTCTTCAGCGCATGAGATTGCCGTCGTAGAGATGGGGGCGAACCACAAGAAGGAAATTGAATTCCTATGTAAAATTGCAAAACCGACGCTTGGGTATATTACCAACTTTGGAAAGGCCCACCTGGAAGGATTTGGAGGGTTTCAAGGGGTTATCGACGGAAAAAGCGAACTTTACTCATACATAAAAGAGTCGGCAGGTCTACTTTTAATTAATTCTGACGATCCCATTCAATTAGAAAAATCAAAGGGGTATGAGTCCGTGATTCGCTTCGGTTCACGGGAGTCTGTCTACCACTATGAAAAATTAAGCCAGGGGCATTTTATTGGGCTTAGCTACCAGAATCAAAGCCTAGTGTCTCAATTAACTGGGGACTATAACTTTTCGAATATAAGCGCCGCAGTGACCTTAGCTCTTTATTTTGGGATTTCATTTGCTGATATTACAAAGGCTATCGAGTCGTACGCGCCCTCAAATATGCGCTCACAGATTGTTATGAAAGGCGAGTTAAGGCTTATACTAGATACCTATAATGCGAATCCAAGCAGTATGGTGGTTGCGCTCGAAAACTTCAGATCCTTTGAAGGCTCGAAAACGGCGGTCTTAGGGGATATGTTGGAGCTGGGCGAAGAAAGCCAAAAGGAGCATAAGGCTCTTTTAGATTTTGTTGAAACCCTTGGCTTTGAGCAGGTTCTTACAGTGGGAGGAGAATTCAAAAAGGTAAATCCTAATGGGTTTCTATCGACCGATAAGCTAATTGAATGGCTAGCTTTAAATCCCATTCATTCGAAAACGGTTCTCTTAAAAGGTTCACGTGGGGTTGCTTTAGAGAAGCTGATTCCGAATCTATAAATTTGGATCCTCAAGAATACCCCCTTGAATTAAGATCAGTTCAATATTTTTAAAGGTGCTTGGAACCACCTGTTCAACTAAGTCTTGATGGGATTTCCATTCCACTTTTGTAATGCCTTCTTCAAGTTGAGGAACCGGCGTTTTGTCACCGAAATAGGTCATGTGAAACCAGTAAGTGGTTTTTAAGATGCGCACGCCAGAGCGCTCGGTGTAGGTGTGAAAAGTGCTGTTAATAAACGAATCGATGGCCAGCTGCTCCAGGCCTGTTTCTTCCTGAACTTCGCGAAGCGCTGCCTGCTCTAAGGATTCACCGTTTTCAATTTTTCCTTTCGGGAGGTCCCATTTTCCAAGTCGGTGAATACATAAAATTTCCTCACGGCTATTTTTAACTAGTCCACCAGCAGCTTCAATTACTTTAAACATGTGGGTGAAGTCTTCCCAGATTTCTTCTAAGTCCTCGCCGTAGACATTTATCTCAGGACACGAGGTGTTTTCAAGAAGATCAATTGCAATTTCTAAGGTTGCAAAGCCCTCGTACCTAAGTTTTTTTTCAATCTCGTAAGGGTACCGACTTAAAGTTAGGCTTTTTTCGTTGATAAAAACTTTATACATTTGCAAGGCTTTAATTAATCTTGCAAAAATATAAAAATGAATTTAGAAGGAAGGAAAATAACCATTAATAAATCCGTAAATGATTTAGTGGAATTACTTAGAAACCCAGCGGACTACGAACAGTTGATGCCCGATGGGCTTCAGAAATTCGAAACCCGCGGCGATGGATTTAAGTTTGGACTTAAAGGAATGCCCGAGATTGCTCTTAAAATTGATTCCGTAACCCCTGAAAAAGTTTCTTTAGTTTCCGCTAGTTCAAGTTTAGATTTTACTCTAAATGGACTTATGAACTCGATCAATGAGAATCAAACTGAAGTTCAACTTCTTTTTGAAGGAAAATTCAACCCCTTCATTAAAATGATGGTCGAAAAGCCACTACAGAATTTTATCAATTCTTTAACCGATAAGTTAGAGCAGTTGTAAACCCAAAGGGTAGGCATTTTGGACTCCCTTACGCACCAATTATTTTAAACAAGAGAAGTAGGAATCAATAGATCCCTACTTCTTTCTTTTTTAATAGGAGTCGTTTTCTTTCGATTACGTCCATGTTTTGTTTTTTCTTTGCTCTGTGTACTCTTTGCAATTACAAGGCAAATTTGGGCCTCATGTGACGCCCTACACTTAAACTAATAACCCACTGCAATGGTCTTTAGGACTACCGGTCACAGAACTTAAAATATTGGGCTCTTCGAGCAGGCGCAGTACACCCATAAATGCAAAGATTAAGGCTTCTTTAAATTCAATCACTTCTTTGGAAGCAAGCACAAGCGTGGACTTGCAAAGCGCCGCCGTCTGTTCCAAGAGAAATCGATTATAGGCGCCTCCACCTGTGACCAAGATTTGGACCAATTTATTTTGCTCGAATACGTTAGAAAGTTGCTGCGCAGCATGCCTAGTAAAGGTGCTTAGGGCGCATTCTGGAGTTAAGCCCTCTAAGAGTGGCCAGATATTAAGTGTGACCCATTCCACACCGAGAGATTTTGGGCCTGGGCGGGTATAGTATTCAAGTGAATTTAGCGCCTCTAGGACCTGAAGATCAACCGTACCTGCCCTTGCAATTTTGCCTTGATCATCGTAGGGAAGTCCAAGTTGGTTTGCCAATGCATTAAGCACAATGTTTACCGGTGCAATGTCAAATGCCAGTCTTACGCCTTGTTTTACATAGGAAATATTTGAAAAGCCACCCAAGTTTAGACAGGCGTGATACGAATTGAACAAAAGATGATCGCCAATAGGAACCAGTGGAGCCCCTTGACCCCCGAGCAGTACATCTTGGCTTCGAAAGTCATAAACGGTGGGGAAGGGATTTAAGTGTTTGATGGCGCGCCCATCGCCGATTTGCAAGGTGAAATGGCGCTGGGGTTGATGGAATACGGTATGACCGTGAGAAGCCACCAGATCTATCGGGGCCTTACCAAGCTCTTGTCGAAACGCTTTAAGCTGCTCCCCTAAATACATCCCATAGCTCACGTTTAATTCTAAGAGGGCCTCTGGCTCTAAGTGGACGGCCTCGTAGAGGGCACGGCGCCAATTGGGACTATAGGGGATGGTTTTGGCTTTGAGAAGCTTGTAGGACCAGCCCTCATTTGGGTCGATTGAGAACTGCGCATAGCAAAGATCAAGCCCGTCGAGGCTTGTTCCAGACATGAGTCCAATGGCATGATACTGCTTCACAGGAATATTTTTTTGAAATTTAAGCAAAACTTACGGAACTGAAATCTCTAAGCCAAATTAATGACCTATCAAAGGGCGTTATTTCCCTGCCTTTGGAATCTCGGTTGCAGGAAAGCTCCCGGTGTTATTTGTGAAGGTGTACTGAGAGAAATCGTCCTTGGCCACCATTCCATAGGCACCCACAAGCATCGAGCCGTCCTTATCGGAAACAAACACGGTATCGCTTGTGTACATGGTCTGTTTGCGCCGGTCCCAATAGATGGACTGCATCGCAAAGCTTTGGCCTTCAGAGGTAATGATTTTTACATTTCCTTTGGCCGTATAAAACTGACGAAGCTCGTTAAAACGTGCATAATCAGACCAGATCTTTCCAGGGGTTTTTGGGTTTTTCTTATCGAAATACTCCAAGTAAATTCCTTTGTTCGCCTCGATGTAGGGCGAGTCAATGAGTTCGTATTTCTCTAAAATTGGCGCTTTAAACCGAAGGTTAATTTGCCCACTGTCTCGGCGTACAATATCGGCATTATAGATGATTTGTGAGGCGAAATTTCGGTTCGACTTTTTTTCAGTTTCTGCAATGGATTCATCGCAGGACTGGGTGACAAAAACGCTAGCACATCCAAATAGGAGGGCTAGCGTTTTTATATGTTTGTTTAGGCTATTGCCCATGGGTTTAATCGTATTGTTTCTTTTGGAACCACTTATCTGCAAAGTTAAGTCCGATTCTTAAATTCACAAAGGTTTGGCTAATCATGTTGTTATCCATGGTGCCTCGTTTTCCAAGCTCCAGTCCGATGTCCATTCCGTTTAATCGGTTTACATTGGTATTTGCAAAGGGAAGAAATACCCCACCTGTAACGGCTACCTTATTGACGCTAGTCGATGTGGTCGAGTTTTGAGGGGAAATGCTTAAATCGCCTTTTTCATAATAAGCCCCAAAACGGTACGTTACTCTTGAGAAATAACTTCTGAAGTTATTATAGTTTGGTACAATCCAGCCTCCGGCAGAAACTCTGTAGGAATCTTGGTAGGCAAAAGGATGGCCAACGAAGTCAATCGTTTCTCCTTTTTTATAATCAATTTGTCCACTGTAGAACCATTTGCCATCTTTTCCATACCCTAGTCCTAAGGAAGCCTCCTGTGGCAATAGGTTGGTGTCGTTGCTTGTTTTCTCCTCAATGATCGATTCGTTTATTTTCTGATCAGAACCCGCAAAATAGTAGGTGCTGTTTTTGTAGCGAGACAAAAGATCTCCCGTGGTTCCAAACGTGTAGGTTGCCCCAAGGGTTAGTTTTTTATCGTCTTCAAGTTTCTTTTGGTAGGTTGTACCCGCTGTAAAATTGAACGAGCTGATTCGGCTGCTGGATTCAAATCCACTGATAAGCTCAGCGTTCGAATAGGTTAGCTCTTCGATGTCGTAAAGCTTGCCGAAATAATAGTTTGTTCTTAACCCGAGGGCAAATTCATCCGAAACAGCGTAGGAAATGGCGGCTTGCACGGTGGAAAGGGTTCCTTTTCCATGGAAGCGGTTAGCCTGCACAGTTCCGTCCTCTAGGGCCGTATTGACTAATATATTATAATTCTTCGAGCTATAGGGCTGGTATCCAAGTCCAAATTTTACATCTTTGGATATAGGAAATGCGAGAGATATATTTGAAAGGTAAGTAGAATGCTTGGTTGATTTCGCATCCTGGTAGTTACTTTTGAAGTAATTATTTTCGTTTGTACCCTCAAGAGAAAAGGACGTTAATCCTAGATTGGCATTGGCTGCCGGGTTTGAAAAGTTAAACTTGTTGTTGAAATCGTTAATGTACGCAGTGGAAATTCCTCCCATGGCGGCGATATCGATCGTGTTGTCGTATTTGATATCCCCAATTCCAAAAGCAGCATACGGCGTGTTTCCAATGGTTTGCGCAGAGAGGCTCGCTCCGAATGCAATGAAAGACAGTACAAAAATTCTATTCATTCTAGTTATATAAATTCAAGACGCAAATATCCTAATTATTACTGAATTCTAAAAATTTACTGCCGTTAAAGTTTGTTAAGTGCAAAAGTTTTATTTTGGCCTGTTTTATTGAACTGTGCGGAATTTTTAGGGCTTTGAGTTTCTTAGATTTCAGTATATTTGACCTCATGAAATGGGAAGACATAGTGGGTCAACAAAAGACCATCGAGCAGCTTACTTCGGCCATTAAAAATGGGCGTGTAGGTCATGCGCAGCTTCTAGTAGGGAAGTTGGGCTACGGCACCTTAGCTTTAGCCTTGGCCTTTGCAAGTGAAATTCTAGGATCTCAGTCGCAAAGCGGCGCGGCAAAAGTCAGTAGTCTTAACCACCTTGATTTGCATTTTAGCTTCCCGGTTTTCCCTGAAAAAGACAAATCACTCAGCAGTCGACTCTTTAAAGAGTTTCGAGATTTCGTGCTTTTGAATCCCTACCAGAACTACAGCGACTGGGTTGAACAGTTCGATCGCAGCTCTCAATTCTACATTTCGGTTTCCGAAATTGAGTCACAAATTGAGAAATTCAATTTAAAAAGCTTTGAAGGGGGAAGCAAGATTCTAATTATGTGGGGAGCAGAACGAATGAATACCGAGGCGGCGAATAAGTTTTTGAAATTTTTAGAAGAGCCTCCAAACGATACGTATATTCTGCTTTTAGCAGAATCTTTAGAAGATTTCCTACCGACTATATTATCCCGAACCCAAGTTTTCGAAATCCCGGCTATAGACTCAGAGGCACTTGAGCAGTATGTTGAAAAAAACAGTACACTTAGTAAGGCCCAAAGAGACGTTCTTGTGCTTCGCGCGCAGGGTGATTTAAGAGAGGTGCAGAATTTGCTCGAAGCTCAGCATAGTGGATCCGAATTTGAAATGCTTTTTATTCAGTGGGTGCGCGAGGCCTTCCAGGTTCGAAAAAGCCCGCAGAAACTTCGCGATATTATTTTGTGGGCAAGACTGATTGCAGGGTGGAAGATTGAAAAGCAGCTGCGTTTTCTTCAGTTCTGTGCAGATACCTTTAGACTCGCACTTTTAGAGAATTATGCAAGTCCTGAGCTTGTGTATCAAAAAATATCAGAAGGCACGTTCAATTGGGAGAAGTTCGCTCATTTCATCCATGGTGCGAACATTGAAGATATTCTAATTCAGCTTAGTGAGGCTGATTACCATTTGCGGCGTAACGGGAACCAAAATGTCATTTGGACGGATCTAGGTATAAAGCTTTCGCGCTATATTCACCGAAAGCGCTAAAATAACAAACCGCCCAAGTCTAAAGACTGGGCGGTTTAATTTATAAAGGATGGCTTAGAATTAAGCTTCCGTCGTTTCTTCAGTTGATTCTGCAACCTCTGCCTTAGGGGCTGGTTTTTCAACCTTTGGTGCTACCACCACTGGCGCATCAGAAATCACATCAAATTCATAGCTGTATTCAACTTCTCTGTGTAATCTTACTAAAGCGCTGTATTTACCAGTGCTCTTAATCGTGTTACCAGGGATTTTGATGTACTTTCTATCAATTGCAACACCTGCTTTTCCAAGCTCCTCAGATAGGTTCGCGTTGTTAATTGATCCGAATAGTTTATTTCCTGAACCTACTTTTGTTTCAATAGTAAGTGAAATCTTTTTAAGTTGTTCTATCTTAGCTTGAGCTTCTGCAATAAGTTTTGCTTCTTCTTCTTTTCTAGCCTCAAGTGTGGCTGCCAAGGTTGCTTTGTTTTTAGGTGTTGCTAATAAAGCAGCTCCTTTTGGAAGTAAGAAGTTTCTTGCATAACCTGGTTTTACCGATACGATATCGAATTCCAGACCTAAGTTTTCAACGTCTTGTTTTAGAATAATGTCCATTGTTGTCCTTTTTGGTTTTAAAGTTAGGTGCGAATGCAACCAACAAATGTTAATGATTATTTAAGCATGTCTACCACGTATGGCATAAGTGCTAAGTGTCTTGCTCTTTTAATAGCTGCAGAAACTTTTCTTTGGTATTTTAAAGAAGTTCCAGTGTAACGTCTTGGTAAGATTTTACCTTGTTCGTTCACAAATTGAATAAGGAAGTCTGCATCTTTGTAATCCACATGCTTAATTCCGAATTTTTTGAATCTACAGTATTTTTTTTCTGATTTTGTATTGATATCAACCGGAGTTAAGAATTTCACTTCCGATTCACCTCCTGCTGAGGCTTGTTTTGCCATGTCGTCAATTGCCATTGTAATAGATTTTTAAGGTTAAAAAATTAAGCTCTTGCAGATTTGTTTTTAGCCCTTCTTGTAACGGCGTACTCAATTGCATGCTTGTCTAGTTTTGTAGTTAGGTAACGAATTACTCTTTCGTCACGCTTGTAAGCGATTTCTAAATCCGCTACTACAGTTCCTTCTCCTTTGAATTCAATCAAAGTGTAAAACCCATTCTTTTTCAATTGGATTGGGTAAGCTAATTTTTTTAATCCCCAGTTTTCTCTGGTTACAATTTCGCAATTGTTTGACTTAAGTAAGTCTTCAAATTTTTTCACTGCTTCCTCCACCTGAGCATCAGATAGAACGGGAGTTAAAATGAAAACAGTTTCGTAGTTGTTCATAATGTTAATGTAAATGATAAATATTTCGAGGTGCAAAATTAACTATTAATTCTTATTTGAGCAAAGATTCGGTAGAATTAATTGCATTATTTGAAGCTTTTTCGCTAGTATTTCTTAATTATTAGAACGATTTTCTTCTAAGTGGGCTCTAAGAGCCAGCCAAATCACTAATTTGTGACTGAGTCAGTCGATAGACATCCCACTCGTCCATCGCGACAGCTCCAAGGCTTTTGTAAAATTCTATTGACGGCGTATTCCACTTTAAAACAGACCATTCCATGCGTCCGCAGTCTTTTTGCTTTGCGCGAAGTGCCAGCGCCTTAAGTAATTGTTTTCCATACCCCTTTGAGCGGTGCTCCGATTCAACGTAGAGATCTTCTAAGTAGAGTCCTGGTTTGCCTACGAAAGTCGAAAAGTTGAAAAAATAGAGGGCAAATCCTACGGGTACTTCATTTTGCTCTGCAATAATCACATGGGCATAGTTGAGATCAAAGATTTGGCGTTCTAATTCCTTTGGCGTCGTTAGAACGTCTTGTTCCATTTTTTCATAAACCGCCAATTTTTTAATTAAATCATAAATGAGTTGGGCGTCGGTTCTTTGGGCATTTCTTATTCTGAACATAGTGGTATAATGAAAAAAAATTAAAATAGTGACAATATAATTAAAAAAAGACTGCCATATTTAAAATTAAGGCAGTCTTTATATATATAGTATAATACAATTATACTTCCGTGTTCATGTCCCAGTTTTCCAGATAGTCGTTTACTTGTTTTAAGAACAGGCCTCCAAGGGAGCCATCCACAACACGGTGGTCGTAGGAATGTGACATAAACATCAGTTGACGAATCGCAATGACATCGCCGTCTGGTGTTTCTAGAACCGCTGGTTTTTTAACAATCGCGCCAATGGCCATAATGGCCACTTGTGGCTGGGGGATAATAGGAGTTCCCATTAAGTTTCCAAAGCTGCCTACGTTTGAAATTGTGTAGGTGGCGCCTTGAGTGTCCTCAGGACGTAATTTCTTAGAACGGGCGCGCGTGGCAAGATCGTTAATCGCTTTGGCAAGTCCAGAGAGCGAAAGTTGGTCCGCATTTTTAATGACGGGTACAATTAAATTGCCGTCGGGCATCGCCGTTGCCATTCCGATATTAATATTTTTTTTCTTGATGATTTTGTCCCCATCAACAGAGACATTAATCATTGGGAAATCTTGGATCGCTTTTACAATTGCCTTAACGAATATTGGCATAAAGGTAAGACGCTCGCCTTCTCTTTTTTCAAATAGCGCTTTATTTTTCGCTCTCCATCGCACCACGTTGGTTACATCGGTTTCGATGAATGAAGTGACGTGCGGAGCCGTTCGTTTGCTGTTGACCATCGCTTCAGCGATGATTTTTCTTACGCGGTCCATTGGGATGATCTCATCGCCTGGCGCCACATATACTGGGGCAATCTTAACGGGCGCAGTCTCAACTGCTGGCGTTGAAGGTAATGGAATTGGGATGGCCGTTGCGGTCTTAGCGCTACCACGGGTTGCTAAAAACTGCAGAATATCTTCCTTTGTAATGCGCGCTTCTTGTCCGGTTCCTCTTATGGTCTGAAGTTCAGCCGCAGTAATTTTTTCTTGTTCAACGATTGATTTAACTAGAGGGGAAAGGTAATTACCCTTGTTTCCTTCCGTATTTTTAGCAAGGCTTAAAGGTTTTTCAAGTTCCGCAACCTGCTCCTGTGTAAGAGTTGGAATCTGAGAGATGACCTCTTCAATTGGTTTCTCTTGCTGGGTTTGCTCCGCACTTACTGAGCCTTCACCTTGGGTTTCTAAAATGGCAATGGCCTCGCCAACTTTCGCCACTTCGTCTTTTTGCTTAAGAATCTTGATTATCTTTCCAGACACTGGCGTTGGAACGTCGGAGTCTACCTTGTCTGTGGCAATTTCGACCACCGAATCGTCTTCGTTTACCGAGTCTCCTTCGTTAAATAACCAACTGATAATTGTAGCTTCCATGACGCCTTCGCCCATGCTTGGAAGTAATAATTTGTATTCTGCCATTTTATTCTATTTTGGAATTTTACAAATATATAAATTTTCAGTTACAAAAATTATGAAATTAATAATTCACAAAATATTAACCAGATTATTGGGATTGAAATAATTCAAATTCGCACTCTAGAGTTCCTTAGAGTGCGTGTTGTTTCGTCTTGTATTCGAGATGATACGAGGCGGTTTAGGGGCGAATTTAGTCGTATTGGCTTATCTGGGATAAGTCAAAAACGGAGTCAAGTCCTTTCAATAAGTCAATTTGTGAACTTTGCCAGACTTATGGTTTTGTTTTTTTGCCGTTTTGGATTTGGCGGTTATTATAGAAAAAATATCGAAATTTTCAGCGAATTAATACTCAGTTTTACTGGGCTATTTTTTCACAATAGTGTAAAAATTCAGAGCCAAACACGGCATTAAAATGGGTTTGAATTTTATTTTTGACCTCCGTAATGTCCTCTGTGGAAAATTCTTTTCCAAGCTCTCTTTGTAAGGAGCTAACCGCTTTGCCTTTAATGCCGCAGGGAATAATGTATTCAAAGTAGCTTAAATCGGTCATGACATTAAGGGCGAAGCCATGCATGGTTACCCACTTGGAGGTTTTCACGCCCATGGCGCAAATTTTACGGGCAAATGGCCGGCCCACATCAAGCCATACGCCGGTTTCACCTTCGCTTCTTTCGCCTTTGAGTCCGTACTCCTCGAGTACGCGGATAATAACCTCTTCCAAATTTCGCATGTATAAATGGATGTCGGATTGAAAGTTGTCAAGATCGATAATAGGGTAGCCCACAATTTGCCCAAACCCGTGGTAGGTGATATCACCGCCTCGGTTGGTTTGAATAAAGGTGGCATTGAGCTGATCAAGTTTTTCTTGATCGATTAGCATGTTATGGGAATCTCCACTTTTTCCAATTGTGTAAACGTGAGGGTGCTCAACAAATAGAAAATAATTGGGCGTTGTTTCTTGAATGCCGTCTGTGCGGTCTCTGTTCTTTAATTTTAACTCAATAATTGATTTCATTAAAGTTTCTTGATACTCAAAAGCCTCTGGATAGTCCATGAGTCCGAGATCACGAAAGAGTAAAGTTTTATTTTGGGTGGTCATTGCAGGGAATTAAAAGTCAAATTTAAGAAAAATCGTATGCATGAAATACTAATTCAATAGAAAATTGCTAACAAGGGTCCTTCCATCCGGCGTTAGAATACTCTCTGGATGGTACTGCACACCGTGCAAATCGTACACTTTATGCTGTAAAGAGAGAATCGTGCCTTGGGAGTCAACCGATGTTACCTCAAGCTGTGAGGGGAAATTTAGCGGGTCAACAACCCAACTGTGGTAGCGTCCAACGGTAATTTGATCTGGAAGGTTTTGAAGGAGTTTTGCCCCTGGTAGAATTCGGGTAGCCGTGGTCGAAATTCCGTGGTAAACTTCATTCGAGTTTAGGAGCTGTCCACCAAAACTCTCCGCAATAGCCTGCATGCCTAGGCACACACCTAAGATGGGTTTTTCTTTATGCAGTTCTTTTATCACCTGAAGAAGGCTTCCAGCCTCGCTAGGTACGCCTGGGCCTGGAGAAAGCACCAACTTATCAAATTTCCGAGCAAATTCTAAATTGAACGCATCGTTCTTAACAATCGTGATGCGCTGGTCTAAAATACGTTCGATCAGTTGCGAGAGGGTATACGTAAAACTGTCGTAGTTATCAATAAGTAATATCTTCAACTTTCAAATTATATGCAAATTTAGGCAATTGCCTCCACTACAAAAAGCCCAGTTCGGTTTTGATTTACAAAGGACTCCTTAACGCCACAACTTTTTACTTCGCTTTCCAAGTTTAAGATCCGTAAATTTTCACTATTTTTGCATTCTTAAATTCTTAACAATGTCATTATCAGAACAGGAAATTATTCGTCGTGAAAAATTACAAAAACTAGTAGAGATGGGAATCGACGCGTTTCCTGCGGCTGAGTATAAAGTCTCTCATACCACGAAGGAAATTAAAGAGTCTTTTAAAGAAGGATTAAGTGTCACGGTGGCTGGTCGACTCATGTCGCGAAGAATTCAAGGAAAAGCAAGTTTTGCAGAACTTCAAGATTCTGAAGGAAAACTACAAGTTTATTTTAACCGCGATGAAATTTGTCCTGGAGAGGATAAAACTCTTTATAATGAGGTGTACAAGCACCTTTTGGATATTGGTGATATTATCGGCATCAAAGGAGAGCTTTTTATGACCCAAGTAGGGGAAATGACCATTATGGTGAAAGAGTTTACGCTATTGACCAAAGCGCTTCGTCCCTTACCTCAAGCAAAAACGGATGAGAATGGGGTGATTCACGATGCGTTTAACGATCCCGAACTTCGGTACCGTCAGCGTTATGTGGATTTAACCGTGAATCCTCACGTCAAGGAGGTCTTTATCAAACGAACCAAAGTGTATAACGCCATGCGTTATTTCTTTAATAAGGCTGGGTATTTTGAGGTAGAAACCCCAATCTTACAGGCTATTCCTGGTGGGGCTGCAGCCAGACCGTTTACCACCCACCATAACACTCTGGATATCCCTTTGTATCTAAGAATCGCCAATGAATTGTATTTAAAGCGGCTTATTGTAGGAGGCTTTGACGGCGTGTATGAATTTTCGAAAAATTTCCGAAATGAAGGCATGGACCGTACACACAATCCTGAGTTTACCGTTATGGAAATTTACGTCGCTTATAAAGACTACAATTGGATGATGGATTTCACAGAGCAGTTCCTCGAGTACTGCGCCGTGGAGGTGAACGGAAAACCAGAGTCCACTTTTGGTGAGCATCAAATTAACTGGAAAGCGCCTTATCCACGAGTTTCCATGACGCAAGCCATACTAAAGTATACCGGTTTTGACATCACAGGAAAATCTGAGCAGGAGTTATTTGACTTTGCGAAATCGATCGGAATTGAAGTCAATGAAAGTATGGGGAAAGGCAAACTAATAGACGAAATATTTGGAGAGAAATGCGAAGGGCATTTTATTCAACCCACCTTTATAACGGATTATCCTGTGGAAATGTCTCCACTGACCAAGAAGCACCGAACCCAAGAAGGACTCACCGAGCGTTTTGAGCTTATGGTCTGTGGTAAAGAGCTTGCGAATGCCTACTCAGAGCTGAATGACCCAATTGACCAGCGCGAGCGTTTTGAACAGCAGCTCTCGCTTTTAGAACGTGGGGACGATGAGGCCATGTTCATTGACCAGGACTTCTTAAGAGCCCTTGAGTATGGAATGCCGCCAACGGCTGGATTAGGGATCGGAATGGACCGGTTGGTTATGTTTTTAACTAACAATGTGTCGATTCAGGATGTGCTGTTTTTCCCTCAAATGAGACCGGAAAAGGCAACTCCGAGCGTTGAGCTTGGAGCAGATGAAGAATTGATTCTAGAGCTTCTTAAAAAGCACTCTGAGCCTCAAAATTTGCAAGACCTCAAGTTGGCCTCGCAGCTTTCAGGTAAAAAATGGGATAAAGCGACAAAAACCTTAACGAAGAATCAATTAATTAAAATTGAAAAAGTAGAGGACGTTTTAACGGCGTCACTTCCTTAACTAAGGTTATATAGACTAAGGCTGTTTCTCTTTTGAGAAGCAGCTTTTTTTTGTCCCAATGGGAATAAGACGCTGGATGCTCTATTCTAAGGCCCGCATATTTGGATTACGCGCCACCTTTTAGAAGGAATTGACGTTTCGACTTTGACTTAGAAGCCCTAATACTCGAACTCTACGGCTCAAGGTTTTTTTTTAAGACTTTTCTTTTCGAATTGGGTGATTCAGCAGTGATTTTACTTTGAAAAAAGCTTTATTTTATGTAAATTTGCTAGTCTTTTCAATTCAAAAACACACGGGTTGAAATGCAAAATAGTTTAGTCTTAAATTAGTATTTTAGTAGAATATGAGTCAAAAACAATATACAGCTAGCAGTATCCAAGCCCTTGAGGGTATGGAACACGTTCGGATGAGACCCTCGATGTACATCGGTGACGTCGGAACCAGGGGTCTTCACCATTTGGTTTATGAAGTCGTTGATAACTCTATTGACGAGGCGCTCGCTGGACACTGCGATAGAATTGAAGTCGAAATCCATGTTGGAGAAGGAATCCTAGTCAAAGATAATGGGCGAGGAATTCCTGTAGACCTTCACGAAAAAGAACAAAAATCCGCTCTTGAGGTTGTTATGACCAAAATTGGGGCTGGAGGAAAGTTTGATAAAGATTCATATAAAGTATCAGGAGGGCTTCACGGTGTGGGGGTCTCTGTTGTGAATGCCTTGTCCAATCAATTGATCGCAACGATTCATAGAGACGGTAAGATTTATGAGCAGCAGTACGCTAAGGGAAAAGCCTTAGCGGATGTTAAAGAAATTGGAACGGCCGAAAATTCAGGAACCACCGTATTTTTCCAACCAGACGATACGATTTTTCAAGAATTAGAATACAGTTACGAAACACTGGCCACGCGACTGCGTGAGCTTGCTTTTCTTAACCGTGGGCTTACCATTACGCTAACCGACCAAAGAGAGCAAGACGAAAAAGGCGTATTCAAATCAGAAATCTTCCATTCGGAAGGTGGACTAAAAGAATTTGTTGAATATATCGACGGAAACCGCGAATCCATTATGGACAGCGTGATTTTTATGGAAGGCGAGAGAGACAATATTCCTGTGGAAGTTGCCATGCGCTACAACACGTCGTTTACTGAAAACCTGCACTCCTACGTTAACAACATTAACACCCATGAAGGAGGAACCCACTTAACTGGATTCAGAAGAGCCCTTACAAGAACACTTAAAAAGTTTGCGGACGAATTAGGTCTTCCGGCCAAAGAAAAAGTGGAGATTATGGGGGATGACTTTAGAGAAGGGTTAACGGCTATTATTTCTGTTAAAGTCATGGAGCCTCAATTTGAAGGGCAGACGAAAACCAAACTTGGAAACTCGGAGGTTGCTGGGGCGGTCGATAAGATTGTCGGGGAAATGTTAACGAATTTCCTTGAAGAAAACCCAACGGAAGCTAAGCTAATTGTGCAAAAAGTCGTTCTGGCGGCCAAAGCAAGACAAGCGGCGAAAAAAGCACGTGAAATGGTCCAAAGAAAATCGCCAATGGGCGGTTCTGGACTCCCTGGAAAATTGGCAGACTGTTCGTCAAAAGACCCGGCTATTTCTGAGCTGTTTCTTGTCGAGGGAGACTCTGCAGGGGGTACGGCGAAAATGGGTCGTGACAGACACTTTCAAGCGATTTTACCTTTGCGAGGGAAAATTCTAAACGTGGAGAAATCCATGCTTCATAGAGTTTACGATAATGAGGAAATAAAAAATATTTATACGGCCCTTGGGGTTTCTGTAGGAACTGAGGAAGATAGCAAGGCGCTTAATCTTAAGAAACTTCGTTACCATAAGGTAGTGATTATGACCGATGCCGATGTGGATGGAGCCCACATCTCAACTTTAATTTTGACCTTCTTCTTCCGATTTATGAAGGAGTTAATCGAACACGGGTATATTTATATTGCCTCCCCGCCCTTGTACCAAGTGCGAAAAGGGAACAAAAAGCACTATGCGTGGGATGAGAAAGAAAGAGAGGCGCGCACCTTAGAGCTAGCTTCCGATGGAAAAGGGGTGGATGTTCAACGCTACAAAGGTCTTGGGGAAATGAATGCGGAGCAGCTTTGGGAGACAACCATGAATCCGGATTCCCGTACACTTAAGCAAGTGACGATCGATAATGCGGGTGAAGCGGATCGTGTCTTTTCAATGCTCATGGGCGATGAGGTTCCACCTCGCCGTGAATTCATTGAGCAGAACGCAAAATATGCAAAAATTGATGTCTAATTAAAGATCTTAATCTCTAAGATACTATTTAATGCTCTGCCTATGCAGAGCATTTCTCTTCTAAGTCGAAGAACTTGAGTCTTTTGGAGCCTTATTTGCATAGTCAATTAGTCAAACACACAAAATCCCAACTATGAAGTCACTCTCTATTTCCGTCTTTGTAATGCTTTTAGGTCTGTTATCCTGTACGAAAACCACCACAAGTGAATCGGGTAGTTCGAAGGATAGTTTAGCCCTGGGGAATCAAAATGAGGTGTTCTCCTACGATTCATTAACGGTTGGCGATTCTTTAGCCGTAAGTGATTCAATAGATGCAAAGTATAGACAAAAAGTGATCGTCTTTACGGGTCTTGATAAACCGGTATTAGACAGTTTGTATAAAGGGGAACTTTACGATAGTATTGCCCCACAAGTTTCGTACACGCGGGCTGAGGTTCAGAGTCTTTTAGACGAACGCAAAGCCACGTACTACACTCAAACAAAGGCCGATGTCTTTGATTTTCTTCCTGGCATGCATCAAACCTGGGATCGAATCTCTGAAATGGCTGTTGTGGGGGTAGAGAATCAGTATCTAACCGTGCATTATAAAGGCTACGGCTACACCGGTGGAGCCCACGGGTATGCGTACGACTTATTCAAAGTCGTTGACCTTGAAAATCAGAAGAAAATGCAGCTTGAAGATGTGCTCGATCTTGCAAAAGTGGATTGGAATAAAGTGCTCTTAGCGCATGCTGATGAAAGAAAAACCAATTTCTTTGAGCCGCAAAAACTGTCTTACACTCAAAATTTTCACTTTGACCACAAAGGTCTGACCTTCACCTATAACCAATACGAGATTGCCGCCTATGTGTATGGCATCATTTCCATTGAAATTCCTTATACCGCAATTTATTCAGCTCTTAGACCCGAGTTCAAAGAACGTATGGGTCTTGAGGCCCCTGAGTAAACCCATTTAATTTAATTCGAAACGAGAGAGTTTATACCGAATGAACCGTACCGCCTTTGTCATTAACCCCAGTTCTGCAAAAAAGCAGTCTGAAGCCTTTGTTCAGCAATTGAAAAAAAAGGTAAGTCCGTTGAATTACCACGTTTCTAAGTCCGTGGAAGATACGGCGCAGTATATAGAGCAAAATAGGTCTTTAATTGACGTCTTTGTTGCCGTTGGCGGCGATGGGACGATTGCTTCAGTGGCTAAGAATCTCGTGAATACCGAGAGCATTTTAGCGGTTTTTCCCGCTGGATCTGGCAACGGATTCTCAAATGAGACCCATTTTGACACGACGTTAGAGGCTTTGATTGAAAAGCTTCGTGTGGGTAAAACCCGTAAAATAGACACTTTTAAAATCGGTTCACATTTGTCGATAAATGTTTCAGGGACTGGATTTGACGCCGATATAGCTCAAGAATTCGAAAAAACCTCCAGAGGGTTTGCAAACTATATAAAAGTCTCTGCAAAGGCCTTTTTTAATTCAAAGCCAATAAAAATTCAGTTCCACAGCGCCGAACTCGAGCCCTATAGCGGCACGTACTTAATGTTGAATATTGCCAACACAAGGCAGTTTGGGAACCACGCTTACATTGCCCCTAATGCAAGTAAAAGTGATGGCCTTGTTGATATTGTGCTCGTTAAAAAATTCCCTTTAATGTATGGCCTGCGCTTTGCGCTGCGAATGTTTCGTAAAACCTTAAAAACGGACCGCTACCTTACGTACCTGCCCGTCTCAGAGGCGGAATTCTCCGTTAATACCACCAGCTTTCAATTAGATGGTGAATACGTGGAGATTGCTTCGCCTGTAAGAATTGAAGTCTTACCTAAGAGTTTGAAAATTTTAGTCTAAAAGAATTACTCACTAGCGACCGAGTCGTCACCGCGCGAGTCTGCCACACCAATGGCACGGCTACTTGACTCCACTAAAATCACTTCCGTTCTTCCAATCTGATTCACGGGTTGAAAAATATAGTTTTTTGATTTCAAAGCCTTAATAGCAGCCCGGTTCAAGCCCTTTTCAACTAGGACTGTTTCCGGAAGCCACTGGTGGTGGAACTTCGGGGCGTTTACAGCCCGATTTGGTGTTAATTTAAAATCAATTATTCCCACAATAGTCTGGTAAACGGACGTTGGAATGGTGGTGCCTCCGGGGGTGCCAACCACGAGGTAGGGCTTAGAGTCTTTTAATACGATTGTTGGGGTCATCGAGGAAAGCATCCGTTTACCTGGGGCAATGGCATTTGCCGCGCCACCCACGGCTCCAAACATATTAGGGACGCCTGGCTTAATGGAGAAGTCATCCATTTCATTATTGAGAAAGAACCCGGTTTCAGGGGAAATCACTTTACTTCCATAGAGCCCATTTAAGGTGGTGGTAACCGACACAGCGTTTTGGGCTTTGTCGATGATAGAAATATGCGTGGTTTCGGTGCTTTCAGTTTGAACCGGTATGATCTCACCAACCTCAGCGCTTGGCGTGGCAGAAAGGTGGTTAAAGCTTTTCCAACGTGATTTTAAATAGGCCTCGGAGGTCAGCAGCTCCGTTGGGTCTTTAACGAAATCAGGATCGCCCATGTATTGGGCGCGGTCCGCAAAGGCGCGGCGCTCGGCTTCAATCATAATTTGCATGGCTTGTGGAGAATGGAATTTAAATTGATCTAGATGCCCATAGCTGCTCATTTTAAGCATTTGTGCCAAGAGGATTCCACCACTTGAAGGAAGTGGCATTGTGACAATCGAAAACCCTTTGTAGGGGAATTCAAGAGGCGCACGATCGGCCACTTTATAATTTTTGAGGTCATTTAGAGTTAGGATACCATTTTGTGCCTTGATTCCTTTAACAAGTAAGTTGGCTGTGGTTCCCTCGTAAAATCCCTTTTCTCCCAGAGCTTGAATTCGTTTGAGCGTTGTGGCAAGATCCTTTTGAATTAAAAGGTCTCCGGATTTCCATGGGCTGGCTTTAACAAAAGGAATCGGCTGTGAATTATGTTTAAGAAATGCCTCTTTCTGTGCGTTGAGTAGATCGGCCTCTCGCTTCGTGATGGCAAATCCATTTTGAGCAAGCTTAATGGCAGGCTCAATAAGTTGGGCCATTGGAAGAACACCGTGCTTGAGTGTGGCGAAAAATCCTGCTACAGAACCGGGAATTCCTACGGCAAGTCCACCGTCCTGTGAAAGTGTGGTATCCGCGTTCCCATGCGCATCGAGATACATATCACGTGAGGATTTTTCAGGGGCCGTTTCCCGGAAATCGATTGTAAATTTCTCGCCGGTGTTTTTCACTCCGACTAGAAACCCACCGCCTCCTAAATTACCGGCTTGAGGATACACGACTGCTAGGGCAAGTTGCGTGGCAATCGACGCGTCAAAGGCGTTGCCGCCCGCTCTAAGGATTTCTGCACCCACTTCGCTCGCTAGGGGGTGCGCAGAGACAACAAGTCCTTTGTTCTGAGCATGAATCTCTTTGTGAATAGTGTAATCCAGTGACTGACCAAAACAAAAGGCTGAAACGAACAGCGAGAGGAAGAGTAATTTTTTCATAGGGAAAACCAATAAGAGTTGAGTTTTATCAAGCCAGACGATAAAGGTAAGAACAAGTTCGAAATTGACGGGCATTGTGCCCATAAATTTATCGATTAAAGCACTGCTCGTATAGCCATTGCGCCCTATTAGGCAGCTTGTTGGGAGACAGCAAAGGATTTGCTTTTTTTATTTGGCTTTATTTTCTATTTTTGTCTCCACAACCCTTAATTTTAAAGCACCCTCTAATGCAGGAAAAAATACTTATTACAGGCGCTTTGGGCCAAATTGGTACAGAGCTTACGAACCGTTTGGTTAGCCTTTATGGAAAAGAGAATGTCATTGCCTCGGGCCTAGAGCGGTACGACAAAAACATGACAACCGCTGGATTCTACGAGCGCCTCGATGTGACCAATACACAGCTACTGCGCCAGGTTATCACCGAGCATCAAATTACGACGGTGTATCATTTGGCCTCCCTGCTCTCAGGAACTTCCGAGAAACAGCCCTTGTTTGCATGGAAATTAAATCTTGAACCTTTGATCAATTTATGTGAACTCGCAAAAGAAGGTCTTTTACAAAAGATTTTTTGGCCAAGTTCCATTGCTGTATTTGGGAAAGGAATTCCTAAAATGAACGTGGGGCAAGAAGTGGTCTTAAATCCTACCACGGTTTATGGAATCTCGAAACTAGCAGGGGAGAAGTGGTGTGAGTATTACTTCGATAAGTATGGAGTGGATGTTCGTAGCATCCGTTACCCTGGACTGGTCTCGTGGAAAACGCCTGCAGGAGGTGGAACGACGGATTATGCGGTTGAAATTTTCTATGAAGCTGTAGAGAATGCCAAATACACTTCGTTTATCAAAGAGGACACAGCCATGCCCATGCTTTATATGGACGATGCGATTAACGCAACACTTCAATTAATGGATGCGCCGAAAGAGTCACTCAGTGTTCGTACCTCTTACAATTTAGGAGGAATGTCTTTTACCCCACAAGACTTAGCTAATGAAATTAGAAAGGAGATTCCGGAATTTGAGATCGCCTATGAACCTGATTTTCGTCAAGCTATCGCCGACTCTTGGCCAGCGTCAATTGATGATAGTGTAGCCAAAAAAGATTGGGGACTGAGCTATGAATTTGGAATCGAGGAAATGGCAAAAGACATGATAAAAAATTTACGAATCAAGCTTGATAAATGATCCAAAAATCACTTTAATAAGCTATTTTTAATAGTATCAAAATCAGTTAATTGAGTAAATTAACTGATTTTTACTTTAAGTAAATCACTTAGCCATTTGAACAACGAAATTCATAGGTAACAGGGCCGGATAGTTGTACTGAAAGAGCTCAGTTTTCATAAGCCAAAGTCCGTTTTTTGCCAAGGGAAAATTTGTCCCACCTTGTTTAATTGTTCGGTTATTTTCGTGTCTTGACCTTAATGAATTTTGTGAGTGACAAGAATAAGATTCTAAGAAATTCCTAGAGGAATTTGACGTTGAACCCCAACAGCAGGTCTCTAACTTTTAGTCCAAACCGAACTTCCTAACTTACGCCGGGAACCAAAGATTGAAATCAAACGAATGGTTTTTAATGAAATACCTTATCTTTGCCGGATAAGACACCATAAAAGAACTGTAACAGGTTCTTTTTTTCAACTCAACTCAATGAATTTAACTTTCGCCGATTTCGATTTACCCAAGAAGATTTTAGACGCTCTTGCAGATTTAAACCTTTTTGAACCAACCCCAATCCAAGAACGTAGCTTTAAGCAAATACTCTCGGGTCGCGATGTGATGGGAATAGCGCAAACAGGGACAGGGAAGACCCTGGCCTACTTGCTGCCAACCCTTAAACAGTGGAAGTATAATAAAAATGGGAACCCAACGCTCCTTATTTTAGTACCGACAAGGGAACTTGTAGTCCAAGTAACGGCGATTGTGGAGAGTTTAGCTCAAAATCTCTCTGCCCGAGTGATTGGGATCTACGGAGGTAAGAACATCAACACGCAAAAGAAGCTTTTTGACACGGGGTGCGACATCCTTATAGGCACGCCAGGACGGGTTATGGATTTAGCGATTGATAACGCGATTTCCTTAAAAGAAGTTCAGCGCCTAATTATCGATGAGTTTGATGAGATGTTAAATCTTGGATTTAGACCTCAGTTGATGCATATTTTTGAGATGATGCGTACGAAACGTCAAAACATCCTTTTCTCAGCTACAATGACCGATGCGGTGGACGATATGCTTGCAGAGTACTTCAACGGTCCTTTGGAAATTTCCCTAGCCAAATCAGGAACTCCTCTTGAAAAAATTGAGCAAAGTGTCTATAAGGTTGAGAATTTCAATACAAAATTCAATTTACTCGAGCATTTACTCCAGACAAATGAGGATTTATCTAAGGTCCTAATCTTTACAAATAATAAGAAGCACGCTGACCTACTGTTCTCAAAAGTGGACGAGGTTTTTCCTGGTCAATTTGACGTGATTCACTCCAATAAATCTCAGAACTATCGACTTCGGGCAATGAAACGTTTCGAGGATCAGGAAGTTAGAGGACTCATAACCACAGACGTTATGGCTAGAGGACTCGACATTTCAGACATTACGCACGTGGTGAATTTTGAAGTGCCGGCCGTGCCAGAGCAGTACATTCACAGAATCGGACGTACAGGACGAGCGGATAAAGATGGGAAAGCGATCACTTTTTATACAAGGAAGGAAGAGGAACTCCTATTGGAAATTACAGTTCTTATGAATAAAGAACTCCTGGAGATTGACTTCCCAGAAGGTGTTAAAGTAAATCCTAAGAAAATTGCCTCGGAAGAGGATGAAATCAAGATGAAAAACGCGCATACCGTCACAATTCAAGAAGGAGGCGGTGCCTTTCATGAAAAGAAGGATAAGAATAGAAAAATCAATCTGGGTGGGCCAAGCAAGCGTAAAGTGCCCCTTTCAAAACCTGGAGCCAACCGGGCTCAGGCCAAAGCACAGTCAAAAGCTAAAAGAAAGAAATAGGCTTGCGATTTTGAATCTAATTTAAATAAGGGCGTAGAACCTGCGCCCAAACAGTATACCCATCCGCATTTAAGTGGAGTTTATCCTCCAGGAAAAGCTCTGTTCTTAGGGCGCCTTGTGCATTTTCCAACGCATGAGTAACATCAATATAACGGGCATTATCCTTTTTGTTCAAAAAGCGCTTTATCTTTTCGTTTGCTTTTTGCATCTCTGGCCATAGCATCTCGCGTGACTCGGAGCGCTTTATGGAGAGATAATCGATCTTTGCTTGAGGAAAAGTAGCTCTTACGGTATTATAAAGCGTTTTAAAGCGTTTTAGAACGTCGCTAGGACTTGCTGGATCTTCCGTATAAGCGATGTCATTTTCACCACAATAGATCCAGATTTGCGTTGGAGTTGGAACTTCGAGGAGCTCTTTTGAATACGTGTTTAAATCCACAAGGCGCGATCCGCCGAATCCTCGGTTAATGAATTTCTTTGCTGGAAAGTACGTCCCCACATCCTGCCAGTTTGTGAAGGAGGAGCTTCCAATCATTAAAATAGCTCCTTTTGGCAATGTTTCCAGAGAAGCATTGGTTTTAAAGGACTGAATTTCATTCCAGTAGGGCGGTTTCTGCTGTGCAGAAAAAAGACTCATTACGAGAAGACAAAGGCCTAGAAGATAGTATTTCATTGAAACTGTATTTAGCGGGAAGTTAGTGTTTTTTTTGACAAAACTTTTTGCCTCTGGCCCTGAATACTGACCTCCCAGCACAATTTACCTTTTGGAATTGGTTTATCAAAGGTCCAATGGACCAAACACGTATCGAAATGTCCAGTTTATTAATTGTAAAACTGGACATGAATTATCGAGTACTTCAGATTTAAGTTTTGATCGGTGAATTGATATTTACTGAGTTCTATTTGGTTTTTTATAATACATTTAAAAACTTGCCTCAACAATTGCGCGGGCTACGGCGGGCGTAATGTCCTTATGTTCTCCCTGTTGGAGCCATCCACGTTTGATAAAGGTCTTTTCTATTGTAGAACCTGCGTCTTCATAGGCCTCAGTGTACTCCGAGAGTTTGGTTTTGATATCCAATGAATGAAAAAACGCTTCAAGTCTTTCGATTCCTAACTGCGCTTTTTCTTCTATAGACCCCTCTGTAATATTCCATACTCGGGTTGCATAGTGAGCGAGTTTTTCTTTCTTGTTCTCAAATGTGTGGCGGTAATGCGCTGGAGCAATAATGGCTAAGGTCCGGGCATGGTCAATTCCAAATTGGGCGGTGAGCTCATGGCCAATGCCATGTACGGACCAATCTGTTGGAACGCCTTTCGCGATTAAACCGTTTAAAGCCATTGTACAGGCCCACATGAAGTCAGAGGCGTTAGTATAATCAAATGGCCCATTTAAGACCTTAGGAGCAACCTCTTGAAGGGTTAGAAGGATACCTTCGCTAAAGCGGTCCTGCAGTTTTGCATCAGTCGGATAGGTGAGGTACTGCTCTAGAACATGTGTGTAGGCATCAGCAATCCCATTAGCAATCTGCTTCTTCGGTAAGGATTTAATCACCGTTGGATCGAGTATAGATACGGCTGGGAAAAGTCCCGGTCCGCTAGAAGAAAGCTTTTCTGCAGTGGCGCGTCTTGAGATGACATACCCCGAGTTCATTTCAGAGCCCGTTGCAGGGAGCGTTAAGACGGTTGCAAAGGGGAGGGCGTCTTGTGCAGTGGTTCTAATACGTAAGGAGACTAAATCCCAAGGATCGTTTTCATATTTAGCCGCTGCTGCCAGGAATTTTGTTCCATCAATAACTGAACC
This sequence comes from Flavobacteriales bacterium UBA1694, assembly GCA_002319955.1. Lineage (GTDB taxonomy): Bacteria > Bacteroidota > Bacteroidia > Flavobacteriales > Weeksellaceae > Planobacterium_A. The sequence continues at coordinate 42,772 of DCJS01000043.1, forward strand.
GCCACCCACAGCAAGCAAATAATCGATTGAATTGGTTTTAATCAGGTTTAGGGCCTCTAACAAGACTTCGTATTCAGGATTTGCAGGGATGCCTTGAAATTCAAATACTTTATGGTTTTGTAAGGCCGACTTCACTTGGTCGTATACGCCGTTTGTTTTAATGCTTCCGCCACCGTAAAGTATTAATACGGTTGCATCCATAGGGATTTCCTTGGATAGGTTTTCGATTTGACCTTCGCCAAAAAGGATTTTTGTTGGATTTATGTATTCGAAATTACGCATAGAATGATTTTTTTCAAAAATACGAAGTATTTTCTAGAAAGACTCCCAGATCTTAGGGTATCATTTTTTGGAGATACACTATACTACAACTATACTAAAACTTTATTAGAATAGTTAATATCATTGCTGCTTTTTTACAAAGAAACGAGCCTTATTTTTCAGTTTGACACCTGCGGGTAGAAAGTCCATGTAAAATTTTCATACTTGCCTTAATAAACGTATTTTTGAGCAATTAAGATTGAAAAATCGCACGACAAATAGTAAAAAAGAGCAAAAGATGAAAAAGATACAAATGGTTGATCTCCAGAGTCAATACTTTAAGATAAAGCCAGAGGTTGATAACGCGGTATTAAACGTGATGAAATCAGCGGCCTTTATAAACGGCCCTGAGGTAGAATGGTTTCAAAAAGAACTTGAAGAATATCTTGACGTGAATCATGTCATTCCATGTGCCAATGGGACAGACGCCTTACAAATTGCGTTGATGGCCCTTGGACTTGAGCAAGGAGACGAGGTTATTACAGCGGACTTTACCTTTGCAGCGACTGTTGAGGTCATTCATTTATTGAAACTTAAGGCGGTGCTTGTTGATGTGGACTATGAGACCTTTACATTAGATCCAGAGGCTGTTAAAAAAGCCATCACACCCAAAACCAAAGCGATTATTCCAGTCCATTTATTTGGGCAATGCTGCGCAATGGAACCGCTTTTAGAAATTGCGAAGGCGCACAATCTTTTTGTGATCGAAGATAACGCCCAGGCCATTGGCGCTGAGTACACCTTTTCAAATGGTGAGGTGAAAAAATCTGGCACAATGGGCACTGTGGGGACGACCTCATTTTTTCCTTCTAAAAACCTTGGCTGCTACGGCGATGGTGGTGCCTTATGCACCCAAGATGAGGCTCTAGCCCATAAAATTCGAGGCATCGTGAATCACGGTATGTATGAGCGTTATTACCATGACGAGGTAGGGGTTAACTCCCGACTCGATAGTATACAGGCGGCCGTACTTCGTCGTAAACTTCCGAACTTAGACCTCTACAACGAGGCAAGGCGCAAGGCTGCAGATTATTATGATGAGGCCTTTAAAGACCACAAGGATCTTCTTATCCCAACACGAAATGAGAATTCCACTCACGTATTTCATCAATATACGCTACGCGTAACCAATGGGAAACGTAACGAGCTTCGTGAGTTTTTAACTGAAAAGGAAGTGCCGGCTATGATCTATTACCCGGTAGCACTGCGTAAACAGAAAGCTTATTTTCAAGAAAGCTCTGAGACGGATTTTGTCCATACAGACCGCCTATTAAATGAGGTGATTTCGCTTCCAATGCATACGGAGTTAGACGAAGAGCAATTGAAATACATTTGCGATAGTATTCTAGAATTTTTAAACTAAATTTTTTAAAGCATGGCTATTCTAGTTACCGGTGGACTCGGTTATATTGGGTCGCATACCGTCGTTGAGCTCCTGAATTCAGGTTTTGAGGTGGTAATTGTGGACGATATGTCCAACTCTGAAAAGTTTATTCTTGAAAACATTGAACTCGTAAGTGGAAAGAAACCTGTTTTCTACCCTTTTGATTTAAAGCGCCGAGAACTGCTCTCACAACTTTTAGACGCCCATGATATTGAGGGGTGTATAAATTTTGCTGCTTTTAAAGCCGTGGGAGAAAGCCAGCAGAAACCTATTGACTATTACGAAAACAATTTATTTTCTCTAATTAATCTTTTGCAAGAGTTTAAAGAAAGAAATCTCAGTAATTTTATTTTTAGTTCTTCATGCACCGTTTACGGTCAGGCTGATCAGATGCCAATTAAGGAAACCACGCCGTTAAAGACTCCGGAGAGTTCCTACGGAAAGACCAAGCAAATGGGCGAAGAGATCCTTATGGATTTTGCGCGCGCCCACGAGCGAAAAGTGACTCTACTTAGGTACTTTAATCCTATTGGAGCCCATCCCTCAGCGCGTCTTGGCGAGCTGCCTATTGGGGTGCCAAACAACTTAGTGCCTTTTGTGACTCAAACGGCTGCAGGAATTAGAGAAAAATTGATGGTTTACGGAAACGATTATCCAACGCCCGATGGGACGGCCATTCGGGATTACATTTATGTGGTTGATTTAGCCAAGGCGCACGTAGCCGCTCTGCAGAAATTGATTCAAGATTCGCGCCCTAGTGTAATTGATATCTATAACTTGGGGACTGGAACTGGTTCCTCCGTGTTAGAAGTGGTGCATGCCTTTGAAAGCGCAAATTCAATTAAAGTGCCTTATGAGATTACAGAGCGTAGAGCCGGCGATATTACGGCTGCATACGCTGATGCGAGCAAAGCTGAGGCGGAACTAAATTGGAAGGCGCAGACATCCTTAGAAACGGCCCTGCAAACCACCTGGCAATGGCAGAAGTATTTGGAATCAAGAGGGTAGTAACCTCTTGGTGTAAAGCTTAGACTTTCTAGTTGAAACAAAATACAAAAAAGGCTTAGATCTCTCTAAGCCTTTTTTGTATGCCCTAAGTTTGGGCTACTTTATCAGAATTACATTGGTGGCATTTCGTCGTCTTGCCCCTCTGCATTGCTGTTAATATCTTTTTTACGTTTCGGTTGATCTACACGGTCCCCTTGTTTAAATCGGTAAGTGAAAGAAAGGGAGAACTGGCGTGGTTGCCACTGCATGTAAGACTCTCTTTGGAACCCATCTCCATAGGTAAAGTTGGTTCTGTTTCTTGTATTAAAGATGTCTTGAATATTGAAACTGAAAGTTCCGTTTCCGTCCCAGATTGATTTTGAAGCACCTAAATTAAGGGCATACATCGCATCTCTTTTAGAGGTATCGGTTTCTTCTCCACCTCGGTAAAAGCCTTGAAGTTGCACACTCAGGGTCTTGTCAATCTTAAAGGTCGTGTTAAGTCGAGCACGTTGGGAAAACCCTTTTCCATTAAAGGACATGGAGGCTGGAGTTTCTATGCCGTTTTGAAGGGTGGTATAGTTAAATTCGCCTTCAGAGCGGTACCCATATAAATCAAGACTTCCCATTAGTTTTAACCAGCTGAAAGGGTCGTAAGTGAAATTCATATCTAACCCGTAACGCTCTTCAAATCCGATATTATAAGGTTTGGTTTCAAACCTTTGACGATCGAAATTGTAAATGTTTACCATTTGCGTCTCGTCCTTTTCGTGGTTGAAATATAAGGTCGGATTAAACGTTAGTTTTGATTTTTGAAGACTGTACCCAAATTCAAATGAGTCGACGTACGACGGATTTAAGTTCGGGTTTCCGCTGAATATATTATCACTGTCGTTATAACTGTTGAAGGGAACTAGGAACCAAGATCTAGGTCGGTTGATTCGCTTCGAATAGTTTAATAATAATTGGTTATCATTCGCTAAATTATAGCTTAAGAAAACCGACGGGAATAAGTTGTTGTACGATTTACTAATGGCTGGCTCTGTTGAACTAAGACTTTTGAAATCGACGTCAATTTTTGAAAGCTCATTTCTTAACCCCACTTGGTAGGCAAAGTTTTCACCCACTTTACTTTTGAACTGAACATAGAATGAGTTAAACATTTCTTTATAGTTGGTCACCGAGGTAAAGTCTGGATTTACAACCCCATCATTCCATACGGCATAATCGTAATCGTTCTTACGGGAATCAAAACGGTAGCCCGCCTCAATTTTTGAATTTTCACCCAGTGGGAGTTCGTAATCCAATTTTCCAACAATGTTACTGTTTTCAGTATCCTGAGCGGTTTGGTCCATTAGGCTATACGCAGGGACTCGGGTTTCGAAAATATCACTGGTTCCAGTGGATTTATTATTCTGAATACTTACCGAGGCAGCAATGGTTGAACCGTTATCACCAATTTCATGGTCAATTCCAAAATCGGTTTGAATCGCATTGTTGTCATTTAAACCAACGGTTCTTCTTTCTTTGCTTAGTGGGTAGTCCTGGGTCGCATTTGCATTGGTGATACCGTTGTAGGTCATCTGCGTTGCAACAACACCATCACTTTCACCTTCAAAACGTCTTAGGGTTATTGAGGCGTTAACTGACGTGCGGTCTGAAAGGTCATAAACTAACCCGGCGGTGCCGTTATAGTTTTTCATTTCGTTATTGTTAATCGAATTGGTGTTCGATGTAAGCAATTGGTTAAGGGTTCCACGGTCATCAAAACTTGCCTTGTTGTAGCTTGTGCCCTCAGACTTTCTTAGGCCGCCACCCCCATTCACAAACCAAGTTGCATTCCCACGTCTCCAACTTAAATTAGTATTGAGACTGGTGTTTGGAAGATACCCCACGGTTCCTGTGACGCTTCCATTAAAGCCAATTCGTTTGCTTTTCTTAAGGATAATATTTAAAATCCCTGCCGTACCTGAGGCTTCGTATTTTGACGAAGGGTTGGTGATAACTTCAATGCGATCAATCTGATCGGCTGGAATACTTTGAAGGGCGTTTGCCCCGTCATCGATTCCAAGAAGCGCGGAGGGTTTTCCGTTAATTAAAAAACGGATGTTTGAATTTCCTCTCATAGAGACTGTTCCGTCCGTATCTACGGAGACTGAAGGAACGTTTTGAAGAACATCCTGAAGGTTTCCACCCTTACTAATCACATCACTCGATGGATCGTAGGTTCTTTTGTCTAATTCGACTTTATAGGGTCTGGTAGTTGCCGTAAGGGTAATGCCTTCAATAGTTGAAGTTGGGGACATGGTCAGGCCACTTTCTGACTCCAGAACAATGGCACCCAGAGGTCCGGCATTAATAGTTTGAGTCGAGGCGACGTATTTTTTGAAGTCAATTGCCTCTACGGTGATATCAAAAAGTCCTGGAGTTAATTGGAGTTCGTAACGTCCGTTTTCATCCGTAAGGACCGCATCGCTGTAAAGTAAGTCGCTCTTACTGGTGAAGGCGATAGAGGCGTAGGCGACGGGGTTATTTTCTTTGTCAACTACATTTCCACTGACACTTACCTTTTGTTGCGCAAAGGCAAAGGCTGCGGCGGAAAGTAAAAAAGTTAACCCCAGAGTTTTTCTGGTTAGTTTTCGAGTAATTTCTGTCTGAATCATCAAGTTAATTTTCGCACAAAATTCTTTTAATTTTGCAAGTTCTACATCGTCTATTGAAGGTCTTTACTTGGTACACCACGTACCTATCCTTCGTTCTATCCCCATTAGACGCTAGAAAGCCCTAAATGTTAAAAACAAAAAATCTTAAAATATGTTAAAGTTTATTTTTTTAAGGTTTGTCGGTCGAGCCACTGCTGGTAATCGCGCGCATTTTTGGCATGCTCAACGTCGCTCGCCGTGAAACGGTGGAGTCCAAGGCGCTGAGGGTCAGCCGCCATGAAGATGTAGCCGTGGGATTCAGGGTTAAGAACCGCATCAAGTGAGGATTTATCGACCACACAGATTGGTCCGGGAGGAATTCCCACATTTGCATACGTATTGTAGGGCGATGGGTAGCGTAGGTGTTTATAATACACCCGTTTAATTTCTGTGGTGAATCCCGTATCCTTTCGGTGGGCATAAATAACAGTCGGATCGCTCTGTAATTTCATGCCCTTGTTATAGCGGTTGAGATATAAACCGGCAATAGTTTTTTGCTCATCCGGTTTTCCACCAGATTCTTGGTAAACAATCGATGCCAGGGCATAGATTTGATCGCGGCTTAGACCTAGAGCCTTTTCTTTGGCGACGCGCTCAGGAGTCCAAAAGGCCTGATACTGCTTTTCGAATCGCTCAAAAAATTCCTGTGGAGTGACAGTCCAGAAAAAATTATAGGAGTCAATGAAAAAGTATTTTTTCAAATCCTCTGCAGAGCTTAGGCCTTTTGATTTGGCAATTTTGTCAAATTCTTTAACGAAGGTTAGGGAATCCACCTCTGTCTTTTTTGCCACGCGCCCTACCATTTGGTAGACGTCATTGAAATCGCCAATACGAAAGGTGATATCGACTTGGTTTCCATTCTTTAGCATTTGCACAAGTTCGGCACTGCTTTTCCCCTCCACCACTTTGTAGCGACCTGGGTGGTATTTGGACGGAAGTTTTTCATTTTTCGCGACTTTCTCGAAGCGGTCCATGTCTTTTATGAAAGGCCGTATACTGTCTAAAATTTGTGAATATTGGGCATTCGAGGCAATGTGAAAATAGCCTTCTTTTTCGACATTGCTTGTTTTGTAATTTAAATAATAGCGTGCACCCCAAAACGCGACAAGAGCTAAAAATACGAGTATGAGAAGGGAAAGAGATTTTTTCATGCTTTATAAGGCCTTAGTTAATGGCGTTAGAAATTGTTCCTTCAAAGACCTTTATCGCGGGGCCTTGAAGCCAAATATTAGAAAATTCTGTGCCGTTTTTCTCGGCGCGTATGCTTAGTTGGCCCCCTTTAACTTGAACCTGCACCTGGCTTAAATTGTGGTCTTGTAGATAACTAAGGGCAGCGGCTGTGGCACCCGTTCCACAGCTAAATGTTTCGTCTTCCACGCCGCGTTCATACGTGCGGACAAAGAGCTTTTTGGAATCTAGAATTTCAACGAAATTAACGTTGATACCCTCCGCCTTAAAGGGCTCCGTATTACGTACAGAGCGACCCTTTTCAAAAACAGGGTAGTGAATTAAATCCTCCACGTACTCTATATAATGGGGGGAGCCAGTGTCTAAAACATAGGCCTGATTATAGCGTTTTATTTCCTGGACATCGCGCATTTTTAAACTCACTGAATTTTTTGAAATTTCAGCCTCGTGAAGCCCGTCTATGGCCATAAATTCACAGTGTTCGTTTATGAGGCCAAGGTCGCGAGCAAAAGCCACAAGACAGCGCCCTCCGTTGCCACACATAGTGCTTTCACTTCCATCGGCATTGAAATAAACCATTTTGAAATCAAGAGTTGGATCGTTTTCAAGAAGAATTAGTCCGTCCGCTCCCACGCCATAGCGGCGCTCACACCAAGCGGCAATTAAGGCTTGGTTTTCGCTTGGAAAGCCCCCCAAACGATTATCAATAAGAATGAAATCATTTCCAGTCCCGTGGTACTTATAAAATTTAAAATCTGCCATGCCCGTTTTGAAGTTTTAGAGCTCAAATATACTAAAAAGTAAAACGCAGATTAAGGAAGTTCTGCGCCTTGAAGTTCGCGTTCCTGTTTGGCCGCACTTTTTTTCCATTCTGCATAGCCTAAAACAGCCATGGCTGTAAAAACAAGGTACTGGAAGGAAGTTATTCCAAGGCCCTTGTAGATGAAAATTGGAATGCAAATCAGGTCTCCAAGAATCCAGAAGAGCCAGTTTTCCACTTTTTGCTTGGCCATAAGCCACATACCAATCAAAAAGACGGAGGTTGTAAAGACATCAAGCCAGTTAGCCCAATCTAAATGGTAGAGCCCAAGGGAAACCCCCTTAGTTGAAAAACCTTGGTCTATCGCGGGTTTGTAATAGTAGACGAGGGTCACAAGACCGAGACTTATTAAAAAGAGTAGGGCGCAAATTAGCCACTCCTTTTTGCTGGTGCGCTGCACCTCGATATGGATGTGGTCGGTTGCGTTTTTGTGCCACAGCACCCAGCCATATACGCTCATAAGGGTGTAATACACGTTGATCATCATGTCGCCCAAAAGGCCGAATACGAATAGGATATAGACGTAAAGGGCAGTTGAGATAATGCCCGTGGGGTAAACCCAAATATTCTTATTTATAGAAAAATAAACACTTAAAAGACCAAAGAAAGCGGCTAGAGCCTCGAGAACTATTTGATAGGTCTGATAACTTTCATAGGGAGAGATTAGAAGCTCGTAAAAATTCATTGGTCAAATATATTAGAATTTCGTAGAAATTGAATTGTCAAACAGATTAAATTGTTGAAATTATAAATCGGAACTAAAGAAATTAATTGCTAGTCTTTTTCTATATCTTTTTCGATAAAACTGGGAATAAATAGTTAATAATTGGTAAAAATTTATACTTTTGGAAAATCTAAATATTTAAACATGTCGAATTTGTGGAGGACAAAACCTCTAAACCAACTTTTAGCTGAAGCAGAAGAGTCCGAAAAAGGGCTTAAGAAGACGTTAACAGCAAGTTCCCTTGTCGCCTTAGGTATCGGTGCCATTATTGGTGCGGGTCTCTTTTCCATTACGGGAATGGCTGCGGCGAATCACGCCGGGCCTGGTATTATGGTTTCCTTTGTAATTGCGGCCCTTGGGTGCGCTTTTGCAGGACTTTGTTATGCTGAGTTTGCCTCAATGATTCCTGTGGCTGGTAGCGCCTATACGTATTCGTACGCGACGATGGGTGAGTTTATTGCCTGGATTATCGGCTGGGACCTTGTGCTCGAGTACGCTGTTGGTGCGGCCACCGTGGCTTCGAGTTGGTCCGGGTACTTAGCCAAGTTTTTCTCGAATTTCGGGGTGGCGCTGCCCGAGCGCTTTATGATTACGCCCTTTGATGTGACCTCTGCAGGGGAAATGGGACTGGTGAATTTACCAGCTGTTTTCATTGTGGTCATTATGTCCCTTGTCCTGATTAAAGGAACAAGTGAGTCGGCATGGGTTAATGGGGCGATTGTTATTTTAAAAGTAGCCATTGTGATTGTTTTCATCGTGATTGGCTTCAATTATATTAAACCAGAGAATTTAACACCGCTAATTCCGGAGAATACGGGGAAATTTGGTGAATACGGTTGGTCGGGAATCATACGAGCGGCCGCCATTGTGTTTTTCGCCTATATCGGGTTTGATGCGGTGTCTACGGCAGCGCAGGAAACGAAGAATCCGAAAAAGGCGATGCCTATTGGGATTATGGGCTCGCTCATCATCTGTACGGTCTTATATATTATCTTCGCCTACGTGATGGTCGGTGTGGTTCATTATAAAGAGTATACCGCTGGCGGTGGGGGGGATCACCTCGCGCCCGTTGCCATTGCCATTGAGGCCATGGGGGATGTGGTTAATGGAAAAGTAGTTCCTGCCTACCCATGGCTCAATACCTCAATTATTGTTGCGATCCTCTTAGGGTACGCGTCCGTGATTTTGGTTATGCTTATGGGACAAAGTCGGGTGTTTTATGCGATGAGTAAGGATGGACTTCTGCCAAAGTTGTTCTCAGAGATTCATGAAAAATACCGCACGCCTTTCAAAGCGAACCTCTTTTTCCTCGTATTTGTGAGTCTCTTTGCGGCATTTATTCCAGGTCGAGTGGTGGGTGAAATGACCAGTATCGGAACCTTATTTGCCTTTATTTTGGTTTGCGCCGGGGTGCTCGTGATGCGTAAAACGCAGCCTGATGCGCCGCGTGGCTTTAGAACGCCGCTTGTGCCGCTCATACCGATTCTTGGAATCTTAGTATGTTTTGGGATGATGGCCTTTTTACCGTTTGACACTTGGATTCGTCTTGTGTGTTGGATGATGCTAGGACTTGACGTTTATCTTTATCGCGGGATTAAAAACTCCTTCCTTGGAAAACAAAACCAAACAGGCGCAGATCCAAAGAACTACAGAATTACCGCACTATCAGGATTTGTTCTTACAGCCGCGTTAATGGTGCTTACCTACTTACACCATCAGAATGCAGAAACGGATGATTCAGGTCTGATTATCTTCTCCGTGGGAATGATCGTTGTTCATACGGTTTACTACGGCTACCAGTACTTAAAGAATAGAAAATAATTTAAATTATAAGTTTTTCTCCCGGCCCAAAGCTGGGAGTAACTTTTTTACACCATGAGAAAGCAACCCTATAAAAGCCTCGTCGTTTTGATTCTTCTTTTAGCGTCCTTTTTAAAGGCACAGAACCGAGAAGTCCTGCTTGAAGACCAGGTGAGTATTCGCGCCATAGAAATCTATAAGGGCAAAGTCTTTTACGCTGGCTCCGGAGCCAAGTTTGGGTATGTGAGTCTAAAGGACCCAAAGGACAAAAAACAAATAAAACTTTCCGATAAAGCTTTAGAGTTTCGATCCATTGGGCGATTCAAGTCTAATTTTTATACGACATCCATTGAAAGTCCGGCTTATTTTTACAAGATCGATGCAAGAACTCTTTCGAGTACGCTTCTTGGTACAGACCAGGCAGCAAGTGCCTTTTACGATGCGATCCATTTTACGAAAAAAGCAGAAGGCTGGAGCTTTAGTGATTCTGATTCTTCTTGTCCACGCCTCGCGAAATTCAACTCCAAAACCGAAAAATGGGTTTTAGAGCCCTGCTTAAACCTTCCGCAAATTGCTAAGGGTGAAGCGGCATTTGCCGCAAGCAACACAAACATTGACTCAAAGAAAGGCCGCGTTTGGATTGCAACCGGTGGGCTTAAATCAAGAATTTGGCGCCTTGAAAAAGACCAATGGCAAGTCTTTGACACGCCCTTTGTTCAAGGCACGCCCTCGAGTGGCATGTATTCCATTGACTTCTATTCTTCAGAGGTAGGTATTGCCGTCGGCGGAGATTACTTAAACCAGTCAAGCAATAAAGGGACAATTGCAACCACGAGCGATGGGGGAGTGAGCTGGACAACTCAGGCTGATGGCCAAAATGCGGGATATAGCACGTGCGTAAAATACCGACCAGGGTCCAAAGGGCAGCAGCTTGTGGCCTTAGGTGATCAGCACCTTTCCTACTCAAAGGATTCAGGTAAAACCTGGCAGGTGCTCTCAGAGGAGAAAGGCCTCTACGCCTGTGAATGGCAAAACTCTAAGGTTCTTATAGCAGCAGGACGAAATAAAATCATAAAATTGGATTTTTCTGATTTCTAAGAGGCAGTAATTGAAAGACCTTGAGAGCAAAAAGAGGAATCGCATCGATAGATGATATTATTCAGTTTTGAAATCCGAACTCTTTTTTAATTTGTATTTTTGTCGAATGAACCAAACGCTGATCAATAAATACAATATACCAGGGCCAAGATACACGTCTTATCCGACCGTCCCTTTTTGGGAGGAATCGCTTTTTTCCACGCCACAGTGGGAAAGCTCTGTCATTAAAGCCTTTAAAGAGAGTAATTCGAGTGAAGGCATATCAATTTATATTCACTTGCCGTTTTGCGAAAGTCTTTGCACGTTTTGTGCCTGCCACAAACGAATCACCAAGAAGCACACGGTTGAGACGCCTTATTTAGAGAGTGTTCTAAAAGAATGGGATTTATACCTCGAACTTTTTGATGGGGAAACACCCCTGATTAAAGAGTTGCATTTGGGCGGAGGAACCCCCACGTTCTTTTCACCAGAAAATTTAAAGACCCTACTTGAGGGCCTGTTCAAAAAAGCCCGAATTGCCGAGCATCCGGAATTTAGTTTCGAGGGCCACCCAAACAATACCACTGAGGCGCACTTGCAAACGCTTTATGACTTAGGGTTCAGACGCTGTAGTTTTGGTGTTCAAGATTATGATCCTGTGGTTCAAAAAGCCATCAACCGCATTCAGCCCTATGAAAACGTGGAGCGCGTGACACGCCTTGCCCGAGAGATCGGTTACACGAGTGTATCGCACGATTTGATCTTTGGACTTCCCCACCAAACATGGGAAAAGATGAACGAGACCATTTTGAAAACGATGACTCTAAAACCGGACCGTATTGCCTTTTATTCCTATGCGCATGTGCCGTGGATTAAAGGGGTGGGGCAGCGCGGATTTGATGAAAATGACCTTCCAAGTGGGGAGGTGAAAAGAGAACTGTATGAAAATGGCAAAAATTTGCTGGAAGAATTAGGGTATATTGAAGTGGGTATGGATCATTTTTCTTTAGAAAAAGACGAATTGTACCAGAGTCTTAAATCAGGTGATATTCACCGAAACTTCATGGGCTACTCTTCAAGTAAAACCCAGCTAATGATTGGTCTTGGCATGAGCGCCATCTCAGACAGTTGGTACGCTTTTGCCCAAAATGACAAGTCTGTTGAGTCCTATCAGCAGCGCGTGGAAGAAGGGAAACTGCCGGTGGTTAAAGGCCATATATTGACGCAGGAAGATCTTTTGGTTCGCCAACATATTTTAAATTTGATGTGCCGCTTAGAAACAAACTGGGACCAGAGCACCTTCCTTCCAGAGCTTGAAAATGCGCAGGAGCGCCTTTTCGAAATGGCTCAAGATGGTTTAGTGGAGCTTGGAGAAACAGGGATTAAGATCACAGAGAAAGGCAGGGCTTTTACCCGAAACGTGGCCATGACCTTAGATTTACGAATGCTTCGAAACCAGCCGGAAACCCGAATTTTTTCAATGACCATTTAAAATCGGTGCCCAAAAAAGCATAAAATGCTTTGGCCTACCCTCAATCAATTTTAAGAAAACCCTGAATAGCTCAGGGTTTTCTCTATTTTTATCCTACGCGGCGCCCCAGTTGAACAAATCTTAAAACCGCTGTTAAAATGGCCTTAAATGATTTGAAAATCATTATATTTGCCCACGAAATTTTAATGTTGTAATTATAATGCAAGGAAAAGGACTCATCACACTCGTGGCTATCGTTCTCGGGCTAATCTGCCTAAACGAGCTCTTGCCGACGTGGTACTCAGGAAAAATTGAAACGCAAGCGCAGAGGGTAGCAGGAGACGATCCTGTGAAATACCAGAATGAAATCGCAAGGCTTTCTAAGGACACTTTAAATCTAGGTTTTACCAAACTTTACTACGCTAAAGCGAAGGAAAAGGAAATGAAACTTGGTCTTGACCTTAAAGGGGGAATTAACGTGCTCCTAGAAATCAACCAAAGAGACCTCATCAACAACCTCACGAACTATTCCACCAATCCCGTGCTTATTGAAGCGCTAGATCGTACGGACCAGGCCCAGAAGAATTCAACCAAAACGTATGTAGAGCTCTTTTTTGAAGAGTTCGATAAGGTGAATCAAGAGAAGGGAACCAATTTAAAATTGGCTGATCCTGAGATTTTTGGAAACACCAATCTTACAGAAATTAAGTTCAATTCAACGGACGAAGAGGTTCGCAATGTCGTTAGAACTCGTATCGAGCTCTCCACAGGAACTGCCTACGAGGTAATCCGGACCCGTATCGATAAAATGGGGGTCACGCAGCCAAACGTTCAACGAGTTCCTGGAACTGGAAGAATATCGGTTGAGATGCCTGGGGTGAAGGATATTGACCGCGTGAAGAAAATGCTTCAAACCTCTGCCAAACTTCAATTCTGGGAAGTGCAGGAAATCCAAGAGATTTTCCCGTATTTCCAAACACTAAGAACTTTAGTTGCCGCTAAAGGAGATTCCATGGGCGTGTCTAAAGAACTTGATTTTGAAGCGCTGCTACAACTTAATACGCTGAAATCTAATGGCGTCGCAAATGTGAAGCTTTCTGATACAGCAAAAATCAACAAAATTCTTGCAAGTAAAGTAGCTAAGGACGCCAGACCTAGCAATATTAAATACACGAAATTCGAATGGGGGTATAAGCCTGAGGCAGGTGACCAAGACAACTTGGTGCTCTATGCTGTAAGAGGGAATATTAACCAAAAAGCTCCGGTTGATGGCGCTGTGGAAACAGCGAACATTAGCTATGACGAGTTAGGCCGTATCATGGTTGACATGCAAATGGACAGCAAAGGTTCAAGAGATTGGGCAACATTGACTGAAAAGAATGTTGGAAAACCTGTGGCCGTGACTCTAGATAATGTGGTGTATACCGCGCCAAACGTGGTGAACAAAATTCCAAACGGAAGAACCCAAATCTCGGGGAACTTTACCCAAGAAGACGCGCAAGACTTAGTGAATGTCTTAGGTGCTGGAAAACTACCTGCCGGGGCGAAAATTGTCCAGGCTGAGGTTGTAGGACCATCGCTAGGGGCAGAATCGGTGAGTTCTGGACTTTGGTCTTTCATTATCGCTTTTGGAATTGTAATTATTTACCTACTATTCTATTACGGTGGTGCCGGAGTATACGCTGTAATTGCCATGGCTATTAACCTGTTTTACCTTATGGGTATTATGGACTCCGTGGATGCGACCTTAACGCTTCCTGGTATTGCTGGGGTGGTGCTTTCAATGGCGATGGCCATTGATGCGAACGTGATTGTCTATGAACGGACCAAGGAGGAACTCTTTGCCGGAAAAAATATTAAAGAGGCCTATAACGAAGGGTTTAAATTCTCCCTCTCGGCTATTATTGACGGAAACTTAACGTCCTTATTGACCGCTGTCGTTCTGTATATTTTTGGTACAGGTCCGATTAAAGGGTTTGCGGTGACTTTAGGAATCGGTATTGTCATGTCCATGTTTACCTGTGTACTCTTAACACGTGTCATGATTTTTAGTCGCTTGAATAAAGGAAAGGGGCTCTCAGTATGGACCAAATTTTCTAAAAACATATTTAGAAATACGTGGATTGATTTCATTGGAAAAAGGAAATATGCTTATATCGTTTCTGGTATTATCACTCTTGTTTGTCTTGTTTCCATTGCGACCCAAGGATTTAAATTCGGAGTGGACTTCAATGGAGGTCGTAGTTATGTGGTGAGATTTGTACAACCTGTCGTTGCAAACGATGCGCAAAGCACTTTGGAATCGAAATTTTTAGATTCTGACGGGCAGCAAAACGCCGTCGATGTTAAAACTTTTGGAAACGACCAACAACTAAAGATTACTACGGATTACCGTGTTAATGAGGAAAGCCTTGAAGCGGACCAGGATGTTGAGGCCAAACTCTTTGAAGGGCTTCAGCCTTACCTTCCGAAAACAGCGACATTAGCATCGTTTAGAAGCTCTGGTGAGGATCAGTACGGGATTATAAGTTCCATTAAAGTAGGCCCAACTGTGGCTGATGATATTAAGAAGGGTGGGGCACTAGCCTTAATCTTTGCCTTAATAGGGATCTTTTTATACATCCTTGTTCGATTTAAAAGATGGCAGTTTTCAACTGGAGCGATCGCTTCCCTTGTTCATGACTCGATTGTGATTCTTGGAGCGTATTCACTACTTAAGAATGTCATGCCATTTAGTATGGAGATTAACCAAGATTTTATTGCGGCTATTCTTACGGTACTTGGGTACTCCATTAACGATACCGTAATTATCTTTGACCGTATTCGGGAGTATCTACAAGATAAGAAATCATTAGATCTTAAGAGCTTGTTTAACGACTCGATCTCAAGTACATTAGGGCGAACTTTTAATACAGCCTTTATGACCTTCCTTGTGATCCTTGCAATCTTTATTGTTGGCGGGGAAAACCTGAGAGGATTTATGTTTGCACTTCTAATAGGGGTCGGATTCGGGACCTATTCGACGTGGTTTATCGCCTCCGCCGTTTCATATGATTTATTGAAAAAGAAAGGGTTAAAGTCCGATGATACCAAAGTACAAGAGACTTCAAATTAGTTGAAAAACATTTAAATTGTTACACAATGTCCTTCTGTTGAGGGACATTGTGCTTTAAAGGCTGGAGGGTGTAATGCCTTGTTGAAAACCGATGGTATCAATTTAATTATTTTTATATTTGTCAGATGGATTATAAAGAGTTAGTTATCCGAGGAATTTCCTACAGCCAGACGCAGTCTGGTGCTTATGCGCTGCTTTTGGAGCACGTACAGAGTGGCATTAAGCTTCCTGTAGTGATTGGAAATTTTGAAGCCCAGTCCATCTCTCTGGGGCTTGAAAAGGATATTCACCCACCTAGACCGCTAACGCACGATTTGTTCACGCGATTTGTGAGCGCAGTTAACTACCAAATGGTTTCGGTATTGATTTATCAAATCGTTGATGGGGTATTCTTTTCAAACATGGTTTTTAAAGAACTGAATACGGGGGACGAGCTCCTTTTAGATGCCAGAACCTCGGATGCAGTTGCTATGGCTGTACGGTTCTCAGCGCCTATTTATACGACAGAGCAAGTCCTAAACGAAGCCGGCATTCTGCTTGAAATTGAGCAGCCTGAAAGAACCATGACCAAAGAATCCCATGAGGGAAGTGATTTGGGTTCAGACGGCATCTATAACCTGCCCCTTGAGCAGCTTCAGGTTCTTCTAGACCAGGCAGTCAAAGATGAGGATTTTGATACCGCACTTGAATTGCAGGAAGAAATCAAGAAGAGAAGAAAACAAACCGATTAAATCGACCCAACGCCCTATGGCGCCATAAGCTTGAACGCATCTGCGTGAACGAGTGGCACCAGGGGCTTTTTATATTAAAATAACTATGAGCATAAAATTAAGACTTACCGTTTTAAGCTTCCTGCAATTTTTCGTCTGGGGAGCTTGGTTAATTACCATCGCTGTGTATTGGTTTTCTAACAAACAGTGGGGGGGAGCTGAATTTGGAGCGGTGTTCTCCACCATGGGAATTGCCTCAATTTTTATGCCTGCATTAGTGGGAATTATTGCCGACCGATGGGTTAGTGCACAGAAGCTCTATGGCGTGCTCCACTTTCTCTACGCCGGAAGTTTACTTCTGATGCCTTCGCTTGTGAATCCGGATCAATTTTTCTGGGTGATGCTCATGGCAATGCTATTTTACATGCCAACCATTGCGCTTTCCAATTCCATTGCCTATAATGTCTTAAAGAACAGTGGCAACGATATTCTAAAGGATTTCCCACCCATCCGGGTTTGGGGGACCATTGGGTTTATTGTCGCGATGTGGGTGACCAATTACTCAGGAAGTAAGGATACGGCAGATCAGTTCTACATTGCGGCTGCTGTTGCCTTTTTACTAGGACTTTACGCCTTTACACTTCCCGATTGTCCTCCTCAGAATAAGATTCCTAAAGACGCGCCACTAACAGAAAAGCTGGGTCTGAAAGCATTTTCCCTATTCAAGGATTATAAGATGGCTTTGTTTTTCTTTTTCTCGATGTTTCTAGGCGCCGCCCTTCAACTTACCAATATGTATGGCGATACGTTTTTGTCTGATTTTGCAAACGATCCCCTCTATGCGGATAGCTTTGTGGTGAAACGCTCGACCATTATTATGTCCATTTCTCAAATCTCGGAAACCGTCTTTATCCTAGCGATTCCTTTCTTTTTAAAACGCTATGGAATTAAAAAAGTGATGCTTATTTCCATGTTCGCCTGGGTGCTTCGCTTCCTGCTATTATCCTACGGAACGCCAGAGGGGATGGGACTTGTCTTTATTATTGCTTCTTGTATCGTCTACGGGATGGCCTTTGATTTCTTTAATATCTCAGGATCGCTCTTTGTGGAAGGAACAACCGATTATAAAATTAGGAGTTCAGCCCAAGGTGTCTTTATGATGATGACCAATGGGTTTGGAGCCGTGATGGGAAGTCTCCTAAGCGGCTGGATGATTGATGCGTACTTCACGCTGCCTAGCGGGGGCAAGATGTGGCATGAGATCTGGCTTGTTTTTGCCCTCTATGCCTTTATCATCGCGATTGCCTTTTGGGTCTTATTCAAACATAAGCATAACCCAGAAGCCCTTAAAACAATAACGCATTAAGGCCTTTTAAATAGCCAAAAGTTTAAATAAAAATACACAGTTTCGCTGTGTATTTTTTTTTGTATTTTAGAGCCGTTGCAAAAGCAACTTACCTTTATAATAAAAAATAGATTATAGACAATGAAAGAAGTATTTATAGTGGCAGCGGCAAGAACGCCAATTGGAAGTTTTAATGGAAGTTTATCCAGCGTTCCAGCAACCGCCCTTGGGGTAGCAGCTCTAAAAGGGGCTCTAAATAAAATTGATCTTGAGCCAAATGAGGTAGAGGAAATCTATATGGGAAATGTGCTTCAAGCCGGGGAAGGGCAGGCGCCTGCGCGTCAGGTGGCTCTAGGTGCTGGACTTAGCATTGAAACCCCTGCAACGACAGTAAATAAAGTGTGCGCCTCTGGAATGAAAGCTATTTCTCTTGGTGTGCAAACGATTAAATCGGGGGATGCTCAGGTTGTGGCCGTAGGAGGCATGGAGAACATGTCTCAGGTTCCCCATTATTACCATGCAAGAACAGCCACAAAGCTAGGTGAGGTTAAAATGCAAGACGGCCTCTTAAGTGACGGTTTAGTTGATAAATACGGCAAAGTCCATATGGGCGTTTGCGCGGAGAAATGCGCTGCCGAGTATGGCTTCACAAGAGAAGATCAGGACAACTTTGCTAAAGAGTCTTACACGCGCTCAGCTAAGGCCTGGAGTGAAGGGAAGTTCGCTCAGGAAGTGGTTCCCGTTCAAGTGCCTCAAAGAAAGGGAGAGCCTTTAATTGTGTCCGAAGATGAGGAGTACCAAAACGTTAATTTTGATCGAATCGGTACGCTTCCAACGGTGTTTCAAAAAGAAAATGGAACCGTTACTGCGGCCAATGCCTCCACTCTAAACGACGGGGCCTCTGCCCTAATTTTAATGTCGAAAGAAAAAATGGAAAGTTTAGGCTTAAAGCCTTTAGCGAGAATCGTTTCTTACGCTGATGCGGCGCATGAGCCTGAGTGGTTCACCACGGCGCCTTCAAAGGCCCTTCCAAAAGCCCTTGAAAAAGCCGGAATGACTTTAGATCAGATTGAGTTCTTTGAATTTAATGAAGCCTTTTCTGTTGTAGGTCTTGCGAATAATAAAATTCTGGGACTTGACGCTTCAAAAGTAAACGTCAATGGGGGCGCCGTTTCTTTAGGCCACCCACTAGGGAGCTCTGGATCGCGCATTGTTGTGACGCTACTCAATGTACTTAAACAAAACAACGCACGCTTTGGAGCGGCTGCTATTTGCAATGGAGGCGGAGGTGCCTCTGCGATCGTGATTGAAAATATACTCTAAACGAAATCAAATTCAGAGATTAAATCCATTAAGACTCAAAAAAAGCCTTGAGTTCTTAATGGATTTTTTACTTTTGTCTAAACTTTTTATATTCCATGGTAGAATCCTCTGCGTCCCCACAAGGGGTTATCAAAAATAATCCCAAGATTATGAAGGGATGGGCCTTCTACGATTGGGCCAACTCGGTGTATTCCCTCGTAATTACCTCGACGATATTTCCAATATACTATTCCACCTTAACGACCCAATACGAAAGAAAGGAATTTATTGAAGAGCAAAACCGTTGGATTAACGTGCCGGTTCGTCATCAAATTGAGGTTTTTGGGGAGTCTTACCATCCCGATGCTATCTATGGGTATTCCCTTACGATTTCATTTTTCATCGTGGTGCTACTTTCCCCCTTTCTCTCTTCTCTTGCCGATACCATTGGAAATAAGAAATCCTTTTTGCAGTTCTTCTGTTACCTAGGGGCAACCTCTTGTATGGGACTTGCCATGTTTACCGGAATGGAAAACGTGTTTTTAGGGCTCCTCTTTAGCATTACAGCGAGCGTAGGCTTCTGGGGTTCGCTAGTCTTTTATAACTCCTTTTTACCTGATATTGCCACGCGCGATAAACAAGATGCGCTTTCTGCGCGAGGCTATGTCTACGGCTACATTGGCTCTGTAGTGCTTGTGATTCTTTGTTTAATTCTAATTATGTTCGTCGCCCAGACGCCTAAGGAGCAGCTTATCTACACGCGCGTCAGCTTTTTATTAACCGCCGCTTGGTGGTTTGGCTTTTCGCAATACACATTTAAACACTTGCCCGTTTTTGGCGATATCAAGGATAAGCTTCCAAAAGACTTAGTGCTTTTGAATTACAAGAATATTTTTAAAAAGCATAAAGAGAGCGGAGGCATCTTTGAAGTCCTAAAGGATAATGTGAATTTCTACTGGGATATTGGAAAGCAAAGTTTTAAAGAACTTTTTAAAGTTGGAAATATTTTGTTTAAGGACACCAATCTTAAGTTCTTCCTCTCGAGTTTCTTTTTCTACAGCGTGGGAATGCAAACCATCTTTTTAATGGCGACACTCTTTGGGAAAAGTGAAATTAATCTCGATCAGGGACGCCTTATAGCCACGCTACTGGTCATCCAAATCGAGGCGATTATCGGGGCGATTATATTCTCGCGCCTTTCAAGAAAGATTGGCAATAAAAATGTCATCACCATTGCTATAGCCTTATGGATTGTGGCCTGCCTCGCCGCGTTTTTTCTCAACCGTGAGGATCCTAATGTGGAGTACCAATTCTACTTCGTGGCCGGAATTGTGGGTCTTGTGATGGGCGGTCTTCAAGCGATGTCACGCTCAACCTACTCGAAACTCCTGCCGGAGAATTCGATGGA
This sequence comes from Flavobacteriales bacterium UBA1694, assembly GCA_002319955.1. GTDB lineage: Bacteria > Bacteroidota > Bacteroidia > Flavobacteriales > Weeksellaceae > Planobacterium_A. Next base: position 63,126 of record DCJS01000043.1, read on the forward strand.
CACCACCACCTATTTTAGTTTTTATGATGTCTTAGAGAAACTTGCCATTATTCTTGGAACGTTCATTTTTGCGACGCTTATTGAGGAGTTTAATAACATGCGTTACGCGGCCCTCTCAATGGTTCTATTCTTTGCAATTGGTCTGATACTCATTCGTTTTGTGAAAAATGCGTCGATGCCCAATCGCGAGACTTTGTAAGAAGGGCGCGCTCTAGGGCGGCCTGATTCTTGCAATTGAACTGATAGAAATAGTGTATCTTTGCAGCGAGGCTTAAAGCCTCCAATTTTTGAGCCTATGTCAAGTCCCTTATTCTATGCGAAAATACTTCTCTTTGGAGAGTACGGAATTATTGAAGACTCCCAAGGACTTACCGTGCCTTATAGTTTCTATAAGGGAACGCTGAAGTTTTCGGGTCTCGATTCAGATTTCGAAAAACGCTCGAACGAAAGCCTTCGACGCTACGCCCAGTTTTTAGAAACGCTGGAACTTCCAACCCAGTACCGACTAAACGTTAAGAAATTTCAAAAAGAAATTGAAAGGGGGTTATTCTTTGATAGTAACATTCCCCAAGGCTATGGTATTGGCAGTTCAGGGGCCTTAGTGGCTGCTGTTTTTGAGCGCTACAGTCTTGAAAAGTACCCAGCTGATCTTATCAGTAAGGACCAATTGAAAGACCTCAAGAAAGTTTTCGGACAACTCGAGAGTTTTTTCCATGGCACAAGCAGCGGGATTGATCCCCTGATTTGCTATATGAACCTTCCAATTCTTATCGAATCAAAAGAAAGCGTCGATAAAGTCTCGCTTCCCTCTCAAAGCGAAGGCAAAGGAGCCATTTTCCTTATTGACTCAGGAAGCGTGGGGGAGACCGGGCCCATGATTCAAATCTTTTTTGATAAGATGAAGACCGAAGGGTTTAGAAAGACCTTGAAAGAGGAGTTCATTCGCTACAACAATGCCTGTATTGAGGCCTTTTTGAAAAAAGACATGAACCCGTTCTTTCGAAATTTAAAAAAATTATCGCTTTGGGCCTACGACCATTTAAAACCGATGATTCCAGAGAGTTTATACAATGTTTGGAAGAAAGGAATTGATTCCAACGCGTACTACCTTAAACTCTGCGGAAGTGGGGGTGGAGGCTATATCCTTGGATTTACAAAGGATTATGACAAAGCGAGCAAAATGCTTAATGGCTTTAATAAAGAGGTGATTTTCCGCTTCTAAGAGAATCCCCTAGGTCGAATAGACTAACCCAGTGCTGATGAAACAAGAAAGCCCGCTGATGTACCGAGTATCTCAATTGGTAAGTCTCCTTATCGGGGCGCGGATTTTTATGCTGTTTCTCTTTCTCTTTGCCCTTTACGTCTCAACTTTTTTCATTATCAATCAAGAGGAAACTTTAAAGCAGTTCGTTTTTGACTACAAGATTCACGGCATCATTTTTTGCAGCGTCCTTAGTATTGCGTCCGGCGGACTCATCAACCAATTTTACGATCTAGAAAAGGATAAAATTCAAAAGCCTTTCGTTACCAAACTTCAGGGCTTTTTGAAACAGAAGTATTTTCTTTACTCCTACGTGATTTTTAATGCCGTCTCCCTTGGTATTGCCTATTTACTTTCGGAACGTATTTTTATTTTCTTTCTGTGCTACCAATTTATGATGTGGTTTTATAGCCATAAACTCAGTAAGATTGTTGTGGTGAATAACCTAAGCTTTGTAGGTCTAACCCTTTATCCTTTTTTTGGAATGCTTGTTTACTACCAGCATTTTTCGCTGAATTTATTTTTAATGGCGAGCTTTTTATTCTTGATCCTTTTGGTGGTCGATGTCGTGAAAGATTTCTTGACCCTTCGCCCGGATGCTTTATTTGATTACCAAACTTTGCCTCTTCAACTGGGAATAAGACGCTCAAGTGGCGTGGTGGCAGGACTCTTAGTACTTACCTCCCTAAGCGCCTTAGCCATTGTTTTGCGCTTTGGGACCCTTAGCTTCTTAACGATTTATTTCAGTATGTCTGTCCTTATACTGCTTTTTGCATTTTTTAGGGTGCTGAAATTTCGATTTAATCGCGTCCCACTTCTTCTCAACGGGCTTCGAATCTGGATTTTTATAGGCGTGGTGTTTATGCTGGCCAATGGAGTCTATGAAAAACTTCACTAGAGGGTGAATTCTGGATTTGTATTTCACTTAAATGCTGTAAATTTGTAGCCTGATTATGGCAAAAAAGAAGCAGAATTCCGCTGCCATGGGGTTTATATTTATTACCCTGTTAGTGGATATTACCGGTTGGGGAATCGTCATTCCCGTGGTTCCCAAATTAATTGAGCAACTTATTCAGGCCGATATTTCAGAGGCGGCAAAGTATGGCGGATGGCTTGGCTTTCTTTACGCCTTTATGCAATTCGTTTTCGCGCCCATTCTTGGGAATTTAAGCGATAAGTACGGAAGGCGCCCCGTCATTTTACTCTCCCTGCTCGGGTTTTCACTCAATTTCTTTATTCAGGCCTGGGCTCCAACTATTTTTTGGCTCTTTGTGGGTAGAATCTTCTCCGGCATTACGGGAGCGAGCGTCACGGCTGCCAGCGCCTATATTGCAGACATTTCGGACGATACGAACCGCGCAAAGAATTTCGGGCTCATCGGGGCTGCCTTTGGGCTTGGCTTTATTATTGGGCCGGTCCTTGGGGGCGTTTTAGGGGTTTACGGCGCGCGACTTCCGTTTATTGCAGCGGGCGTGCTTTGTCTCGTTAACTTTCTCTACGGTCTCTTTGTTCTTCCAGAGAGTTTAGAGCCTAAGCACCGCCGCGAGTTTTCTTGGAAGCGAGCGAATCCTATTGGTAGCCTCTATCAAATTAAGAAACATCCGGAGATTTTTAAATTAATGATTGCCTGGTTTCTAGTCTATGTCGCGGCGCATGCCGTTCAAACAAACTGGGCGTATTTCACCATGTTTCGCTTCTCATGGGACGAGCGCATGGTCGGTATTTCCTTGGGCGTCATGGGCGCTTTAACGGCCTTTGTTCAGGGCTATTTGGTTTCTCGCGTGCATCCCCGAATTGGCAGTGAGCGCAGTATATTATACGGTATTATGTTTTATGCCGTAGGGATGCTGCTCTTTGCGTTTGCCCCACAGCCTTGGATGATGTTTGCTATATTGGGTGTGTACACCTTGGGCGGTATTGCTGGACCAGCCTTGCAGTCATTAATCACAGCAAAAGTACCTGCCAGCGAGCAGGGCGATCTGCAAGGGGCCTTAACCAGTGTGGTGAGCTTGACCTCAATCATTGGGCCCCCCATGATGACCAATGTGTTTTATTACTTCACCCACGATACGGCGCCATTCAAGTTTCCAGGCGCCCCGTTTTTCGTTGGTTTTGTCCTTATGGCGCTTAGCGCCGTTTTTGTCTACTTTGTGTTTCACAGGCCTAAAAAATAAGCCCAGGCAGGGTGGTCTTTTTACGCGGCTTGTACCGATAAAATGAAAAATCTTTATTAATTTAGCCGCATGGAATTAGGATTCATGGAGATGGTGGTTATTGCCCTGGCCATTATTGTACTTTTCGGACCCGATAAACTGCCTTCAATTGCCAGAGACCTTGGCAGTGGCGTAAGAAAAATGCGTGGTGCAATGGAGGATATCAAGACCGAAATTTTGAAAGAAACCCATGAGCCGGTCTCGGAAATAAAGCGAGAAATCGAAAAGGTTAAACAGGCCGCCAAGGACTACACCCCGCTTCAAGAAATCAATAGCGATATAAAGGAGATTAAAGAGGCGAGCACCCTTGATTCAAAATCACTTTTATCCACGGAGCAGAACCAGGAGCCGACCCGTCCCACGTTTGAAGACCCAACGCACGAAGGCCCCGTTAGTCGCTAGCCATGAATGACGTATTAGAAATCGACCGCTCGGTATTTCTTTTTCTAAATAATTTAGGAGACGCGCCCTTTGATTCCTTTTGGATCTTAGTTTCAAAAACCTTTATCTGGATTCCGCTTTACATCAGTTTTCTTTATTTGCTAAAAGTAAATTTTGGCTGGCGTAATTTAATTTTCATCTTAGTTTTCATTGCCTTAGGGGTAACCATTTCAGACCAATTGGCCAATGTCTTTAAATACGGCATTGCAAGACCACGGCCTTGCCATGAGCCAAGTTTGGAAGGGCTTTTTAGAGAAGTGAAATGCGGGGGAGCCTACGGCTTTTATTCAGCGCACGCCTCAAATACGTTTTTTATTGCAACCTACATGTGGCTCTTATTAAAGCATCGCCTGAAGTCGTACGGACTAATTCTTTTCCTTTGGGCACTTTGCGTGGCTTACAGCCGAATATACCTTGGGGTGCATTACCCACTAGACGTTGTTTATGGAGCCTTAGTTGGCACTCTATTAGGCGGTCTTTTCTCAGTCCTTACACGCAGGACCCTTAAGTAGAGGCTCTAGGTCTTTGCCGTAAGAAGCTGATTTAGAAAATAAAAATTGTTTATCTTTGCCCCAATGTTTATTAACTTTTAAATGGACTCAGACTTAGTCAAGATTTTATTAGCCTTATTTTTAGTATTACTTAATGGTTTTTTCGTCGCTGCTGAATTCTCAATCGTCAAAGTACGCTATTCACAGATCCAGCTCAAGGCAGCGGAAGGCCATAAACTAGCCAAGCATTCCGAGCACATCATTAAACACTTAGACGAGTACCTTTCTGCCACGCAGTTAGGAATTACCCTTGCTTCACTAGCCCTAGGTTGGGTGGGTGAGAGTGCGATGCACCATATCATTGAAAAGGTCTTTATAAACCTTAATCTGATTGTGGATCCGACCACTATTACGACCGTTTCCCTTGTCATTAGCTTTTTAATTGTGACCGTGATGCACATTGTTTTTGGAGAATTAATTCCAAAATCCATCGCTATTCGAAAAGCGGAGCATACAAGTATGGCCATTGCCATTCCACTGCGCGTGTTCTATACCGTGTTTAAACCTTTTATTTGGGCGATGAACCAAATGTCTAATGCGTGCTTGAGACTAATGAAAATCCATCCGGCCTCGGATCAGGAAATTCATTCAACTGAAGAGCTTCAGCTTTTGGTAAAACAGTCTGCGGACTCCGGAGAAATTCAAGAGGAAAACTACGAGATTATTAAAAATGCCTTTGATTTTACGGACCACTCTGCCAAGCAGATTATGGTACCGAGACAAAATATTTTATCCATTGATTTAGAAGACTCGATTGAAGAAATCATTGAGCAGATCATGGACAGCGGTTACTCACGAATTCCAGTCTATGAAGATTCCATCGATAACATCGTGGGAATCTTCTATGCCAAGGAAATTGTACGCGAGTATGTACGCCGCAGAGAGAGTATTGACCATAGCGTTCTTCGCTCCTTAATGCGTGATCCCTTCTTTGTGGTGGGCAGTAAGAAGATCTCAGACCTCTTAAAAGTCTTCCAACAAAAGAAACAACATTTAGCCATCGTCATCGATGAATTTGGTGGAACTGAGGGTATAATAACCCTTGAGGATATTCTTGAAGAATTGGTTGGAGAAATTCAAGACGAAGAGGATGATGAGGATAAAATCGTGGATCAAGTCGCAGAAAATGTATTCTGGGTTCAAGCAACTCAGCCTTTAGAGGAGATAAATGAAAATCTACCTAAAGAGTTTCCACTCTCAGAGGAGGGCGAATTTAATACCCTTGCCGGGTACATCCTGCACGAGCTTGAAAACATTCCAGAGGAAAACCAAGAATTTGAAATGAACGGGTATCAATTTAAGATACTTAAGATGAATAATAAAAGTGTCGAAGTGGTCGAGTTAATCTATGAAGATAAGGCAACCACTCAGGCTCTTGATGAAGAAATTAGTGAATAGAAATGCGCAGAAGTACGCCTTTTAGTTCTTTGAACTGCAGTAGGGATTATAGCGATCCAAAACGGGAGCTTGACCAAGAGGTCCTGGTTTTAGATCAAGAGGATTTTGAGAATAAGCTTGTGGTGTGGAATGACGATCACAACACCTTTGATTACGTCATAGACTGTTTGGTCGATATTTGCCAGCACACCTTAGTGCAGGCCGAGCAGTGCACGATACTCATTCACTATAAGGGCAAATGCACGGTGAAATCGGGATCCCTTGAACTTCTCAAACCCATGCACGAGAGTCTGCTAGAAAGAGGACTCACGAGTGAACTAATTTAAGAATTACCTACAAAACTAATGGCCTGCAACTCTAGCAGGCCATTAGTTTTTGTAGGGGATCTCAAGACTTTAGAATGGATAACCAAACGCAAAGTTTAGTGTGGGCTTAAAGGGTTGCCACTTGCTAATGACCCAGCGATCGCCAAGGGGTCGGTTTGGATCGTGGACCTTCCATGCGGCATCGAGCCTTAAGGTAATGTAAGCCACGTTAATTCGTAATCCAAGTCCGGCACCCACACCCATTTGAGAAATAAATTTATCAAATTTAAACTGGTCTCCAAAGCCACTGTCTTTCAAATTCCAGATGTTTCCCGCATCCACAAAGGCGGCCCCTTCGAACATGGTGTTGAAAGGCATTCGGTATTCAATGTTTGTTGTAAGTTTAATATTATCCATCACATAGGAGCGCACGCGTTCATCAAGCTGGGAGTCGGCTGGCCCAAGACCACCAAACACGCGCCAAGCCCGAATATCGTTTGAACCGCCATTGAAATAAGAGCGAACGAAAGGCATGGTGGAGGAATTTCCGTACGGAATTCCAATACCAACAAATTGACGAAGCGCGAGGGTTTGTTTGTTGTCAGAAAACTGAAAGTACTTTCTTACTTCTAAATCGAATTTCACGAATTGGGAGTAGGGAATATTGAATAGGGTCTTTTGCTCGTTTTGTGCTGCGACGCCTTCGCTTTGTGAGCCCTCCCTCGAAAGGAGTCCCAATAGGTTTCCAGCCGTCTCAATTTTTCCATTAAAATAGAACGGATTGCTGTATTCTTTTTTTCCAATCTCATTATAGATGAAGTTGTAAAGTATGGAGGAGATCAAAACATCCTGTGTTTGGCGGTCCTTGTTAATGATGGACTGTCGGAAGTTATTGAATAAATCAAGCTCACTCCCGCCTAAAGATTGTTGGTAGGGAATATCGCGAAGAATCTGGCCTGAAGCCTCGTCCGAGCTAATTAGTCCTTGTTGAAACTCATCATAGAGAGTAGGGGAATAGAGCTGAAACATCTGGTCTCGGAATTCCCCGTCCTTAGGAAAGTATTCGTAGTACCGGTCTTTGTTTTGGGTCAAACTTAATTGCGTATTAAATAAAGAAAGACGGTGGGTCACAATATCATTGACATTGGCAAAGTAATTTAAACCGGTATTAAAGGAAATACGCCCTAGACCAATGTTATTTTGCACACTGACTCCTAGATTTATATTTGAGGTTGGAGAATAGCGCTTGGGGAATAGTTTGTAGGAGCGAAAGGGGAGTAGAAGCCTTGGGAAACTAATAGTTCCCTGGGCCGAGACTTCATAAGCAACCGAGCGTTTTTCGAGGTTTTTGGTATCCTTAACACTTCCAACAATGCCCGAGAGTCCGACCGTTAAGTTTTCAGCGCCACCAAAAATGTTTCGGGATGTTAAATCAACTGAAGGCGCAAGTCCTAGGTTAAGAATTTGAGAATAACTTAAATCAAATGCAGTCCTTAAATCGTACTTCGGAAGCGGCGCTAAATAATAGGAGACATCAATAATGCTGTCGGAGTTTTTTCTTAAATCTTCCTCATAACTAATCATGCTGAAGTTATTCATCGCCGTTAAGTTCCGCTTGGTTAGATCTAAATTGCGCTGGTCGTAAGTTTCTGCATTTCGAAGAATAATAGGCCGCCAAAGTGCGGAGGTCTTATATTGGTCGTCAAGTTTGTAGAAGTTAATGCCGCGCAGTGAATCCTTCACTGTTGAGGGGACATCGGCCATAGTTTCTAGGACATAGACGTTTAGCTCGCCAATGGTGGCTTTTTTATAAGGGGTTCCAAGGGAATCTTTTCGAATTTCCATCACCAAGGGCACATTTTTACGGCTTTGCAAAGTGTCGGCCGTAAAATAAATCTCTTCATTGCTCGCATTAAAGCGGTAATAGCCCTCATCACGCATCTGTTGGGTAATGCGCTCCACTTCGCTCTCAAGATTCGTTTGATCTAGAACATCCCCGGATAAAACTTTACTCTTTTCATACTCGGACTCGTACTGCTCTTTAATGGCTGGGTCGGCAATGTCATAGTAGTATTCAGAGATTCGGGTTGGGTCTTTATGGGTCACCTGATACTCCACGGTGGCTTTTTTCGCAGCGGAATCGAGCTTGTGGTTGAACGCGACATTGGCATCCCAATAGCCTCTGAAAACGAGTCGCTTTCGGATGTTGTCTGCGCTTGTTTCCGTTTTGCTTTGGTCTAGAATGACAGGTGGCTGACCAATCGTGTGAAGAAAACGGTCCACGAAGAGATTCTTACCCACATCTTGGGGCATGTTATATTTAATAAAGAGGGAATCTCTAAGGTTTTGGTCGCGAATTTCCGAGGGGTACGTCATGTACTCTGTGAGCAGCGTGTCGTATTTTGGCGTCGCTAAATTGTAAGTCAGTAGACCGATTGGTAGAAGAAACAAAGCTTTCTTATTTGGACTTTGGTGGACGAAATCGGGGAGTTCGCCGGCATGCATCTTTGAATCGGTGTATTCGAATTTGTTTTTTACGAGTAAATATTCACCATCGGGGACTTTCTTTGTGGTGCTACAAGCGTAAAGAACGCTTAAGGAAGTTGCAACAGAAAAAAATATGTGATACTTTTGAAAATATTTCTTGTAATGCTTACCGCTCATACTATAAAAGTTATACAGTCTTTAGACAAAAAGAAGTTCAGACAAAAATACAATTTGTTTTTGGTTGAAGGCAATAAAACCATTGTTGAACTCCTGAATTCAGAGTATAAAATTAAACAAATTTTCTCGACTGACCCTCTGGGCTTAGGCCATAGTGCTTTCCCTGAGACTTTAATAACAGAAATTAGGCCAACAGAGCTTCAAAAAATAAGTTTTTTGAAGCATCCAAAAGATTCTGTGGCTCTAGTTGAACTGAATGAGCAGCCAGTTCTAAGCGCTGAGCCGTTTAACTTGGTATTGGATGGCGTCCAGGATCCAGGGAATCTAGGCACCATCATGCGTTTAGCCGATTGGTTTGGAATTCCTCAACTCATTTGCAGTGAGGACACTGTAGACTGCTTTAACCCAAAGGTTGTGCAGGCCTCAATGGGCTCTTTTACGCGCGTTAAAGTGCTGTACTTAGATCTTCCGCGCTTTCTACGGGAATCGCCCAACGTCGCAGTGGGAACCGACATGCAGGGGGAAAACCTTTATAAATTTGAGTTTCCCTCGAAGGTGAATTTGATTTTAGGGAATGAAGGCCGTGGCATTCGAGAAGAAACGCAGGCTGAGCTCGAGCGAACCCTCACGATTCCTCAGTTTGGAACTGGTCCTCGCACCGAAAGTTTAAACGTCTCAATGGCAACCGGTATCATTTTAGGGCAGTATTTCTCCCAGGGCTAAAATAGATCTAGGGATTTAGATAAGTTTCTCTAAACTTGAAACGCTCTTGTTCTTTTGGTACTCTTCCAATTCTTTACGAACATACTTTAAAGCCACTGGAAGGGCATAGATTAAAACAAGTCCAAGAATTCGGTTTCTCCAGCTTTTACTTTTAATGCTCTTTTTAGCCAGACTTCCCACCAGGGCAGCCGTGCCTAATTTCAAAGAGGTTTCTAAGATATTTGAGGACGTATTGGTATTGTCAAATGCGATTAGCGGAGAGTTTTGATTTCGACCAAGTAAACTTTTCCCAAGGCCTTTAATTAGTGGTGCGGTCTTGATAGCCATTTTTGTTTGGCCATCTTGGGTTTGCTTGTTTGAAATAAACTCATCGGATATTCCTCCAGTAAGGGCACTAAGGCTCTGTTTCGGGTCGTCAAAAGACAAAAGACCTTCAAGCTCTTTCACTTCCGATTGTAATGCGAGCTTTCTTGCTCTTAACTCGTCCATGCTTGTTATTTTGGCCATAATTTTAGTCGTTTAGAAATTTGATTAGGGACCCAGCCACTTTTGACGTGATGGATTTTCGAAGAAGTAAAAGCACAAACAGCGCAAGGAGGTAGAATGCAGAGACAATAAGAAGGCCATAGGCATAGTTTCCTAATAGGGATCCTATGTAGAGGCCAACCCCAATATTAAATAGAATAAGAAAGAATAGAGCGAAGATTACGGCGGCGCATACCAGTACCAAGGTGCCTGCCCCGATAGAGGTTTTCTCTGTGGCTTCAAGCTTTAGGAGCTCAAGGCGTTTACTAGCGTAATCTTTAACGAGATTAATCATGCGAAATAGAAATTTGGTGTGAATTTACAAAAAATGGGAAACTTAAAAAAGCTAAGTTTCCCATTCAATGTTTAATTTGCCTAGCCTATGGTTAAGGCGCCTCATTTATTTTAAGGCGTCAAGTTCCGTTTCAATGTCTTTTGAAACTTCTGCTACAGTTCCTGCAGCCTGAGATTTATACTTGTCGTAACCTTCCTTAACGGAATGCGCTACTTTATCAGTCGTTTCTTTCACCTGAGCGGAGAGTTGGTTAAACTGCTCTTTTACTTTTTCTGACACCACCCCGTATTGGTCTTTCACTTTCTCAGAGGTTTTACCGTATTGGTCTTTTACCTGCTCAGCTGTTTTACCATACTGCTCCTGAGCTTGGTGGGCTAAATCGTCCGCTTTTGTTTTAATTTTTTTTCTCGTTTCTTTTCCCTCCTCTGGAGCGTAAAGCATTCCTAAAACGACTCCCGCCGCAGCACCTGCTAAAAGTCCTGCAAGTACGGCTGCTGTATTATTTCCTTTCTTTGCCATTTTGTTTAATTTTGATGTTATTAATCATTTAAATGTTCTTTACTAAAGGTACAACAAAAATGCCAAAATTCAAACGGCGCACTCATAAAGTATGTTAAGATGGAAATTTTGAAAGGATCTTTGGTCTTTAACTTGCAAAACACGGTGTTTTGCAAGTCAATTGTCTTCAATGTGCTTTAATATGAGTCCGATGGTCTCTTCTTTTGTAAGTGACGAATTGTCAATAAGAATGGCATCCGGCGCCTGTCTTAGTGGGGACACATCGCGTTCACTGTCCATTTTGTCACGTTGCTGCAAATTTTGTCTTACCGAGTCCGAATCTGTTTTCTGTCCAAAGGAAAGAAGCTCCATGTAACGACGCTTTGTGCGCTCCTCTATGCTAGCGGTGAGAAAGAATTTATAATTTGCATCTGGAAGCACGGTGGTTCCAATGTCTCTCCCATCCATAATGACCCCACCTTTGCTCGCTATTTGTCTTTGCGTCTCAAGTAAAAACTCACGTACTGGAGCCTGTTTGGCAATAAAACTTACTTGGTCGCTAACCTCTGGGGAGCGAATTTCCATGGCGATGCTTTTATTGTTTAAGTAGAGCTCTAGTTCATTGTCAATCTCTTTAAAGTCTAGTTGAATCGTGTCGAATGCTGAATAAAGGAGTTCCAAATCGATTGACATGGTTTTTGATCGACACTTGCTAAGGGCGAAATAGGTAATGCCTCTGTAAAGAGCACCCGTATCGAGGTGAATCAGATCCAGCCTTTTGGCAATTTCTTTTGAAATCGAACTTTTTCCAGTGGAGGAGTAGCCGTCAATCGCGATTACAGGTTTACGCGTCATAGAGGGGTTAGTTTAGTGAAACAAGTTTTAAAATGCATTTTTGAAAGAATAGACTTAAAAAAGTGCTCTACAAAAGTAAGTTATTTTGAAAGAGCCTCAAAAATTAAAGGGTTATTTTAAATGCTACACCGCAACTTATCGACATTTCCTTATATTTGCATTTAGGAAAATAAAAGAAATGAAATACCAACGAATCCTTCTAAAATTAAGCGGAGAAGCCCTGATGGGAGAACGTGCTTATGGAATTGATACCAACCGACTGGATCAGTACGCCGCTGAGATCAAAAAAGTAGTGGATTTGGGATGCCAAGTGGCTATTGTTATTGGAGGAGGAAATATTTTCCGAGGCTTATCTGGAGCAGCAAATGGCATGGATCGTGTTCAAGGCGATTACATGGGCATGCTTGCGACGGTGATTAACGGCATGGCTCTTCAAGGCGCCCTAGAAAACCAGGGGGTTTACACGCGTTTGCAAAGTGCCATTGAAATGGATAAAATTGCTGAGCCCTTCATCAAGAGACGTGCTGTTCGCCATTTAGAAAAAGGTCGTGTGGTGATTTTTGGTGCAGGCACTGGAAATCCTTATTTTACAACCGACACAGCTGCCACTTTGCGCGCCATTGAAATTGGAGCAGACGTGATTCTGAAAGGCACGCGAGTAGATGGAATCTACGATAGCGATCCAGAAACCAATGCCGATGCCGTGAAATTTAATGCGCTCAGTTTTAAAGAAGTGTTTGAGAAGAACTTAAAAGTAATGGACATGACAGCCTTTACCTTAAGTCATGAGAACGACCTCCCAATATTAGTGTTTGATATGAATAAAGAGAACAATCTTTTGAAGGTCGTTCAGGGAGAACAAGTCGGAACACTCGTAAATTAATAATACCCCATACCTAGTTCAAAAAGCTAGTAAATAGCAATGTGTAACCTTTCAAATTTTAGATACGTGATGGAAGAATTAGATTTAATTGTAGAGTCGGTAAATGATGAAATGAATGCCGCAATAAAACACCTGGAACACGCGTTTCAGAAAATCCGTGCCGGACGAGCCTCCACCTCAATGATTCAGGATGTGATGATAGAGTACTACGGTTCTCCTACACCGTTGTCGCAAGTGGCAAACGTTTCAGTGCCGGATGCCATGACCATTTCTATTCAACCTTGGGATCGTACCGCTATTCGTTCAATCGAAAAAGGAATCATCGACTCCAATTTAGGATTTGCGCCCTCCAACAATGGAGACACCATCATTCTTAACGTTCCACCCCTTACGGAAGAACGCAGACGTGAATTAGCCAAGCAGGCCAGGTCAGAAGCAGAGCAAAGCAAAGTTACGGTGCGTAATGCGCGTCAAGAGGGAATGAAAGAATTAAAAAAATTAGAAGGTGTATCGGAAGATATTGTAAAGCAAACCGAGGCCTCTATTCAAGAACTTACTGATAAGTTTGTTAAAATGATTGACGAGAATGTGAAAGTGAAAGAAGCTGACATTATGAAGGTTTAATTCCACTCTTAAATAATATAAAAGCCTTTCAGCAGTCTGCTGAAAGGCTTTGTTTTTGGCATGATATAATTTTTAGGTGGGAGAATTTATGATCTAATCTCAAGGAGTTTAACCAGATCCATGAAGGCAGTTTAGAAAAATAAAATGACAGATCCCTGCAGAGAGGGTTGAAATTTAACTTTTCACCTTATTGGTACCGATGATGTTCTTCTTTTTTCTTAAAACGATCTGTAATAGGCTTGAGTAGAGCTCGGTATTTATCTAAGTCGAAGAGCTGGGAGTCTCGAACGGCTTTGATGGTAAGCCAAACGGCAAACGGCAACAGAACCAAATTGGGAATCCAAGCCGCTAAATACGCGTTCATTTTTCCTTTCCATGAAAGGTTTTCGACCGTAAGGTTCATGATGTAGAAAATAATGAAAATGACAATAGCGATGACCACCGGAAGTCCGACTCCGCCTTTTCGAATGATGCTTCCTAAACTTGCACCGATCATAAAGAAAATAAGGCAGGTGACTGAGTAAGCAAAGATTCGCTGCTGATGCATGATCATCTTATTTTGAAACTTGATGATCCCATACATTTGCTCCTCTTTCCCTTTTAATTCATTTTTCTGAACCTCTATCTTATTGTAGGCCGAGTAGAGGACTTCAAACTTTTTATCTTGTTTAAGCGTATCGAGTTTAAATTGGGGTAAAATTTTCTCGTCTGCTTTTTTATTTGCTTCTATAATTTGAATGTAATTATTAGCCTGGCTCACAAGGGAGAGTCCCATGCCGTGAACGATCTCCTTATTTTCCTTTTGCCGCTTGTCCACGGACTGGTTTATTTCACCGTAAGTTTGAAACCGGTAATCGTCTTTAATTTGCTCTTTTTCAATGGCGCTAGAAATAAGTTCACTGACATCAAAGTGAGACACTAGGGTATCAAATTTCACCGCTTGATTGGGCTGCTTTAAGCGCTGATAATAGTCTTTGTTTTTGTAGTTGTCTTCAAAGACGTAGCCATCAAAGAGCACGAGTTTGAGGTAGTTTTTATCTGCTGCTGGAACAAATTTTCCCGTTTTCGCGACAATTGCCTGTTGGTCTTCATAGATGTTAGTGGACTTATGAATAAATACGCCGGTGAGGTTCTCACTGTTTTCCCCCGTAATCTCATCAAATTTAACAGCGAACCCTGGAAGATCGTGAATGAACTGACCTGGAGTAAAATTTAAGGCCGGCTTGGTGGCCGCTATATTATAGAGCATGTTCTTGGCCTTTCGCTGAAAGTCAGGCGAGATGTTATTCTGGAAGAGAAACAGAATTGAGGCCAGCAGAATGTTGATAATAAACAAAGGAGCCATTACGCGCACTAAGGATATTCCGGCCGCTTTCATGGCCGCGAGCTCATAGCGCTCCCCAAAGTCTCCAAAGGTCATAATAGAAGAGAGTAGGATGGTTAAAGGAAGAACCATACCCACCACCGTGGCGCCCATGTAAAACAAAAGCTTGAGAATTTCAAAGGGACTAAGACCCTTTCCCATGAACTGCGCCATTTGAATCCAAATGATGTTCACAATGAAAATGAAAAACAGCACACTGAATATAAATAGGAAGGGCCCAAAAAAGGTCTTAATTATGTAGCGGTCTAGTAGTTTCATTAGCGCAAAAATACTCAAAAAGTCACAAAGCAAAAACTTTGTGACTTTAAATTGACTCGGTCGTTAAATTATAATTCGGTAATCAAATAATTTTGATAGTCCTGGCGGTTAAACTGGAAAAACCCTGAGGCTAATTTTTGATTGGCCTTATAGTCCTGAATGGCTATTACAGCCACTTGATTCCCCGTTGAATACTGCTCAACTTTAACCAATTCGTTTTTTGGTGTATTTACATAGATGTAAACATTTTTGATCCCGTTTGCTTTGATTGGGGTCAGTTGAATGAGGTCAGTCTGCACACCGCCTAATGTACGCTTGCCAATGTACTTGGTATTATAGTCCTTTTTATAAGAATTTAAGTAATTGGTTGGCGAAAACATCATTTCACTTCCATTTGCTTTGGCAATGGTCACTTCTTGATCATCCGAGCTAATATTATAGACTTTGCTTCCGTCAAAGATTTGCTCTGTGTCCATAATTTTTAGCTTGTACTGGGTGGGTGTGGTATAAAATATACCGGTCTGTGTCTTGGTGACCTTCCCGTTGGCACCCGTTCCGTAGGCGAACTTAAAGTAGGTGTTTTGATTGGCTTTATAGCTTTTGGATACCGCCTCTAGAATCGATTTTGATTTCTGGTCGGCTGTTTGAGCACTTGAAAGTCCAACAAGGGCAAGGGTGGTAAATACGAGGGTTATTTTTTTGATCATCATTCTTTTAATTTTTGATTGGCTTGTTAATCTTGGATGCGGCTTTCATGCAAAAGTTAAAGAGGCATTCTTTAAACTTTATCCTAGGCTCCAAGCTTACGAGCGCAATTCTTCCAAAAACTGTTCCAAAGAATTTAAATCGGTGATTAAGACCTCGCGCGCTTTGGCTCCATTAAATCCGCCAACGATCCCACTGGCTTCAAGTTGGTCCATAATACGGCCCGCACGGTTGTAGCCAAGTTTAAGTTGCCTTTGAAGCATGGAGGTTGATCCTTGTTGGGTTGAGACGACAATTTTCGCAGCTTGTTCAAACAGGGCGTCTTTTTCGTTTGGATCAAATTCGACGATACCCGAAGAGCCTTCCTCTTGAGGAGGTTCTGGAAGTAACATGGCCGAACTATAGCCTTTTTGGGCTCCGATGTAATCCACAATACGTTCCACCTCTGGGGTGTCCACAAAGGCGCATTGGAGTCTTACAATTTCATTTCCATTGAAGTAAAGCATGTCGCCTTTTCCAATGAGCTGCTCTGCGCCGGGGGAATCCAAAATAGTACGAGAGTCTACATTTGATATAACTCTAAAGGCTGCTCTTGCTGGGAAGTTGGCCTTAATCATTCCGGTGATAACATTGACTGAAGGTCTTTGAGTCGCTACAATAAGGTGAATTCCAACGGCGCGGGCAAGCTGCGCAAGACGCGCAATAGGATGTTCCACTTCTTTTCCAGCCGTCATAATAAGATCCGCAAACTCATCCACCACAAGAATGATGTAGGGAAGGTAGCGGTGGCCGTTCTCAGGATTCAATTTACGCTCAGTGAATTTCTTGTTGTACTCTTTGATGGTACGACAAAACGCATTTTTAAGCAAGTCGTAGCGCGTGTCCATTTCGACACATAACGAATTCAGAGTGGCAATCACTTTCGAGTTCTCGGTAATAATCGCTTCGTCTGATCCAGGGAGTTTGGCTAAATAATGGCGCTCAATTTTTGAATAAAGGGTGAGCTCTACTTTTTTAGGGTCCACCATGACAAACTTAATTTCACTCGGGTGCTTCTTATAGAGAAGCGAGGTAAGTATGGCATTAATCCCTACAGATTTTCCTTGGCCCGTTGCTCCAGCCATTAGAAGGTGAGGCATCTTAGCTAGGTCAGCCATAAAGATTTCGTTAGAAATTGTTTTACCAAAGACTACTGGAAGGTCCATGTCTGTTGTTTGGAATTTTTGAGACGCCAAAACACTTTTCATGGAGACCATCGTTGGAGTCTTACGTGGAACTTCAATACCGATCGTTCCTTTTCCAGGCATGGGCGCAATGATTCGAATACCATGAGCCGAAAGGTTAAGGGCGATATCGTCTTGAAGTTTCTTAATAGCTGAGACGCGAATTCCTGCATCCGGCACGATTTCATATAACGTGACGGTAGGGCCAATGGTGGCTTTGATTTCCGAGATGCCTACATTGAAATTTTTAAGTAGTCCAACGATCCTGTTTTTATTCTCTTCAAGTTCTTCTTGGTTTATGGAAATCTCTTCATTTCCATAATCTTTTAGAAGCTCTAACGTGGGCATCTGAAATTTAGCGAGTTCTAATTGGTGGTCATAAAGACCATATTCTTTTACTAAGTCTGCTGATTTTTGAGCCATTTCATCCCATTGGTCTTCTTCTTTTGCAATCTCGACATTAAAGTCAAAGGAGTCCTTTGCATTTGCTGCTGGACTAGGGTCTGAATTTGGGATTGCTGTGGAGAGGGGTATAGGCGCTGGTGTAAGTATTGAGGCGCTAGATCTTGGGGCTTCAGGCGTTAGAATCGCAGAAGCTTCTTTTTTTACGGTCGTTTTAAAAGGACTTTCTAAAGGGGCTGGCGTGGGCTCTTCGTCTGTCGAATCGTCAAGCTCGCTTGAGGACGAGCCTGCGCTAGGAAGAAATTCTTTTACACGCCCGATCGTGTTGTCATTTAAATCCGATAGTTTGGCCTTGATGGCACTTGGTCTTAGATTAAATTCAAGTATAAAATAAAGGGCAATGCTTGAACAAAGGACAAGCCATAAACCTACAGTGCCAATGAGCGAGGAGAGAAAATCCATAATCTGGAATCCGTAAACGCCTGCGAGCACGCCTTGCCCCTGAGTCACGGCTCCAAGAAATATAGGAAGCCAACACAGGAAAAATAACGCGTGTCCAATAGTTCTCCAAGGTTTAAAGTACCTTTTCTTTAATATTAGAGTCCCTAACATGAGGATTAGAAAAGCGATTAAAAAGGCGGCAAGCCCGACACTCTCAAAAATAAATAGGTTTCCTAAGTAATCGCCAAGTTTGCCAATGAAATTGGAGGATTTGACCGTTTTATCAAGCAGGCTTCCGGCCTGGCTTTGGTCTGCTTTCCAATTGAAAAGGAAGGAGACGAAAGACAGAATCAAGATAAGGCTTAAAAGGATGAAAAATAAGCCAAAAAAGATGCGCGGCTTTGAGAGCGTTTTGATTTCTCCCATTTCGCGGCTAGCCGAGGGGGTTTTAATTTTCTTTTCCATAAGTTCAGTCTTGGCAAATTTAATGTTTTTACTTTAGAAAAAAAGGCTTCGAATTAGATTATCTTGAGAGCCTATTTTCATGAGAAAATTCATGGTATTCGGTGCAAATTTCTACATCGAAATTCTGTAATTAAGATAATAGAGTGTATTTTTGCATGCAAACGATAAAAATCGGCTTTGAGGCCGAGAATGTGAACATTATGAAAAAGATTCAAAACATTTTAATTTCGACACGAACCATGGCGGTTCTGCTTTTCGTTTATGCCGTATCCATGGGGTATGCTACCTTCATTGAGAACGATTACGGGACGCCAACAGCCAAAGCCTTAGTCTACGAGGCGAAATGGTTTGAAGTCGTGATGCTTTTACTGATATTAAATTTCATTGCGAACATAGGACGCTACCGCCTCTGGCGTAAGGAAAAATGGCCAGTGCTCGTTTTTCACTTGTCCTTTGTACTCTTGTTTTTAGGCGGCGCTATTACCCGCTATATTAGTTTTGAAGGGATCATGCTTATTCGTGAAGGAGAAACCTCCAACGAAATTATTACCGATAAGAATTTCTTCAAAATCCAAATGGAGAAAGATGGAGACGTCTTAAGCTATAAAGACATTCCGTATTTAATGTCTCCACTTAACTACAATTTTAAAGCGAAGTACGATTTCCATGGAGAGAAAGTAAAAGTTAAAGCCCTTAAGTATGTTCAGCGCAAGAAAGACAGTCTTGTGGCGGACGCCGGGGGTCAGGAATACCTACACTTTGTCACCACAGGCGATCGAGGAAGACTCAA
>DCJS01000021.1:0-5977 GCA_002319955.1 Flavobacteriales bacterium UBA1694
TAGTCCAATTGAATAAAGATGAGTTGGGGAGTTTTAGCGCCGTTTTAAGCAACGGACTCATTCTTTTAATTTTCTTTGCTATTGTTTTAGGTGGGATCTATAAAAAAATTGACATTTTTGATGCCTTTATTGAGGGAGCCAAAGAAGGCTTTTGGACCTGTGTTAAGATCATCCCTTATTTAGTAGGAATGCTAATTGCTATTTCACTCCTAAGAACCTCAGGGGTCTTTGAAATTATAATTGATGGGATGAAGTGGCTTGCAAATTATGCGGCGCTCGACACGCGTTTTATCGATGGCCTACCGACCGCTTTAATTAAGCCCCTTTCAGGATCCGGTGCCCGTGGCATGATGGTCGATACCATGGCCACTTTTGGACCTGATAGCTTCGCCTCGCGTTTGGCTGGCGTTCTACAAGGAAGTTCCGACACGACATTTTATGTAATTGCGGTTTATTACGGCGCAGTTGGTATTCGCAATGTTCGCTACACGGTAGGTGCCATGCTACTTGCAGATTTAGTGGGAATTATAACCGCCATCTCACTGGCCTATTTGTTTTTCGGTTAACCTATGATACACGACAAAGATTACATCCTACGGATGGTTAAACAATTAAGTGATGCCCTCTCTAGGCTGCTTTTAGGGAATAATGAGGGCATTCCTCAAGAGGAGGAATTGGCCGTGGATACGCAGATTCGCAATGTGTTCAAGTTGACAAAAGACGAGTTGAGTACAAAAGAAATTGCAGAACTTGAATCGTTTATACAAAATCAACCCGAGTCCCATCGAGTTGGGTATTACGAAGTGCTTGGCCATTTTTTCTTTTTACTCTATCAAATTGAGCCTCTTCCAGCGTATGGAGAAAAGGCCGAAACCTTCTACCGTATTTGGCTTGAGCAAAGTAAAATATTCTCCTTGGTCGTGATGCAGCGACTGGCAGAGTTAGACAACAAAAAAACCGGTAAGAACTAGTCCTACCGGTTATTTTTTTTAGTTTACTAAGCCTAGCAGTATTCCTGGTAAGCAGCCTGCAAGTTTGCAGAAATAGCACCAGCTGGGTTGCCCTCAATGTGGTGTCTTTCTAGCATATGCACAAGCTCTCCGTCTTTAAATAACGCAACACTTGGTGAACTTGGTGGGAATGGCGCAAAATGTCTTCTTGCTTCTGCCACGGCGTCATTGTCAAATCCTGCAAATACAGTGACTAATTGATCGGGCTTCTTCTCTCCTACTAGAGAGTCGACGACCCCTGGTCTTGCAGCACCTGCTGCGCAACCGCATACGGAGTTAACCATCACTAAGGTGGTTCCTTCTTTCTTAATTGCCTGGGAGACTTGTTCTGCGGTGGTAAGGTCTTGGAAACCTTTATCAGTAAGTTCCGCCTTCATCGGCATTACTAATTCTTCTGGATACATATCGATACTATTTTAAGTTAAAAATTCTATTCAAAGTTAAAGAATATAATTTGATTCTCTCTCATCTTTTAAATCATCAAAACCGTTCCATTTTATGAAACTGGACAAATTGTCCATGGGAATAAAAAAGCCCCGAACCAAAGGTTCGGGACTCAAATCAAATCGATATGCAAAGGTTGAATATCCTAACTAATGTACCTCTGAGATGATCAAGTGTTACGAAAGTAACGCTCGAGCCATTGCAGAAATACTCTTGCCGTCCGATTGTCCACCTAGATCTGCGGAAGCTTTGCTCATAACCTTCCCTAAGTCTTTGATCGATTCGGCACCTACCTGCGCGATAATCTCGCGAATGGCAACTTCCAGCTCTATTTCCGAGAGCTGCGTGGGTAAAAACACTTCTATTACCTTAATTTGAGCCTGCTCAACCTGAGCTAGGTCGTCACGACCTTGCGCAGAAAACTGCTCAATAGAATCTTTACGCTGTTTGATCATTCGTTGCAAAATGGCAATCTCCTGCTCCTTTGTTACTTCCACGCCTCTGTTTTCAGTCTGAAGAAGCAAAATCTGAGATTTCACTGCTCTTAACGAATCTAGTGCAACTTTATCCTTATCTTTCATTGCGGCCTTAATAGCCTCGGTGATAACCAGTTCTAAACTCATTGAATTAAATTTTTAGTTAATACTCAAAGGGGCTCTTACCCCTCTAGTCTACGTCCTTGTTAAGGAATTTGTTTTCGCTTAACTGGGTTTTTCCATCTGATTCAGATAGAAAAGTTCCGATGGTTTGATCAGACGCATTCTGCGCTGCAATCGAAATGTTCTTTCTTCTGAACGCAGGAATGGTTTCGAAATCATCATTCTCCGACACGTTCTGATAACGGGAATTGAATTCCTTCAGTTTATTACGGCGTTCGTTTACTTTTTCCGTATTGGTTGGCTTTGAAATAAAGGTAAAGTCTTCCGTGGAATTCAGTACGACCTGCGCTTTCTCTGCTTCTTGAACAGGTTCCTGTTTCTGTGGCATGGCCTCAGGCATTTCGGGTTCCTTGGCCGGGGCTTTCGCCTCTAGTTGAAAATCGATTTCCTCCTGTGGTTCTGGTTCGAATACAAAACTCTCTGGTTGAACTTTGGCTTCTGGCGTCTTTTTAAGAGGCTCCTCGATTTCAAATGAGAAGGACTCTGGCTCAAGATCGTTATCGCTTCCGCTATAGCTGAAAAGGTCTAACTCATTTGCACTTAAGGATTCAGAGTCAGAACCAAAGTTATACCCCTGTGAGTCATAATCTTCCTCGCCTAGCGTGTCAAATTGCACCTCGGTATCCGGCAGTGGATTAGGGGCCAACATTTGCGGTCTGCTTTTTTTGTTTACTGCTCTAAAATGAATTCCTGGATCCTCCTCATCGTCAAGTCTAAAGAGGTTCTTCTTTTCAGTATCGGTTTCAGTATCGCGCTCCGCTCTAGTCTTAAAAGGGGACTCTATTGAGCTATGCTCGCGTTGTGGGTCACCCAGTGCGATTTTAATGGTCTCGGTTGGACCGTCATATTTTCGGTTGTCTTTCGCAAAGCCTGTGGCAATAACAAGGACACTAACAGAGTCGCCTAATTCTTCATCCGTACCCACCCCAAAGATAATGTCCGCGGTATGTCCAGCTTCTTTCTGGATATGATCCATAATCACACCAATTTCATCCATGGTCACTTCTTGTGCGCCACTTCGAATAAGGAGAAGAACATTCTTGGCTCCCGTGATCTTATTATCGTTTAGAAGAGGGGAATCTAAGGCGATTTTAACGGCTTCTTCAGCCTTATTCTCTCCTTCTGCTCTTCCGGTAGACATAAGAGCCGTACCCGAATTCTGTAGGACGGATTTCGCATCTCTAAAGTCAATATTGACATCGAAATAGCCTGTAATAACCTCTGCCATCCCTTTGGCTGCATTGGTTAAAACCTCATCCGCTTTTGCAAAGCCTTGCTTAAATCCTAAATCCCCGAATTGCTGTCTTAACTTATCGTTGTTGATCACAATTAAGGAGTCGACGTTATTACGCAGTTTGTCGAGGCCAATTTCAGCCTGCTCTAGACGGCGTTTTCCTTCAAAACTAAAAGGGACCGTGACGATTCCAATGGTTAAGATTCCCATCTCCTTGGCAATCTTCGCAATAACTGGAGCGGCGCCCGTTCCAGTACCGCCACCCATTCCAGCCGTAATAAACACCATTTTGGTGTTTTGCCCTAATGCGGCCTTAATTTCATCAATACTTTCAATGGCAGACTTTTCACCGACTTCAGGATCGGCGCCTGCGCCTAGACCCTCCGTGGTAGAAATTCCCAATTGAACTTTATTAGCAACAGGGTTATTATCTAGCGTCTGAGAGTCGGTATTACAAATCACAAAATCGACCCCATGAATTCCGGTCTCGTACATGTGTTTTAGAGCGTTATTTCCGCCACCTCCGACGCCGATTACTTTTATGATTGACGAATTTCCTTTCGGTAAATCGAATGAAAATCCTTGTGTGCTTAAATTTTCCATATCTGTTGTTCTTTTTTTATTCTACTTCTTCAAAAAATTTCTTTACGCTTTCCATAATCTTTTGACCCAGGGTTAGTCCTCGGCGCTTCTTTTGAGCCGAATCCTGGCTCTGAGGCTGCGCGGATTCGTCAGGAACTTGGGCATCCTGGTCTATTTGCTCTGGAGTGAGTACAGTCGCTTTAAGCACATCTGCAGTCTCAGTCTCCATATCGGCTCCTGTGAAATTCTTCTTATCTCTAATTTTCAAACTCTCCATTAACAGACCAATGGCCGTGGCATACTCTGGTCCTTTTAGAAATTGGTTCTTGTCGTTGGACACGTATTCGTTTGCGCACCCTAGTCTGGAATCAAATCCAGTGGTGTAATTCGTAAGTTGACGAATGTGCTTAAGATTTGATCCGCCTCCGGTAAGAACAATTCCTGCAATTAATTTCTTCTTTTGTTCAAACGCGCCATAAGCCTTAAGCTCTGTGTTGACCATCTCCAAGATTTCTTCAACTCTTGCGTTAATAACTTGAGCTAAAGTCTTCAATGAAATTTCCTTATCAGTCCTTCCGTGTAGTCCCGGAATGGTGACAAAGGTGGTGTCTTTCTCCATTTCTGGAACAGCAGAACCAAACTTGACCTTAAGCTGCTCGGCATGTTTCTCAATGATTGCACACCCCTCTTTAATATCGTCCGTGATAATGCCTCCGCCATAAGGAATTACGCACGTATGGCGAATAATATTATCTTTAAAAATAGCAATGTCTGTTGTTCCACCACCGATATCGACAATGGCTACGCCCGCTTCTTTTTCCTCTTTGGTTAAAACCGCCTCAGAGGAGGCAAGGGGCTCGAGAGTCAAGGCTTCCATTTCGAGTCCGGCTTCACGAACACACCGCGCGATATTGCGAATGCTTCCCATTTGGCCTACGACGACATGAAAATTGGCTTCCAGGCGCTTCCCGTGCATGCCGATTGGTTCTTGGATTTCCCCTTCGGAGTCCACTTTATATTCCTGAGGAAGTACATGAATGATTTCCTCTCCAGGAAGCATCACAAGCTTTTTGACCTGCTCTTTAAGCACCTCAATATCGTCCTCCGTAATGTATTTATCCGGATGCTCTCGCATAATGTAATCCGAATGTTGAAGCGATCGAATATGTTTGCCCGCGATGCCCACAGTCACTTTGTGAATTGGGACACCAGAACTTTTTTGGGCCTCTTCAACCGCCATTTTAATTGAGCCGATTGTTTGGGAAATGTTATTTACAATTCCTTTATGCACTCCAAGACTTTTAGCCTTGCCCACACCTAGTACCTCGATTTTACCGTGGGTATTTCTGCGGCCGACGATGGCCACAATTTTCGTGGTGCCGATGTCTAATCCTACTGAATACTCTTGATTTTCCATTTGTATGCTGATTTGATTTAATTTCTTATGTTGTCTAATTCGCTACTTGAGCCTCTCGAAGTCCTGCTTGGGCAAGGGCCTTTCGTCTTGCAATTTCTGGTGCTTTCTCAAATTCCTTTAGCCGTGCTGAAAGAATACTATCGTTTGGCTTATAATGCGGATTTAATGTCGTCACAATCTGATTATCGTACCGAACGGAAATCTTGTTGTATTTTTCCGGATCTTGGTACACTAAAAATTTCTCTACAAAGGATTTAAATCCCTTTAATTTTAGCTCTATATTATCTAAATCTCCGAGTTCCACTTTGAAGTTTCCTTCACTGGTCAAAAGATGGTAGCTTTCATTTTGCTTATGGATTCCAATGAAATAATTTTTGGCAAAAGAATCCTGATTTATTAAGTCGACAAGCCCCGCTATGGCCTTGTAATCCTTTTTACTCACAGCACCTTTGACAAGGAGTACTGGGTGTGAATAATTTTTTGAGGTGGGGAACTCCTGACCTCTCTTATCCACATAAAAATCTTGGTCATTGACTTGCAAGCGAAATGCCGGCACTCTTTGATGGATATCAATATTCAGATTTCCATTCAAATTCAAATACACATTCGCACTATCTACTGAGGGGAAAAA
>DCJS01000021.1:6057-12520 GCA_002319955.1 Flavobacteriales bacterium UBA1694
CCTGGCTTTTCAATTAATTTCACCGATACTTTCTCCATTTTCGCGTTGTTGAAACGATTCAAGGAGAAACTAAGCAGAAATCCAAAAAGGACCACCGTACAAAATATCTTTAAAATTCTCCATTTATTTTTCATAATCGCTTCTTACTTGCTTGCGTTTTACTAGTCTGTTGAACGCAGCCACTCAATAATGGGCTGGTACAACGTATCAATGTTTCCTGCGCCAACAGTTAACAAAATATCAAATTCTTTCGTTTTTATCTTTTCAAGCGCCTCACTAAGGGTACTTAGTTCTTTATTTTCATGTGGAATTAAATCAAGCAGGGCCGCCGAACTCACTCCAGGGAAGTCTTCAGCACGTTCTCTCGCCGGATAAATGTCTAGCACGATGAGCGCATCACTTTGGGTTAAGCTTTGTGCAAAATCCTTTTCAAAATCTCTTGTCCTACTAAAGAGGTGGGGCTGAAATACAACCAGCAATTTTTTGTTTGGATAAAAGGTTCTAATAGAGCTTAAAACGGCATTAAGTTCGGTTGGATGGTGGGCGTAATCGTCTATATAGTGCTTACCTGAATCAAAATGGTTTAGGGTATAGCGTCTTTTAATTCCTTTAAAAGATTTGAGAGCCTGGCCTAAGGTCTGATAATCAACGCCCATTTGGTGCAGCAGCGCTAGGGCCGCCGTAGCATTCTCCACATTGTGAGTCCCTGGAAAAGACCAGCTAAAAGCGTGCGTCTCGCGGGAATCATGGAAATCAAAATGCATCAAACCCTTCTCAACTCGTAAATTATCCGAATAAAAATCTGCCTTCTCATTAACCGCATAACTTAGACAAGTCCTTCCAATTTCCACGCCTTTGCGCACAAAGAGTTGCTTGTCCTTTGGAATAAGCGCTGCAAAGTCAACAAACCCTTGCTCTATAGTCTCCTTATCTCCATAAATATCCAAATGGTCCGCATCGTTTGAGGTGATGATGGCCCAATCGGGTGAAAGGCTTAAGAAGCTACGGTCAAATTCGTCAGCTTCAACGACGCTGTACTTGTCTCCTTGGTAATGGAAGTTCGATTTAAAGTTCTCAGAAATACCGCCAAGAAAACAGGAAAAAGGAAGGCTCGCTTCTTTGCATAAATGTGCTACCAGAGTGGAGGTAGTGGTTTTCCCATGGGTTCCTGCAATGGCGAGCGATTCTGTCGACTCTGTTATTAAACCTAGTGCTTTGGCCCTCTTAATGACCACAAACCCGTGACTTTTAAAATGCTCCAGGATCGAAAGGGACTTAATTGCTGGGGTGTAAATCACTAAGGTGCTCTTTGGATCGAGTTCGAGGAGCTCAGGCGAAAGCGTATCCTCAAAACTTACTTCCATTCCCTCCGCCACAAGAGAACGTGTTAGGGCGGTCGGTGTTTTATCGTAGCCAAGGACTTTTATATTTGACGCATGGAAATAGCGGGCTAGGGCACTCATTCCAATGCCTCCAATGCCTACAAAGTAAACCGCGCGGTATGTCTCTATCAAACTCATTTTTGCTCCAAGTTTAATTTTTGTTGAATTTCTTCAACGATGGCCTCAGCCGCATTTTTCTTTGCGAAAAATTCGAGGTTGCGACTCATTTCTTCTCTAAGTTCTGAATTTTCACAAAGCGCCATAAGCGCTGGCCAGAAGTCCGTAGACATGGCACTGTCTTTCACCATTTTTGCGGCATTTTTCTCCACTAAACGGCTTGCATTTGCGGTTTGATGATCCTCTGCGGCAAATGGGAACGGTACAAGGACAACCGGTTTGCCCACAACAGCAAGTTCAGAAATGGCAAGGGCACCTGCTCTGGATACGATGACATCGGCCGCAGAATAGGCAACTTCCATATTCTTAATGAATTCCACCATTTGAAGGTTTCGAGTCGTGTATTGTGGGGTTTGCTTCACCAAGGTGTCATACCCCGATTTACCTGTTTGCCAAATAAGCTGGTAATCCTTTTCAATGATGCCTGGCAAATGCTCGAGCCAGGCTTGGTTCAAGGTGTTTGAACCGAGTGATCCCCCGACCGATAGAATGGTAAGCTTTTCGGGATCGAGTCCGAGTTTTTGCTTCGCCTCTTTAGAGTCTATAAGCCCATTTAAAATAAGTTGACGAATTGGGTTTCCAAAAAAACGCGTTTTCTCTTGCACAAATCCCTTCACATCTGGATAGGCCGTAAATATAAGAGAGGCACTCGTACTTAAAATCTTATTTGTTACCCCTGCATGGGCATTTTGTTCTTGAATAAAGGTTGGAATTCCTAGCCTTGTAGCGGCATAAAGTGCCGGGCCACTAGCGAATCCGCCGGTGCCGACTGCAAAGTCAGGTTTGAAGTCTTTCACTAACCGACTTGCTTTTTGAAGACTTTTATAGAGTTTCACTGGCAAACTTAGATTAGAAAGTAAGTTTCCACGGTTAAAGCCTCTAATGTCTAGACCTTCGATTGCATACCCTAGTTGCGGGAGCTTTTCCATTTCCATTTTTCCATTGGCACCAATGAACAAAAATTCAGCCTGAGGGAATCGTTTTTTGATTTCCTCTGCAATGGCGACGGCAGGAAATATATGGCCTCCTGTGCCTCCGCCGCTTAATATGACTTTAATTTTTCTATCCATTTTAAGCAATGTCATTAATTTCTTCTACACTTTGTTTCTTTCCAATGCCCTCCTCATCGTACACTTGTATTCTAGAACTCACATTTAGTACCAGTCCCAGTTGAAGGTAGGTGACCAGCATGGAGGTTCCCCCATAACTTATAAGGGGTAGGGGCTGACCTGTGACGGGTATCAAGTTTATGGCAACGGCTATATTTACACTGACCTGCACAAAAATCATCAGTCCTATGGACAGCACGAGCAAGGAGCCAAAGAATGCCGGCATCTTGCTTGCAATCATGACAATTCGTATGATCATGATTAAGTATAGAATGATGAGTCCCATGGCGCCAATAAAGCCATACTCCTCAACAATAATGGCAAAAATAAAGTCCGAGGCACTCTGAGGTAGCATCTGCTTAAGTGCACTTTTACCCGGTCCCATCCCTGTAAGTCCCCCATGAACTATGGCGGCTTTAGCCTGCATAACCTGATAATTCTTCGTCTTCATCTCCTCCGTATCCATGTCACCCTGAGTCTTAGAGGTGGAAAAGGTCTCAATACGGCTCATCCAGGTATGAACCCGACTTCCCCCTAACATATTCGTATTTAGTGCCACAAGAATGAACAGAATTCCGATGACGACAGATGAGGATATAAATCCTGCAATGTATTTCCAATGCAATTGCCCAATGATTAGAACCCCAATTGAAACCATTAAGATCATTAAGGCTGTGGATCCATTATCTCGAGCAACAAGAACAAAAACTAAAAGAATAGGCCCAAAAATAGCCAGAACATTCTCGTACCAGTGGCGCTCCCTATGAATGCGCTTGGTTAGGTATCGGCACAGATATATAATGAGCATCAAATACGCCACTGAGGAGGGTTGAAACGAAAGGGAGGTTCCTGGAATGGTCAGCCAACGCGCCGCACTAGCCCCATCAATGGTTTTCCCACCAAGTATGGTAACCACAAGGAGTCCCACGGTAAAGAGAAGCAGATAGAGGCTGAGTTTTCCCACATGTTCATACTTAAAGAATCCAACAGCACGCATCAGGATAAGTCCGCCCACAACAAAAAGAAAATGCCGGGTTAAATGGCTTGTCGTAGTGCCTGAATTCACAATATATTCAAGATTTGAGCTTGCCGAATACACCGGAAAGATTGAAAAGGCTGAAATCAAAATAATGACGATCCAAAGGACTTTATCGCCCTTTAGATATTCAAATTTAGTATTCACTTCTTTGTCGTACATCCGATTGTTATTGGTTGGTTAATTTAAGCGCCTCGTGTTTAAATTGGTTGCCTCGGTCTTGGTAATTATCAAACAGATCGTAACTCGCGCAGCATGGAGAGAGTAAAACGCTATCGCCTGACTCCGCAAGGGCTTTGCATAAATCCATTGCCTGTTTCATACTTGAGGTATCGTAGATGAATTCCATTTTATCACGGAAAAAATCGATAATCTTCTGGTTATCCAAGCCCATACACACGATGGCTTTTACTTTTTGTTTCACAAGGTGTGAAAGCTCCTCATAATCATTTCCTTTATCGGTCCCCCCAACAATCCAAATCGTTGGGTTTCGCATGCTTTCAAGGGCGTAATAAGTGGCATTCACATTGGTCGCTTTACTGTCGTTTATATACCGCACACCGTCGTGCACAAGCACCTCTTCCAACCGGTGCTCAACTGCCTGAAAAGTCATTAGCGCATTTCGGATGCTTTCGTTACTTATGTTAAGCACTTTTCCAGCTAAGGAGGCGGCTAGGCTGTTGGCAACATTGTGGTTCCCCATTAGCGAAAGCTCCTCTATTTTCATGGAAAACTCATCGTGCAATTTGACCACTAAGGTGTCCCCTTGCGCATAAGCCCCTTCTTTTAAAACTTCCTTCATTGAGAAAGGAAGTGCTTTGGCTTTTAGGGACAACTTCTCAAGCAAATTAAGGCTCATCTCATCGTCTTTATTATAAATAAAGAAATTGTCATTCTGCTGGTTCTCTGTAATTCTGAATTTGGCAAGCGCATACTCTTCGTAATTGTAATTGTATTGGTCCAAATGGTCTTTCGAGAGGTTTAAAAGCAGCGAAATATACGGTCGAAAATTTTGAATATCATCTAATTGAAATGAACTCACTTCTAAGACGTAGTATTCGAAATTCTCATCTGCAACTTGCCTGGCAAAGCTCGTTCCGATATTGCCCCCAAGCCCGACATTGAATCCATCCCCCTTGAGAAGGTGGTAGACAAGCGAAGTGGTGGTGGTTTTTCCATTGCTCCCTGTAATGGCAATGATTTTAGCATTGGTGTATTCAGAGGCGAATTCAATTTCTGATGAGAGGCGAATTCCTTTTTGATTGACTTTGAAAACAATTTCTGCTTTCTTTGGAATTCCTGGGCTTTTTACAATCCAGTCGGCATTCAAAATTTTGGACTCGGTATGCTGCCCCTCTTCAAATTCAATCTGATTGTCGATTAATAATTTTTTATAGTTTTCGCGTATCTCGCCCTGGTCTGAAAGAAATACTTCCAAGCCTTTTTTCTTAGCTAAATACGCAGCTCCAACGCCACTTTCCCCGCCACCTAAAACCACAACTCTCATACGTTTATCTAATTTTAAGTGTTATTAAACAGATTACTGCGAGAATAACCCCAATAATAATCATGCGATTGACAATTTTACTCTCATGGTATCCACTTTTTTGATAGTGGTGATGAAGAGGACTCATCTTAAAGAGTCGGTTGTTTTGAGCGTATTCTAAGCCGTACTTTCTTTTGCGAAACTTGAACACCGAGACCTGCAACACAACCGATAGGTTTTCAAGTACGAAAATTCCACACAAAACGGGAATTAAGAGTTCCTTTCGAAGAATGACTGCAAGAACGGCTATGACTCCGCCTATCATGAGACTTCCTGTATCTCCCATGAAGACCTGAGCGGGATAGGTATTGTACCAGAAAAAGCCTATGACCGCCCCCACCATGGCAATGGCAAAAATGGTGGTCTCCCCCATATCAGGTAAAAACATGATATTGAGATAATCCGCGAATATTATATTACCTGACAAATAGGCTAAAAAGGCTAATGTTAAGAGTATTACGGCACTCGTGCCGGCTGCCAGCCCGTCAATTCCATCGGTTATATTTGCCCCGTTGGAGACGGCCGTAACAATAAAGATGACGATGGGAATAAACACGATCCAGGCCCATTTTTCAGCCTCTGCATCGTCCATCCAAAATAGCATTCCTGTATAATCGAATTCATTATTCTTAACGAACGGCACAGTCGATACCGTGGACTTTTCAGTCGGCATAAAATTCTGTTCCACATTGTTTCGGTTCAGAATTTGCGCATCGGCATACTTGCGTTTGACGGTTACATCAGGATGGAAAAACATGGTAACCCCTACAATAAGACCGAGTCCGACTTGGCCAATCACCTTGAATTTCCCACTCAGACCGTCTTTGTTTTTCTTAATTTTTTTCAAATAATCATCGACAAATCCAATGGCACCCATCCAAACGACTGAAATCAGTAGAAGCAGGATGTATATGTTAAAGATTTGCGTAAAAAGGAGTACAGGAATCACCGTGGCAATAATGATAATCAGCCCCCCCATCGTTGGCGTTCCCTCTTTTTGCTTCTGTCCATCCAGCCCTAGATCCCGAACTAACTCGCCCATTTGTCGAGCTCTCAAAAAATTGATAATCTTTTTACCAAATACCAGGGCAATAAAAAGTGAGGTGAGTACCGAAATCGATGCTCGGAACGAGATGTATTTCAACAAATTCAGTCCAGGAATATGGATCCCGTTTGCGGTAAGATATTCGTACAAATAGTATAACATGCGCTT
>DCJS01000048.1:0-831 GCA_002319955.1 Flavobacteriales bacterium UBA1694
ATAAAAATGACGGCAAAAAGGTAATTTCGGACAATTAGGAGCTCTACAACAGTTTGTAGAAGGGCAATTAAAATAACCAAGGCTAAAGGACTTGGGTTTGTTAGGAACAAAAGCCACGTAAGACCTACCCCAACAAAGGTTCCAAGCACCCGGTGGGAATTTCGCTCGGTGGTATGCGATAAGGTACGGCCTTGAAGAACGGCTAAGGTGGAGATTGGGATCCAGTAGGGACTCTGTGGGTCCATAGCGTAGCCTAAAAGAAGGGCAATGGCCATGACAATCCCAAGCATCAAACTCTCAAGAGTTAAGGTGTAGCGGTTTCGCTTTGGAATGACCCGTGGCACAACGAGCCACGATTTAGCAATAAAGACGGAGTATAGAAACGCGAGGGCTACGGAGAGCATCGCCCCAAGAGCAAAAGCACCGATTCTCGGGGACAGCTGCTCAAGGCTAAAGGGCAGCTGAGTGGCCACCGCGGCCACCATAATGAAAAAGAAATTTCGGGGTGGCGGAATATCAAAATAGCCCGTTAGAAAATGCGCTAAAAAAGCCACTACCATAAGGGCCAAGGCGGCCAAATAGGGATTAAAGGAGAAAAGAAGTCCAAGCGAAAAGGCGCAGATCATTCCAAAGGCGCAAACCACCAAATGCACCATACGCTTTTCTATAGAGGCATGGGTGAAATACAAAATCGTTAAAGCGCCGATACAAGCCACATTCCCATAAGTCGGGCTCTGAAAATACCAGCCTAAAAACAGGCATATTCCAACGCATAGCCCGGCAAGCACCGGAAAATGCCAACGCCGCTCCGTATCGCGAAGCTTGAGGATC
>DCJS01000048.1:888-9164 GCA_002319955.1 Flavobacteriales bacterium UBA1694
GGGGGGTAAAGGGTCTATATTTTCTCAGTGGCTTTGATTTCATCCCAGAGGGCGTCCATCTGCTCGAGGTCAAGTTCTGCGAAGACTAAGTCTTTGGACTGCGCTAGGGCCTCCATTTTCATAAAGCGCGAGACAAACTTCTGGTTGGTGCGCTCAAGGGCTGTATCCGCATTTAGACCGGAAATTCTTGCGTAATTCACGAGTGAAAATAACACATCGCCTAATTCAAGTTCTTTTGCCTTTGGATCGGTTTCCTTTTCAAACTCGGCTAGTTCCTCTTTTACTTTGTCCCAGGCCTGTTGTGAGGAGGCAAACTCAAAGCCTACCCCTTTCACTTTTTCTTGAATGCGGTGGGCTTTCACAAGACTTGGTCCGGATTTGCCGACCCCGGAAAGCACGGAGGCATTTCCTTCCTTCAGTTTTAATTTTTCCCAGTTTTGTTTTACTTCTTCTTCAGAACCCACCTTGGTATCCCCATAAATGTGCGGGTGGCGGAAAATCAACTTCTCATTGAGTGAGTTTATGACATCGGCAATGTCAAAGGCGCCTTTCTCTGCGCCAATTTTTGAATAAAATACTAAATGCAGTAGCACATCACCAAGTTCTTTCTTAATTTCCTCTAAGTCGTTTTTAAGTACGGCATCTGAGAGTTCATAGACTTCCTCTAAGGTGAGCGGGCGAAGCGACTCTAGGGTCTGCTTTTTATCCCAAGGACACTGAGCCCTTAAATCGTCCATGATATCCAAAAGCTGAGAAAACGCTTGAAGTTTTTCTGATTTCACATGCATAATAAAAAAGTTTACTCTTAATTGAGAAAATTAGATTCAGTAAAACTAAAAAAACTTTGTTAGAGAGACTAACAAAGTTTAATTAGAA
This sequence comes from Flavobacteriales bacterium UBA1694, assembly GCA_002319955.1. Classification (GTDB taxonomy): domain Bacteria; phylum Bacteroidota; class Bacteroidia; order Flavobacteriales; family Weeksellaceae; genus Planobacterium_A. The sequence goes on from DCJS01000048.1 coordinate 1,765, forward strand.
GGTTGTAAAACGTCTATCCTTGTTTTCTAAGGGTCGACTTCACCTGAGATTTTGAGCTCGATGAGGCTGCTTTCGCTTTAGGAGCCGCAGGCTTCTTTGCTTTTGCCGCCACTTTTTTTGCACTTGACTCGGCGTCCTCTTTTGCAGGTACCTCTAGAGGGCTCTGCTCAGAGTCTTGCTGCTTCACAAAACTCTCCGGGGTAATAAATCCAGCTTTTTGCAACAAATTGTACCACTGGACGAGTTTCTTAATATCTGAGACGTAAACGCGGTCTGTATCGTAAGAAGGAAGCGCAATATCCATAAGATCACGAAGCTCCTGGTCAGTTGATTTGTGAGAGATTGAGGGCTTGTAGTCTTCTTTTTTAGCCAAATTTTCAAACACATCAAATAAAGGCACTTCTTTATCAAATGTAAACATGGCGATATTGTCCAAAAGGCTTACTTGAGACGAATTCCCAATACTCATTTTTTTCTTTGTAATCACGTCTTCGATAATGAACCCGTTCTTCAGCTGAGAAACTAGCTTAAAAAGACCTGGCTTCCCAGAGATGGAAATAATTTTTTCTAACTGCATAAAGTAGTGTCTTTAATATTTTTTACTTATTTATTGTTGGCGGTATTCTAAATCGTTACTTAGGAAACCTCATTTTGTAGTTCACACTTACATCACCCTGCGAAATCTTTGCCAATTTCCCTTTCACAAGCTTCTTTTTAAGTGGCGAAAGGTGGTCGGTAAATAAAATCCCGTCAATATGGTCGTACTCGTGTTGAATAACGCGGGCACGAATATCGGAAAAAGTTTCCGTATGTTTTACAAAATTTTCATCGACATACTCAATCACAATCTGCTCCTGGCGCTTCACGTCCTCGCGAACATCCGGAATTGAGAGGCAGCCTTCGTTGAATTTCCACTCCTCTCCAGACTCCTCAAGAATCTGCGCATTGATAAACACGCGTTTGCCTTGTTTAATAAGCTCGTCCTTAATATGCGCATAGTCCTCGTCCTGAGACAACGGCGTCACATCAATCACAAACAAACGAATGTCGAGTCCAATTTGAGGGGCCGCAATACCAATGCCATTGGCGGACTCCATGGTCTCGTACATGTTTTCAATTAATTCTTTTAATCCTGGATAGTCTTTCTCAATCGGTTTAGCGACTTTCCTTAATATTGGATCTCCAAAGGCGCGAATTGGTAAAATCATCGTTGCTTAAGTTCTAAAAAATTCTGTAAAATTAGCGTGGCACTCACTTTATCAATAAGCTCCTTACTCTGTCTTTGCTTCTTACTCTTTCCACTTTGAGAAATGTAAAACGAAGCAATCTTAGAGGTGAATCGCTCATCGAGTCGCTCCACAGGGATCAGCGGAAAAGCCGCTTTAAACTCTGAAATGAATTTTTGAATAGACACTTCAACAGCGGAAAGGTTTCCTTTCAAATCGGTCGGCAACCCCACCACCACGGCATCCACAACATTCTTCGAGAAATACTCTTTTAGAAATGCCATGAGATTTTCGGTTGCAACGGTGTCTAGGCCTGAGGCAATAATCTGAAAATCATCCGTTGCCGCGAGTCCTGTTCGTTTCGTTCCGTAGTCTACTGCTAAGAGTTGTCCCATGGTGCAAATTTACATATTTTAAAAATTCTATCTCGAACTTCCACTTATTTTAATTTTTTGTCTACTTTAGTTTATTCAAACCTAAAAAAACAACGCGCCTTGAAGACTTTATTTCTGATTCGACATGCAAAAAGTGACTGGACCCATGAGATCGAGGATTATAATAGACCCTTAAATGAGCGCGGGCATGAGAACGCCCGCGGCATGGCCAAATTTTTATTAGAAAACGGGTTTGAGATTGAGGCCTTTGTTTCATCCCCGGCTAAGCGCGCCCTGACCACGTGTCGGTACTTCGCAGAGACTTATGGCAATTCAGCGATTAAAAAAGTGGAAGATCTGTATGAACCGCTTTTGGAAGATTTTTATAAAACCATAGAGTTTACTTCAGACGAGTTTCGCTCTTTGGCGTTATTCTCTCACAACCCTACGCTCTCAGACTTTTTAACCGACTTAGTGGGCGAGCCTCGGGAGTTTGCGACCTGTACGGTGGCCGTTCTTAGCGTGGATTGCGAGCAGTGGTCAGAGTTCTCTTCTGCTAAAAAAACACTCACGCACTTTCTACTACCAAGGGAAATCCTTTAGTAAAAGAGCTTAACGAAACGCCCAATTACAGGCTAACACCTATAAAAGCAGCCGCGCTTAAGAGCGCGGCTGCTTTTGTATTGGTTGAAATGTAATTCAGTAGTTTAGGTTTAGAACCCCCTATTTCTTTGTATCGACTTTGTGAAGGTCAAGGTCCTGAAAATCGAAACTAAAATCGGTGATATCCGAAATCGGTTTTAAACTTGCGCTTAAGGCGTTTCCATTCTCATCCATTACGAAAGTTAAGTACGCGTCAGCATCGTAGCTCCGATCGTCCCATTTCACAATAAACGTATTTGAAGAGTAGGCAATAAGTTCGCCCTTTAGTCTTGGAGAGGTTTTACACTCAAGTCTGTAGCCTTTTGCATTTTGAGTGAGTTCTACAGCGCCAAACCAAGGGTCCTTGTAGGTCCCAACAACCTGAGAGGCAGAAAGCTTCTGACCGCTTGATTTCGCGAAACTAGCGGCTTTATCGTACGCCTCTTTCTTTTGCTTCGCATAGCGCGCTGCTGATTTTTGGGTGCTTTCAGAATACGTTTTAAGCCAGTTCCGATCCTCTAGGCCTAAGTAAGAATCCTTTAGGGTATTGGTAATGGTATTGAAAGCGGCGCCGCTTTGTTGGTTTGTCAAAACCACGATTCCCAGATCTAAATCGGGAATTAGTGTAAAGAGCGTTACGGTTCCAATGAGTCCCCCACTATGCTGCACCTGTTTGTGTCCTTTTACATCCGAGATAAACCATCCAAGTCCATAGCCGTAGTTTCCAGTATCGTACGGGTTTTTAAGCGCGACCGTTGAGGGACGCTGAATCTGCCAAAGCTGCTGAATTTGACGATCCGAAACGAGTTTCTTTCCGTCCTTGGTCGTAAATCCATTCATTAAGAAATCGGCCCATACAAGCATATCCTCCACGTTACTCATGATTCCACCAGCGGCATTAGCCGTTTCATTCCAGTCATGGGGAATCTGTTTCACTACCCCATCCACGGGTGCGTGCGCGTCAATTTTATTTTTAACCGCCTTGGCGCGGGTATAGCTTCCAAAGCTTGAGCTCATTCCAACTGGTTTTAGAATGCGGCTCTCAATAAACTCTGCCCAACTTTGAGAGGATATTCTTGAGATTACCTCGCCCGCCACGATAAACATGATGTTATTATAGTCGAGCTTATCTCTAAATTCGTTTTCTGGTTTTAAAAACCGAACCTTATGAATCAGCTCTTGCAGACCGATAGTCCCGCCCTCGGGGAAGAACATCAAATCGCCCTGACCGAGTCCGAGTCCGGAGCGGTGGGTAATTAGGTCTCTTACCGTGAGGTGCTGACTTACATAAGAATCGTACATCTGGAATTCAGGAATGAATTTTGTGACTTTATCGTCCCAGCTTAGTTTTCCTTCGTCTACAAGTATAGCCAGGGCTGTCGCTGTAAATCCCTTGGAATTCGAAGCGATTCCAACGAGCGTCTTTTGGTCCATTTTTGCTTTACTTGTTAAGGACGCCACGCCATGCCCTTTGGCATAAATCACTTGTCCGTCCTTAATGACTCCAACAGAAATTCCGGGAACATCAAAGGTTTTAAGGGTGGACTCAACCAGCTGATCAAGCTGTTTTTCACTAATTTGAGCCTGGGTAAATCCGACCAAAAGGCCAGTGGCAATAAGGACTAAGCTTCTTCTCATAGAATCAAATATTTTCTCAAATATAAGAATTCCCAAGGGATTTCTAAATGGCGGGGTTGGGTCTTTAAGGTTTTTCACTTAACTTTGTGAAAACCTTTTTCAAACAATGACAAACAAGAGAGAATTTTTTCTAGAGTGCTACAAACACCAGATTGTGAAGTTTGGACGATTCACCCTTAAATCGGGCATCGAGAGCCCTTTTTACGTGGATTTACGCCCCTTAGCTTCAGACCCTAAAATTCTAAAAGACTTGGCAGCCCGCATGCTGGACATCGTGCCTTTAGATGAGTTTGACCTCATTTGTGGTGTGCCTTACGCCGCCCTACCCATGGCCACAGCCATGTCGCTTGAGAGTTATTTGCCTTTAATTATTAAGAGAAAGGAAGCCAAAGCCTACGGCACAAAACAGCTCATTGAAGGACTCTACCAGAGAGGTCAAAACTGCCTTTTGGTGGAAGACGTCATCACGTCCGGAAAATCGCTTTTAGAAACCATTCCTGAAATTGAAGAGGCCGGCTTAAAGGTCTCCGATATTGTGGTTGTTCTAGACCGCGAGCAAGGTGGAAAAGAACTTCTAGAACAGAAAGGCTATAGAGTCCATACGCTCTTTACCATCACAGAGATTTGTCAAATTCTAAAGGAAGAAGGCAAACTCGATGAGCAGGAAATTTTAAGAATTCAGGACTTTTTAAAAGGCAATACCGTCAATTTTGAAACGCTAAAACGCGTTTCCTACGAAACAAAACTTGAAACCCTTACGCATTCCAAAGCGCAAAGGCTTTTAGAAATCGCCCTTGAAAAGAAATCAAACTTGATTGCTTCGGCGGACCTTTTAACCACGGCTGAGCTTCATAATTTTGCGGATAAAGTGGGGCCCCACATTGTGGCCCTTAAAACCCACATGGATGTGATCACCGATTTCGACTATGAAAACACGATCCTTCCTTTAATTGATCTGGCGGCAAAGCACAATTTCCTCTTAATGGAAGACCGCAAATTTGCCGACATCGGAAGCACTCAGGAGCTTCAATACGCCTACGGGGTTCATAAAATATCAAATTGGGCCGATTTAATTACGGCGCAGCTCATTGGAGGCTACCCTTCGCTTGATTACTTCCATAATTCTGGCGTCATTGCCATTATTGGCATGTCTTCGAGCGGCACCCTTACTGATTCCCACTACCGGGAGGAGGCCACTAAAATAGCCGCCTCGCACCCCAACGTCATTGGGGGCGTAGCCCAGGCTCAGTTGCCTCAGGAGCTTCTACTCTTCACCCCTGGAGTGAGTCTTCAGAGTAAAGGCGATGGAAAAGGCCAGCAGTACAACACCCCATCCCACGTTTTCAACCACCTCCATACCGACTTTATCATTGTCGGGCGTGGTATTTATAAAGCTGACAATCCAGAAAAAGCGGCTTTGGAATATAAAATTGAAGGCTGGAAAGGTTATGAAGAAAGCTTATAAGGCCCTTTGAAATAGCTCACAATCACTAGCAGTCTTTTTAGGACTGCTATTTTTTTTAAGTACTTAGTTCTTACCCTAGGTCAATGGTTCCAAGCGTCAGATTGCCTTATCTTTGTAAAACCAAATCAAAATACATACACTCATGAAAGTATCTATATTCAGTGACATTCGATGCCCCTTTTGCTACGTTGGGAAAAAGAAATTTGAAAAAGCCCTTGAGCAGTTTGGCCACTCTAAAGACATTGAGGTGGAATGGCATAGTTTTCAACTTGACCCAAACTTACAGTCCGACGCGCAAATAGATCCTTTTGAATTCTTTTCAAAATCGAAAGGCGTTTCCTTAGAGCAGGCGAGAAGCATGCACGAGCACGCAAAAAGCGCTGGAAAGGACGTGGGTATTGAGTTCAATTTCGAAAGTCAAAAAATTTCAAATTCCTTACGAGGTCACCTTTTAATCCAACTTGCTAAGAAAAAAGGCCTCGCAAATGAAATGGAAGAAGCGCTCTTTTCAGCCCAATTTATAGAGAGTAAAAACATTGATTCTGAGGCAGATCTGCTAGAAATTGGCATGAGTGTTGGACTCACTGAGTCAGAACTTAAAGAGGCCTTAAGTTCAGAAGAATTACGCTACGCTGTAAAAGAAGATGAAATGCTCGCAAGAAAGGTAGGCGTTAGAGCTGTTCCCTTCTTCATATTCAATGACAAGTATGGCGTTTCTGGTGCGCAGCAACCGGAAATGTTTTTAGAAGTGCTTGAAAAAAGCTATTCTGAATTTCAGCAAGGCGACAAAGGGCTACAAATCCTTGGAAGCTCTGAGACCTGCGCCGTAGACGGCACCTGTGATTAATTGCCACCTTTATACGCTCGGTAAGAGACCAACCAAAAAAAATCGCGATCTTTGTGATACGCACTAAAATAATCCTTAATCAAAAATAATTATTCCTTATGAAAAAGATTTTTTCACTTGTAGCTGTAATGCTTTTCACCCTTAGTATCACGGCTCAAAAAGTCCTCGTTAGTGATGCAGCGCACTCTAGAATTCAGTTCTCTGTGATCCACCTTGGTATCAATGACATTACAGGAAACATGGATAAGGCCGCCCTTACCATTAATGCCGATGAGAAAAGTTTTGAAAATTCAACGCTTACCTTTGAAGCAGACCCTTCCTCTATCAACACGCATATTGAGGCGAGAGACAACCACTTAAAAAGTGCCGATTTCTTTGACGTTGCAACCTACCCAACGATGGTATTTTCTTCGACTTCATTAAAGAGAAGCGCAACGAATAAAAACTACTACGAGTTAAATGGAAACCTACTCCTTCATGGAGTGACAAAACCAGTTACTTTAACTCTGATCTATAGAGGATCTACTCTAAACAATAAGAAAACAACGCACGGGTACCAAGTTCTTGGAACGATCAAGCGTTCAGATTTCGGTGTGGGATCTAAATTCCCAGAAGCTATGATTTCTGATCTTGTAAGAATCAAAGGCGACTTCGAACTTACTGAAAAATAACCCTTGGGGTCATTTATAACGAGTTACATCTAAACGTAGCAGTCTTTGTGACTGCTACTTTTTTTTGCAATCGTGTCTTACAGAAGTATTGATTTTAAGAGGATGCTTTTGAAACTCGGCGTAGGAGCAGTGCCTTTCTTATTGTAGATCAATGAAACTTCGCTCCAGGAGTTGTATTTTTGAGTACAATTAAAACAAGAAATAAAATGAAAAATTTAGACGTTTTGGTCTTGTACCCTTTCGAAGAAAAATTTAGAGTTTTAAACTGGAAAGTAACAAAGGTAGATTCCGTTGAGCAGGCCTTGGAGAAAATTCGAACCTCTGAATTTCGAGTCTTCGCCATTCATGATTCCATCGAGAAAATGGAAAAATTAAAATTAAAAAAATTAGCACAATTACTCGTTGAGAGCCTGGTTATTGTTGAGTTTTCTGCTGTAGAAGAATTGGAAAATACGGTTCGAAGTACCTATTGGAATCAAAAGGAAACTTCAAGCACCATTAAAATTCACGATAATCCTTTGGGATTCGATTTAAGTA
>DCJS01000048.1:9267-23596 GCA_002319955.1 Flavobacteriales bacterium UBA1694
CCTTTCATACTCTTAGACTACAATTCAAAATATAGCTTTCCGCCTTCAGAAATTCCTAGAGGAGTCGGCGTGCATCCACACAAAGGATTTGAGACCGTAACGATTGCCTATAAAGGACGCATAGAGCACGGGGATAGTTCTGGCGGTGGCGGCATCATTGGAGAAGGCGACGTGCAATGGATGACGGCCGCTTCAGGCGTGCTGCATAAAGAATTTCATGAGACCCAGTGGAGTAAAAACGGCGGGGAGTTTCAAATGATTCAATTGTGGGTCAACCTTCCAAGTAAAGAAAAGAAAGGCCCGCCAAAATACCAAGCTATTTCTAAAGAGGCTATTAAAATGGTCGAGTTAAGTGAAAACCGTGGGTCTGTTCGCATAATTGCAGGAGACTATGAAAATCAGACAGGTCCAGCCAGTACCTTCACCCCGATTCATTTGTATAATGTTGAACTAAAAGCAGGCGCTAAATTAAAACTGAATTTTCCATCTAGTTATACCACGGCGCTCGTGGCGATCGAAGGAAATTCAAAATTAAATGACAGTGAATTTGCGCAAGATCATTTTGCCTTAATGGCTAACGATGGTGAAGAATTTAGCCTAGAAGCGGTTACACACACCCTTGTCCTAGTAATGAGTGGAGAGCCTATAAAGGAACCAATTGCTGCGCAAGGGCCCTTTGTGATGAACACCCACGCTGAACTAATACAGGCGTTTGAAGAGTTCAACACTGGGAAATTCGGGCATTTATAATCCAGATTTTCTAGGAAAGTAACCTCGAGCCTCTCGGTTGTTTACACATGATTCCAACTATAGAGGCTTTTGCAACAAATTAAAAAATAACAAAATGAAACCAGAATTTGAAACCTTAGAACTCGTTAAAAACGAGGCAGACAAACAATTTGAATTAACTGTTGAAGGCCATAAAGCGTTTATCCAATTTCACGAAATTGCGGACCGCTATTTTCGTGCAGCGTCATACGATGTTCCAGTTTTTGGCATTGGGTAAAATATCCTCTGTAATTTTATATTCATACTGAGAAAGTGGGTTTAGACTTTCTTTTAAAGGCTTTGTTTTGTATTTTGTCAAGTAAACGAAGCAATATACTTGACAAAACATTTTGTTTAATTCTATTAAACAGTTCCTTTTACAAACTTACATTCTATAAAAAAAGACTATCCTTGAGTAATAAAACTAGATTTTTATATTAAACTTAGTTAGTATTGACTAATTAAATGTTGGCTGTACTTCTAGCCGTGAATGAAGGCTTTGCCTGAAAACCAAACAATTTAATCTAGAGATTAATCATTCAAGCTTGCATAAATAATCCCTAAACATTCGAATAGGGACTATACACATTGTAACCTACACTCTACTCTTATAGCCTAGGCTTCATAGTCGCTTAATTTCTAGTGACACTGATATCATCTTGGCACCATTTGGATTGCAGTCGTCTGAGTTTCGGTACCACGGAATGTATTTTGTTGTTAGCTTCCCGGAATAGTCTCGATTAACGAAGTGGTAGTCCACTGAGGGGTGAGTTTCTGTTCGATTACACCAATTCCTTAAACTGTACTCCGAATTCTCAACACGAACAGGTCCGAAATTAGTTTCCGTTGCCTGCCTGATCTGTGCCAGACTTTCCCTTGTGTAAGGTAATGCACTTGTACTATACTCTACAAGATGGACCGAGGCAGAAATTGATTTAAGCTGGTTGTTCTCGAAAGTATAGTACGCATAGCGAAGCTGCGTATTGGAACCGGTGCCCGGTATTTCTACCCATTGTCCAATCACATACGGAAACTCTACCGCGTATTTGTCTTGAAAACCCAACTGCTGTCCCCACGTGCTATTTTGCTCAAGCATTGTGCGTAGATCTCCTCTCATTTCATCAATAAAGGGCTCCATCGTCCTTTTACTTAACTTAATCCCCATGTGTTTTCGAAGTCTTTTATGGATCTCTTGCAGATCATTCCGATAATAATACTCAGCTAAATCTAGAGCCACTTCGATAGCCTGCTCTTTTGAGGTATTAAAACTAATACCCTTTATGTACTCGCGATTTAGGGACTGAGCTGCAAAAGAGCAGCTTAGCATCAGAAAAACTAAAGTAAATACTCTCATAATTTGGTGGCTTTTAAGGTGGCTTTTCAATTAGACGAACGTCCCCAAAAATCCACTAAATAGTTGAATAAGGAAATACCTAACTCTAGGTATTTCCAAGATTCGAATTTACTAGTCGACTTTAAAATAATAGGCTGCTGATCGGATACAAAGCTCAAATGCAAAAACGGCTAATGAAGTTTTTTTTGTCACTAGTATTTTACACCTCAATGCAAACGACTATATTTGAGACCGCTATGCACCTATGAAGATACACAGACTCTTATATATACTCTTATTTATTACACCATTTTTGGCTGTTGCACAAGGCGATAGCCTTGTAGTAAACGTGGTACTTAAAGAGGACCTTAAGACTCTTGAGGTGCAACAAAGGCTTCGTTACACAAACCCCTTTGCGCACGCCATCAATGAAATTCAGCTTTTAAATTGGATAGCTGCCTACAAAAATGAGGGGACTTCCCTAGCCAGCCGCAAAATTGAGGACCGCCAAAAGCAGCTGTATTTTGCAAAAAAAGAGGCGCTTGGAAGGCTCAGTTCCTTAACTCTAAACGATTCACTTGCCATTGAGGGGCTTGAGAAAGAAACGCTTCAGCTTCCACTTTCAAAACCATTAGAACCAGGACAAAGCATTACGTTAAATCTAGCCTACACCCTCTCGCTTCCGTCCAAGGACTTTACGGGCTATGGCAGCTCAGAGCAGAGCATCGCCTTAAAATACTTCTTTTTAGTCCCGAATTCCTTTGAAACCATTGACCCATTGCCCCGTCACTTTAATGACACGGAACAGACTCAAAGTGGCGGGCAACATTGGCGCTTCCAATTTTCGCTTCCAAAGGACTTTTCAATTGAGAGTAATCTTGTAAAATTGAATGATTCGACTTCCCTATTCTCTGGCACGTTGGCCGATGATCCGGAATTCTTACTAACGAAGTACAAGCCCCAGAGCCTCATTTCGAGCTCGCGCTATGGCGAGACGACTTTTGTTTTTGGCTACCCCGTGGATACAGAGCAGCTCTCGACGCTGCATTACTTACTCCCCGTTCACTTAAATTATATCGGAGAGAAATTAGGCGAGGTTCCTTCCAAAATTCTACTGACAGAAAAATTCCATTCTAAAGAAGACTTTTTCGGTATCGACGATATTAAGTTCTGGAAGTTTCGATACAAGATGTTTACGGACATGGAAAAAACGGACCTAGATTATTTTAGTATGGTTTCTAAAAAAGCCGTACTCGCCTCATCGATCACCCAAAAATCAAAAGACCACTGGCTCAAGAATGGCCTACAAACCTATTTGGAGATTCAGTATCTGAAACAAAATTACAGTGAATCACTTCTACTTGGAAAACTCCCGCAACAGGCGCAGCTCTTTGGGATTCGTCCTTTAAAATACCTGACTGCCTCAAAGTTGAAACTCTCAGAGCGGTACGGTTTAGCGTACCAATACATCATGACTCAGAATCTGGATCAGAAAATTGGCACGCCTTACCCCGTTTTAAGTAATTTCAACGATATGGCGATTAGTCAGTTTGAGACCGGGAGCCTTTTTAATTTCATTGCTGAAAAAATGGGCCCTTTGAAATTTGAAGAATTTGTAAGAGCGTATTTTCAAAAAAGAAACGGCACGCTGATCGACTCGAAAGAGTTCTTAGATCACCTTACCCTTAAGAGCGGTTACTCTTCAAACTTTTTAGAGAACTTCATTCACGATAAGAACCGCGTTAATTTCAAAGTGAAAAAGTTTGAAAAAAAACCGGAAGGCTATTTAGTCACCATTTCCAAAAACACGGACTATGGAATCCCTATTAAAATAACGTCAGAAGATTTTGAAGGCACTAAAAAAGCCTTTTGGTACGATACGTCTTCAAAACGAAATGAAGGGCACTACCTTATTCCAAGACCGGAGGTTAAGAAAGTATCCGTCAACGGCGAATACCTTTTCCCTGAATCGAATTATAGAGACAACTACCTCTACACCATGGGGCTTTTTGCAAACACCAAACGCATCAAAGTAAAACTCTTAAAAGACATTCCAAATCCAGAATACAACGAAATCTACCTAAGCCCAAAACTAACTTTTAATGCGTACGACAAAGTTCTTTTAGGCGTCGGCATTCGAAACAAATCCTTATTTGATCAGCCTTTCCAGTATTCCTTCTCCCCCTATTTTAGTACGGGAACAAATAAATTTACGGGCTCGGCTGGCGTAAATTATAGTTTCAGACCACAGGACGCCTTTTTCAGAACACTCGAAGTGGGCGCAGGCGCCTCCTACTTCCATTACAATTACGATCTGGCTTATAAAAAATTGAGCGTTTCTTCAACCCTTAACTTTTCAAAAGTTTTACGAAGCGATATCAGTCGCGCGCTCTATTTCTCATTCAGTCATTTCGAAAAAGACCTCACCCCCGAACTTATCGCTCAAGGGGAATACGATAAGTACGGCCTTTGGAGCATCGGGTATGGGTATAGTGATCGCAAAATCATTCATGAAATCTCGTTTGGCTCTAGCCTTCAGCTCATGAATGACTTTCAAAAACTCTCAGCCGAGGCTTATTACCGCTGGGAATATGCACAGAATAAAAAAATAAGCTTCCGACTTTTCGGCGGCGTCTTTTTCTCGAATAACGCGAGAAACAACTTATTTGATTTCGGCGTTTCAAGGGTTTCTAATTATGCCTTTAACTACAGTTTAATTGGACAAAGCGCAACCACAGGAATCCTTTCTCAGCAATACGTTCAGGCTGAAGGAGGCTTTAAATCCCATGTTGCAGAACCGGTAAACAGCTGGATCACGAGCGTTGGGGTGGACGGCCATGTTTGGAAACTTTTCAACCTTTACGCCGACGCCGGCGTTTATAAAAACAAGAACCAATCCACGAAATTCATATGGGACACCGGGGTTAAATTAAAGCTCATTCCAGACTTCCTCGAGATTTACTTCCCTTTACAATCGTCGCTCGGATTTGAGCCCTCAATGGAGGATTACACCAAGCGTATCCGCTTCACCCTCATTCTTAACTTTGGCGCCCTAACAAGTCATTTTAGAAAAGGCTGGTACTAAGAAAGATTCATTTGGTGCATACTAAACTAGATTTCGTATTTTTGCACCATGGTAAAAATTGGCCCAATTGAACTTCCCGAGTACCCCTTACTTCTTGCCCCCATGGAGGACGTAAGTGATCCGCCGTTTCGCCGTCTGTGCAAGATGCATGGCGCCGATTTAATGTATTCGGAGTTTATCTCTTCAGAGGGACTGATTCGCGATGCGATGAAAAGCAAAATGAAGCTTGACATTTTTGATTATGAACGCCCCGTAGGCATTCAAATCTTTGGCGGAGATGAAGAGGCCATGGCCCTATCGGCCAAAATTGTTGACGCAGTCCAGCCCGATATCGTAGACATCAATTTCGGATGTCCTGTGAAAAAAGTAGTCAGCAAGGGCGCAGGGGCAGGCGTCTTAAAAGACGTGGATTTGATGGTAAGACTTACCAAAGCTGTTGTAAACTCAACAGAATTGCCCGTGACTGTAAAAACCCGTTTAGGGTGGGATGTTGATTCCATTAACATTCAAGAAGTGGCCCTTAGACTGCAAGATGCCGGAATAAAAGCCCTAACGATTCATGCCAGAACCCGCGCGCAAATGTACAAGGGAGAAGCAGACTGGACTTACATTTCTCAAATTAAAAACCATCCGGATATTGAAATTCCAATCTTTGGAAATGGCGATATTGACTCAGGCCCAAAGGCTAAAGAGTATAAAGAAAAATACAATTGTGACGGGGTGATGATTGGCCGCGGCGCCATTGGCTACCCTTGGATTTTTAACGAAATCAAGCACTATTTTAAAACCGGTGAAGTCCTACCCCCTCCAACGCTAGCGCAGCGCCTTGAGGCCGTTCGACAGCATGCCGAGTGGAGTATTGACTGGAAAGGCGAGCGTACGGGTCTTGTGGAAATGCGTCAGCATTATTCCAATTACTTTCGAGCGATTCCCCATTTTAAAGAGTTTCGAAGACGCTTTCTAGAGGTTGGGAATTTAGCGCAGATGGATGAGCTTATTGAAGAAACAGCGGCCTTTTATGAGCAGCATGCATTCGAGATCTAATCCGCCATCTGATCCAACGAATCTTCTGAAAATACTTCTTTAATTTTTGTGTATTTTTACGGCTAGAAGCCCATTTAAACTATGTTAAAAGCGACAAACGTCACCAAAACTTACCAAGGCGGAAAGATTACGGCCTTGCAGAATTTCAGTATTGAGGTTCCCACAGCAAGTGTCTACGGCCTTTTAGGTCCTAACGGCGCCGGGAAAACGACTTTCATTCGTATTGTCAATCAAATCTTAGCGCCCGATTCAGGCGAGATTCTAATAGACGGCGAGAAACTTGCCCCACACCACATTTCCAAAATTGGTTACATGCCGGAGGAACGTGGCCTTTATAAAAACATGACCCTTGGGGATCAGCTCCTCTATTTTGGTGAACTTAAAGGCATGAGCCGTGCAGACGCACTGCAACAGGCAAAGTTCTGGTTTGAAAAGCTCGGCATGGAACAGTGGTGGAAAAAGAAACTTTCTGAACTCTCTAAAGGGATGGCCCAGAAACTCCAATTTGTGGTAACGGTCTTACACCGTCCAAAGCTTCTGATTTTAGACGAACCATTTTCCGGATTTGATCCGGTGAATGCCAATTTAATAAAAGACCAGATTCTCTATTTGAAAAATGAGGGAACCACGATCATTCTCTCAACCCACCGCATGGAAAGCGTCGAGGAGCTGTGCGACTCGGTGGCTTTAATAAACCATTCAAAAAAAGTCCTAGACGGAAATATCTTTGAGGTGCGTGAAGCCTTCAAGAAGAACATTTTTTCAGTCACCTTAAGTGACGTACAAGAGGAAAAACTTCAGGCCTTTAAACTCGAGCATCCGCTTTCAAACTTGAGCGTAAACCACGGGCTCTATTCTTTTGAACTCCAAGGCGGCTCCAGCCAAAATGCCCTTTTAGAATTGCTTTTACCCGTTGGGAAAGTCCGCACGTTCGATGAGAAAATCCCAAGTATGAATGAAGTCTTTATTAATGCCGTTAGCGGGCACTCTTAATTTTACGCCATGAGGAATATCCTTTTAATTACAAAACGAGAATACTTAACGCAGGTTAAGAAAAAATCCTTTATTCTTCTCACCATTTTTGCGCCCATTATACTAGTCGCCTTTGGAGCTCTTATTGGGTTTATGCTTAAAGCCAATGAGTCGACTGCCACCATTCATGTGATTGATAAAAGCGGCCTTTTTGAATCGAAACTTCACTCGGGGGAGCTCATTAACTACGTGCCTTTAGAGGCTTCTACGGAAAAGCAAATGCGAAGCCTTTTAGCCACCAGTGAAACCGTGGACGGTTTATTAGTCATTCCTGCTTTAGAAGGCCATGACCTGGCCAAACTTGAAGCGCAAACGGTGCTTTTAACCAATAAGAAAATCGGGCTTGAAACCAAATCCAAACTCCAAAAAGACTTGGAATCGGTGGTTAGAATCCAGAAAATCACAGACCTGGGTCTAAACAGCGCACAGATTCAAGATCTCGATAAAGGCTTCACGTTAAAAACGCAGAACCTAAAAGATAAAAACCAGCAGGATAGCGACTTGGCATTCGGCGTCAAATACGGCCTGAGCATGGTTCTGATGTACGTCATTTTCATGTTCATTATCATCTATGGCGTTCGCGTCATGCGAAGCGTCCTAGAAGAAAAAAACAACCGCGTGGTTGAAATTATTATTTCCTCTGTGAAACCGTTTGACTTAATGATGGGCAAAATTATTGGGGTGACCTTAGTGGCCCTTACACAGTTTGCCGTATGGATATCCATGAGCGTTGCTGCTGCACTCTTCTTAAGTACTGGCTTTGCAGCGCTTCAAGGAAGCCTGCCACTGGGCGGGGCGCAGGCAGAAGCTCTAAGTCAGGGGACCGATATCACAACCATGGCTGGAGAAATCTCTCAGACCTTGTTAAGCCTTAACGTGCCACTCATTGTTGGCGTCTTTATTGTGTTTTTCCTATTAGGCTATATTTTCTACTCCGCTATGTACGCGGCCATTGGTTCAGCCGTTGATAATGAAACAGAAACTCAGCAGTTCACCCTATTTGCCATCCTACCCTTAACTCTAGGAATGTATGGAAGTATTACGATACTAAATAATCCTGAAGGGCCACTGTCCTTTTGGCTCTCGATGATTCCATTTACCTCGCCCGTGGCTATGATTGCCAGAATTCCCTTTGGGGTTCCTGCGTGGCAGATTGTGCTCTCGGTTGCGCTTCTTGCTTTATCAGCCGTCTTTATGGTCTTTATCGCTTCGAAGATCTATAAGGTTGGCGTCCTGATGTATGGCAATAAGGCGACGCTTAAAGAGATCTGGAAGTGGATTCGGAGTTGATTTGATAAAGTCGATTCCAGAATACGCAAAAAGACTACAGCAGGGCAGTAGAAATTAAAACGGCTTAGAGTTTTACCTTATGAATCCTACAGGCCAGAGTTCTGGTCCATAGCCCTAACGATATTTACCATCAATAAAGTTGAAAACGGTGGAAATCCGTCGCTCGAAACCTTACTTAAGGTGCGGCACTATGTTGATGAAATGAGCCCACTGAATCAATTTATCGCTGAGAAAAGAAAAATTTAAGGCGCTTAAATCTAGGTACTAATTAGGGCCACTATTCAGATTCTATCTAAGCATTCCTGTTTTCGAGCAAAAACAAAGCGAAGCGACCCATTTGGATCGCTTCGCTTTGTATTTCTATTGGTAGAGACTACCCTAAAATTTTCGCTACTGTCACACCGATATCTGCTGGAGAGTCTACGACGTTAATTCCGCATTCTCTCATGATTTCCATCTTCGCTTGCGCTGTGTCTTCCGCGCCGCCAACGATGGCTCCTGCGTGGCCCATGGTTCTCCCCTTAGGGGCTGTTTGGCCTGCGATAAACCCAACGACTGGTTTTGTACTACCGCTTGCTTTGTACCAACGGGCAGCTTCCGCCTCAAGGGCTCCACCGATCTCGCCAATCATAACAACGGCCTCTGTCTCTGGATCGTTGATGAAAAGCTCTAGAGCTTCTTTTGTCGTGGTCCCAATGATTGGGTCTCCTCCGATTCCGATGGCTGTAGAAACGCCGTATCCTGCTTTCACCACTTGGTCTGCTGCTTCATACGTTAAGGTTCCTGATTTAGAAACGATCCCTACTTTTCCTTTTTTGAAAACGAAGCCTGGCATAATTCCAATTTTCGCTTCATCCGAGGTAATGATTCCTGGACAGTTAGGACCGATAAGTCTTGTGTCTCTGTCAGCAATGTAAGATTTTACTTTGACCATGTCAGCCACGGGAATTCCCTCTGTAATACAGACAATGACTTTAATTCCTGCCTCTGCTGCTTCCATAATAGCGTCGGCTGCAAATGCTGGGGGTACGAAAATAATTGAGACGTTTGCCCCTGCTTGTTCCACGGCATCGGCTACGGTATTGAAAACAGGTCTCCCTAAGTGCTCAGAGCCTCCTTTTCCTGGAGTTACCCCACCCACTACTTGGGTTCCGTATTCAATCATCTGCGAGGAATGGAAGGTCCCTTCGTTCCCTGTAAATCCTTGCACAATTACCTTAGAGTCTTTGTTTACTAGTACTGACATTGTTATTTGATTTATGTTGTTTATAACGTATTAATGCTTACAAATTTACTCAATCTAATTGAGGTAAAAAAAATTAATTATGTAATTTTATTTATTGCTACTGCCCCTTAGCCCAAGTCGAGCACGAGGTCTTTACTTTAAATTCTTGAGTTTGACCTCCTTTCGAAGGAAGTCTTTAAATTCCGTGGCTAGGGGTCCAAAATACGTCCCTTTTTTCAGGCTCTGGTTTACCCCAGTTTGGCCTAAAATCACGGTTCCTTTTTCCACATGCACGCCAGAGGCCATTCCCACTTGCCCCCAAATACTCACCTCATCCTCAATTATACAGCACCCGGCAATGCCGACCTGCGCTGCAATGAGGACTTTCTTTCCAATGACCGTATCGTGGCCAATTTGAATTTGGTTGTCAAGCACACTGCCCGTGCCAATAATGGTTGAATCGGTCACGCCGCGATCAATCGTGCAGAGGTTTCCAATCTCGACGCCATCGTGAATAATGACGTTTCCAACGGATTTTAAACGCTCATGGCCGTGCTCGGTTTTGCGGTAATAAAAGGCGTCCCCGCCCAGTACGGTTCCTGAGCCAATGCGCACAGAATTACCAATCACGGTGGCATCCCCAATCACCGCATTGGGACTGATATAACAATCCTCTCCAATCGTCACGTCGTTTCCTAGAACGACAGAGGGNNTGAATAAACGTATTTTGTCCTATGTTTTGCTGCTGTGCCTCCCCCTCAAAATGGGTAAGTAGGGAAAAATGGGCATTAATGCGGTTAAAATCTCCGAATGGATCTTTTGAAACAAGAAGGGCTTTTCCCTGTGGAACCTCAACCTCTTTATCAATTAGTACCACGCTGGCCTCAGAACTGAGTGCCTTATCGTAGTACTTTGGATGGTTGACAAAGACAATCTCTCCCGCTTTGACGCGGTGAATTTCGTTCGTACCAAGCACTTGAAACTTAGGATCGCCAACGGCTTTTGCGCCGATAAGCGCCGCTAGGGTTTCTAAAGTTTGAATTGTTTTAAATCGCATAGCCGTCTCTAGCAAAATTAGCGCTACTCCCTTGTATGTGGAGGCGCTAGGTTAAAGGGAATGAAAAGAAAAAAAGACCGCAAGAAATTTAGTGGTGTCACTAAAACCCTCACGGTCTTTTTTAAGTTTTTACTTGACTCGCTCTTGGTAAGAGCCGTCTTCTGTAGAGACTTTAATTTTATCTCCTGGTTCAATAAATAAGGGCACGTTGACGCGGGCTCCGGTTTCCACAATAGCATTTTTAAGGGCATTGGTGGCGGTGTTTCCTTTCACGCCTGGATCGGCCTCAACCACTTCCAAAATTACAGAAGGGGGAAGTTCCGCAGAAAGTGGGGATTCATCTGATTCTTTTAAAATAATCATTACTTCCTCACCCGCTTTCATGAACTGCGCGTTGTCAATCATTTCTTTCCCAATATAGAGTTGAGAAAAATCATCATTGTTCATGAAGTGGAACCCATTCTCATCATCGTAAAGGTACTGGTATTTCCGCGTAATCACTTTCACTTCTTCGATCTTATGACCGGCCGAAAATGTATTATCCAGCACTTTTCCGCTGGTAACGGATTTTAATTTAGTTCTCACAAACGCAGGGCCTTTCCCTGGTTTCACGTGTAAGAATTCTATTACTTTGTAGATGTCGTTGCTAAATTCGATGCAAAGACCTTTTCTGATGTCCGATGTTGTTGCCATTTATAATGTGTAGTTTATACTGTCTTTCGTCTTGTTGCTTAGTCTTTTGTCGTGCCGTACCCTCGGACAATGCCTCGAGGCGAGTCACGAACAAATTCCAGGATCTCATCGCGTTCTGCAGTTGGAAGCATCTCTTTTTCGATCTGGTTCATGGCCTGCGTCACGTTAGTTTTCATCTGGAAAATATAGCGGAAAATCTTTTGAATCTCAAAAATCTTATCGTTACTGTACCCTCTTCTTCTTAGGCCAACGGAATTAATTCCCGCATAGCTCATCGGTTCACGAGCCACTTTCACGTAGGGTGGAATGTCTTTTCTTACGAGTGTTCCCCCGGCAATCATCACGTGTTTGCCGACTTTACAAAACTGGTGAATAGCGGAAAGTCCACCCATCACGGTGTAGTCTCCAATTTCCACGTGTCCTGCAATTCCACAGCCGTTTACAATGACCACATGGTCCCCGATAATGCAGTCGTGCGCAATATGCGTGGTGGCCATAATAAGGCAGTCCGTGCCTAAGATAGTTCGTCCTGAGGCTTTGGTTCCTCGGTTTACTGTGACGCACTCGCGAATGGTGGTACGATCGCCAATATAGACAAAAGACTCTTCGCCTTCATATTTTAAATCTTGAGGAATCGCGGCAATTACAGAACCTGGGAAAATCTGGCAATTTTTGCCGATTCTTGCCCCATCCATGATCGTCACATTTGGACCAATCCAAGTGCCCTCTCCAATTTCAACATCACCCGCAATAGTGGTAAAAGGTTCTATAGTTACATTCTTTCCGATTTTGGCCCTTTTGTCGACCGCCGCTAATTGATGTACCATGCGTTATTCAGTTATATTCCGAGCCACTTGCGCCATGAGTTCGGCTTCCACAGCAACGGCGTCACCGACATAGCCGTAGCCTTGCATGTGCACGATGCCTCGACGTATGGGTTCGATAAGTTCAATTTTGAAGATCAGCGTGTCGCCTGGAATCACTTTACGCTTAAATTTCACTTTGTCAATTTTGACAAAATAAGTGGAGTAATTTTCTGGGTCTGGCACGTTGGCCAACACTAAAATCCCACCCGTTTGAGCCATGGCTTCAATTTGTAGAACGCCTGGCATCACCGGTTCCTTTGGGAAGTGTCCCACAAAAAACGGCTCGTTCATCGTGATATTCTTCATGCCCACGACATGGGATTCAGACAGCTCGATAATGCGGTCTACCAATAAAAACGGCGGGCGGTGCGGAAGGAGTTTCATAATGCCATTGATATCGAAAACCGGCGGTTTTGTTAAATCAAAATCCGGCACGTTCTTTCTTCTCAGTAGCTTCCATTGGCGGTTAAGTTTCTTCGCAAACTGGGTATTCACAAAATGCCCCGGTTTGTTTGCAATGACTTTTCCTTTAAGTCTTACGCCCGTAAGGGCTAAATCCCCAATCACGTCCAAAAGTTTATGGCGCGCCGCTTCGTTGGGGTACTTAAGGGTTAAGTTATCTAAAATGCCGTTTGGACGGATGGAAACATCCTCTTTTCCAAAGGCTTTCTTTAGTTTGTCTGAGGTATCCTCTGTAAGCTCTTTATCCACATACACAATGGCATTGGATAAATCGCCTCCTTTGATAAGGCCAGCGTCCATCAGGGTTTCTAATTCATGAAGGAAACTAAAGGTACGGGCCTCGGAGATTTCTTCTTTGAATTCTGAAATATCTTTAAGTGTGGCGTTTTGTGTGCCTAGGACTTTGGTCCCAAAATCAACCATGGTGGTGATTTCGTAAGTATCGGAGGGAATAATGGTCAGTTCTGAACCTGTACTTGGACAGGTAAAGCTGAGGACTTCTTTTACGACGAAATACTCGCGCGCAATTGACTGCTCCACAAGTCCAGCCTTTTCAATGGCTTCGACAAAGAATTTGGACGAACCGTCCATAATGGGCGGCTCTGAGCTTGACAACTCAAGGTAGGCATTGTCGACGTCGCAGCCTACTAAGGCGGCTAGTAAATGCTCGCAGGTGTGGATGCGAACGCCTAATTTCTCTAGTGTGGTGCCTCGCTCGGTGGTGGTGACGTAATTAACATCCGCTTCCACCTGGGGATGCCCTTCAAGATCGGTTCTTACAAAAACAAATCCGGTATTTTCTTTGGCGGGCTTAATGGTTAACGTTACTTCATTACCGGTGTGTAAACCGATACCTGAAAGGGTTACTTCCGTCTTCAGGGTTTTTTGCATTTCAGTCATTAATCCTATCGTTTGAGTTCGCTTCTAGCTCAGCTATACGCTTTGCAAGTTGCGGTAAATTCTTAAAATGGACGTAGCTTCGTCTAAAGTCTCCAGCGGCTATTGCAGGCGATCCATAAAGGACCTCGCCATCTTGCGCATTCGAATTCACGCCACTTTGGGCCTGAACACTTACTTTATTTCCAATGGTGATGTGGCCCACGATGCCGGTTTGTCCGCCGATCATATTCCAATCGCCAAGGGTGGTGGAGCCTGCGATGCCAGCCTGCGCGGCAATCACATTATGCTTCCCGATTTTCACGTTGTGCGCAATTTGAATCAGGTTGTCAATTTTGGTACCTTCGCCTATAACGGTCGATCCGATGGTTCCGCGGTCAATGGTGCAATTCGCGCCAATCTCGACGTTATTTTCAATAACGACGTTTCCGAGTTGCGGGATTTTTTGATAGCCTTCTTTAGTGGGCTGAAACCCAAAGCCGTCTGAACCAACCACGGTATTTGAGTGAATGATGGTATTATCGCCAATCACACAGTAATCGTAGATTCTAACACCAGAGAAAATCTGGCAGTTTTT
>DCJS01000045.1 GCA_002319955.1 Flavobacteriales bacterium UBA1694
CTTAAAGCCATTATGAAAGACAGCGCCAAAGGGGGTGAAATTGAGGAAATTGAGCGGGGTATTGTCGAGCGCGTATTTCAATTAGGCGACCGAAAAGTGGGATCTATCGTCACTCACCGAACCGATTTGGAGTATTTTGAAGTTGGTGAAACCTGGGCCGATATTTTTGAGAAAGTAAAAACCTCCATGCATACGGCGTATCCCTTGGTTAGAGATTCCAATCTCGATGAAATCCTGGGCCTTGTGCTCGTGAAAGATTTATTAGCAGGTGTCGGGGAACCCCTTGATTTAGAGTCCATGCTCACCGAGCCTTTGTACTTTAGTGAGACGACGTCTTGTTACACCGTTTTGGAGTCCTTCAAATTGCAGAATAACCGCTATGCAATCGTCGTGGATGAGTTTGGAAATACCAAAGGCCTAGTCACCATGGCGGATCTTCTTGATGAACTCATTGGCGAGTCGCAGTCCGACTCGCATGGGGAATTCATGGTTGAAGAAAAGCGCGATGGCAGTTTTGTGGTCACGGGGCAAATGGATTTATTTGAATTCTCAAAAAGTTTCGATCTGGATTTAGACGCCAAGATCTATCGAGATTATGCAACCGTGGCAGGACTCTTTTACCACTATTATGAAATGGTTCCTAATGAGGGCGACTCGATGGAAATCGAAGGGTTTGAATTCAAAGTCCACGAAAAAGAAAATCAGAAGATTGTTAAGTTCTTAATTAGACCTTTGTAAAGAAGCAAAGTCGAGTGGTCTTTCTTAATGCTCCTCAGGCTCAAAGCCATAGGGTTTATTTTCAAAATGACCGATCTTAAAAAAGGCAAGGGCCGTGAAATTGTTTTTCACGGCCCTTGCTTTTTTTTCTAAATCTAAGTTGTCTTAGAGGTTGAAGTACGTTTTGTAATTCGCTTCATTTTCAAAATAGACCACATTGTCGTACGAATCTTTAATGGCGATCACCGCTGTCGATTTGTCAACGGAGTTTCCGGTTACGGGATCAATGGCGATGCGCGCAATTTCTTGTTGTGGGATTTTCGTTTTGCAATCCTCACAGCAGCCGTAATATATCTTTCCTTCAAATTCGACTTCGAGCTGCTTTCTACCCATGTAGGCGTTATTGACCATGCAGACTGTTTCGTTTGGAACTACTGCGCCAATGCTCGGTTGTGTAGTGGTACTCGTGACAATCGGTGTAGGCTCAGCTTTTGGGTTGTTGCAAGAATAGAGCGTAAAGGAAATTAGGGCGAGTAGTGTAATTAAGGTTGTTTTCATAATTTCTATTAAAGGTTTAACAAAGGCCAATTCCATTATTGGCAACTAAATAAATTGAGTATTTTGTGTTTTGATTTGGCGTCCTTTCAGCAGAACTGCAGTCAAGTGCCTGACGGCTCTTGTCGTTAGAGTGCTATAGTAGCGCTAAGTTTAAATTAGTGGACTTAGTGAGGGAACTAGGGCCCTAAGAAAGTTTGGGCGGCTGCCAAATGGACTGGAGTCCTTCGGTGTAGGATGGATTCAAATAGTAGAATTCGGACCTGCGCGCACCACTCAAGTCTATTTTTAGAGTGGCTTTTACTAGGGTAATTGGTTTTTCAAGGCCGTCTATGAAAAGGGCGCTGCAAGCCATACCAGTGCAATTTGTGGCGCAGCCCTCGCCTTTACAAGGTTGAGAATCTAACGCGCAGTCCTGACATTGATTTGAATCTGTCGTACTCGCCAAATGGCATTGCGCTCTTTCGAGATTAGCCCACGGTAAATTCGGCGCCAGGAAAAATCCTAGAGCAAAAAGACAAGTTAGAAGGGAATAACGTGGGTTCATTTAGAGGCTGCAACTAGTTCGCAAATATAAGGCATTCGACTTTAGTAATCGAAAGATTTGAGCTAGGCGCAGTATGAGAATTCTCAGTTTTTGGTTAGTCGATAGACCTTGTCGTTCTTAATTTCAAAAAGCCGTCGCTGGTCGTTCACAATTCAAATTTAGTAAGCAGGTAGGTAGCAGTGGGAACTCCTTACTTGATTTCAATGTCTAATTGCCTTGCTTCTTCTTTTGCTTTTTTGTCCATGGCGCTCCCCACGGCCATTCCAATGGCTAAACCGATGGGTAGTCCGATGCCAAGGTATGCCATATTCCCCAAACCAAATCCGAATACCATTCCAAGCGGTATACCGAAAGCGGACATTCCAAGCGCGAGCCATATATTTCTATAATGGTTTATCGGCACAAGCTTCGCTTCCTTTTCAACTAATTGAAGGAGTTTTGACTGTTTCTTTTTTAGTACGTGCAGAAGGGGAGCACCTACTAGTGTAGTGGAATTGAGCTGCGAAATTTCATGATTTAATTTTGCAATCAACTCGTCGGAGATTTCTTTTTGACTAAGCAATTTAAGTACCTCCTTTAATTGAAGATAGGTGGTATTAAGTTTGATGTTGCTTCTTAGAATTTCGTCGCTTAATTTTAGTTCTAGTAGTTCCATCCGGGTGTTTTTAAAATGATTTGAATTTCAAGATACCCTGACGTAGGCCCTAGGGTGTTTTCAAAATTAGGAAAAAAAAGCAAAAGAGGTGCGCTATTGAAGTTTCAGTTAGTTCACTTGAGTTTAGTATTCTCTATCTTTTATTAATGATACCGGGGGAGAAGAGTAAACTGCTCGAATTATGTAAAGTAAAACGCTCTAATTATGTAAAATGAATTGCTCTAATTTTGTAAAGTGAAATGCTCTAATTTTGTAAAATTGAAATATAAAGTATTGGTTTTGTGCTTTTTATTGGAGTGAGTCAAGAGGATAAGAACAAGGGAAAAGCCACCGAATTAGGAACTGCAATTCAAGCCAAAACCGCGAGCGAATTTTGTGAAATTTCTTTCATATATTAAAATTTTATTTCATTATTTGAAATTTTTCAAGAACTTTGGTCATCGGTTATTTTCTCTAAAGAAAACCAGACATGGAGTTCTTAAAAAGCATTTACTACGTCCTAAACATTCCTGCAGAGTATATTTTTAGCAAATTGTAAGTTTTCATTTGACCTCTTTTACTAAGTGATCTTCCTGTTGCAGCAAAGAAGTAATAAGAGCACTCAAAATAGTAGAGCAATGGAAAGAATGAAGATAAACCTCGATAAACTAAATAAGGAAACGCACAGTGCAAATGCTTATTTAGATCAAAAGTTTGGGAAACAAGGAACGCCAACCCGTGAAGAATTCAGCGCTAAGGCGCTATCGTTTTATTATGGGGAGCTGGTGAAAAAACCCGAAGAGAAATTAAATAAAAAGAACTCACTGTGAATCAGTGAGTTCTTTTTAATCTTGTGGAGCTGGAGAGATTCGAACTCTCGTCCAAACAAGTAGTACATAAACTTTCTACATGCTTAGTTCGCCATTCATTTTCGATTAGACGCAGAGGGCAAACACCCAACGCCTAACTTATCTTCTAAAATTTTTGTTCCCGCGCCGAAGCTTCACGAGACTTAGTTCTGCTTTTCCTATATCCCAGGGTCAGACGCCGCAAAACGGAGGCTTCTGGGGGACATCTTGTTTCCTTACTATCTTCGGGAAAAGCGCAAAATCTTACTATAATTCAGATTAAGCAGCAAGAGCAAACTCTTGGTCGCCAGTTAAAAGTGTTCAGCAAGGGATTAAAGAGATCGCGCTGAGGTTCTCTGCATGCTAACTTACCCACTAGGCTTGCTGTCGATACCGGTCAGCCCCCTAATAAATTAGTCTGCAAAGGTAATGAAAAAACTGTTCCATTTTGCATAAACTGCCAAATGGATATTTAGTTGCTGCCTGCAATTAGGCCCTTATTAGGGATTTCGAGGCCCTTTCCACTAAGGGATTTTAACTAAAACACCCTAGGCAAACTGTTAAGTTCTCTTAAATGCCGTTAAGTAGGGTTAAACTTCCGAGACTTTTTTGCTCTCGGGCCTTAAGAGTGCGCGATTGCGGAGTATTTTTACGGCGAAATAGTATGAATCCAACGCGTCGTTTTTTTGTGGTCCTCTTTAGTCTAAGCACCCTTTGTGTTTTACTCGGCCAGAGTGTAAACGGCTATGTAAGCACAGACAGCATAAGACTTCCAGCCGTACTTGTCATGAACATGACCACTCAGTACAAGGTGATGACTGACGCGCAGGGCGCTTTTGAAATTCCAGCGAATGTTGGAGACGAGCTACGCTTTGTTAGAAAAGGCTACGAGCGGGGCGCTTTAAGAGTCACAGGGCAGATGGCTCCGTATTCGATCTCCCTTGTACGGGTTGCTTCACTAATTGAAGAAGTTGACGTCTCTAGTGTCAGGCTAACAGGAGATTTAACGCTTGATTCCAAACGCCTTGCCAGAGTAAGTGCAGAGGAGAAGATTCAGGCGGTCGTGGGTCTTCCCCAGGCGCCAGAAAAGCCCAGGGAGCATGCCTATACGTCAGTTGGAAAGACACTTTTACCGATGGTCTTAGGGAATTTAAATGTCCATGCTCTCTATCAGGTCATAAGCGGTGAAGGACGCCGAAAGAAGAGCCTGTATGAATTTGAAGATTTACAGACCGAGATTTCGTGGGTGAAAGACCGCGTGGCTCAGAGCCATTTTACTGAGCGGGGAATTCCGGTTAACCGGATTCAAGAGTTTTTAAGTTTTGCGTTTAGCGCAAATCCAAAAGTAAGGCGCTATGCAAAGGCTAAAAACCTTTCCGGTGTTCTGGTGGAACTTGAAGATCCGATTCAAACTTACGTTAAACGACTTACAGGCGTGAGTGCGCCCTAAATGGCCGTAAAAAATCTATAAAAACGATCCCTATGAAAACTTTATTTCAAGTCTTTATGCTTTTTGTGGCCGGCCTTATCAGTGCCCAACAAGTCGTTATTGGTCGCGTGAGTGTCGAGGATGACCGAAGCGTTTCAGGCGTCACGGTGTATAACGTGGCAAGTGAGAGTCTCACCCAAACGGATAATGATGGGCATTTTCTAATTTATGCAAACCCTGGAGAAGAGATTCGGTTTATAAAGAGAGGATTTGAGCGTGTAAGTTACCGCGTCGACTCACAGAGCTTTGCAGGCCCTTTGTCGATCAATCTAAGGCTTTTAGAGCAGCAGATTGAAGAAGTCGTCATTGGCTTTAGTCCCTCGGGGATTCTCTCCAAAGATTCCCGGGCCTTAGACCGTCCGCTGCGCGAGCGAAAACTGAATGAAGACATGGCCTCGTATATGTATAAACCGCCCACTGGGGGCGCTTACCCTTCGAACCAAATGCCTTCGACCCTTTCCATGGGGCCTGAATTTTCAAAGGGTCAAATGGATTTAATGAAATTGGCCTCTGGCCTAGCCACCCTCGTGAAAGCTGCCAAAGCAGTCCCCCCACCTTCCTACGCGCAGCGCGAGGCATTTTACAGACGTGTGAAGCAGACGACCGATTTAACCTATTTTTACAGCCTTGGACTCGATGAGTACGAGTTCGATATCTTTTTGGCTTACGCCGACAAGCAACTTGATCTGACGAAAAACTATCGCCTTGCGTTTAACAGTAAGGCCATTGAAGGGCAGCTCAAAGGCCTTGTGAAAAAATTCCTCGATACGAGAGTCACCGTGCAAAAAGAAGCGCAGCCCTCTTAAATTCAACTCTAAGACTTAAACAGGGCTCAGTATCCTACACTCTGAAAACCCGTTTTCTAAAGACGGAACAAATTTTGTTATCTAACTTGCTAGAAAGCACCCTTGGGCGCGTAAAATCAATTGGATTATGAATAAATCGATCATTGCCGTGGCTATTGCGGCCTTAGGCTTTATAATTGGGGTTTTAATCTTCGGCTCTGCTATTAAGAACCGAAATAAAACGGACAACACCATACTGGTTACCGGACTTGGAACGAAAACCTTTACTTCCGATTTAATCACTTGGAATGGAAATTTCTCAAGGACGAGTTTTGAGCTCCAAAGCGCCTACGCGGAGTTGGCCTCCGATAAAGCGGTAATTTCTGAGTATCTAAAATCAAAAGGCATTAAGCCTGAGGAAATGGTCTTCTCGGCCGTAGATATTCAAAAGCTTTATAATTATTCGAACGATGCGAATGGAAACAGCCTTCGAAATTTCGGGGGCTACCAACTGATGCAAAAAGTATCTATTGAAAGTAAGGAAGTCGCAAAAATAGAGGAGCTTTCCAGAAACATTACCGAGATCATTAACCGCGGCATCGAGTTTACCTCAAGTCCCCCGAATTATTTTTACACCAAACTCTCAGAGGTAAAACAGCAAATGATTTCGGATGCGACTAACGATGCTAAAGAGCGCGCACAGAAGATTGCGGATGGCGCCGGAGCAAAGCTTGGTAAGTTGAAAAAAGGCTCGACCGGTGTGATCCAAATTACGGCGCCAAACTCCACCGAGGAGTATTCCTGGGGCGGGACCTATAACACCTCTTCAAAAGAGAAGGAGTCCAGTATTACTGTGAAATTGGAATACGAAGTAAACTAGCTGGCCTTTGGTTACTTTAGAGCGTGGTGGTTTTAATTAATTCACTAGATTTGTGAAACATTTTCAATAAACTATGAAATTTAGACCACTCTTTATTCTTGGGATGACCCTAAGTATACTCTTAAGTTGCGGCTCTGAGGGCGCAAGAGATCCTGATCCAACGCCAAGCCCTAATCCAGATCCCAAGCCCACTCCAGGGGAGGTGGTCGTGAAACCGAATTTTAACACCATTCACGTCACTACCCATGACGGAAAACCCTTCTCAGTCGGCGTTACGCCTCCAAGTGGTACCGCTGTGGGCGGGCCAGGTGGACCGGTGATGATGCAGGCTTTTTACTGGGACGTGCCAATGGGCGGAACCTGGTGGGATCTCATGAGTCAAAAAGTCGCTTCTTGGTCGAGCGCTGGTATCGGAGCTATGTGGCTTCCCCCGGTAACCAAGGGACAAAGTGGCGGGTACTCTATGGGTTACGACCCTTACGACTATTTTGACTTTGGGCAGTACAATCAGCACGGAACCACAGAAACTCGGTTTGGATCGAAAGACGAGCTGGTTAATTTAATTACCAAGGCGCACCAAAATAATGTGATGGTCTATGCGGATATCGTCTTAAACCATAACAGTGGAGGCAGCTCCGAGGCGAACCCTTACACAGGGACGAACACATGGACCGATTTTACGGGCGTGGCCTCAGGACTCTTTAAAAGAAACTACGAATCATTTTATCCCAACAGCACGGGAGCCCATGACGAGGACCGTTTTGGCGATATGCCCGATTTAAGCCACGCGAGCCCTTACGTGCAGGATTGGTTTTGGAAAAAGCCAGAATCGGTGGGACAGTATTATAAAAACACCCTTAAGTTTGATGGCTGGCGCTTTGACTTTGTTAAAGGCTTTGGCCCTTGGGTCGTAAAAGACTGGAACGCTGCAGTAGGAGGATTCTCCGTTGGAGAACTCTGGGATACCAACCTACAACTTGTGGACTCATGGGTGAAAGCCTCAGGCAGTAACGTGTTTGATTTCTCGACCTACTATCT
>DCJS01000033.1:0-13358 GCA_002319955.1 Flavobacteriales bacterium UBA1694
CACTAAAAACAAAAAAGTCTTTTAAACATAATGTTTAAAAGACTTCTTAAGTGCTCCCGCTCTTGGGCTCGAACCAAGGACCCTCTGATTAACAGTCAGATGCTCTAACCAACTGAGCTAAGGAGGAATGCTTTACTGTTTCTAAGCGTCTGCAAATATAATAGGTTTTTTAATTTTGCACAACTATTTTTGGAAAAAAATTAAAATTTCCCAGTTATCCATTTGAATATATCGTTACCAAAGATAAGTACCATTAATCCGAGGAGAAAGAGGACACCAATCATTTGTGCATTTTCTAAAACTTTCTGCGGTACGGGCTTTCCAGTGATGATTTCCCATAACGTAAAGACCACGTGTCCGCCGTCAAGTCCAGGAATTGGAATTAAGTTCAAAAAGGCAAGCCAAACGGAGAACATTGCTGTAAAACTCCAGAAAAATTCCCAATTAATCGTTTCAGGCATTTGCTTAATAATTCCGATAGGTCCGGACACTTTTTTGTAGCCTTGTGTGGTGGTGTTGAAGACAATTTTGAACTGCTTAATTTGCATCACCAAGACATCGATGGTTCGCTCAAAGCCTCTTGGAATAGCTTCTAAAAAGCCATACGATTTAGTGACACTCGTTTGCTCAAGGGCGTTTATTAGCGGCTTTAAATCCGTGCTAAACCCAAGCTTCCCGTCTTTATCAACTTTGGCAGTTGTCTCGATCGTCTGCGCGTTTCTTAAAACACTTATCGTGACTTCTTTATCCTTTTTCGTGGTTAGAATCTCAGTGACTTGATCAAAAAATGGCGTGGGTACTCCATCGATCGCGACAATCTGATCTCCCTTTAATAGATTGGATGCCCGAGCGCCACCCGTGGGTGTAATACTATCAATTAGGGTGGGGAAACGTTGAGAAAAATAGGCTTTTGCCTCATTAGCTTTCAGAACATCAGCGACCCCATGTTCGTTGATTGGAAAAGTAACCTCTTTGCCTTCACGTAAAACCGTTACTTCGTCTGCAAAAAGCATGTTAACGACAGAGGTTTCAAAACGTTCTGCTGATTTCCCATCTATCTTAAGAATTTTGTCTCCGGTTCTAAGACCCATTTTCTTTCCTTCTTGTGAGACGGAAATGCCGTTTTCAAATTTGGTGTTATCATGGAATTTTTCACCATAGAAAAATGAAAGCGAGCTATAAATTACCCAGGCAAGGAAGAAGTTAACAGTAACCCCTCCAAGCATGATAATTAAACGTTGCCAGGCCGGTTTGCTTCGGAACTCCCAAGGCTCGGCTGGCTTAGATAGCTGTTCTTTGTCCATGCTCTCGTCAACCATTCCCGCGATTTTCACGTACCCTCCTAATGGAAGCCACCCGATCCCGTATTCCGTGCCGCGAAATTTTATCTTAAATAGGGAAAACCAAGGGTCAAAAAAGAGGTAAAATTTTTCAACTCTCGTTTTGAACCACTTAGCCGGCAAGAAATGCCCCAATTCGTGGAGTACCACAAGTATCGAGATACTTAGGAAAAACTGAAATAATTGAGCTATAGTCATGAATTGTAATTAAAATTAAGTGGGGCAAAGGTAGTAATAATCAAAGGTATGCCAAAACAAAAAGGTTCCCATTAAATGAGAACCTTTGATCTATGTGATTGGCCTTTAGAAGTTGAATGAAACCCCTAAGCTACCGTTATTTCCGAATTCACCGTAAATACCAACGTTATCGTTGAAGAAGTATCTAACCCCTAAGTGAGCCCCAAGACCGAAATCTTTTCCAAGTACCCCCACATTAACCCCAGGATAGATGTCCCATTGTTCTGGAAGGTTTAAAGGCTCTTGCAAATGGAAGCCCACGCGTCCAAAAACGAAAAGGTTGTTATCTTCGTTTCCGTCTTTGTAGCCATCAAAAAAAACATTCGCTCCAGCACCAAGGGATACGATTTCGCCTAAACCATAATCGTAAGTTCCTGTGATACCAGTTCCATAACCCCAGCCATTAAGACCGATTTGTAATTTTTGATCTCCTTTTCCATTCCATGCTTGTGCCGAAACCATGCTTCCAACAAAAAGCATTGAGCAAACTAAAATAAGCTTTTTCATAATTTTATTAATTTTGGTTGTTAATTTAAACCAATTCAAAAATAGAGCCAAATGGGATTTATTTGGATTGGAAGTGTAAATTATTATACATTTCAGAAAAGTTTTGTATGAAGTCGATAAATATTTTTGGTCTTAACTTAGATAGTAAGTGGCACGATAAAGAGGCGAATTTTCAGAAAATTGAATCGGAGCTCCAGGATGTAGAAGCCGATTTGATTTTGCTGCCAGAAATGTTTTCTACTGGGTTTTCTATGGAGCCAGTGGGGGTGGCGGATCGAGAATTAGAGACTTTAGCGTGGATGAAAAAGTGGGCGAAACAAAGAAATGTGGCTTTGTGTGGCAGTGCTGCGGTCTATGCCTCCGGACGCTATGTGAATCGCATGTATTTTGTGCAGCCCCAGGGAGATGTTCTATTTTACGACAAAAAGCACTTATTTTCTTTTTCTGGTGAAGATAAACTTTACACCCCGGGTCAGGAGCGTGTCGTGGTTAGTTACAAAGGCGTGCGGTTTTTACTCCAGGTTTGCTACGATTTACGATTTCCCGTTTTCTCAAGATACCAAGGGGATTACGACGCGATCTTGTATGTGGCCAATTGGCCTGAAAAGCGAATTGAGCACTGGCAGAGTCTGCTAAAAGCCCGCGCTATTGAAAATCAGGCCTATGTGTTTGGCGTAAACCGCACGGGTCATGATGGGAATGGACTCGATTATCCAATTAGCTCCTATTTCTATTTTGCAGATGGCTCATCGGTAGGTCATGCCCGTGGAAATGGACTTGAGGGACAACTCGATTTAGCGGCGCTAGAAAAGTACCGCGCACATTATCGATTTTTAGATGATAAAGACCCTTTTAGCGTCGGGTAAGATCTAAGTTTACTGGTCTGAGTAGGTCTTTAGAAGGCCCTCTAAGGTATTGACGTCATGCACACCGCTTTGCTTATATAAAAGCTCAGAGTTTTTGAACACAGCAAGGGTTGGAACGCCTCTTACGCCGTACTGCGCAGCGATCGACGGAAATTGATCAATATCGATTTTCACGATTCGCGCAAGATCACCAATGTTTTCTTTAACCTGCGTCAGGACTGAGGATTGGACCTTGCATGGGCCACACCATGTGGCGAAAAAATCAATAAGAACGGGCCGTTCTGATGCGATGAGTTCTTTAAATTTCTGGGACATAGCCTTGCGATTTTGCGTTAATTACTTAATTCAAGTCCGTCGGTCTGTTTCATGACATTAAATCCACCGTCAATTTCTTTGTAATTGCGAATGCCTCTTGAGTTTAAGATACTCCCCGCAATCATGCTTCGGTAGCCTCCCGCACAATGAATGTAATACGGTTTATTTGGGTCAAGTTTGCCGGCCCATTGAGAAATTTGATCCAGAGGTAAGTTGGTTGAACCGGCAAGATGTTGCGCTGCAAACTCTTCGGGTTTTCTCACATCAAGTACCTCAACGGTGTCACTTAGCTCCATGGCAAATGTTTGGGCAGAGATTCGGTTGATTGTGTCCGTTTCTTTACCAGCGCTTTGCCACGACTGAAATCCGTCTTTTAAATAGCCCACCACAGCATCAAAGCCAACACGCGCTAGTCTTGTAATTGTCTCCTGTTCCATTCCAGGATCTGTGATAAGAAGCAGTGGCTGTTGAACGTCCACGACTAACGATCCAACCCAAGGGGCAAAATCGCCTTTCAGACCAATGTTTACGGCATTGGGAATAAACCCTTGGTGAAATTCAGCGGCTGAGCGCGTGTCCAGTATTAAAGCGCCAGAGGCTTCTGCTGCAGCCTCAAATTCGTTAGGTTCTAGAGCTCTAAGGCTTTGGTTTAAAACCTGATCGAAACTTATATACCCGCTTTTGTTAAGGGCCACGTTCATCCCAAAATATTCAGGTGGAGCAGAGAGTCCGTCTAAAACGGCCTCAATAAAAGCCTCTTTATTGGGTTGATTCAGGGCATAATTGGTCCTTTTTTGGTTGCCGAGGGTGTCGACGGTTTCTTTTTGCATGTTTTTCCCACAGGCGGATCCTGCTCCGTGCGCCGGGAACACTAAAAGGGTATCGGGCAAAGGCATTATTTTTTCTTGTAAACTGTCATATAGAAGGCCTGCAAGATCTTCTTGTGTGAGATTGGTTGCTTTTTGAGCGAGATCTGGACGCCCCACATCCCCAAGGAAAAGCGTATCTCCTGAGAAAAGTGCGTGTGGCTTTTGGTCCTCATCAAATAATAGAAACGACGTACTCTCCATGGTATGCCCAGGGGTGTGTAAGACTTTAATTTTGACTTTTCCAATCTCTAGAATATCGCCATCTTTTGCAATTGTCGCTTCAAACAGGGGCTGCGCGGTTGGGCCATACACAATTGGGGCTCCCGTTTTCTTACTTAAATCCAAATGGCCTGATACAAAATCAGCATGAAAATGAGTTTCCAGAATGTACTTTAATTTCACACCGTCCTGTGCTAAGCGCTCAAGATAAGGCTGCGTTTCGCGTAAAGGATCAATTATCACGGCTTGACCATCGGAGACTATGTAATAAGCCCCTTGAGCAAGACATCCTGTATAAATCTGTTCAACTTTCATCTTTTATGAATTATTGTAGTTTAGCAATTTGTGGCAAATTTCGACTAATTATTTTAAATAAGTCGCCTTGGTGGGTCATTGCAGTGATTGAGGAAATCAATTACTTCCTTTCTTCGTACGCGATTCCATTGCCCTGTTTATCCAATAGGCGACCACCACGGGCGCCTTCTCCCATTTCCCAATTTAGTTCTCCGTTACTGAAAACGGGGTTTCCAGAACTCGAAATTGTTTCGGCCTCGAGCGTAATCTCAGGTTCTGAATTTTTTTTGACTTTAACAGCCACTTCTTCTCCTAAGGCAAAATAGGTCACTTGAAGAGAATCCCCTTTGCTGCTATAAAACGTGCTAGTTTCTTGGATATTACTGATTTCAGCCTCAGAGTCGGTTTTCAATTCGCTCGGTGCCTCATTTTTGTTGCAGCTTAGGATAAGGCTTAAAACCCCAAGGCTTAGAATTAGATTTTTCATGGTTAAATGGTTTTTAGTTTAGTAGTAATTCTTTGATAATTATTATGAGACCCATGGTTAGGACAACCCAACCAAACAGGGGTTTTAGTTTTTTGGAGTCAATCCTCTTTGCGAAGGTGACACCGATTAGAATGCCAAAGATTGATAGGGCTGTAAAGCCTAACAGAAATTGCCAGTCTACAGTAATCTTATCTAAAGAGGAGATAAATCCAATTAGGGAATTAACCGAGATGATGAATAGCGATGTGCCGACAGCCTGCTTCATCGAAACGCCCACAAGCATCACCAGGGCAGGAACGATTAAAAACCCACCGCCTGCGCCAATAAAGCCAGTAACAATTCCAACCAAAAGTCCTTGTGAGGCTAATAGCGTGTAATTGGACTGTTCAAAGCGTCTGCCACGAGGCCGCTCTTTCTTTTGAATCATTTTTATTGCAGAAATAAGCATGAGTATGGCAAACAGTAGCAAAATGAACATTTCTTTGGTAATGGTGATTCCCCAACGGTTGATGATGTAAGGCGGGAGATGCGGGAGCACGACCCTTCGGGAAAATAAGATTCCCAAAACCGAGGGAAGCCCAAATTGAAGTGCCGTTGAAAACTGCACGTGCCCTTGGCGAATAAAGCTCACCGACCCGACGCTACTTGTAATTCCCACGACAAATAAGGAAAGCGCAGTTGCTGTAATGGCATCAATCTCGAACAAGTATGCAAAGACGGGCACACTAAGTATGCTACCGCCTCCCCCGATAAGGCCCATGACAAGTCCGATGATAATAGCGAAAAAATAACCTAAAATATGCATTGAATCTTGGAAGTTTTGATCGATTCCAAAGGTAGTCGTTTTATTTTTTATTGTACGAAAATGCCAATTCGTGGATTGGTTTTGCTAAATGATCTCAAGAATTTCGTGTGTTTTTTCTCCAACGAGCACGTGGTCTCCCGTTTTTTTATTTACAAAATCCTTGTACACAGGAGCTTGATCTGAAATTGAAACGAGATTTAAGCCCTCGAGCTCCACGAGTGGCATGGAAACGCCTAGAAAAAACCAATTGAAATCGGTTTTCACTAGAGTCCCTTTTTCAATGCGCTCATGGATTTGCTCACGCTGCTCGCTGAGGAAATCGAGCGCCACGCGCGCTTCTCTCACTAATTTTTCAAACCGGAGTTGCATGTCTTTCGCCTCTGTTTGTCGGGCAAAATCTTCCGGTTCTCGCGTTTCTTGCTCATCGATGTCAGAGGCCGTTTGGTAGCGCTCAACGGAGTCTTCCAAATTGTCAATAATGCTTTCTTGCTTTTTAATCAAAGCTTCTATAAGGGTATTTCGAGTCATGATTTTGGGGTTGATGTGTTAACAAATCTAGGAAATTAATCTCATAAACTGGGCTGATTGACCTTGCGGATTCCAGAGTATGTAGCGCCTCCTTTTGGTTTAAAAACTTTTGGTTATTCCGATTCCGAAATTTCGACCTGGGGAAAGAAGCCTTTGTGAAGTGCTTGAGCTTAAGGTACGACTTAAGTGCTCGGCATAGTCCTGATTAAAGAGGTTGCTCACGTTAGCAAAAACCACAGTGGATTTAAATAGGTGGTACTTGGCATCAAAATCTACCAGAAAGAAGCTCGGTGTCGCAAGCTCTGAGAAGCTGGGGTCGATTCGGTTTTGTGAGGCTGCAAAACGAAGTTTTGCACTTAGTTCCAGGGGATGTAGCATGGCGCTTAGACTCGTGCGTAGTTCTAAGGGCGCAATTTCAGGCAAGGGAACTTTTGTTTTTAGATCCTTGGCGTAGGTGTAAGCAGCGCCTAAAGTGCTGTGGAGGTGAGGTGAAATTTGGTAGGTACCAGCAAATTCAAAACCCGCTTTAAAGGCCTGCTTTAAATTGATGTATTGTCTTACCCCAGGGCTTCCCATGGAGGATTTTGGGAGTTCTGGATTTATTTTCCCAGAAATGTAGTCGCTTAAATAGGCATAAAATCCGGTTGCTTGAAAGGTGAGCTTTTTGTCTTGGTAGGAGAAGATCAAATCGGTTTGGAAATTAGTTTCCGGCTTTAAGTTTGGATTTCCTAACATTTCGTAATTGTCTAAACCTTGTGGGAACCGGTTGATATACCTTTCGGAAATGCTTGGGCTTCGCTGAGCTCTGCCGCTCCAAAGAGCTAAGGAGATCTTTGGGCTTACGATCTGAGTGAATCCGGCACTAAAACTATGGTTTATGTTTTCGGATTTCCCATCGTTGTAGAGCGTTTTAAAGAGTTCAGATAGCTCCTTAGCCTCTCCCTTGTCTAAATCTAGGCGGTATGAAAGGCTCAATTTGGAGTGCCCCCACTGGGTTTGAAACTCGTTAAACCAACCGATTTGCTCTACTGAGGAGTCCTGCCAACTTGTGCCATCACGCGCCATTGAATGTGAGCTCATGCTCATAGGCATCGCATTTTCAGAATTTGCCGCATTTTGCGATTTGAAATCAAGACCAGTGAAAAATTTACTCGAAGCGTTTTGAAATAAGGCTTCGCCGCGAGCGCCAAACGTTTGTGAATTAACCTTGGAAATCATGGAGAGGTCGTAAGTTCCCATGGCATGGTCTACCCAACTTGCGTACCCTGAGAAGTCTAAGGATCTCAGCAACGTCTTTTCAAAATGGCTCTTATGCTCGAGCTGGGTCATCCATGTTTTATCATAGAGAAGATCCATGCTTAATGCGGCAAATTCAACATCGCGCGCTTGATTGGTCGTAAGTTGAATCGTGGTTTGTTGATGCGGGTTCCAACGAATGCTCGATTTGGATCCTATATTATACCGTGTAAAGCCGGAGGGGACTTCCACCGAGTTACCGTCTTTGTAGGAATCGGCGGTTTGGTAGCCTGCAAAGAGGTTGGTGACTAACTTTCGACTTTGCAATGCCACTGAACCTTCACTTTTAAAGACTGACCCGTTCGACTCAAAACCGGTTGAGAACTGTCCACTAAGCGTAGGGGTTAAAAGGAAAGCCGGTTCTACAGTGACGAAGTTTATACTTCCGCCTAAGGCAGGACCAAAGCGAAAATTGTACGGGCCTTTATAGATTTGAGCTTCTTTAATCATGTTCATATTGACCTGACTGATTGGAGGATCCATACGGCTCGCACAGGCATTAATTGCACTAAGGCCCCCGTCAATAACAACGTTAAGTTGTTCGTATTTGAATCCACGCAGAACGGGATCCATTCCATATTGTCCCGCTTTTTTCACCGCGTTGATCTCAGACAGTTGGGTTAAAAATTGCCCTGCATCGTGGTTGAGCCGATCCCCATCATGAGGCGTTAAATTGCGGGATTTTGGATTGTGGTGGATCGATTTGCTTAGCGTCACCACTTCAATGGAATGGAATTTTAGGCTGTCTACTGCAAACTGGGACTGCGCTTGGAGAGCTACTCCGGTGAATATTGAAGCGATATAAACAACTCTTAATGAGTGGTTTAATAGGTTTAAAAGTCTCATTGATTTTAATTTTAAGATAGAAAAATACGAGCGTTGTCCTAAGGGCAAAGCTTTTTAAAGTCTTGTAAAAAAAATCAATATTCTGGAGGCGCTGTTAAAACGCAAAGAGGTGGCTGGCTAAAATGGAGCTCAGGAAATTTGAAGTTTGCTAAGGGGCTAAAATGGGCTACTAGAGGCGGTTTACTTTCGAGTTCTCCAGGTTGAAGAATGTGAAATTCAAAGCCGATTTGGACACTTTTGAAAAGACTTGAGCCTTTCTCGCTTTCCTTGGTGAGTTCGCACTTCCCGTGACACTCTAATTGGGGACGGTCTTGGTTGATGCAATGAAGTTCATAAAAACGGCGATTCACTTCATAATCTAATAAAAGCAGGGAACTTTGGAAGCTTGCAGCAAAAATTAAAAGGGATAATATGTGCAGTGAAAAAACCTTCATTTACTGTACAAATGTAGGCGTTTTTGTCCTTATACGGTGTTCTGTAAGCCGGTGAAAATGGATGATATAATTCAGTTTTCGAAAGCTGTTTTAGTCTCAAATCCCTTTTATTTTTGGAATGCTTCCTTATCTTTTAGTAAAATATCCTAAATTTAGCCAAATCAAATAACACAAGGCAATTATGGCAGACAAAACGACGTTTATAGAACAGCTTACTCAGCGCTATAGTCCAAAGGGTGAACACCTTATTCTTGGAAAAGCCATGCTCGATAAAGAAGTGGTGACCGAGGTTAACGTGAGTCTTCCTTTGAAAACCATCAACCGCCATGGCCTTATTGCGGGTGCGACCGGTACTGGGAAAACCAAGACAGTACAAGTCTTCGCCGAGCAACTCTCTCATGCTGGCGTGCCAAGTCTCGTGCTTGATATTAAAGGAGATTTTTCCGGTATTGCGAAAGAAGGGGTGAGAAATGGGATTATTGATGAGCGCTATGGAAAAACTCAGCTCGATTGGACGGCGCAGTCTTTTCCTGTTGAACTGCTAAGCATCTCAGGGGAGCAAGGCGTGAAGCTTAGAGCCACAGTAACGGAATTCGGCCCACTATTACTTTCCAAAATTCTTGATCTCAACGATACACAATCCTCAATCATGTCGATTGTCTTTAAATATTGCGACGATAAGGGCTTGCCTCTTATCGACCTTGAAGATTTAAAAAAGGTTCTGCGCTATGTGACGGAATCTGCGGAAGGAAAAGAAGAACTGGCAGCCAACTATGGCTCAATTGCATCGTCCTCTCTTGGTGCGATTTTAAGGTCAATTGTCGCTTTGGAACAGCAGGGTGCCGCGCAGTTGTTTGGAGAGCCGAGTTTTGATGTCCTAGATTTACTACACCAGCGCGACGGCAAGGGCGTGGTTAGTATTTTGAGAGTGGCGGACATTCAAAGTCGTCCGATGCTGTTTTCCACTTTTATGCTTTCGCTTTTTGCAGAGATTTATATGACTTTTCCTGAAGAAGGAGATGCGGGAAAACCGAAATTAGTTTTATTTATTGATGAAGCCCACTTAATTTTTAAGGAGGCCTCAAAAGCCTTACTTTCGCAAATTGAATCAATGGTAAAGCTTATTCGCTCAAAAGGCGTTGGGATTTATTTCATTACTCAGATTCCTGGTGATGTGCCTGAGGAAGTTCTCTCACAATTGGGATTAAAGATTCAACATGCTTTAAGAGGCTTTACAGCAAAGGACCGAAAGGAAATAAATAAGGCAGTTGAGAATTACCCAATCACTGAATTTTATGACGCCGGTCAATTAATTCAGAATCTAGGAATCGGTGAAGCCTTTATAACAGCACTTGATGAAAAGGGTATTCCAACGCCCCTGGTGCATACGTATTTAATTTCACCGGAGTCCCGCATGGATGTCCTAAGTGCAAGTGAGGTTTCGAGCTTTGTGGCGGAGTCAGCTCTCGTTAAGAAATATGAGGAGCCATTAAATAAAGAGTCTGCATATGAAATGCTTAATAAACGTATGGAGCAAGCTGTAGAGCAGGCAGAACCTACCGTACGAAAGACCACAAGAACCGCCAAAGCCGAAGAAGGCGTTTTCGAAAGTGTGATGAAAAGTCGGGCAGGGCGAACCTTTACCACGACAATCGCACGCGAAGGAGCCAAATTCGTCCTTGGGATGCTTGGTTTAGGTGGTAGAAAAAGATAGATAAACAAAAAAAATGAAGAAAGACCTTGAGGTCTTCGTGAAATAGAATGTATTCAATTATTGACATAGAAGGGAACGGTGGAGAATTCAGAAAAGAATGCATCATTGATATTGCCATTTATAAATACGACGGCCATAAAATTGTGGATCAGTTCAGTTCACTTGTAAATCCACAGCAAGACATTACGCCGTTTGTTCAGCGACTCACAGGCATTACACCTAAAATGGTTAGAACGGCGCCAAAATTCCATGAACTCGCCAAGCGGGTGGTTGAAATAACGGAAGGAACGACCCTTGTAGGGCATAACATTGATTTTGATTACCGGATGCTGAGGCAAGAGTTTAAGCGTTTAGGCTACGCATTTGAAATAAATACCCTGGATACAATTCCCTTGGCCAAAAAGTTGATTCCAAAGGCCGAGAGTTACTCGTTGGGAAAACTCGTTAAGTCTTTAGGAATTCCTCTTACAGAGGCGCACCGAGCGGGTGGCGACGCGAGAGCCACGCTCGATTTGTTTAAGCTGCTAATTTCGAAGGATGTAGAGCACCAAATCATTCAGCAGCAGTTTGAGCAGGCTAATGCAAAAACCTACCTCAATAAGATCAAACAATTGACTCAGGATTTGCCTAGTGAAAAGGGGCTAATCTATTTTCAGGATGAAAAGGGAGAAATCCTCTTTTCAGATTATGTAGAGGAGCTCAATAAATTTGCAAAGATGGTTTTTAATTCAAAAGGGAAACGCTTTGCCTCGTTGCAGCAACATACGACTCAAATTCATTACGAACTTACCGCAAGTGCCCTTTTAGCGAAACTAATGATGAAAAGCCGTGGAATCAAGAAAAAAGAATCGCTCCCGTATGGACTTTTTGAGCGCGCAGACTCGTATGAAGTCGGTCGGGTTCTTGCGAGCGATCGGCAAAAGCCACTCTTGAAGTTTAAATCCTTTACCCAAGGCCTTAAAGCCCTGAGTTATATTCACAGCAATTCCGAGTTCAAAGAAAAGGGACTGCTTAAAAAAGTTTTGGATTTAGAAGGGCGCAGTGAGTTATGGAGCTCCTCGGGGCGCACCCAAGACGAGAATGCCTTTTATGTACTTGAAAACGGAAAGATTATAAGTTATGGGTTTTATGAGTTTCATACGGTGCTTGCATCGCGCGAAAAAATAAAGCAGCGTGAGATTCCTATAGACAGTTCTTGCCTTGAAATTCAAAACGAGATGAAACTTTCGCTACTTAAAAAAGAAGTGCGCATAGAGGCGCTCCCAAAAAAATAAAAATTGGCCTATTGTGTTGTCATTCTCAACCTTAACGCTTATTTTTGACCTCAATAAACCCCAAACAAACTTAAGGCAGGCTCCACGGATCCTGCTTTCTTAATCGTAATGCCATGACAAACCAAGAGTTATTATCTATTGCAAAAGAATTTTCTACCCCACTCTACGTATACGATGTCGAGCAAATAAAAATTCAATACGAAAAACTGCGAGATTCCTTTTCTGCGAAGACGAAGTTTTTTTATGCAGCAAAGGCGCTAAGCAATATTAATATACTCAAGTATGTTGAGCGTTTAGGGGCGAACTTGGATTGCGTTTCAATAAATGAAGTTAAACTTGGTGTAAAAGCAGGATTCAGCTCAGAGCGGATTCTCTTTACTCCCAATTGTGTAGATCTTAAAGAAATCGAAGAGGCAATGGCTTTGAAAGTCCATATTAATATCGATAACATTTCTATTCTTGAGCAGTTTGGCAATAAGTACGGCGATACCTATCCTATATTTGTCCGCATTAACCCACATATTTTTGCAGGTGGAAACTATAAGATTTCTACGGGGCATATTGATTCAAAGTTTGGGATATCCATCCACCAGATTCGCCATATAGAGCGGATTGTTGAAACAACGAAGATTTTAGTGGAGGGATTACACATGCACACGGGCAGTGAAATCAAAGACCCAGAGGTGTTTTTACAGCAATTGGAAATTATGTTTGAACTTTCAGAACATTTCCCAAATTTAAAATATTTGGATATGGGAAGTGGCTTCAAAGTTCCATACCAACAAGGAGATGTAGAGACTGACGTACAGGCCCTAGGAAAGCGTGTGGAGCAAGCAATGGTTGATTTTCTTGAAACGCGAGGCAAATCCTTTGAGCTTTGGTTCGAACCTGGAAAGTATTTAGTGAGCCAGTCGGGGCATTTCGTAGTGAGCGCTAGTGTTATTAAGCAAACGACGGCAACCACATTTGTTGGCGTGAATTCAGGGTTTAACCATTTAATTAGACCGATGCTCTACGATTCCTATCATGAGATTAAAAACCTGTCAAATCCAAAGGGGCCAGAGCGCATCTATACGGTGGTAGGAAATATTTGTGAGACCGATACTTTTGCCTGGGATCGAAAACTAAACGAAGTACGCGAATCCGATATTGTGGTTTTTAGAAATGCTGGGGCTTATGGGTTTGAAATGAGTTCAAATTTCAACTCCCGTTTAAAACCTGCAGAGGTAATGGTTTTAGAAGGCAAACCTTTGTTAATTCGCAAACGTGAGGTCTTCGAGGATTTACTAGCCAATCAAATTGAAGTATTGTAAAGCGTCGTTTTAGA
>DCJS01000033.1:13387-106584 GCA_002319955.1 Flavobacteriales bacterium UBA1694
TCTGCCATTATGGCAGAAAATTAGTATCTTTGCCTGCAAACTTTTAATTTTATTAGCCTCTCTAAAGTAGGGAGGTGATTGAAATTAAGGCCTAAAGAACCGTACTGTGCAGGAAAAATATATTG
The DNA here is from genome assembly GCA_002319955.1 of Flavobacteriales bacterium UBA1694. Lineage (GTDB taxonomy): Bacteria > Bacteroidota > Bacteroidia > Flavobacteriales > Weeksellaceae > Planobacterium_A. Next base: position 13,513 of record DCJS01000033.1, read on the forward strand.
ACGAAACTAAGCAAGGCGAAGCCTACGCCATTTCTGAAAAACAAGGCAATACTAAAAAACTATTTCTAGAGAGCTACGGCTGTCAGATGAATTTTTCTGATAGTGAAATCGTTGCTTCAATTCTTAGAGATCAAGGATACAACACGACTTTAAATTCTGATGAAGCCGATTTGATCCTCCTTAATACCTGTTCCATTCGTGAGAAGGCGGAGCAAACCGTCCGCATGAGACTCTCGCAATTCAAGCGCCAAAAACTAACCAATCCCAGTTTAACAGTTGGGGTCTTAGGCTGTATGGCAGAGCGACTTAAAACCAAACTTCTTGAGGAAGAAAATCTGGTTGACTTAGTAGTTGGACCAGACGCATATAGGGATTTACCCAACTTGCTTAAGGAGACCGAAGGTGGAGGTGATGCCATTAACGTGCTTCTTTCAAAGGAAGAAACCTACGCCGATATTGCACCTGTTAGATTAGGAGGCAACGGCGTCACGGCTTTTGTGACCATTACCAGAGGCTGCGACAACATGTGCACCTTTTGTGTGGTCCCATTTACTAGGGGAAGAGAGCGCAGTAGAGATCCGCACTCCATTCTTAAGGAGTGTGAAGACCTGAGCCTAAATGGGTATAAAGAAGTGACGCTATTAGGTCAAAACGTAGACAGTTATTTGTGGTACGGCGGTGGGCCAAAAAAAGAATTTAAAAATGCCTCTGACCTTCAAAAGGCAACGGCGGTAGATTTCGCTCATTTGTTAGAACTCGTGGCTCAGAAAGTCCCTGGCATGCGTATTCGGTTTGCCACCTCAAACCCGCAAGACATGGATCTCGAGGTGTTTAGAATGATTGCGAAATATGAAAATATTTGTAAATCAGTTCACCTTCCAGTTCAAAGTGGAAGTAACGCCATGCTTAAAGCAATGAATCGCCAACATACCCGAGAGGATTATCTCGAATTAATTTCAAAAGCAAAGGAAATCGTTCCGGAAATTGCTTTTTCACAAGATATAATGACTGGATTCTGCGGCGAAACACACGAGGATCATTTACAGACTTTATCCCTTATGCGCGAAGTAGAGTACGATCACGGATACATGTTTGCCTATTCTGAACGACCTGGAACCCCAGCACACAAGAAATTGGAAGATAACATTGCACCAGAGATAAAGCAGCAAAGACTTGCGGAGATTATTAAACTTCAGGGCGAACTTTCCTCAGCGCGCATGGCTGGGTATGTCGGTCGTTACCATGAAATTTTAATTGAAGGCACCTCGAAAAAGAACCAAAACCAATGGAAAGGCCGAAATACACAGAACGCGGTATGTGTTTTTGATAAATCGCCGGACCAGCAAATTGGAGACCTCGTGATGGTCTATGTCTATGGTAATACCCAGGGCACACTTCTAGGAAAAATCGAACAGACGCACCTCGCGAATTAAAACAGACCACTAGTATGAGCGATTTACAAGCAATCAAAAACCGATATGGAATCATTGGAAACTATCCAACGCTTAACCGTGGTCTTGAGAAAGCAGTCCAGGTTGCACCGACCGATATAACGGTGCTCGTGATTGGAGAAAGTGGGGTCGGTAAAGAATTTATCCCCAAAATAATCCATTCCGAATCTCGCCGAAAACACCAGCCTTATATTGTGGTGAACTGTGGTGCAATTCCCGAAGGCACCATTGATTCAGAGCTTTTTGGTCACGAAAAGGGTGCCTTTACAGGAGCCACGACCACTCGAAAGGGGTATTTTGAAGTTGCAGATGGAGGAACCATTTTTTTAGATGAGGTGGGAGAACTTCCCCTGCAGACTCAAGTTCGACTTTTGCGGGTTTTAGAAAGTGGTGAGTTCATGAAAGTGGGCTCCTCTCAAGTGCAGCAAACCAATGTGCGGATTGTCGCGGCCACGAACGTGAATATGATGAAAGCAATCGGGGATGGACGTTTTCGAGAGGACTTGTATTACCGACTAAATACCGTGCAGATTGATATTCCGCCACTTCGCGATAGAAAAGGTGACATTCATTTATTGTTTAGAAAATTCGCCATTGATTTTGCGGAAAAATATAGAATGCCAGAGATCGAGCTTACTTCAGATGCTGTAACGTTTCTTGAGGGGAATTCTTTCCCGGGGAATGTAAGACAACTCAGAAACCTTGTGGAGCAAATGACGGTGGTTGAGCAAAGAAGAGAAATTGACTCTGTCCGATTAGCAGAGTATTTGCCTCAGACCAACCATCTTCCCGCCGTAGTTAAAAAACACGACCTTGTAGCAAGCTCTGGAAACGACTTTCATTCAGAGCGTGAGATTATGTACAAGATTCTTTTTGACATGCGAAATGATTTGAATGATCTTAAGGCGCTAACTTCTGAGCTAATTAAGAGTAAAGAAACAAGCAATTTCAGTAACCAGGAAAAGGATCTGATTAATCGAATCTATACCCCAGAAACAAGCAGTCAAAACTCGCTTCTCTATTTTGAGAATCGCAGTTCACCTGCTTCACCCGCCGTGATGTCGAGCTCGCAAGAGCCAGATTATGAGGATGTAGAGGATGTGGAAATCGAGGAATCTAAACCGGTCTCGCTCTCGCTTCAAAATAATGAAAAAGACCTCATTGTTAAAGCGCTCGAAAAGCATAAAGGGAGACGTAATAAAGCGGCTGAGGAGCTTGGAATTTCTCAACGCACCCTGTACCGTAAGATTAAACAGTATAATTTAGAAGACTAATAAGATGAAAAAATTGGTTCGTTTCAAATCTAATAGATCATTCGCCTTTTTTAGTTTCCAACAAAGCAGTCGTTTCTTTGGGGTAGGAGCGATGCTCTTACTGCTACTGTACAGCTGTACAGTTTATAATTTTAAAGGAAACACCTTGCACGAGGATGTAAAGACCATTCAAATTAAAGATTTTATTAATAGTGCTGCGCTAATGAACCCGACGCTGGCTCAGCAATTTACCATTGATATAAACAACCGTTTCTTACAAAGAACCACCCTGAATGGAACGACTCAGAATCCACACCTACTCATTGAGGGGGAGATTACGGGCTATTCAATTTCGCCGACCACCATTTCCTCTCCGATAGGAACCCAAGTAGGCGGTCAGATTCAAGCGGCTCAGAATAAACTCACCATCACGGTAAGGATTCATTATGAAAACAGCATTGAGCCAGAGAAAGGGTTTGACCGCACCTATTCCGATGAATCCGTGTTTAGTAGTGATATGGACATTAATGCAATTGAAGCCTCTCAAGTGAAGGTCGTAAACGAGCGGATCATCAATAAAATTTTCAACGACATTATAGCAGATTGGTAATGATAGACTCAAGGGTAATTGAACTTTTAAAAAGTCCACAGCAAATACAAGCGCAAGATTTAAAACTGGTCTCTAATGAAATAGGGAAATACCCCTATGTCCAAAGTCTTAGAGCGCTCTATTTACTCGGGACCCACCTGTATGACAAGGACCAGTATCAAGCGGTACTGCATACAACGGCCGCCTACACGACAGACAAAAAGATTTTATACCATTTTATAAATACAGAATCTAAGCAGAAGCCATCTGAGGTGGCTCCCGCACTGAGCCAGCAGAGCCCAGAGCAAAGCGCAATTCCTTCACCCTACCAAACTGTTTTACCCAAGGAGAAACGTGTGCTTGCGGTGGTTCATGTGAATGGTTTACGCAACCGGATTTTATTCGAGGGGGAAGAAGATTTTCTGCTACAGGAATCCCCGAAAATTGACTGGGAACAAACTCAGGAATCCGGAAAAGTAAGTTCTTTTTCGGTTCCAGACCCTGCGCCCCTGCCGCTTGTTGCACCACCCGAGCAAACAGAGCCGGAAATTCCAGCAAAAGAGACGACTCAACATGAGGCCACCACTGCTTCAGACCCAAAACCTTTAAGTGTTCCAATTTTAGCCGAAGAGAGCTCGTCCGATCTGTCTTTTCAAGACGTTGACTCCTTTCTTCCACAAGTCGCCATGCCTGTGAAGGCCAAAGCCAATACGTTTTTACCAAAGCAAAGCAGCGATCGTCATCAAGACGAAATGCAGAAATTGATTGCTGAGGTTGAAGCCAAAATTAAAGCCAAAAAGGACTCTGGGCAAAAGGATAATCGCATCGAAGAACCAGAACTAGTTCAAGACTCTGGGAAGATCAACTTTTCACAAGTATCTGATTTTGATATTACTTCTACTAGCCCTAAAGAAGAGTCTGCCCCTAAGGAGTTACCAAGGGAAGAGGCTCAGTCCTCATCGCTCCCTAGCGAAACAAGCGTAAAGGAGCAGCAGTTGGAACAAAGTAGTTCCAAAGCGACAGCTCCCTGGAAGCCAATGGAGATTCCAGGTCTACAAAAACCGAAAAGGGACCACTTAGTTGTTGAGAATAGGCCAATCGAACCCGTTTTCAAAACGTCAGAGCCGCTAGTAACGGGTGAGTCTAAACGCTCCACTCCAAAGCAAGTGCTGGACTCTAAGCCGCTTGAGAATCCAGAGAGTAATGTCCCCGGGTTTATAAACACTTGGCAAAGCTGGTTAAAAATTGACCGAAGTAAAGAGGAGCTTTCAAGCGCCCAACCTTTATTGTCCATTGACCAGGTTCGAAATAAAGCCATTGAGACATTTATCGAGACCCAGCCGAAAATTTCAAGACTAAAAGAGGAATCGAGTTTTGCGATCAAAGAAAAGCCAGACGATATCTCCCATTTGATGACAGAAACTTTGGTCGGGCTTTATGTAGAGCAGCGCCTCTATGCAAAGGCGATTGAAGGCTATGAAGTGCTTCAGGTTAAGTATCCAGAGAAATTCAAAGAATACAGTGAGAAGATTGAACAGGTTAAATTGAGAAAATAGAATGAAAATGGACGCAACTCTTTTAATAGGATTAATTATCCTTGGACTCATTGCAGGCTATTTGAGTGGACTTGTAGGAATAGGAGGGGGTATAATCATGGTGCCTGTACTCGTCATCCTTTTTGGATTTACTCAACATAAGGCCCAAGGAACGACCCTTGCCCTCTTAATGATCCCAGTTGGCTTTTTCGGGGTGATGAATTACTATAAAGCGGGGAATGTCGATATCAAAACAGCCTTACTGCTCTGTCTAGGTTTCGTCGTAGGGAGCTATTTTGGTAGTAAAATGGCCGTATCGCTTTCGCAGGACACGCTGCGCAAACTCTTCGCCGTGCTGATGTTTGTGGTGGCAATTAAAATGTTCTTTCAGAAATAAGTGGTCTAAGGAGCTAAACCCTACTCAATAGTTTTCGTGTCGATTGGTTCCACCTCGATAGTGGTTAGCGAGTCGCCGCGTCTTTTGGTCCTAATCTTAGACCAAATTTTTCTTCCCAATACAAGAACGGTAACAAGAAGCACGATCGCAATTATAGCGGCAATTACTGGTGCGGTTAGCGCTAATAAGGTCATCGCACCAGCACCCGCAGTTTCGCTCGTGGCGACAACGGAGTTTCCTAAACCTCCTGTCGTTGCTGTTGAGGCCGCTCTTGTTCCTGCAAACCCCGCCCCGATTGTTGCGGCCGTTCCTCCTCCCGCAATGAGAGCTAAGGCCCAAAGAGGGAAGGTGCCTAAATCGGCGAACTGACTTGCAAAAATAAGGGATCCCGCTAGTGTGGCTAATGGAATAGAAATTGTGTCGAGTAGGTGGTCTACGAAGGGAATGTAATAAGCTCCTATTTCAACGACCATCGCAATACCGGTTGCAATAAGAGTGGGCAACCCAGCGAGCCATTCAAAGGAGTCATTCACAGGAATCCAGCCCAAATAAGAGCCTAAGCTCACCATGAAAAGGGGCAGGAAAACCCGGAAGCCTGTGGCTGCAGCCAGTCCAATTCCAATGAATGCACCAAGAATGTAGTTTGCAAAAGGCAGATTTTCTAACATACTATCTTGTATTAATTGTTGCTAAAGTGAATGTACAAAAATAATGCGAACCCCTTGAAATACTTTATTTTGGTTGACAAAGCTCTTGAAATTCCCTTTGCACATCAATAAAGTGCGTGGGAAAATCCTTAGAGTTCCAAAACACCATGGCTAAGCAATTTTCTCCAAATTGGTCATGAAAAGCCTTGCGGTTATGTCTGTAAGATTCGCGAAGAAGCCTTTTGATACGGTTTCGATCGACGGCTTTTTTAAAATAGCGTTTGGATACCGATACCCCGACTTTAGGGCCAGCGTTTTCCAAAGGCTTAACCACTATAATTCGCAAATTGCCAGAGGTTTTCCACTTCCCTTTTTCAAAAACGAGCGCTAAGTCTTTTTTTTGCTTTAATTTTAATTCAGCACCGTATCCCAGATTTTTCATAATCGATTTTTTAAGGCTTTTGTAGCAAATGGTTGACGACCTCTGCCGCTGCCCGCAGGCCAAATGCTGCAGGAATGAAACTGATCGTGCCATAGAAGGAGCGCTTGAAAAGCGTGCCATCTGTTAATTTAAGGCTATCCTGGTCTTGCAGTTCGGAGGAGAACACACATTTAAAGCCCTTGTCGATATTAGCCTCCTGCTTAACGCGCTTGCGAATTTGTTTGGCTAAAAAGCAATTGTAAGTTTTACTTATGTCTTTTACATGAATTTGACCGGCATCCAGTTTACCACCGGCACCCATGCACGAAATGATTTTGATTTTCCGTCTGCGGCATTGCTTGATGAGCTCCACCTTTGGAGAAACACTATCGATGCAGTCAAGGACATAATCGTACTTTGTCGCATCGAGGACCCCGGGCATATCTTCAGGATTTAGAAATTGGGAAATAACTTGCAAGTTTATATCCGGGTTTATATCTTTTAACCTTGCCTCTACAAGTTCTGCTTTGCTTTTACCAATGCTCGAGTGCAAGGCGGGGAGCTGTCGGTTAATGTTGGTTTTATCGACGAAATCGCCATCGACGATGCTCAGAGACCCTACGCCTGCGCGAGCAAGAAATTCAGCCGCGAAAGAGCCTACGCCGCCTAAACCTACTACAAGCAGATTTGCGTTTTGAAGTTTTAAAATACCTTCTTCTTTAACCAGTAGTTCCGTGCGTTCTAACCACGACTTATCCATGCGATTTTATTGAATTTAGATTGAAATTGATTTGACTGCTTAAGGTCTGTAGATCGGTGTTTTTTAATTCCGCTGCTTTTATGTAGAGTTCTTCAATTTCGAACGTTGCGTTATCGGTTTCTAAAAATAGCCGCTCACTAGGAAGCTGGCTAAAAAGTGTTTGCAAAGATACATTGTGAAGCAGTGCTTTTCCAAATGAAAGATAGAGCCCTTTCTCAATAAGCTCATAGGCTAGGCTCGGTTTTTTATTAAAACCGTGCACAATCCAGGGCATGCGCGCCTGTTTATAAAAATGCAAAAGCATGGAGAACCGGCGAACGCAATGAATAATTAGTGGCATTCCAAGCTGGTTACTTAAGTCGATTTGGCTTTCAAAAGCGCGGTGTTGCAAGTCTTCTGATACAGGAGAGAGGCCATCAAGACCGCATTCTCCTAGGGCCCAGCAATTTGGATTATGTGCGCTTGATTCGATCCAGTCAAGTTGCGTTTGATAATTCGGGTCAATTCCCCAGGGATGGATTCCAACCGAAAACGGCCGCTCAGGCAGTTTTGAAAAGAGCTCTAAATTCAGAATCCCGCTTGAGGTTTTTTTGTGGTGGTGGAAATCAAAAAGTACCATGCTCAAAAATAAGAATAATCTTTTTTTATCGGCCTAAATTTTTGGTAGCTGTTAAAAATAAGTTAAATTTACGTAAAGCTAATAAATGAAGAAAAAGTTCACGGCCAAGCAGATCAGTATTTTAGAAGTCGCAGAGGAGCTTATCGCAAAGAAGGGCTTTGACGGTACTTCGGTACGGGACATTTCTTCTAAAGCGAATATTAATGTGGCAATGATTTCTTATTACTTTGGTTCAAAAGAAAAAATGTTAGCCTATCTGTATCAATACCGAGTCCTTAGGACGCGTGAGAATTTCGCGGAATTTGCACAAACGATTAAAGATGGAAAGCCGCAGATGCAGATGAAAGAACTCATTAAGTTCATCATAAATCAAATGTTTAAGTACAATTATTTCCATGCGTTTGTTAAGCAGGAAATTCGCCACACAGACCTGGTAAAGGACGAACTGATTGAATTTTATAGAACAGCTAGTGATAAAATTGATTTTGTAATTCAAAAAGGAATTGCCTCTGGCGTTTTTAATTTTGCGCCAAAGCCTGAGGACATCTTAACCCATATAATCGGCTCAGCCGTTTTCGCCATTCGCAACCGCTCTTTTTACCAACTTTATCTCAATGGGGAAAGTGAGGATTTTCTCAAGCATGCAGAGGAAAAAATTAAATTGAGTAATTATCAAACCGTATTTTCGCTTTTAGGGTACCAAGGCGAGTCCCAACGTTAGTTAAAGTCTCTTAAAATGAAATCTTTTGTCAAAAAAATCCTATTTTTGCAGATTGTAAAAGGTGGCGTCAACTACGATTTTAATTAATTTATGAAAAAAATATTCACCCTCTTAGTATTGGTGTTTTTAGTAAGTGCATGCAATAAGCAGTACGATGTGGCTATGAAAAGTGCGGATAAGGCACTGATCTTAAAAACAGCGAATGACTATTTTGCCGATAAGAAGTGGACTCAAGCCATTGCGCTATACGAACGGCTTCCGAATTTGGTTGCTGGGACAGACGACGCCAAAACCGTTATCTTTAATACCGCTTATGCGAATTACTACGATAAGCAGTACCGTATCGCCGCGCACCATTTCAAAAATTATTCGGTGACATTTCCCGATGACCAAAAGGCTGAGGAAGCAGCCTATATGTCAGCGCTTTGTTACTACAACGGATCTTTGGACTATAATTTAGATCAAGCAAACACGGAATCAGCAATTAATGAGCTGCAAAACTTCTTAAATCGGTATCCAGACTCCGAACGCAGCAAGAACATTAATGAGCTTATCGACGAATTGACCTATAAATTGGAGTTCAAGGCCTATGAAAATGCCAGACACTATTACAAGATTGCAGAGTATAAAGCCGCTGACGTGTCGTTTGAAAATGTCCTTGCAGACTTTCCGAGCACCAAATTACGCAGTACGATTTATGAGTATATTTTACGATCTAAATACGAGCTCGCAATGAACTCCGTTTACGATAAAAAAGAAGAAAGGCTAGAGAGCGCCCTCGCGTATACACGCTTTATCGAGAAGGAACTCCCGGATTCTTCTCAGCTTAAGACCGCCCTGAACCTTAGAGAGAAACTTCAGTCCGAAAGTGTTCAATTCCAAAAAACGAAGGTCCTGGTAGAAAAGGAGCAAGCGAAAATAAAAGAAAAGCAACTCGAGATGGAACTTGAGATGGAGCGCCATGAGGCTGAAAAAGAACAGGCCAAGACTAAGGCGAAAGTGCTCAGAGGCAAACATTCAAAAGAGGAACAAACCCTTGAGAATCCGTCGCCTGAGGTTGAAGGAACTTTCAAAATTCAAAGAAATTAACTATCTTTGCAGACTTCAATTAATTTAATTCCCTGAAAATGAGTGTAAAAGATACTAACGCAGAATTGACAACGGTAACCTACGACAGAGATAAAATCGAAAAAGGAACTAGTTCCATTTACGAAGCTATTGTCATTATGGGAAAAAGATCCGAGCAAATTAATGCTGAAATTCGTACTGAGCTTCACGGTAAACTCGATGAGTTTGCAGTTCATAACACAACGCTAGAGGAGGTGTTTGAAAACAGAGAGCAGATTGAAATTTCAAAACATTACGAAAAACTCCCTAAGCCGACTTCAATTGCAATTGCAGAATGGCTAGACGACGAAATTTATTCTAGAAAAACGGACTAAGTCCTTTTTTACAATCTACTTGCCGTAAAACGAATACCAGAGAAGCTTTTGGGTTGGTTTTGCGGCAATTTTGTGTCTGAGCGTTACTGCCCTAAGCGATTTTTTTAAGTTCGCGGCATGCAAGCCACCACAGGAGTCTACTGTGTGTGGTTTTAATCGCTTTATGTTCCTTGGGAACTCCTCAGGACTTTACTCTAAAATCAGTAACTTCGTTGCACTAATTTTACTACTTATGCCTTTAGCAGATAAAAAAATAGTCTTGATTGTGTCAGGCGGCATTGCTGCTTATAAAATAAATTATTTAGTACGCGGCCTTGTGAAAAAAGGCTCGGAAGTGCGGGTGGTTCTAACACCTTCAGCGCGTAATTTTGTTTCTGAATTGACGCTATCTACTTTATCGAAGAACCCTGTATTGAGCGAGTTTTACGATGCTCAAGGGGTCTGGAACAACCATGTTGAGATTGCCCTTTGGGCAGATGCCATCGTGGTGGCGCCTTGCACCGCTAATACACTCTCAAAAATGGTCCATGGGGGTTGCGACAATTTGGCCTTGGCTGTTTATATGTCGGCCAAGTGCCAGGTCTTTATTGCCCCCGCGATGGATCTTGACATGTACAGCCATCCCTCAACGGCTCAGAATATAGAAATTGCAGAGTCCTATGGGCACTCGATTATTCCAGCGCAGTATGGGGAGCTCGCTAGCGGACTTATTGGGCAAGGGCGCCTAGAGGAACCTGAAAAAATCATTGAGCATCTAGAGTCTTTTTTTTTAAGACCAAGACTAGTTATGGACTTAGCAGGAAAAAAAGTGCTTATTACGGCAGGACCTACTTATGAGGCGATTGATCCCGTGCGCTTTATTGGCAACCATTCAAGTGGAAAGATGGGATTTGCGCTAGCTAGACAAGCCGCTTCACGGGGGGCGCAAGTTGTTTTGATTTCTGGCCCTACTGTTTTAGAACTAGAGCATCCTCACGTGAAGGTCATATCAGTGAGCTCAGCGCGTGAGATGCAAAGCGAGGTGTTCAAGTATTACGATTCGGTTCAAATTGCGATTGCAAGTGCCGCCGTGGCCGACTACGCGCCCAAAGTCGTCGCGGATGAAAAAATCAAGAAATCAGAGGATACAATGCTTATTGAGCTAGTCAAGAATCCTGATATCCTTATGGAAATGGGGCAAAAGAAAAAGGAGCAATTCCTGGTTGGCTTTGCACTCGAAACGCAGGATGAGGTGAAAAATGCGCAAAGTAAACTCGTTCGAAAAAATTTAGATCTCATCGTCTTAAATTCACTCCGAGATCAAGGGGCTGGTTTTAAGGAAGACACCAATAAAATTCGCCTATTAAGTGGGGACAAGCAAATTGAGTTTGATTTAAAGTCTAAAGATGAAGTAGCAAAGGATATTTTTGATTTCATTCTTACAAGGCTGCCGTCTTAAATTCTTACCCTAAAGCACTAGGATAGCTCTAAGCGTGGTTTTAAAAATTGCTATGTACGAAGGTCCTATTTGTTAAATCCTTGTTTTTAAAGTCTCACTTTATTCTTATTTTTGTCATATGCTAAAGAGAATTTCAATTCAAAATTTCGCGTTAATTGATTCGCTCGAAATCAGTTTAGGCAGTGGGCTCCAAGTCATCACTGGAGAAACCGGTGCGGGGAAATCGATCCTTTTAGGTGCCTTACGTTTAATCTTGGGAGAACGCGCGGATTTGAAGTCCTCAATGAATGCGGATAAGAAAAGTGTGGTGGAGGCTGAATTTGAAATCTCTTTGTCACTTGAACCTTTTTTCCAGGCGAATGATTTGGATTTCGATCCCCAAACAATCATAAGACGAGAGCTGTTAAGTGCAACAAAATCAAGAGCCTTTGTTAACGACAGACCTGTAACGCTTGAGGTACTAAAAGCACTTTCGAGTCAGTTAATTGATATTCATTCACAGTTTGAAACGGCTACACTCTTTACCCAAGAATTCCAGTTTAATCTGCTAGACGGACTAGCTGGCAATCATAAAACACTTGCGAAATACCAGACCCAATATACAAAAGCAAAAGAATTAGAAAAGACACTGATGCAGCTTGAGTCTCAGCTACGCGAATTAACGCAAAGCGCTGATTACAGAGCATTTTTATTAGAGGAGCTTGAGGATCTTTCCTTAGACGAGTTGGACTGGGAAAGCCTGCAAACCAAACTAGAAACTCAGGAAAATGTGGGGAATATTGTGGAAAATCTCCAATCGTTCTTCTCGCGCTTTGATGCAGAAGATTTAGGTGTTCTTGATTCAATGCTTGAGGCTCGTTCCAAATTAGCCAAAGTCGCGGAGCTCTCCCATGAATTCACAGAATTACGTGAGCGTATGGAAGGGAATTTCGTGGAACTTAAAGACATTTTGTTTGAGCTTCAAAATAAAGCTGAGGACCTAGAATCAAGTCCAGAACTCCTGTCCGCACTTCAAATTCAAGTAGATAAAGTGAATGCTTTATTTTTGAAGCATAATGTCACTTCAATCGAAGGGCTACTCGAGGTTCGTGACAAACTCTCAGGCGAACACAGTGGGTTCTTAGAGCTCGAATCCTTTATTGAGACAACCAAATCTGAACTTAGAAAATTGGAATCAGAACTTTCAGAGCTTGCTATTAAATTAAGTTCAAAGAGAAAGGCCAACTGTGCGCCATTTTCAAAAGAAGTCCAAGCAACCTTGAGTCAACTGGGACTCGAAAAAGCAAGAGTTGAAATTGAGCTTCGTGAAACGAGCAGTTTTAATGCCTTTGGTAAAGAGGAAATTCAACTGCTGTTCCAAGCCAATGCAGGTTTTGATTTAAAGCCAATACATTTGGCAATATCCGGTGGTGAGCGCTCCAGAGTAATGCTCGCCATCAAGAAAATACTGGCGCAATCAAGAGAGCTCCCAACCTTAATTCTCGATGAAATTGACACAGGTGTTTCAGGGAAAGTGGCAGAAGATATGGGGATTCTTATGAAAGAAATGTCCAGCGATCTTCAACTCATCCTCATTACCCACCTTGCACAAGTGGCAGCCAAAGGACAGGACCACTATAAAGTGGTCAAACAAGAAGTTGAGGGCAAAACGAGCTCAACGATACTCAAGCTAAGCAAGGATCAGAAACTTACCGAAGTTGCCCAACTACTCTCGGGATCAAAAATTACTGAAGCGGCCCTCGCGCAGGCCAAGGAACTTATGAAATAAGGTGTAACAAAGTAGCGGGGTGTTCTACTAATAAGTAAAACGGTGATCCCCTATGTATTTACGACTTATTCGATTAGAACTTCTTAATTTTTTTAGAAATCCCCAATTCGGAACCAATTTAGCCGTCAAAATTCTTATGGGCTTTGCTATGGTTTATTTTGCCCTAGTGTATGTGGGATCCCCCTTTCTTCTCTATTACTATGCGGTCGATGAACTAAAAGCCGATCCGCTAACTCTTTTTTGCCGCTTCTTTTTCTATTACTGGGTCTTAGATTTAGTCATTCGCTACTTTATGCAGCAAATGCCGACACAAAACTTAAAGCCATTTTTAACTCAGAATCTGAGTAAGACTTTTTTAGTACGTTTTACAATCTTCAAAACCTTCACCCATTTTTTTAACTGGGGGTATTTACTTTTCTTACTTCCTTTTGCCGGACTATTAATTTTCGACGGGGGGTATTCAGTTCTAGGAACCATTGGCTTTACTATAGGAATCCTATTCATGTTTTACCTCAGTAATTTTCTAAATATTCTACTAAATGGAAAAGTAAGTGTATTAATTGCAACGGTTGTGGTCGCTGTGATTCTTGGGGCCTTCGAGTATTTTCAGATTTATTCTTTTGCATCGCTTTCAGAGCAGATTTTCTATAGTCTCTATTCTCAGCCTTGGCTTTGCCTTATTCCTATGCTTCTGGCTAGTTGTGCAGCCTACGCTGCTTTTCAGACGATCAGGAAAACATTTTATCTGGATCAGGGCCTTGCCTTAAAGGTTGTGGAAGGGAAAACCGAAAACATTAAGTTTCTTAACCGCTTCGGAGTCACCGGAACGTTCATTAACAATGATGTGAAACTTTTAAAGCGAAGTAAATCCGCCCGTTCCGCTGTATTTATGAGTGTTGCCTTCTTGTTTTATGGGTTTTTGTTTTTTAATGGGGCGTACCAACAGGATTTCATGAAATTGTTTGCGGCAATTTTTGTGTCCGGTGGATTTATGTTTATGTTTGGACAGCGCGTGCCTTCATGGGACAGCACTTACTATCCCCTGATGATGACTTCTAATGTGCCCTATAAGCAGTACTTGAAAGGAAAATGGGCTTTGCTCGTGGCGGGAACATTCATTTCGTTAATCTTATCGTCTTTTTATTTGTTTTTTGGCTTCGAATTGTGGCTCATTATTTTTGCGGCCGGACTTTATAATCTCGGTGTGAATTGCCATATTGTTCTTCTTGCGGGCGCTTACAACAAAAAACCACTCGATCTGAATTCAAGCAGTAAATCCTTCGGGGGCGGCAATAATTTCAGTGTGAAAACATTCCTTCTTATTCTTCCTCAGATGCTTCTTCCGATGGCTGTGTATGGGCTTGTGAACTATTTTTTCAACCAATATGCGGCGGTGGCCTCCCTTGGTCTTCTTGGCCTTTTAGGATTCTTAATTCGGGATGTCATTTTTGATTTAATTGTTAAAGTTTATAAAAAAGAAAAATACTCTACACTCGAAGCATTTAAAAAGGTTGGTTAATCTCACCCCTTAGAATAGTTTCTTAAATACTTGCATCCTATGATTACAATAGAATCGATTTCAAAAGTTTACGGCACAAAAAAAGTCCTTAATATTGAACGCCTCGAAATACCAAAAGGGGAAAGCTTTGGGCTTGTTGGTAACAATGGCGCAGGCAAAACCACGCTTTTTAGTCTCATATTAGACCTCATTCAGCCGACCACGGGCTTCATACAGGTCGATGGTGATAAAGTAAGCGAAAGTGAGAAATGGAAAACGAAAGTTTCTGCCTTTATTGATGATACCTTCCTAATTGGCTATTTAACCCCTGAGGAGTATTTCTATTTCCTTGGAGAACTTCGGGGACAAACCAAGGCTCAAGTGGACACCTTTCTAGTTCAATTTGCCGATTTCTTTAATGGGGAGATTTTAATGGGAAAGAAATATGTTCGAGACCTCTCCAAAGGGAATCAAAAGAAAGTTGGTGTTATTGGCGCATTAATCGGAAGTCCCGAGGTCATTGTTTTAGATGAACCTTTCGCCAATTTAGATCCCTCAACACAAATTAAATTAAAGAATTTAATAAAGAGGTGGTCCGCAGACTCCAATGTAACCTTTTTAATTTCAAGCCACGATCTTGCGCACACCACGGAAGTCAGTAACCGAATAGTACTCTTAAACAAAGGGGAGCTGGTTCGTGACATTAAAACGAGTCCTGAAACGTTGAAAGAATTAGAAGCCTTTTTTACGGGAGAAGAACTTGAACCCGTTTCTCAAGACGTTTAGATTTCAAGGTACCCAATACTAAAATGCCCCTAAAATGTGAACTCATTTTAGGGGCATTCTGCTTTTTGAGAGTCTAAACCATTTTTTCAGGCCGCACCCACTGATCAAAATCCTCCGGGCTTACAAGGCCTAGATTGATGGCTTCTTCTCGCAGAGTGGTTCCATTTTTATGGGCCGTTTTAGCGATTTTCGCTGCATTTTCGTAGCCAATATGCGTATTTAAGGCGGTCACTAGCATCAACGAATTATTGAGTAGCTCCGTAATGCGGGGCTGATTCGGTGTGATTCCAATGGCGCAGTGGTCATTAAACGACTGACAGCCGTCCGCAAGAAGCCTTGCCGATTCTAAGAAATTATGGGCCATAACGGGTTTGAAGACATTGAGCTCATAGTTCCCCTGGGTTCCCGCAAAAGAAATTGTGGTGTCGTTTCCTAAGACCTGTGCGCAGATCATAGTGAGCGCTTCATTCTGCGTCGGATTTACTTTCCCAGGCATAATAGAAGATCCGGGTTCGTTTTCGGGTATATGGAGTTCTCCAATCCCAGAGCGTGGGCCGGAGGCCAATAGGCGAATATCTTGCGCAATTTTAAAGAGTGCTACAGCGAGTTGTTTTAACGCGCCGTGGCTCTCTACAATTGCATCGTGCGCCGCGAGCGCTTCAAATTTGTTAGGTGCTGTAACGAAGGGAAGTGCAGTGAACTCCGCAATATAAGCCGCAACCTTTACCGAATAGCCACTTGGCGTATTTAATCCCGTGCCCACGGCAGTTCCCCCTAAGGCTAGCTCTTTTAAATGGGGAAGGGTGTTTCTAATTGCTTTCATCGCATAGTCCAGTTGGGCCACATAGCCCGAAAATTCTTGGCCGAGCGTTAACGGCGTAGCATCCATTAGGTGGGTTCGTCCAATTTTTACAATAGGCTCAAATTCACTAGATTTCTTGGCAAGCGTATCCCTTAAAATTTGTACAGTCGGTAGGGTGCGTTGCACTAGAAGCGTATAGGCCGCAATATGCATCGCCGTTGGAAATGTGTCGTTAGAGCTCTGTGATTTGTTCACATCGTCGTTTGGATGAATCTTAGACTCTTCGCCGAGTTTACCACCGTTTAATACGTGGGCACGGTTGGAAATGACCTCATTGACATTCATATTGCTCTGGGTTCCAGAGCCAGTTTGCCAGATTACCAAAGGGAACTCTTCCCAGAGTTTCCCGTCAAGAATCTCCTCGCATACTTTGGCTATTAGATCTCTTTTTTCTGTTGCTAGAACGCCTAGTTCTGTATTAGTGTAGGCCGCTGCTTTCTTTAAGATTGCAAAAGCCTCAATAATTTCTTTGGGCATTGAGCTGGCAGGACCAATTTTAAAGTTCGTTCTAGAGCGCTCTGTTTGAGCGCCCCAGTAGCGGTCGATGGGCACTTGCACAGGGCCCATTGTATCGTGTTCTGTACGGTAATTCATTCTATTTAACTTGGTTAGTGGGTACTTTAATAAGCTTAAAGTTACGGTTTTCTACTGAAATGCTTGAGAATGGCACTCACAAGTTCTGATCGTAAGATGGGATTAACCTCAGAGAGAGGTATAAGACTTTTTAGACTGCATTTAATTCCTTAATTTTACGATTCAAATTTTTAACCCATGGAGTTTCACTACCAAGAGCCGTATCCGATTCTAAAAGACGATACACCCTACAAAAAACTAACCTCTAACTACGTCTCCACGCAAAAGCTTGGCGATCGCGAAATTCTCGTTGTTGACCCCAAAGGTCTTGAGATTCTAGCTCAGCAGGCGTTAGCCGATGTTTCATTTATGCTTCGCCCCACGCATCTTCAAAAATTAAGAACCATCATTGAGGATCCAGAAGCGACAGATAACGACCGTTTCGTGGCGTATAACCTGCTTCAAAATGCAGCTGTGGCAATCGAGGGCGCACTTCCATCCTGTCAAGATACGGGCACAGCGATTTGCATGGCAAAAAAAGGCGAAAACGTCTACACTGGAGTGAATGACGCGGAGTGGATTTCGAAAGGAATTTACAATACCTACCAAGAACAAAATTTACGCTATTCTCAAATCGTGCCTATAGACATGTTTGAGGAAAAAAATTCTGGGACAAATCTCCCGGCGCAGATTGATATCTATTCCAAACAAGGCGGAACCTATGAGTTTCTATTCTTAGCCAAAGGTGGAGGCTCTGCAAACAAGACCTTTTTATACCAAAAGACAAAATCGCTTTTAAATGAAAAATCATTGGAAGAATTTGTCTCTAAGGCCATTATGGATCTAGGAACAGCGGCCTGTCCCCCCTACCATTTAGCCTTTGTAATTGGTGGAACATCCGCGGAGGCAAATTTAGCCGCCGTCAAAAAAGCCAGCGCGGGATACTTTGATCATTTACCGACCTCGGGCAATGAAGGTGGTCAAGCCTTTAGAGACCTTGAGTGGGAAAAGAAAATTCAAGAAATTTGTCAAAAGTCAGCCATTGGAGCTCAATTTGGTGGAAAATATTTAACGCACGATGTGCGGGTTATTCGTTTGCCAAGGCACGCCGCATCCTGCCCAGTGGGAATGGGGGTCTCGTGTTCTGCAGACCGTAACATAAAAGCCAAAATCACCAAAGAAGGCCTGTTTTTAGAGCAATTGGAGCAAAACCCTCAAAGGTTCCTTCCTAAGTCCGCCCCACATCTCGAAAAGGCGGTTGAGATTGATCTTAACCAACCCATGAAGGCCATTCGTGAGGAACTCTCGAAATACCCAGTGAAAACAAGATTAAAATTGAGTGGGACACTAATTGTAGCTCGGGATAGTGCTCATGCGAAGCTTAAAGAAATGCTTGACCGTGGGGAAGAAATGCCAGAGTACTTTAAAAACCATCCAATCTATTACGCTGGACCAGCTAAAACACCTCAGGGATTAGCCTCGGGAAGTTTCGGGCCGACCACGGCCGGACGCATGGACGTTTATGTGGATGAATTCCAAGCGAACGGAGGCAGTATGGTAATGCTAGCGAAAGGAAACCGCAGCCAGGTAGTTACTAGCGCCTGTGCAACCTATGGTGGATTTTATTTAGGCTCTATTGGAGGGCCGGCGGCCATTTTGGCTAAGGAGAATATTAAGTCTGTTTCGGTCGTTGATTTTCCAGAACTTGGAATGGAAGCGGTTCGTAAGATTGAGGTTGTGGATTTCCCTGCCTTTATCATTACCGATGACAAGGGGAATGATTTTTTTGAGTCCCTAAGCAAGTAGGAAGTTTAGAATCATAATAATTAACTAAAATTAGGCTTTAAAGTTTTAGTAATAGAATTAAAAAAACTAATTTTGCTCAAAATCTAAAGAAATGTTAACAGTATTAGAGTTGTGGCCATTTTACCAATTTTTTTGGTTCGTATTTTTCGTCGTTATGTTCCTCATTGGATTTTGGTGTATCCTAATGTTCTTTGGAGTCATAATTCCGATGTGGCTAACGGAAGGACTTTTAGAATATTTTGGAAAAACCAAGCCATTTGATCCTGAAGATATCAGACGTAAAACTTTGCCAGAACAAGGAGCTGAAGTAATTTACAGCAATCCTAAGGGCAGAGGACCATTTTTACATAAAGGTCATCACTAGTTGATGATGGTGTGGTTTCTCAATAGGAAATCGCATTCTCAAAGCAACACACTATATATAAACCGATCCTTGGATCGGTTTTTTTACGGCTCTAGATATTAATTCTTGTTAATATATTAGGGGAAGACCGCCATGGATTCGTACCTTGCGCCAAACTTTTTTTTCATGGATTACTTCATTTTCGTTGTCGTTGCATTACTCTTTTTAGCTGTTATCGATTTAATAGTTGGTGTAAGTAATGACGCAGTTAATTTTTTAAATTCCGCTATTGGATCGAAGGTGGCCTCGTTTCGAACCATAATTATCATCGCAATTGCTGGGATTGTAATTGGTTCGGTGTTCTCAAGTGGCATCATGGAAATTGCAAGAAAAGGGATTTTTTATCCCCAG
The DNA here is from genome assembly GCA_002319955.1 of Flavobacteriales bacterium UBA1694. GTDB lineage: Bacteria > Bacteroidota > Bacteroidia > Flavobacteriales > Weeksellaceae > Planobacterium_A. Next base: position 32,833 of record DCJS01000033.1, read on the forward strand.
TATTTTACTTTTGATGTGCTACTAATCGTGTTTTTGGCCGTCATGCTAACAGACATTATTCTACTTGATGTGTTTAATAGTCTTGGGCTTCCTACGTCTACGACAGTGTCAATTATTTTTGAGCTTCTTGGAGCCTCAGCTATGGCTGGGTTTCTGCTCTCGATGTCCAAAAATGAAACAATCAGTGAAATTTGGAAATACATAAATTTTGAGAGTACCAACAATATCATTTCCGGCATCTTTTTATCCGTGTTAATTGCCTTCACTGCCGGAGCGATTATTCAATACCTATTAAGACTTCTGTTTACTTTCAAGATTGAGGCAAAGCTAGCCACATACGGGGTTTTATTCTCTTCTTTAGGGATTACTTCTATTGTGTATTTTTTACTAATTAAAGGTTTAAAAGGCACCACGCTTTTTAATGAGTCTACCACAAACTATATTGCCACCCACACACCTATTATTTTAGGAGTACTTTTCATTTTGACTCTTATAATACTCTATGCTTTAAACCGTTTCTATAAGTTTAATCCATTGAAAGCCGTTGTGCTTTTGGGAACCTTTGCTTTAGCTATGGCTTTCGCTGGAAATGACCTCGTGAATTTCATCGGTGTGCCAATTACAGGCCTACTTGCTTTCCAAGACTGGGCAGCCTCAGGCGTTGCGGCAGATGCCTATTTTATGGATTATCTTGCTGGCAATGATGTGATCGTGCCAAATTACATGCTTCTAATCGCAGGGCTCGTTATGGGGCTTACCATTTGGTTTAGTGCAAAAGCAAAGAACGTTACGGAAACGGAAGTTAGTTTAGGACGCCAAGATGAGGGTGATGAAAAGTTTAAGGCAAATTTGATTTCGCGTAGTATCGTGAATTCTTCTTTGACCTTTGGAAAGATTTTTGGGGTTATTATTCCCCAGCCGATCGCAAGACGTTACCGCACGACCATCCGAGAGAAAAAATTACTTGAAGCTGCAGAATCGCAAGATGCGCCGTCATTTGACTTGGTTCGCGCTGCAGTGAATTTAGTGATTGCCTCAAGTATTATTGCTTGGGCCACCTCGCAAAAGTTACCTTTATCTACAACCTATGTCACCTTTATGGTCGCGATGGGAAGTTCGCTTGCTGACAATGCGTGGGGAAGAGATAGTGCCGTTTATAGAGTTGCAGGGGTGTTATCGGTCATCGGAGGCTGGTTTATTACGGCATTAATTGCCTTTAGTGTTGCGGCTATATTCGCCTTAATAATGTATAAAGGTGGACGGGTAGGAACCTACGCTTTAATGGCAATTGTTTTTGCTTTTATAATTGTATCAAATATTCGCTTCAACAAGAAGGCGAAGGATAAGAAAAAGAGCCAGGACCGACTTAAAGTCTTGGATAATAGTGATCTTAATACTGTTCAAAAGTACCAGTCTATTGTGAGTTCCACAGTGTCTGAAATCGCCATGAGCTATAACCTAATCCTCGATGGATTAATTGAAGGGGATCTTAGCAAATTAGAAGGGGCAAATCGGGCTCTTGTAGACCTTGAAAAACACGGTCAGCAAGTGCGAAATAAAAGTATTAAGTACATTAGATCCCTAAATACGGATGATACAAAAACCGCTCAAGCGATTATATTAAGTAGTGATTTTATACAAGACTTAGCACAATCTACTAGATCCCTCAGTAATGAGGCGCTCTACTACTTGAAAAACCTCCACGTCATAAGCGATTTAGATTTTCTAAAAGATCTTAAGAAGCTGGATTCCAGAATGGGTGAATTCTTCAACATTATTTTAGTGTCCTTAGAGCAAACCGCCGATGAAAATATCGACGATATCCGAGTGGAACGTGATAAAGTGCGCTCGTATATCAATGAGCGACTGACTTACCAAATCGCCAACATAAACAAGACGAAGCCGTCAACAAAAGAGGGCGTTCTCCAAACGAATGTCTTTTTACAAAGTCGCGATATTCAAGCGGTATTAATGCGGATTTCAAAAATGTTCATTAATCTGTATGAGACCAGAATTAATGAGGCGAGCGAAATTAAAAACTAGAAACTAAAATTAGCACGAATCAATCCACTCAAAAGAGTGGATTGATTCTTTTAGCACGAGTTTCTCATCGTGCCTTAAACGTTCTGCAAGTTTTCTTTATCTTTGCACCCACAAAAAGTTATCCATGTCAAAATCCTTAATTCCAAAGCTTGAAGCAATCAAGCAACGCTATAACGAAGTCGCCGATCTTATCATTCAACCGGATGTTATCATGGATCAAAAGCGGTATTCGCAGCTTAACAAAGAATACAGTGATCTGGGTAAGATTGTTACGGTATATCTGGACTATAAATCCGCTCTAGATACAATTAAAGAATCAGAGGAAATTATTGCGGAAGGAAGTGATAAAGAATTCGTTGACTTAGCCAAACTCGAAAAATTTGAAGCGCAAGAAAAACTACCTGAATTTGAGGAGGCCCTAAAGGTGCTCTTAATCCCGAAAGACCCTACAGACGATAAGAATGTCATTGTGGAGCTTCGAGCTGGCACTGGTGGAGATGAGGCAGCGATTTTTGTCGAAGATATTTACAGAATGTACGCCATGTACTTCAAAACCAAAGGCTGGAAGCACGAAATCACGGATTCAAGTGACGCGGCCAAAGGCTACAAAGAGCTTATCATGAAAGTGGAAGGCGATGGTATTTTTGGTATCATGAAATTTGAATCGGGCGTGCACCGGGTTCAAAGAGTTCCCGAAACGGAGTCTCAAGGACGCGTTCACACCTCAGCCATTACCGTGGCGGTTCTGCCGGAAGCGGAAGAGGTCGATGTGGAGCTCAATCCAGCCGATATAGAAATGCAAACCTCCCGTTCAGGAGGGGCCGGTGGTCAGAACGTAAACAAGGTGGAAACCAAAGTTCAATTGACCCATAAACCCTCTGGCATTGTGGTGGTCTGCCAACAGGCGCGCTCGCAGCTTGCTAACCGAGAACTAGCAATGGAAATGCTTAGAACAAAGCTTTACGATATTGAACTTCAAAAAGTACAAGGCGATGTGGCTGCCAAGCGAAAGTCTATGGTGTCAACAGGAGACCGTTCTGCAAAGATCAAAACCTACAATTACCCGCAAGGGCGTGTGACGGATCACCGGATTAATAAGTCGGTTTACAATTTGGACGCCTACATGAATGGGGATATTCAAGAAATGATTGACGCGGTTATTATGGCAGAAAATGCTGAAAAGATGAAAGGAGCGGAAGACGACTACTAAACGTTTGGTTTAGTATTTGTTGCACTTTACTCTAAATCCCTAACCTATGAAAAAATTAAGTTTTCTTATCCTAAGCGTCAGTCTTCTCACCTTAAGCTCGTGTGTTAAGGAGAAAACGACGATTCTTGAATCTGACGGTGATAAAACAACCATTGAGCATCTTGGAATTGACAAGCAAAAAGTGGACTCAACAGCAGACTCAATTAAATCGAAAGCGCAAAATGCTGCTGATAAAGCAAAAACAAAATTGAATGAGGTTGGAGATGTCCTAAAGGAAGAGTCAAAAGATCTTAGAGAGGAAGCGAAAAAAGCAACCGCTGAGGCCGCCTCTGCCGTAGAGAAAGGTGCAAAAGAGGTAAAAGAATCCGTTTCAAAGGACTAAACCTTTTTGAAAGGAACCTAAAGCTTGCTATTTTTAAGCAGGCTTTTTTTTGCTTTATGACCAGCCCCGTTAGGTATCTGAGGTCCTAGGGATCAAAACCTAGCAAAATTTTGTAACTTTACTCCATATTAAATTCGTGTTATGCGTCAGAAAATCCAGAACCAAAAGCCTGATTTTAAGTTAGATAGTCCGGATAAGCTCCCGTACTTTTTTGAAAAGGATGGGCTGGAATTGAAATCTTTTTATACGCTGGCCGATACAGATCTTAACCTTAGCTCTAGTGTCAGCGCTGGGATTGAGCCCTTTTTAAGAGGACCGTATCCAACCATGTATGTGCAAAAGCCATGGACCATTCGTCAGTACGCAGGATTCTCTACGGCTGAAGCTTCCAACGCATTTTACTTAAAAAATCTAGCGGCAGGCCAAAAAGGACTTTCAGTCGCTTTTGATTTGGCCACACACCGAGGGTATGATTCCGACCACCCACGAGTGGAAGGCGATGTGGGAAAGGCCGGGGTGGCCATTGATACGGTTGAGGACATGAAGATTCTGTTCAATAACATCCCATTAGATGAGATCTCTGTGTCCATGACAATGAATGGCGCGGTACTTCCAATTTTAGCCTTTTATATTGTGGCTGCCCAAGAGCAGGGCGTACACGAAAGTCAGTTATCAGGAACCATACAAAATGATATTCTGAAGGAGTTTATGGTAAGAAACACCTACATCTATCCTCCCAAACCTTCAATGAAGATCATTGCCGATATTTTCGAGTATACGGCCCAAAACATACCCAAATTCAATTCAATTTCAATCTCAGGCTACCATATGCAGGAAGCCGGTGCGACGCCCGTTTTAGAAATGGCCTACACCTTAGCCGATGGCTTAGAGTATGTGCGCACTGGAATTAAAGCGGGCATGCCAATTGATACCTTTGCTCCGCGTCTTTCCTTTTTCTGGGCTGTGGGAATGAACCACTTTATGGAGATTGCCAAAATGAGAGCCGCAAGGTATTTGTGGGCTGAACTCCTGAAACCTTTTGAGCCTAAGAATCCTAAAAGTCTTGCTCTTCGGACCCACTCGCAAACTTCAGGCTGGAGCCTTACCGAGCAGGAGCCCTTTAATAACATTACAAGAACGGCTATAGAAGCGTTGTCTGCTGCCTTAGGCGGCACCCAATCGCTTCACACAAATGCTCTTGATGAAGCCATTGCCCTACCCACAGAATATTCAGCTAAAATAGCACGAAACACCCAGATCATTTTACAACAAGAAACTGGCATATGCGATGTGGTGGACCCTTTAGGCGGCAGCCATTTAGTCGAGGCTTTAACAAAGCAAATGATTGAGCAGGGTCTTAAGTATATTCAAGAAGTGGAAGAGCAAGGAGGCATGACCAAAGCTATAGAAAAGGGCATTCCAAAGATGCGTATTGAAGAAGCTGCGGCGCGCAAACAGGCGAAAATCGATTCGGGTGAAGAGTTTATCATCGGGGTGAATTCTTATAAATCAGAAATGGCTCAGCCAAGTTTCGAGATTTTAGATATTGATAATTCAGAAGTTCGCAGACAACAAATTGAGCGACTTAAACAAATTAAAAAGCAGCGTGATTCGAAGGCTGTTGAAGAGATTATTGAACAAATTAAAGACTGCGCTCAGAGCTCTAAGGGAAACTTATTAGCGCTTTGCATTGAGGCGGCCCGTCGGCGCGTGAGCTTAGGAGAAATGAGCGATGCAATGGAACAAAGCTTTGGTCGTTATAAAGCGAATATTAGAACCATTCAAGGAGTGTATGCGATGAGTGCAACGAAAAATGAATTTTTTGCAAAGGCGCTGGCCTTATGTGAGGCCTTTGAGATCGAATTTGGACGTCGTCCAAGAATTATGGTAGCCAAAATGGGGCAAGACGGCCATGACCGCGGTGCTAAAGTTGTCGCAACGGCCTTTGCAGACATGGGCTTTGATGTGGATGTGGCGCCGCTGTTTCAAACCCCAAGTGAAGTGGCACTTCAAGCGGTAGAGAACGATGTGCATATTTTAGGCATTTCCTCTCTTGCAGCCGGTCATAAAACCCTGGTCCCTCAGGTGGTCGAGGAATTAAAAAAGCGTGGGGCTGGCGATATAAAAATAGTTGTGGGTGGCGTTATTCCGCAGCAAGATTATCAGTTCCTCTATGAGAACGGGGCTGATTTTATCTTTGGACCAGGAACAAACCTTCCAAAATCGGCATGTAGTATCCTAAAGGGCTACTTGAACTAAGATACCAACAAAAAAAAGGCTTTCAGATTTGAAAGCCTTTTTCGTCATTAGTTGGACGCAGCGACGTAGTCGTAGACTAGTTTTCCCTGCGCCTCAGTTAGTTTTGCTTTTGGAGCCATGGAGTTCACCAGTCCTACCCACTGCTCATCGGTAAAGGCTTTGGGCTCAGGCAACGCGTGGCATTTGTGGCAGGAGTTTTCAAAAATTGTTTTCCCCTCTGCATGGGCCTCAGCGCGAGCCATTTTCTTTCCAGCGGTGCCAGTTTGAGTACAAGAGGCTAAAAGCAATGCCAGTCCAAAGGTGCTAAAGATAGTTTTTTTCATAGTCTTCTATTTGTTAGTTGGTATTTTTGGTTAAATTTAAATAAATTACCACAACTAACCAATCACACAATGGAATTAAGATGGAAAGTTAGAAGATTAGCTTTAAAAGAGACCTTTGCAATCGCGCACGGAAACTATGATTCCCGGCAGTCCCTTCTGGTTGAAATTACTCATGGAGGGAAATCAGGCTACGGCGAGTGCGTGGAAATTAGCTATTATGGAATTGTACTTGCAGATTTTTATGATGCTCTGAGCGGCCTATCTAAATTGTTGAAAAGCCAGGAACTGGTTCATCCTTCTAAGTTTTATGAGTTTCTAACGGTTTTTTCGGCGCATCCCTTTTTGCGCAGTGCCGTAGACTGCGCGTATTGGGATTTATATGGCAAAGTCTTCGAAAAATCATTTGCAGAATTAAATGGACTGCAAGGCAAACTTCCACAGTCGTCCCTTACTCTTAGTTGTATGCCTGTGGACTTACAAATAGAAAAACTTAAGCAGACCCCGTGGGATCATTTTAAAGTGAAATGCGTGGGTTGGGATCCTCAAAGGGTGCAGGCCCTTTTAGAGACTGGGAAAAAGATTGCATTGGATGCAAATACAAGCTTTAGCCCAAAGGACTGCGAAGAGATAAGTTTAAGCGAACTTGGTCGCGAATTAACCTACATTGAGCAGCCCTTAAAAATTGGACAGTATGAATCCCTTTCGAGTAGGGATTCCTGCAACTGGATGGCCGATGAAGACTTACAGGATGACTTGCAACTCGATCAGTTAGTTGGCCATTACCAGTCAATTAATATAAAACTTATGAAGTGTGGGGGACTTACTCCGGCACTAGCGCTAATTAAAAAAGCAAAGTCTAAAGGGTTTAAGATCATGATTGGCTGCATGACAGAGTCCTCCGTAGGTATTTCTGCCGGCATTGCCCTTGCTTCACTCTGTGACTATGCAGACCTTGATGGGGCGGAATTGATTGCCAATGACGATGCCACGGGCAGTTATGTGAGAAATGGAACGTTGAGCCTGGCAGAAGGACCAGGACTAGGAATAACAATGAATACGGGCGTAATTACTTAATAGATGAGTGAAATAACGACAAAGGAATTTATCGATGGAATTCTAAAAGCAGATAAACGGATGCTTGCTAAAGCAATCACACTTATTGAGAGCACAAAATCAGCCCATCGCACTCAGGCTGAAGAGCTACTTTTTGAACTCATGCCATACACCGGTAAGTCGGTTCGCGTTGGCGTCACAGGAGTACCTGGAGTGGGTAAGTCTACCTTTATTGAAGCCTATGGACTACACGCCATTAAAGAAGGTAAAAAAGTGGCGGTACTCGCTATCGATCCGAGCTCCACACTTAACAAAGGCTCCATCTTAGGCGATAAAACAAGAATGGAAGAACTTAGCCGGGCGCCTGAGGCATTTATTCGGCCCTCGCCAAGTTCTGGATTTCTAGGGGGCGTTGCAAACACGACTTTTGAAACCATGTTACTTTGCGAAGCTGCAGGGTACGATTATATTTTAATAGAAACAGTCGGTGTTGGGCAGAGTGAAGTGATGGTTTCGGAACTAACCGATGTTTTTCTGTTTTTAAAAATTACTGGAGGGGGTGATGAGCTTCAAGGAATCAAGCGGGGCATTATGGAAATGGTGGACCTGATATTCATTAATAAAGTGGAGGGTGAGAATCGAACCCTAGCAAAGCAAACAAAACAAGAACTTTTAAGAGCCCTATACTTTTTGCCATCGAAAGAAGAGAACTGGAAAGTCCCCGTCCTATTAGGCTCCGCACTTCAAGGTGAAGGACTTGAGACTGTTTACGAGTCCATCACCAAGTTTATTGATCAAAAAAGGGCGTCAGGGCGCTTGGTTGAATCCCGAAAAGAGCAGGCTGAAAAGCGGTTTTTCTATTGGGTCCAGCACTACCTTCTAGAGCATACCACAGCCGATGTTCGTTTGGCCAAGAATTACCAGCAGCATCGACGAAATGCCTTTGAGCTTCGTGCAACGCCGAGCTCAGAGGCAAAACGTTTTGTGGATCTTATTTTTAAATCTACTTAAGCGGCTCGTTTTTCATTAGATACCCATCATAAGAGATCAGTTGACGGTCACTTGCTTCAATGGTGAGGTAAGCGCGGCCGTTAGGGTAAATTTGCATTACCATTTTCTGAATATGGGAAATGTCATTTGGTCTTATAGTGACGACAGTGAGATCGCGTTTGCCTTTAGACTGCACGTAACTATAGTTGCTAGAAGTGAATCGGTAGCTCTGTTTGTCCGGATCCATGCTCGGGGTATAGGTGCGTCCAAAGTACGGAAGCGTTGAGGTCATTTTTTCTTTTTTTATCTCTACCGTGTATCCATAGTCTAGGTCGAGAAGCCTTGAGGCTCCTGACCCTGTAACCCCATTCATCACTCTGGAAATATCATTTGTTGACGGAATTGCTTTGGTAGCCATAAAGGTAAATTCCTTAGAAGTAAGTAGCGAGTCTACAGTGCTTGCGTCGAGGTAATTTTGCGAACTGCAGGATTGGAAACTTAAAACAAAAACGGCAATAACTAAGAGTATATATTTATTCATTTTGTAATATTTAATAGGTTTATTACAAAATTCGTGCTTAACTCCGCTTCTAGGTCAATAAGTTTCAAGATTGGAACAAAAATTGTAAATAGTCTAAGTATTAATACTCAAAACTATGAAAATTAGAAACATTTTAACGCTGAGTGGAGCATCCCTACTACTGCTCGCTTGTACAACAAATCCAATTACCGGACGTAAGTCCGTACAAATTGTTGGCGATCAAGAAATTGCCAGCATGGCCGTTCAGCAATACCAAGAGGTCTTGTCAAAATCCAAAGTGATTAAAGGGACCACCGCTGCAAAGCAGGTACAGAATGTTGGGCTTCGTTTACAAAATGCGGCTAGAAATTATTATAGCGCCATTGGACGCTTAGAGGATTTATCAGCCTTTAAATGGGAGTATAACCTTATTCAAGACGCCTCCGCAAATGCTTGGTGTATGCCAGGGGGTAAAGTAGCTGTTTATTCAGGTATTTTACCAATTACGCAGAGTGAAAATGGCCTAGCCGTTGTGCTAGGGCATGAAATATCCCACGCACTGGCAGGGCATGGAAATGAGAGAATTTCTCAAGGAATGCTAGCGCAGTATGGAGGTCAGATATTAGGAAGCACCATTTCGAATGGGCAAATTGCCCAAATATTTGGCTCGCTGTATCCCGTAGGTGCACAGGTTGCTTTACTTCAGTATGGAAGAAAACAAGAATTAGAAGCCGATCAAATGGGCCTATACCTTATGGGTATGGCTGGTTATGATCCAAGAGGCGCTGAGCCATTTTGGAGCCGTATGGAGTCAATGACTACCAGTGGGAATAGACCCCCAGAGTTTCTATCTACTCACCCTAGTCCTGAGAATAGACGATCAGAAATCGCAAAAAACTTACCTAAAGCTCTTGAATATTATAAGAGCGCCGGCGGTAAAATTTAAATCCACTCATTTTATAACTAAACCTCTTCGGAATTTTACTAAATTTGGAGAGGTTTTTAATTTATATACTATGAAAAGTCTAAGTTTCGTTGGCGTTATTCTCCTGGTTATCGCTACTTTTTTGTTCTACCTTACCACTGATTTTGCTGTCGAACAAATTAAATTGTCGCACATTATGGGAATCATGGCCGGTGTCGGGCTAGGCCTAATCCTTGGTGGCATGGTTGGCTATGTAAGTAAAGGCACGGCCTTAAAGCAAGAGCAAAAACGCCGAGAATTCAAGCAACTTCAGAAAGAAAAGCTTGAATTGGAGCGAAAGGCTGATGAACTGGCTAAACTCAAAGCAATCGAAGAGACTAAGATTGCAACTCAAAATACAAATCCCCCGAATTACTAATTCAGGGGATTCCTTTTTTGAGGTGTTGTGCGGTTTAGAATTCGTATCCTAGACCGATTATAAATAAACTTGGACGGTTGTCGTAACGAACCGTGTAAGATTCTCCAGCCACATTGTTGTTAATAAACTCACGTTGGTCCTCCGTAAAGGCCCCTTCGTAACGCGCATTGACAAGGAGTTTGTTTAGTTTTACTTGAGCTCCAAATTGGTAGCCCAATGTAAAGTTTGATTCGGCATTTTCCTTAAAATCGTTAAACTGATTCTCTGAACTAAGGTTGTAACTCGCTACTGGACCTACAAATACGCCTAAGTTATCGCCTAAAACATTTAAACCAACCAAAACTGGCAAGTCTACACGGTTGCTTTTCGCCTCAATGGTGGTGTTGGTCACCGGATCCGTGAATTCGTTTTTAAAGGTGGTGTAATAAAGCTCTGGCATAATAAAAAAAGCGGTTGGAAGATTTATCTTCGCAGAAAGTCCAACGTTGAACCCCGCATTGTTTTTGCCATTTGAATTGTAAGCGTCGCTCGCCGAATTCGAAATATTTTTCCAAGTTGGATCACTTGTCGGAAATAACAAGTTGGCTTTGGCCGCGAGTGATACTTGCGCAGAGACGGTCACAGAGAGACCGATAAGTGCAGCACTTATTATTTTTTTCATCTTATTCGATTTTAGTTATTTGATTGTCTATTGATGTTTTCTTTGTCGTTAAAAAGTATTCTCTAAGTTCTTTAAACAGCTCTGAAGAATATACAAAATCAATTAGATTCTTGTTTCCAGCGGTAATTACATTGTTTTTATCGCCTTCCCATTCTAAGATGCCTTCCCTTAGGTATACAATTTTCTCGCCAATCGTCATAACCGAATTCATATCGTGGGTGTTAATAATCGTTGTGGTATTGTATTCCTTTGTGATTTCAAGAATCAAATCATCAATAACATTCGATGTGTAGGGGTCTAATCCCGAGTTTGGTTCGTCGCAAAAAAGGTACTTCGGGTTGTTCACGATTGCCCGGGCAATGGCCACCCTTTTTTGCATACCGCCTGAAATTTCTGAAGGGTATTTCCGCTGCGCTTTATCAAGTCTCACCAGACCCATCACTTCAAAAGCTCTTCTTTTTTTCTCACGAAAAGTTAAGTTCGTGAACATATCTAAGGGGAAGGTGATGTTTTCTTCGACCGTAAGAGAGTCAAATAGGGCGCTCCCTTGGAACAAGGTTCCCATCTCAGAGCGTAGGGTTTGCTTTTCGTCTCGACCCATTTTCATGATGTCTCGCCCGTCAAACAAAATCGTCCCAGCGGAAGGTTCATGCACATTGAGAAGAGATTTGAGAAAGACGGTCTTGCCCGAGCCACTTTGCCCGATAATTAAATTGACTTTCCCGGTCTCAAAGATGGTGCTCAGGCCTTTAAGTACTTCTGTACCGTCAAAGCTCTTTTTTAAATTTTTAACCTCTATCATTAGCTTAAGATCATTTGAGTTAAGATGAGTTCCGAAATGATAATAAATACCATGGTCCATACAACGGCCTGGGTGCTGGCTCTACCGACTTCCAATGAGCCGCCTTTCACGTTGTAGCCAAAATAGGCTGGAACAGTGGCTATGATAAAGGCGAATACAGCCGTTTTGATAAAGGCATAATAGTAAAAGAGATCCGGCATGTACATTTGGATTCCTGCTTTGTACTCACCTGAAGTCCAGTTACCTGTAAATACTCCGGCAAGATGGCCTCCATAAATACCGACCGTTATACTTAAAGCAATAAGCAGGGGATTAAAAATAACACAAGCAATAATTTTTGGCAATATTAAAAAATTGGCTGAATTTACGCCCATAATATCGAGCGCATCGATTTGTTCCGAGACGCGCATGGTGCCTATACTGGAGGCAATATAGGATCCAACTTTCCCAGCTAAAATTAGAGAAATGATGGTGGGAGAAAATTCTAATACTAAAACTGCTTTGGTCGCATAGCCCACAAAGCTTTGTGGAATCGGGAAGGAGGACGCACTAAAGTTGTTATACATTTGAACTGCGACAACAGCCCCCACGAAGATTGATGCAAATACGACCAGACCAAAAGAGTTCACACCTAAGTCGTGGATTTCACGCAATAAGAGTCTCCAAAAAACGGCTGGTTTTTGCGGTCTTCGAATGCCTTTCCCCATCAGCATGAAATACTCGCCAAATGCGGTTAAAAACTTTTTAGTCATACTGCGAAAGTAATATTAATATTTTAATTAAATCCATGTGATCTTACTGAACCGGCGTTTTACGCATTAAGGAATGTTCAAATACTTGTGGGTTTGTACCGAAGCTTGCCACTGCGGGTTTTGAAGAATGAAGTCTGTTATTTTAGGGTACATTTCTTCACGCTTCCCCCATTCACTCTGTAAATACAGGCGGCAACCCTCAGACACTTTTTCAGCCTGTGATTGGGCAAACGTAAAGTCATGTTGGTTAAAAACAATAACCTTGAGTTCATTTGCCTTGAGGTAGATTTCTTCTAAAGGCATTCCTGTTTTTTTCGGAGAAAGGGTAATCCAGTCAAGTTGTCCACTCATGGGGTAAGCCCCCGAGGTTTCAATATGAATTGTGCAGCCCAGTTCTTTTAATCTGGAGCTCAAAACATCGAGATTCCACATTAAGGGTTCGCCTCCGGTGAGCACGATGGTTTTGCATTGGCTCGCAGCGCTTTGCGCTACCTGTTCTACATCGAGCAGCGGATGGCGCTGTGGATCCCAGCTTTCTTTTACGTCGCACCAATGGCAGCCTACATCGCAGCCGCCTAGTCGAATAAAGTAAGCCGCTTTACCCGTATGAGCTCCTTCGCCTTGAATCGTATAAAAGTGCTCCATTACGGGGAGCATCTTTCCCTCCTTTAATAATTGGTCCTGAGTGTCTGTCATTTATTTTATAAAAATGGAATTTTCGTTCCATTGTATTTTAGGTGTACTTTATATTTTGCGTTTGTAAGCAAGAAGCGTGTTTTTCATTAACATTGCCCGAGTCATTGGTCCAACTCCACCTGGAACAGGCGTGATCCAGCTTGCTTTCTCCTTGCAGCCCTCGTAATCCACGTCACCTTCCAAGTGAAAGCCTCTCTCGCCTGTATCCTCAACGCGGGTAATTCCCACATCAATAATGACGACCCCTTCTTTGACCATGTCTTTTTTGAGGTATTTTGGCGCCCCTAAAGCGACTACAATAAGGTCTGCTTTGCGGGTATACTCTTCAATGTTTTGCGTGTGGCTGTGCACGAGTGTTACGGTGGCATCTCCAGGATCCCCTTTGCTACTTAATAAGATGCTCATTGGGCGTCCTACAATACGGCTTCTTCCGATCACGACACAGTTTTTACCCTTCGTACTAACGTTATAACGCTCAAGTAGAGTCATGATACCGTAGGGTGTTGCTGGCAGGAACGCTTCCATTTCAAGAGCCATTCTGCCAAAATTTTCTGGATGAAAGCCATCCACATCCTTTTTAGGATCGATCGCGTTAATGATCAGTTCTTGGTCGATACCTTTTGGTAAAGGAAGCTGAACAATAAAACCATCGATCTGGGGATTTTCATTCAGTAGTTTGATCTCATCTAAAAGCTCAGATTCACTGACCGTGTCAGAGAGGCGAATAAGCGTGGATTCAAACCCAACCTCCTTACAGTCTTTCACCTTGCTATTCACATAGGCTTTACTTGCGCCATTCTCGCCTACGAGAATCGCGGCAAGATGTGGGGCTCGAAGTTCCTGAGCTAGGATTTTGTCAACCTCGAGTTTGATTTCGCTTTTGATGTCTTTCGAGACTTTAAGTCCGTCTAGTATTTGAGCCATAATTGTGAGTTTTGAAAGTGCGTATTAAAGGATGTCGTTTAATTTATAGTAGTTAATAAGGCCATTGGTGGAAGAGTCTTGGCCCGAGGTATTCTCAGAGCTCTCTAATTCTGGAAGTATTTCCTTGGCTAGAACTTTTCCGAGCTCGACACCGAATTGGTCAAAGCTAAAGATATTCCAAATGACGCCCTGAACAAAAATTTTATGTTCATAAAGAGCAATGAGCTCTCCAAGAGTGAAAGGCGTTAATTCTTTGAAAAGAAGTGAGTTCGTTGGGATGTTTCCTTTGAAGACCTTAAAATTTGCCAGCTTTGAAATAGCCTGAGGGCTGTTTCCACTCTGCACAAGTTCCTTTTCCACTTCCGCTCTTGTTTTACCAAACGCTAAAGCCTTAGTTTGAGCAAAGTAGTTTGCCATAAGTTTTGGCTGATGGTCAGAGACTGCATTTAAAGACTCGACGTATCCAATGAAATCAGAAGGAATTAACTCGGTGCCTTGGTGGATCAATTGGTAAAAGGCATGTTGCCCGTTGGTTCCAGGTTCGCCCCAAATGATAGGTCCTGTTTCGTAGTCAACAAATGCCCCACTGCGATCGACTCGTTTGCCGTTACTTTCCATATCCCCCTGTTGGAGGTAGGCTGCAAAGCGGTCTAGGTATTGAGAATACGGTAAAATGGCGTAGGATGCTGAGTCAAAGAAATTGCGGTACCAGATCCCTAAAAGTCCCATAAGAACGGGGGTGTTTTTTTCTAGTGGCGCCGATTTAAAATGGGTATCTGTTTTATTTGCCCCTTTTAATAGAGCTTCAAAATTTTCATACCCTACGGCCAGCACGATACTAAGTCCAATGGCACTCCAAAGAGAGTAGCGGCCACCAACCCAATCCCAAAACTCAAAAATGGACTCGCTAGAAATCCCAAAAGCCTCGACCCCTTTGGTGTTCGTGGAAAGGGCGACGAAATGTTTTGCAACATCCCCTTGGACAGCACCACTTGAGAGTAGCCAGTGCTTCGCGGACTCGGCATTGGTCATCGTTTCCTGAGTGGTAAATGTTTTGGATGCGACAATGAATAAAGTCGTTTCCGGGCTTAGAGGTTTTAAAACTTCCGCGATGTGATTCCCATCCACATTGGACACAAAGTGCACATTCAACCTTGTTTTATAATGTTTTAGAGCGGATACAACCATCACAGGGCCTAAATCTGAGCCTCCAATACCAATGTTTACCACATCGGTAATGGGTTTTCCTGTAAACCCTAAATGGTCACCAGAGATAACATTCTCAGAGAACGTTTTCATTTGCTTTAGGACACGGGCGATCTGAGGCTTTATATTTTCACCATCTACTAGGATCGCATCGCTAGAAAAATCACGAAGTGCTGTGTGTAGAACGGCGCGGTTTTCCGTTTCGTTTATTTTTTCACCTGAGAACTGGGCCTCAATAGCTTGCTTTAGGTTGCACTGCTCTGCCAGTTCAAGTAATAAATTAACCGTTTTTTGAGTGATTAAGTTCTTTGAATAATCAAAAAGATAATGCCCCATGTCAAGGGAAAAAGATGAAAAACGACTGGGATCCGATTCAAATAGCTCGCGCAAATCAAAATTGGTTTCAGCCTTATGGGCTGCTAGGGCTTGCCATGCGTCGGTGTTCAGAGGATTAATTTTAGAAAGCATATCGTTTATTACGGTGTTTTAATACTAAAGACGTTTGAGTCGGTAAAATTACGCAAATTATCGCCTTTCCCCTAGAATTTCCAGGGTTGAAATTCATAAATAGGAGCCATTTCAAATTCTCAAGTGAAACCTTTGCTTTCGACTTGATCTAAGTGGAAACAACTTGCCACTCCATCGGCCCTCTGCCTTGTTCTAACAAGGGCAAGAACTTCAAGTGGCAAGCGAAAATTAAACGCGTTAGTCAATCGCAATGGCGATTACCTCACTCATTTTGGTTACATAATGAATCGTTAGATTCTTTAAATACTCCTTTTTTATTTCCTCAACGTCTCTACGGTTGGCCTCACAAAGGATCACTTCGCGGATGCCTGCGCGATTGGCTGCCAGTAGTTTTTCTTTGATTCCGCCCACAGGGAGAACTTTTCCTCTTAGAGTGATCTCACCGGTCATTGCCATGTGCGGCCTTATTTTTTTATTTTTGAAACTGGAAACCATGGACGTTAACATCGCAATACCCGCCGATGGCCCGTCCTTAGGGGTTGCTCCTTCTGGAACGTGGACGTGGATGTTAAACGATTTGACATCTTCTTCACTGATTCCAAGTTCACTATGTTTCGCTTTTATATATTCCAAGGCAATGGTGGCCGATTCTTTCATCACATTCCCCAGGTTTCCGGTCATTGATAAACTGCCTTTTCCAGAGCTAAGTAAACTTTCAATAAAGAGAATATCTCCCCCAACACTGGTCCACGCAAGGCCTGTGACTACCCCTGGGACACCTGATATTTCAGATGCAGTGCGTTCGCGTGGAACGCCTAGGATTTGATCGATTTGTTTGGAGGTTAACTTTGCAGTATAGGGGTTTTCCATAGCAATTTGAAGGGCAACCCAGCGCGCAATTGAAGCAATTCTTTTTTCTAAAGAACGCACCCCAGACTCGGAAGTGTGACTGTCAATAATATGTTTGAGCTCCTTAGGCCCTAGTTTAAAGGCGCCTGCATCAAGTCCCGTATTTTCTTGTTGCTTTTTAATAAGGTGGCGTTTGGCGATTTCAATTTTTTCCTCCGTGGTATAGCCAGTAATCTGCACAATTTCCATTCGGTCTAACAGCGGAGACTGTATGGTTGAAAGGGTGTTGGATGTGGCAATGAACATCACTTTAGAAAGGTCGTAACCGTATTCGAGATAGTTGTCGTAAAAACTATGGTTCTGTTCGGGATCGAGAACTTCTAGTAGGGCAGAACTCGGGTCGCCGTTGACGCCTTGTCCGATTTTATCAATTTCATCAAGTACGACGACTGGATTTGAAGTGCCTGATTTTTTAATTGACTGAAGGATTCGCCCTGCCATGGCGCCAATATAGGTTTTACGGTGGCCTCGGATTTCACTCTCGTCGTGGAGTCCTCCTAGTGACACGCGAACGTAATTTCTCCCTAACGCATTAGCAATCGAGCGGCCTAGAGATGTCTTTCCTACTCCTGGAGGGCCTGTAAGGCACAGAATAGGGGACTTCATGTTATTTTTTAATTTGAGCACGGCCATATGCTCAAGAATTCGCTTTTTAACATCTTCAAGCCCGAAATGGTCGGCGTCTAAGAGACGCTGCGCCTTTTTAATGTCTATGGAGTCCTTTGAGTAGGCGCTCCAAGGGAGGTCTGTGAAGAAGTCTAAGTAGTTTCGTTGAACGTTGTAATCTGGAGAATTTGGATGCTGGCGCGAGAGGCGGTTCAATTCCTTTTCGAAATGGTCCTCTACTTGAGCGTCCCAAGTAAGTTTTTTTGCCTTTTCACGCAGTTCTTCTGCGTCACTTTCAGCACCCCCTCCAAGTTCTTCCTGAATGGTTTTAATTTGTTGATTTAGGTAGTATTCCCGCTGTTGCTTGTCTAAATCTTTGGAGGTTTTCTGATGAATTTGATTTCGAAGTTCGAGCTTTCTAAATTCTTCATGCATAAGAGTGTAGCAGCGCTGTGCCCGCTTCATTAAGCTTTTCTCTTCCAGTAAACGCTGTTTATTGGCAGGGGAAAAGTTTCCATTAGTGCAGATGAAATTCAATAAATCCTCGCTTCGGCTTAAATTGTTAATGGCAAAATTTGCCGCATTTGGAATGCTCGGATCCAACTGAATAATTTTCAGGGCGAGATCCTTTACGTTATCTAATAGGGCTTCGTACTGTTCTCTATTGCGCGTTGAGGAGTCTTTAAGTTTTTGTATATGAGCCGTGATATAAGGTGATTGTTCGATGAAATCATTAACCTTAAAGCGTTGAATTCCTCTGGTAATCGCTGTAATATTGCCCTCAGGAAGCGTGATGATTTTGACGATTCTTGCGAGCGTCCCGATTTGGTATAGGTCCTCAAGGGTTGGGTTTTCAATGTCCGAGCTTTTTTGACTTACAATCCCAATAATAGAGCCGCTTCTTTGAGCGTCTTCTAAGAGTTTTTTGCTTTGTTCACGCCCTGCTGTAATTGGAATAACGACCTGGGGAAACATCACCAAGTTCCGTACGGGAAGTATAGGGTAGATGGTTTGATTTTCTATCTGAGACAGGTCTTTCCCGTCTACTTCACTCAGGTCATCGGCGAAGACCGTAAAATCTCCATCCATTAAGCCTTCTAAATTCATGTCTTCAAATTCGATCATAGTAGTTGTGTAAATGACAAAATGTCATTATTTATCTCATGTAACGCCCTAGGAATTGGGTGTTTCACGGCCAATCACTTGGTGTAAGCGTTCTAAGAGAGGAATGCTCAATTCTTATGCCATTAGTCCTGTAGCGAGTAGAGAAGACATATTTTCCAATTTCGCAAAAAAAATGCAGTATAGGAGCGAAACAAAGTAGAAATATTTTTTTTCTAATAGGTTAAAAATGTGTATTTTCGCACACTGATTAAAAAGTTTATATAGAATGGCAGTTTTAGGAGAAATTAGAAAAAGATCATGGTTAATGATAGGGGTGATTGCCCTAGCACTTTTTGCGTTCTTAGTTAATCCCGACACCTTTGATCAGGTGTTCGGAAAGAATCCTAGTATTTTAGGACAAGTGAATGGCGATAAAATCTCGAGAGAGGAATACAACGACCAGCTTTTACTTCTTCAGCAGCAGGCCCAGCAACAAGGGCAGCCTAGCACCGGATTAGAAGAGCAAGCTTGGCAAATGTTAGTGCAGTCGAAACTGATCGAGCAACAATTTGATAAGTTAGGTCTTGAACTTAACGACGATTATTTTTGGAGCCAACTAAAGTACGATCCAATGTTTGCGCAAGTGCCGGATTATTTTGATGAAAAAGGGAACTTCAAATTGCAAGAAGTTAAACAATATTACGAAGGTCTTGAAGCGGCCGGTCAGATTCAAGAGCATAACCAATGGCTTAAAATCCGTCGAAGCGTTGAATACCGCATGATGGCAAGACAGGTATTTGCAAATATTTCTTCTGGAATTACAGCAAGTAAAAAAGAAGTGCAAGAGATGATTTCTCAGCGCGATAAGGTGGCTGAAATAGACTACGTCACCATAGACTATGGAACCTATTTGCAGAAGAATCCAATAAAGGTAAGTACACAGGATTTAGCTAATTATATCAAAGCGAGACCAAACACATATAAGTCAGAAGCAAGTCGCAACATCGGCGTTGTTTTTTTTCCAGCGCAACCGACGCTTGATGACGACAATAAAGTTAAGGCCGATATTGAAAAGCTGTTAAGCAAAGGAACCGATGCTTCGGGTGGGACGGAGAATTTCCTAAACACGACGCAAGACTCTATGTTTGTAACGCTCAATTCTGATTTGCCTTTTAACCCAACTTATTTCCCTAAGGAGCAATTGCCACCTAGTGTAGCAGACAAAATTGTGAATGCTTCAATCGGACAAACGTTCGGTCCTTATAAAGAACAGAACCTTTATGTGGTTTCAAAACTTTTGGATAAGAAAACTTCCGACTCAACCTTATCACGTCATATCCTAATTGCCCATAATGCAAGCCCTGCCGCGCAGGGAATTAAAAGAACGAAAGATGAGGCTAAGAAATTAGCAGATTCAATTGGCGTTTTACTAAAAGCGAACCCAAGTCGTTTTGAAGAGTTTGTTAATTTATCAGATGACCCAGGATCCGCAGCACAAGGCGGTAGCTTAGGTTGGACAACCCCTAACACTCCTTTTGTCCCGGAATTCCTAGACTATTTAGGAAGCCATCCAAAAGGCGCCACGGATGTTGTAGAAACTCAGTTCGGTTACCATATAATTAATGTTCAGGACAAGAAAGCGGGAACAATGGGCTACAAAGTAGCAAACCTTGTGAAAGCAGTTAAACCTTCTGAAGCAACCGAAAATGAAGTTGATAAAAACGCAAGACGCTACATCCAACAAGTTCAAGGGAAATCCTTTAACGATTTCGCGAACTTAGCGAAGAAATCTAATCTTGCCTTTAGCAATCCCAAAATGGTGAAACGTTTCGACGGGCAGATCCAAGGTTTAGGGACCGATAAAGATGAGGAGGTGATTTCTTGGGCTTTCAATAAGAAAAGAGAAAAAGGAGAAACTGAATTTTTCGTCGTAGAAGGAACTGGCGATCGTATCGTGGTTTATTACAATGGCAAACATGATAAAGGACTTGCCGACCCTGAATCTGTAAGAGAACAAATTGAACCTATTGTTAAGAATCAAATGGCGGCAAAACAGATTTTGGATAAGATCAAATCAGGGAATGTAACCAGTCTTGATCAAGCGGCAAAACTTTTTGGCGCAACCAAAGCATCCGCGCAGATTAACCTATTAAATCCAGTAATCGGAATGGCTATGGAACCAAGAGTTGCAGGCGCTGCCTTTGGAACTCAAAAAGGAAAACTTTCTCAGCCTGTTGAAGGGGTGACTGGGGTATTCCTAGTAGTGAATAAGTCAGAAACCATTAACAAGCAGCCTGGTGATGAAAAGCAAATCTCAGACGCAATAGCGGGTCAAAACGCTCAGATGTTTGGTCAACTATTCATGAAGAGTTTGGTAGATAATGCCTCCATAGATGATTATAGAATTGAGGTTTGGGATAAAACAGCCCAATAACCCCCCTATAAGATAAAACAAAAGCGGCCCAAAAGGCCGCTTTTTTCATGCTATAATCTCCAATAGTGCGCCGCTATTTTAATTTAAAATACGCTATATTTGTCTCTCAAAATTTTTACTTGTGAAATTTTCAAAAGAATTAAAAGCTGGCTTAATAGCGGCTTTAGCTATTATAGGATTTGTAATCTTATATCAGTTTATGAAAGGCAAAAGTCTCTTCGTTTCTGATAACACATTCTATGCAAAATACGACAATGTAGAGGGGCTAGAGCCATCCTCTGCTGTGTCTATCAATGGTCTAAAAGTTGGCCAAGTCGATGCAATAGTTCCCGTAACAGGCAAAGATGGGAAACTTCACTTTGTGCTCAAAATCATCGTTGATGAACAATTTAAGTTTTCAAAAAACTCCACGCTGGAAATTTTTGAGCCGGGACTAATGTCTGGAAAGCAAGTTCGAGTGAATTTGCAGTACGGAGGTCAGGAGGCCAAGAACGGCGATACTTTAAGTGGCGGTTATAAAGAATCTATGATGAATAGTATTTCATCTCAGGTCGGACCGGTAAAGGACCAATTGCAGTCTGTGTTAACGCGCGTAGACTCGTTAATGGTGAATGCGAATTTAATGACCGGAGCTGAGAACCAGGCGGAAATTAAAGCGCTTTTAATTAATTTGAACCGCACCGTCAGTGCCTTTGAGCAGACTTCGCTCCAGGCCAATCAACTTCTTGCCAGTAACAATCCGCGTATTGAGAAGATCCTTGATAATGCAAATCTTGCCACGCTCAGTGCGAAAAAAACGATGGAACAGTATGGAACTGTGGCAGAACAAATCGATACGGAGAAACTAAATGCGACGATTGGCAAGTTAAACCAAACGACCTCGCAGCTTAATAATGTTATTACAGGAATACAAAATGGCGAAGGTTCTCTTGGTAAATTGACAAAAGATGAAGAACTTTATCGGAATCTAAATAAAACCGCAGAAAATCTAAACGCCTTAGTTGAAGATATGAAAGCGAATCCGAAGCGTTACGTGAACTTCTCGGTTTTCGGAAAAAACAGTAACTAAATTCGAGCCTATGATGCCGTATATTGATAATATTCTTTTTGGGCTCTTGCTGGTCCTGGGAGTAGGACTTTTTGTAAGAAGTCTTTCCAAACTCGTTCGGAATATTAAATTGGGTAAATCCATAGAGCGCTCATACCGCCCTAAAGAGCGTTGGGCTCTAATGGCTCGCGTGGCTTTAGGTCAAAGTAAGATGGGCGCAAGACCTGTGGCTGGAATACTTCATATCCTGGTCTATGTAGGATTTGTTATAATCAATCTTGAATTGATTGAAATTATTATCGACGGAATCTTCGGGACGCACCGGATTTTAGCCTCGGTACTCGGCGTGGCGCTTTACGGTGTTTTCACAGCCGTATTAGAAGTCCTGGCTCTTTTGGTGCTTATAGCCGTGGTCGTTTTCTTTATAAGAAGGAATTTCTACGGTGTACGCCGACTCACAATGAAAGAGCTTTTTGGATGGCCAAAGAACGATGCCAATTGGATTTTGATCATTGAATTTGCCCTAATGCTAGCCTTTTTCACGATGAACGGTGCTGACCTTCTAATGCAGAGACAGCATGGGGGAGAAATCCTCGGATATTTTCCAATTAGTGAGAGTTTCCTAAGTCCCCTTTTCGCTTCAATGAGCACGCAAACTTTATTGTTTGTTGAGCGCGGTGCTTGGTGGTTTCACTTTGTGGGCATTCTATTCTTTATGAATTACCTGTATTATTCAAAACATTTGCATATTATTTTTGCCTTCCCAAATACTTGGTTTGCAAAACTTCAACCCAAAGGCGAGTTAGATAATTTAGCGGCCGTTACAAGAGAAATCAAATTGATGATGGACCCGAGCGCGGATCCTTATGCCGCTGCAGACCCAAGCGAGGGGCAAGCCAATGAGAAATTTGGGGCAAGCGATGTGATGGAACTTAATCAGATTCAACTTCTTAATGCTTATACCTGTACGGAATGTGGACGCTGCACCGATGTATGCCCTGCAAATTTAACGGGTAAAAAACTCTCCCCACGTAAAATCATGATGGACACCAGAGACCGGTTAGAGCAAGTTGGTAGAAATGTTGAGAAGAACGGCGTTTTTGTTGATGACGGTAAGAAGTTGTTAGATGATTTTATCTCAAGGGAAGAACTACGCGCCTGCACGACCTGTAACGCCTGCGTTCAGGCTTGTCCAGTCCTTATAGATCCTCTTGCAATTATAATAGATCTTAGACGCTACATGGTAATGGAAGAGTCTTCTGCTCCGCAAGAGTGGAACATGATGATGACCAATATTGAGAATAACGGCGCGCCTTGGCAGTACAATCAAGCAGACCGTATAAATTGGGCGCAGTAAGCTCGAAGTCTACGTAGAGCCTGATGCTTTAAACAAACGAATACAAACTTATTATGGATTTTAAAATAAAAACCATGGCCGAGTATGCGGCTGAAGGAAAAGCTCCTGAGGTTCTTTTCTGGGTTGGTTGTGCAGGAAGTTTTGATGATCGCGCAAAGAAGATCACACGGGCATTCTGTAAGATATTGAATAAGATCGGTGTCGAATTTGCGGTATTGGGGCAAGAGGAAAGTTGCACGGGGGATCCGGCCAAAAGAGCTGGAAATGAATTCGTGTTTCAAATGATGGCCATGACCAATATTGAAGTTTTGAATGCTTACGAAATTAAAAAAATCGTTACGGCTTGTCCGCATTGTTTCAATACCCTTAAGAACGAATATCCAAGTCTAGGAGGTCAGTATGAAGTAATGCACCATACACAGTTTTTAAAGAACCTCATGAAGGAGGGCCGATTGAAAATTGAAGGCGGACGTTTCGAAGGAAAGAAGATCACCTTCCACGATCCTTGCTATTTAGGACGGGCAAACGGCGAATACGAGGCGCCTCGTGACCTATTGAGTAAATTGGATGCAGAGCTCGTTGAGATGAAGCGATGCAAGCAAAACGGCCTTTGCTGCGGCGCTGGAGGTGCACAGATGTTTAAAGAGCCTGAAGCTGGAAAAAAAGACATTAATGTGGAGCGAACCGAAGAGGCGCTGGAGGAAAAACCGGATGTGATTGCCACAGGGTGTCCGTTTTGTATGACGATGATTACTGATGGGGTGAAGCACCTTAATAGTTCTGTTGAGGTAAAAGATATTGCAGAATTGCTTGCAGAAGCGGAGGACCTGTAGATTAGTAATGCGCAAAGATTTTTCACTAACTTTGCAGTAGAAAGTAAAAATAGAATGAGAATAGAGGAATCTGAAGTCATTGAGACAAACGACTACCGCGTGTTAATTTACCCGGCGTCTCGACCGTTTTCGCCTAAAGAAAGCAAAAAGATTGCGGAGAAATTGTATGATTTTTTAGGAACTTGGGCGGCTCATGGTAACCCACTCTCGGCCTCGTACAAAATTGAAAGAAACCAATTCATTGTTGTGGCTGTGGATGAAGAGAAGGAAATGGCCTCAGGGTGTTCAATTGATGCACTTGGAGAGGTTTTAAGATCCTTGGATACAGAGTTTGAACTAGGACTTTTCGACCGTATGAAAGCCTCTTATGTTGAGCAGCAAGAGGTGAAAACCCTCAAGCTATCAGATTTTAGATCAGGACTCAGAGACGGAACAATTCCTCACACCATTGAAGTCTTTGATTTTTCAAAGCCAACCTATGTGAGTTTCCTTTCCGATTTCCTTTTGCCATTAAAAAGAAGTTGGGCTGGAATTTATGTGGAATAATAGTCAGTTAAAATGCGAAGAATGGCAATTTGCTAAACGATACAAAATCCTCATTTTAATGGGGATTTTTTTTTATTGTGAAAGGCAGTCTTACGCTTTGAACTTAGGACCGCGGATATTTCCGTAACACTCAAAATAATGCTATTTTTGCTAAATGAATGCAATTCGATACATCGTGCTTAGTGCTGTGCTTCTCTGCGTAAGTTGTCGTGGAGACAGTGAGCAGGATGTCCCGGGCATGGATCAGGTGCTTAGAATCTATATTCAAGATGCTCAGGGAGTAGATTTGTTAGACCCCGATGAGGAATTGGCACTATTCCAAGTGACACTTGTGGATTTCGATGCAAGTACAGCAAATCTGCCAGTGCAAGCCTCAAAAAAAGAAGACAGTCTCCAAGGCTATTATTTAGAATATATTGCCGGAGCTGAGCGCACATTAGATTCCGAGACCGGTCCAGAGAGACATTATTATTCTAACATGGGCATCCAACTTAGAGAAACGGCCCAGGGAGAGATTGATCAAGATACACTACGCTTAGAGTATAAGTTCACACCCCAGCTTTTTTCACTGGAACGGGTGTTTTTAAATGAAAACTTGGCTTTTACGCGAGTCGAAGGAAAGATTAATTCTGTGATTATCAAGAAGTAAGCTATTATAAACAGTCGCAATAACATTATTACACCATACAGATGCTACAAATTAATTTTATTAAAGAAAATAGAGAACGCGTCCTAGAAGGCCTACAGAAGAGAGGATTTAAACAACTGGATCTGATTGATTTAGTTGTAAGTCTTGACGATAAACGAAAATCTGTTCAATTTGAATTGGATGAAACCTTGGCGCAAAGTAGACGCATCTCAAATGAAATAGCCCAATTCGTGAAGGAGGGGAAAATGGATCAGGTTCAGGCGGCGAAAGAAAAGACGAGCACCTACAAGGAAAGCAGTCAAAATCTAAAGCGTGATTTAGAATCGATTGAACAAGATTTACTCGATGGATTATATCTAATTCCAAATATCCCTAGTGCTCAAGTGAAAGCAGGACTTACGCCTGAAGATAATGAGCTTATTTTTCAAAGTTCTGAAGTCGCTCCCATGGCATCAGGAGCTTTGCCTCACTGGGAACTTGCGAAAAAATACAATCTAATCGATTTTGAATTGGGTGTGAAAGTGGCTGGGGCAGGATTCCCAGTATACTTCGGGCAAGGGGCAAGGCTTCAACGCGCCTTAGTTCAGTACTTTCTTGATAAGAATGTCGAGGGTGGCTATTTAGAAGTAAACCCGCCGCATGTCGTAAACGAAGCCTCAGGCTATGGAACAGGGCAGCTTCCTGATAAGGAAGGTCAGATGTATTATATCGCAGAAGACGACTTGTATCTTATTCCTACGGCTGAAGTTTCGGTCACCAATCTATACCGTGATGTGATTCTTGAGGAAAAACAATTGCCAATTAGAAATACCGCTTTTTCCCAATGCTATCGTCGTGAAGCCGGGAGTTATGGCGCGCATGTACGAGGTTTGAATCGTCTTCATCAATTTGAAAAGGTTGAACTTGTAAGACTCGAGCATCCTGACAATTCGTATGAGGCCCTAGAAGGCATGGTAGAGCACGTGAAGTCTATTCTGGAAGACCTAGAGCTTCCTTACCGTATCCTAAGACTTTGTGGAGGTGATATGGGATTCACCTCAGCCATGACCTACGATTTTGAAGTGTGGAGTGCTGCACAGGAAAAATGGTTAGAAGTTAGTTCTGTTTCTAATTTTGAAACATTTCAGGCCAACCGTCTTAAATGCCGTTTCAAATCAGGTGACTCAAAACCGCAATTAGTCCATACACTGAATGGCTCTGCCATGGCCCTACCTCGGATTATGGCAGCTTTACTAGAGAATAATCAGATTGAGGGTGGCATCCGTATTCCGGCAAAAATTGCTGAGTATTGCCGTTTTGATAAAATTCAATAATAGAGGGCCCAAAAAGTCTGAAACAAAATAATGTAACCGTCTCAAGTTTTAATTTGAGACGGTTTTTTGTTGCTTTGAGACCAAGCCAGTAAGGAAGTCTTGAGCTTATTTTAGGGGTTGCAATTGACTAATCGAATTCAGATACTTTAAATAGTGCTGGCCCAATTGTTTGAGCTCGTCTTAGTGGCAGGTAGAATGGTCTCCCTCATGGTGCATGGAGGAGTTGTTGTGTTCGACCTGTAGAGCTTGTTTAGGTGGGGAGAGATAAGGTATCCCTAGTTCGAGTCCCCGAATGATGAATAAGGAGCCAATCAGCAGCATGAGTACCGGCACAAGGCGTAAAACCTTCAAGCGAAACGCTTGGGTCATGATCCCCCCTGCAAAGACAACAGCAAACATAAAGGGAAATGTTCCAAGGCCAAACACGAGCATAAAAGTGGCACTTTGCCAGATTCCACCGGCCGCTAGTGATGCAGTAAGGGCCATATAGACCATGCCGCAAGGCAGAAGACCGTTGAGCAGGCCTGTTAGAAAGCGAGACTTATAATCTGAACGTTGTAGTAGGGATCCGAGGGCTATTTTTACTTTGAGCAGGCCTTTATTTAAAAAGGGGATTTTACTTGCGAAATCTTTACCACCAAAGGAAAATAGAGCCATTAGAATCAGTAAAATACCCACGCCTATGGTGAGGTATTTTTGAATCCCAGCCACTTGAAATCCCTGACCGATTAAGCCTAGAAATGCCCCGAGTATACTGTAGGTGACAATCCGACCTAAATTATAGGTTATATTTTGAATCTGAAAATTAAGTGCTTGGTTTTTGGTCAAACCCATGGATAGGGCGATTGGGCCGCACATGCCGATGCAGTGAAAGCCTGAAGCAAAACCAAGACCTAACGCCGTCAAAATCAGTGCTATTTCCATAGAATATCATAGTCCATTTGGTAGGGCACTTGCTTAGAGTTCCACGCTATTTTCAAGGTATATGAGCCTGGAAAAAGGATTTGTTTTGGGATGTGGATCCGTCGTCCATTTTCAAATTGAAGTGGTTTCTCTACATCTAAATTCGCATCATCTGTTCTAAAGAGGTGAAAGGTGACTTTATTTTGATCGACGATGATTGCTTGCGGGAATTGAAGTGTGATGCCTTGGGTTGTTTGTGAATAAATCGGTTTCTCTGGGAGCTTGTCGGCATTGTTTTTCGCATCAATAACTTCTTGGTAGCGAAGTTCATCCCCATAATAATCTGAAGATACCATTTCGGCATTTTGCCAGCCTCTACCGTAAATAAAGATGAGCGATAAAATGAACAGCATAAAGGCGCCTAATGCGACGACGACTCCGTGTCCCCAAGTAAAGTTCTTTAACATAATAATGAATTAAAATTGTATTTTGAATGGTCCTTCAAAATAGGTTTCAAACGAGTCAAGTAGCTCGCCCTTTTGGTTATAGACCCCAATGGTAACATTTTGTTTTGATAAGTGGATGTTCTTTTCTGGGAAACTTACATTCACTGTGCCTTTGGTAATCTCATTTTTCTTTAAGATAATTTTGTTCGTATTACTGAATGTGATTGTCCCTTCTTTTGGTTCCATGATTTTAATAGTCACCAGTTGGTCCTTGTCTGATTTATTTAGGAAGGTGTAGTTGTAAATGTTAGATATTTTTCCATCTCTTAAAAAGAAGGTCGAACCTGCAGGTTTAATGAATTTTGCCTCCATCGAACCACGGTTATTAAGGAGAAAGCCAAGAAATCCAAATAGAAGTACTAAGACCACAGTGTAGGCCTTCATCTTTAAGGTGAATTTGAATGGCAGTTCTTTTTCAATTTCGTCCTCTGTGGCGTAGCGGATTAAGCCCTTAGGAAGCCCAACTTTAACCATTACTTCATCACAGGCATCGATACAAGCTGTACAATTTACACATTCTAGCTGTTGTCCATTACGAATGTCGATTCCTGTTGGACAGACCACCACGCATTGGTTACAGTCGATACAATCTCCTTTCCCCTCAGCTTTTCGGTCTTCGCCATTTCTCCATTTCGAGCGGTTTTCACCGCGTTTGAAATCGTAATAGACGTTGATGGTCTGCTTGTCGATTAGCACTCCTTGAAGCCTCCCGTATGGACAGACTAGGGTGCAGACTTGCTCGCGCAGCCACGCAAATACAAAATAAAAGGCGATCGTGAATAAAACCATCACGATAAAATTTGTCGGGTATGCTGATGGTCCCTCCTTCATAATATGAACAACGCGCTCGTAGCCTACGATGTACATGAACATGACATGCGTGATGACAAGTGAGATGATTATAAAAATAGTCCATTTAAGCCCCCGTTTCGTTATTTTCTCGGTATTCCAAGGCTGGTTGTCGAGCCGTATTTGTTTGTTTCGGTCCCCTTCAATAGCATACTCTACCTTTCTGAAAATCATTTCCATGAAGATCGTTTGAGGGCATATCCAACCACAAAATATCCGGCCAAAAACAACTGTAAATAAAATGATGAATACGATTGAAGCTATAGCCCCAATCGCAAGTATGAAAAAGTCTTGAGGGTAGAACGGTTGCCCCGCAATGTAGAATTCACGATCTAAAACATTAAGCAATAAGATGGGGTTGCCATTAATCGTCAAAAATGGAATAGCAAAGAATATGGCCAATAATATAAGACTGACTAGAAGACGGTAATTCGTATAGCGCCCTTTGGGCTTACGTGGATAGACCCACTTACGTTTACCGGTATGGTCCATGGTATTTACAGAGTCTCGGAAGGTTTCAGGGTCTATTACTTGGCCTTGCCCGCCGCGGAAGATATTTTCTTGATCTTGCATAGGTCTAATCTATAAATTTAAAAAAGAACATAGTTTACTACTAGGTGGCGTAGTAAACTATGTTCTTTAAAAGAATTCAATATGATTTATTGTTGCCAATTCGCCTCTGTTCCCTGAGGAGCAGCGCCACCTTCAGAGACGGTAATCGGTTTTTGTTCTTGGTTTATGTGATAAATATATGAGGATACTTTTTCTATATCGTTTCCGGTTAGTTGGCCTGTCCCTCCGAAGGCAACCATCGTCGGATTATTCGGTGAACCATTCCAAACGATATGAAAAATATTTTTGAATAGCGTCTGTTCAGGTTGGTTAATCCAGTGATTATCAGTTAAGTTTGGCCCGATGCCTCCTTTTCCTCCATCCATATGGCAAGAAACGCAACTTGTTTTGAAAATTTCTTCTCCTTCAGCCACATAGTCAGCATTGTAAAGTGCGGATTCTTGGGTTGCTTGCGGTGCAGTTTTTAAATAGTCCTCAACTGAAGCAATCTGAGCTTTGTATTCCTCGTCGTATTCTTTGATTGGGTCCGCAAAATCAGTGAAAAAGAACGCAAGCATGTAGACAATACAATAAGTAACTCCGAACCAAAATAGTCCTAGCCACCATCTTGGTAGTTGGTTATCAAGTTCCATAATACCATCAAACCCATGGTCAATAAGGATGTCTTTTTCTTCCTTAGCCGATTGCTTAGCAAATGCCGACTTCCATAGGGTCTTAAAATAAGGCTTCTTCCTATTTTCGAGATACTCCGCTTTCGCTTCTTTTGTTAAGTCTTTGTAAATGTTATTCTCAATTAAATCTCCTAGAGCATTGTGTATTAGTGCAAGGATTACACTGATCACAACGG
Source organism: Flavobacteriales bacterium UBA1694 (assembly GCA_002319955.1). Lineage (GTDB taxonomy): Bacteria > Bacteroidota > Bacteroidia > Flavobacteriales > Weeksellaceae > Planobacterium_A. Next base: position 62,942 of record DCJS01000033.1, read on the forward strand.
TTCCCCAAAAGTACGGTGAAGATAGAAAAGAGGTGCTTTGTACAAACATATAGTAGAGCACAAAGAGTATAGCAAGAATAACGGCTATAATTAGAATAACGGGGGTTCTTTGTTTCATAACAATTAATTTTTATAAATTAAAGGGTTGGTCATCGTCTTCCAGCGGCGAATGTGCCTGTTTGTCGTAATGTTTTTTAGAACGACTGAAAACGTACAGAATCAATCCTACAAAAAACATCAAAAATAGAAGCAAGGCGAGAGTTTGGTAAAACCCTGTATATTGCTCGCTAGAGACGATATCTTTAAGATTTTGTGGGATCATGATTTTTACTACTTAAATTAAACTAGTTATTACTTGCAGTTTGTACTTGCGTGGTCTTAATGTCTGTTCCTAAACGCTGTAGGTAGGCGATTAGCGCTACAATTTCTTTTTTCTCAAGTTCTCCTTCCGGTCTTGTTGCATAGGCTGCCTTTAAGTCGGCCGCTTCGCTGAATATCTGACTAACGATGTGTTTCGCTTGGTTATCTACCCAGGCATCAGCGGTGTCAATCTGTGCCGTTGTATAGGGAACATCGAAAACATCTTTCATAAGAGTTAACTTATTTATTGTTTGCGAGCGGTCTAAGTCATTTGCAATTAACCAAGGGTATCTAGGCATGATGGAACCAGCAGAGGTAGATCTTGGGTTGTACATATGTTTGTAATGCCAAGAGCTTGGGTTTTTCCCACCTTGACGGTGTAAGTCTGGTCCTGTACGTTTCGATCCCCATAAGAATGGACGGTCATAAACAAATTCTCCTGCTTTGGAATACTGTCCATTTTTTCCATTGAATCGAACCACTTCGTCACGGAAAGGTCTAATCATTTGCGAGTGACATGAATTACAGCCTTCACGGATATAAAGGTCTCGTCCTTCCAATTCAAGTGGACTATACGGTTTTACTGCGGAAATCGTCGGAACGTTTTCTTTCACAGTTAGCGTTGGGATAATTTGGACAGCCCCGCCGATGGCGACCGCTACAAAAGATAAGACCGTTAGGTAAACGGGCATTCTTTCTAACCAAAGGTGAGCCCCTTCGCCTTGTTTTCTTTCTTTACCAATGTTTGCTAGAGCTGGTGCTTCTGCAGGGACATTCTTTTGGAATGAACCTTTTCTAACAGTTGCCCAAATGTTAACCACCATTAGGAATGCTCCTGAGATGTAGAGGGTACCTCCAACAAATCGCATAATGTAATAAGGGATAATTGCGGTTACAGTATCAAGCCAGTTTTTCCATAGCAGAGTTCCGTCTGGATTAAATTGTTTCCACATAAGGCCTTGAGTAAATCCAGCAATATACAGAGGGACGGCGTAGAAAATAATTCCTAAGGTTCCCAGCCAGAAATGCCAGTTTGCCAATTTTGTAGACCATAATTTTGTTCTCCAAATAATTGGGACAATAAAGTAGATCATACCAAAGGTCATAAAGCCGTTCCATCCTAGTGCACCTAAGTGAACGTGGCCAATAACCCAGTCAGTAAAGTGACCGATTTTATTTAAGGTTTTGGTCGCCAAGATTGGTCCTTCAAAAGTCGCCATCCCGTAGCACGTAATTGCGACGACAAAGAATTTTAGAATTGGGTCTTCACGCACTTTGTCCCATGCGCCTCGAAGTGTAAGTAATCCATTAAGCATACCCCCCCACGACGGCGCGATAAGCATGATGGAAAACCCAGTTGCAAGTGCTTGCGCCCATGCAGGAAGTGCGGTGTATTGAAGGTGGTGAGGTCCCGCCCAGATGTAAACGAAAATCAGCGACCAAAAGTGAATGATCGATAATTTATAAGAGAAAACGGGTCGGTTAGCAGCCTTTGGTAAAAAGTAGTACATCAAACCTAATACCGGCGTGGTTAAAATAAAGGCAACGGCATTGTGTCCGTACCACCACTGCACTAAGGCATCCTTAACACCAGCGTAGGCTGAGTAGGATTTCCACATGGTAAGTGGAACTTCTAAATTATTGAATATGTGAAGCATGGCTACAGCCACCCACGTTCCTAAGTAAAACCAAATCGCAACATAAAGGTGACGCACTCTTCTGCGTGCAATGGTACCAAACATGTTGAGACCGAATAATACCCAAGAAATTGTAATTAGAATATCGATTGGCCACTCGTGTTCTGCGTATTCTTTTGAGGTATTAATTCCCATAAAGAAAGTAATAACCGAAGCCACAATCATAATTTGCCAAGTCCAGAAGTGTGCCCAGGAAACGAAGTCACTGAACATTCTAGCCTTTAGCAGCCTTTGCATTGAATAATACGCTCCAGCAAACACACCGTTACAAACGAATGCGAATATTACAAGAGAGGTGTGGATCATTCTAATTCTTCCGAATCCGAATGCACCATTAGAATTAATTAAGCCTTCAATATTACCCGCCGCGAGACTTTTGATCGTCGGGTCGTCGGTTCCTAAGAAAAATTCTGGGAGCTCGGGGTAGAATAGCATTAATGCAGCGGTAAGACCAAACGTGAATCCTATGACACCAAATGCAATGGTGGCGTAAAGGAATGCGCGGACTATGCTGTTGTCATAACTAAACTTCTGTGTTTCCATATAATTAATTACTTTTTACGTCGGTTGGTTGCGTGTTACTATCGGGAGTTTCATCTACTGTTTCCTCCTTTATTTCGTCATCAAAGAGCATCCTAACAGCGGGGGATTCGTCGTCCTCAAACTGGCCTCGTTTGGCGTTGTATATGAAGATTAACAAAAAAACCACTGCCAAAGATACACTGCAAATGATCATCAAATAGAGTATATCCATTGCTTGGCAAATTTAATTTTTTAGGATCGTCAAATTTATGGAAAAATATTGATAAAAGTCATTTACTGTTAATTTTAGTTAATTTAAAACACTTCTAAATAGTAACCGAGCAAATGGGCTTAGATGGGGAAGTATTTAAGGCTTCGAATCCAAGTGGCTAAGGAGGTGAATGCAACCACTGTAATTGAGCTTATTGGCATCAGGATGGCGGCCACTAAAGGAGACATGTACCCTAAAACTGCTATCGTTACCCCAACCACATTATACAGTAAACTAATGGCAAAAGTAAACTTGACAATGCGCATTGCATCTTTCGTTAGACTTAAGAAGTGGTTTAGTGTCGGGATTTTTTCGCCGGCCATAATCACATCAGAAGATGGTGTAAATGAATTTGTATCATCAGCCACAGCAATTCCGATATCACTTTGTTTTAAGGCGCCGGCATCGTTTAAGCCATCCCCAATCATGGCAACTTTTTGACCTTGGTCTTGAAGCGATTTGATATAATTCAGTTTGTTTGCCGGATCTTGGTTAAACGCCATTCCCTCAAAAGAAGGAATCGTTTGTTTAAGTTGCTTTTCCTCAGACTCATTATCGCCACTGAGAATGTGAATTCTAAAGTTCTCTAGATTTGTAAATAAACCAGATAGTCCACTTCTGTATTCATTTTTAAAAACGAACTTTCCTAAATAATCCTGGTCTTTACTCAAATGCACTGCGGTTTCTAGATTGGTTGAACCCTGCCCATTGTATTTGGCCGAGCCCACGCGGTAGAGGTGGCCGCGGACTTTAGCGCTGTATCCTTGCCCCGGAAGGTCTGTGAAGTCCTCGATCGGATAGTATTGGTCCTGCTGTGAAATATGACTGTAAAGAGTCTTAGAAAGGGGGTGATTGGAGTTTTTCAGGAGCGATTTAATATTTTCTAAATCAAAATCATTTAACGACTCTCCTTTAAATGTTATTTCGGATTCTTCATTGTGGGTGATGGTTCCTGTCTTGTCAAAAACGAGGGTTTCTATTTTCGCTAGTTTCTCAATAGTTAGTGTGTCTTTGACGTAGAACTTGTTTCGTCCTAGAATACGCATAATATGTCCAAGAGTGAATGGAGCCGATAGGGCTAAGGCGCATGGACATGCAACGATTAGAATAGCCGATACGACTTGGAACATTTTTTCCATGTCGATCGTGGCCCAGTAGATACCTGCCAGTAGTGTGATGCCTAGAATTACTAATGTAAAGTATTTGCTAATAGTATTGGTTAGGGTGTCTAAGCCTGTTTCTTTTTTCTTGAAGGCTTCTTTATTCCAAAGTTGGGTCAAGTAGCTTTGATCCACATTTTTGATAACTTCTAGTTCTAAAATAGAGCCTACTTGTTTGCCACCTGCGTAAATGCGGTCGCCTGGTTTTTTGTCGGCGGTGTTGCTTTCCCCAGTAATGAAGCTATTGTCGATGTTTCCCTCGCCCTTTATTAAAATGGCGTCGACAGGAATAATTTCCTGGTTTCGAACCATAATTCGGTCGCCAATGACAAGCTCAGAAAGCAATCTGTTTTCCTGGGCTCCAGAAGAATCCAATCGCGTTACAGCAATTGGGTAAAAGGATTTATAGTCGCGATCATACGAAAGTGAACTGTAAGTTCGCTTTTGGAAAATCTTGCCTAAAAGCATGAAAAATAAGAGTCCACATAACGTATCGAAATACCCAGGACCGTAATCAGTAAGTGTTTCGTATATACTTCGAGTGTAGAGCACTAGAATCCCTAAAACGATTGGAACATCGATATTAATGATCTTGTGTTTCAGGCCGTAGTATGCGGATTTAAAGTAATCTGAGGCGGAATAAAAGACCACCGGAGTGGCCAGTAAGAACATAATAAAGCGAAACATGCTCTTATACTGCTGCATCCAGTAATCGGTTGTTCCTAAGACAATCTCGACGTATTCCGGAAAACTAAAGAGCATTCCATTTCCAAACGCAAACCCAGCCACCGCAAGTTTTATCAAGAGAGATCGGTCTGGTTTCTCGACGATGCGGTCCGCCGTTTCAAGGTTGATAACCGGCTTGTACCCTAAATTGGTCAGGAATTTAGCCAGCTGACTAAGGGGTAAAGTCTGGGGATTGAAATAGATTTGTAATGTTTTTCTCGTGAAATTAACATGAGAATAAGAAATGTTAGGATTCAGCGTTGTGAGGCTCTCTAACAGCCAGATACAAGATGAACAGTGGATAACCGGAATTTTAAACGTGACAATCGTGGTTTTTCCATCGGAGAAGTCCACCACTTTATCGAAAATTTCAGGGGTGTCTAAGTAGTTAAATTGATCAAGATTTTCTTCGGGACGGATCCCAGAACTCTTATTGAGCTCGTAGAAATTCCCTAGTTTGTTGAAGCTTAAAATCTCGTAAACAGATTTGCACCCTTGGCAGCAAAATAACTTGAGATCGAAATCAATTCGTTCCTTTTTTATCGCCTCACCACAATGATAACAATTTTCCACTTCCATTTTTGCTAGAAGCGCAAAATTATAACAAAAATAATTGCCCTTAGATGTAAATTTACCTATTTTTGCTGATAAATGTCATAGGTATGTCAATTGAAAAACAAGAACTTATAAATCGTAACTTTCTAAATGTTTTTAACGAGGAGTCGTTTCGTGAAGTTCTCTCTGAGGCCGATTTTAATACCTACAAACAAGCAAGAAAAGAGATCCATATCCATAAAGGCCAATTGCTTTTTGAGGAAGATCAAAACCCCAATGGTGTCTATTTCATCAAAGTAGGGACGGTGAAGCTCTCAAAGTCTGGAGTCTACGGGAAAGATCAAATTTTGCGCTTTATAAACGAGGGCGATTTGATTGGCTACCGTTCCTTAGTCATTGGCGAAAATTTTCAAGCCAAGGCCGAGGCCATGTCTGAAGTCACGGTGGTTTTTGTTCCTGCTGATGTATTTTTACATATGCTAAAGGTTGACTCGAATTTGTCATTTGCCATGCTCCAAAAAATTGCATACGAATTAGGAGAGTCCTCGAATACGGTGACTTATTTGGCACAAAAAACGGTCAGAGAACGTTTGGCGGAAGTCCTGCTTCTACTTGAACAAAAATTAGGTACCGATCCAGAAGGCTTTATCAAAATTGCTTTAACCCGTGAAGAGGTTGCAAACCTCATTGGGACAGCCACTGAAAGTGCCATCCGGCTAATTTCAGAATTTAAGAGCGACCAACTTATTGAGACTGAAGGCAGACACATTAAGATCCTTAATCATGAAAAGCTCATTAAACTCGGGCATGTTAATATCTAAAATCCAATAGGGCGACACCGCCTTAATTCATTTCGTAGGCCCTAAGGTCCATGTGCAAACAACCACTAAAACGAATTCTATGTCAGTGCATTCTGAAATAAAAAAAGTGACCACAGAGTCCTTGCGAAAAATGAAGTTCGACAAGGAAAAAATAACCATGCTAACGGCGTATGATTATACGACGGCTAGGATGGTAGACGCTGGGGGAGTCGATTCAATCCTAGTGGGTGACTCCGCAGCCAATGTCATGGCGGGACACGAAACCACGCTTCCTATTACACTAGACCAAATGATTTACCATACGCAGTGTGTGGTGCGGGGAGTCGATCGCGCTTTAATTGTAGCTGATTTACCTTTTGGAACCTACCAAAGCAACCCTGAAAAAGCTCTTGAATCTGCTGTACGCATGATGAAAGAAGGGGGCGCGCACGCCATAAAAATTGAAGGTGGTGTTGAGATCGAGAAGTCGATTCGAAGAATAGTTAACGCTGGGATTCCAGTAATGGCTCATTTGGGGCTTACCCCACAATCCATTTACCAGTTCGGAACTTATAAAGTTCGAGCGAAGGAAGACCAGGAGGCTCAAAAGCTCCTAAGCGATGCGAAACTTGTGGAAGAATTAGGCTGTTTTGCCTTAGTTCTAGAAAAAATCCCTGCTGATCTTGCGGCAAAAGTAAGTGAAAGTATTTCGATTCCAACCATTGGAATTGGTGCCGGACCACACTGTGATGGACAAGTGCTAGTATATCAAGATATGGTGGGTATGAACCAAGGGTTCTCTCCGAAGTTTTTGAGACGCTACTTAGATCTCTATTCGCAAATTACCGGCGCTGTTTCTCAGTTTGTGACCGATGTGAAATCAGCTGAATTCCCTAACGAAAAAGAAAGTTATTAATGAATAAATTAAGTCAATTACAATCCCTACAAGCCATCGTTTCGGTTGGGGCCCTGCTTTGTTTACTAACCGGATGGTTTAATTTCTTTAGCCCAGAGATTAACGCCTTTTTATACCATAAATTATTTTATGTCTTGATTGGAATTAGTTTTGCCCTAATGGCACCGGTGATCTCCAATCCCAAGTTTAAGATTCCAATGTATATCGCTGCAGCGCTCTGTGTAATCGGTATCTTTTTCCCAGACGAGAGCCAGTTTGCAGCGCTAAAGACCATCGGTCTTTTTGCTGGAGTACTGCTTTCATTATTTAATAGACCAAGAGTCGCAAAGCACTAGGGTGCAAAGTCAGAGAGATAAAATCAGTCCCGATCAAATTGCCTACGAAGACAACCACATGCTTGTAATCAATAAGCACGTCGGTCAGTTGGTTCAGGGCGATAAGACTCAGGACGATTCGCTTATTGAGCTTATTAAGAATTTCATTAAGGTTCGAGATCAAAAGCCCGGAAATGTTTTTTTAGGGTTGGTGCACCGTATTGATAGGCCAACTTCAGGTTTGGTGATCTATGCGAAAACCTCCAAAGGGCTTTCAAGATTAACCCAAATGGTTAAAAACCGAGAAATAAAAAAAACGTATTGGGCGGTGACCCCGAGTGAGGAAGTCCCTGAATCAGGGGAATTGGTGCATTTTTTGAAAAAGAATGAAAAAAACAATAAAGCCATTGTGTTCCCGCGTGAAACGCCGGGGGCAAAAGAGGCCGTTTTGCAGTATCAAGTAGTGAAGAAGCTCTCGAAGTACATGCTTTTAGAGGTGGATCTTAAAACAGGACGGCACCATCAGATTCGCGCGCAGCTATCGAAAATTGGTATTCCAATCAAAGGGGATTTGAAGTACGGTTCACCACGCTCAAATCCGGACGGCGGAATTCATCTGCACGCGCGCAAATTAGAATTTGAGCACCCCGTCACCAAAGAGCATCTCTCGATCACAGCTTCAGTTCCTAAAGGCGATACTTTATGGAGCGCTTGTGAGGACTCCGATTAAATGAGCTCGCTAAGTACCAAATAAAAATGCCACTAGTTGAAACTAGTGGCATTTTTTAGCTAAAGCCCTAAGGCGTTATTTCGCTGCTTCAGCAGCAATCAGGTTAAGAGCCGATCCGGCTTTAAACCAGCCAATTTGCTGTTCATTATAGGTATGATTAGAAAGGATTAGATCCTTTGTACCGTCTTCGTGGATGAATTCAAGGGTAAGTGGTTTACCTGCAGAGAACGATTCAAGATCGACAAAGTTTACCGTGTCGTTTTCTTGGATTTTGTCGTAATCCGCTTTGTCATTAAAGGTAAGACCAAGCATTCCTTGTTTTTTCAAGTTGGTTTCGTGAATACGCGCAAACGATTTTACTAAGACCGCTCGAACACCTAAGTGGCGTGGCTCCATGGCCGCGTGCTCACGCGAGGATCCTTCTCCATAGTTTTCATCTCCTACCACGAGTGTTGGAACACCTGCTGCTTTGTACGCTCTGGCAACATTTGGTACTTCGTTGTAAGAACCATCAAGTAAATTTTTCACTTTGTTGGTCTCCATGTTGTACGCATTGACAGCGCCAATTAACATGTTGTTAGAAATGTTATCGAGGTGGCCTCGGTATTTTAACCATGGTCCTGCCATTGAGATGTGGTCCGTGGTGCATTTTCCAAACGCTTTGATAAGCACTTTCGCCCCAAGGATATTTTCACCGTCCCAAGGCGTAAATGGCGTAAGGAGTTCAAGTCTATCAGAAGCTGGGTCTACGACAACCTGTACTGCAGAACCGTCGTGCGAAGGGGCTTGGTAGCCGTTGTCACCCACGTCGAATCCTTTCTCTGGAAGTTCGAATCCTTTTGGTTCGTCTAGTTTTACTTGCTCTCCCGCTTCATTCGTAAGGGTATCGCTTAAAGGATTGAAATCTAAACGGCCTGAGATTGCGATGGCTGCAACCATTTCTGGTGAAGCTACAAAGGCATGTGTGTTTGGGTTTCCATCCGCTCTTTTTGCGAAGTTTCGGTTGAAAGAGTGGATAATGGAGTTCTTTTCTCCTTTTTCAGCCCCTTCACGATCCCATTGGCCAATACATGGGCCGCAAGCGTTTGTGAAGATTCTTGCATTTTCGAATTTACGGAATGAATCAAGGAAACCGTCTCTTTCGGCGGTAAATTTCACTTGTTCAGATCCTGGATTTACACCAAGTATCGCCTTAGGTTTTACCCCTTTCGATACGGCGTCTTCCACAATTGAAGCGGCGCGAGATAAATCTTCATAAGAAGAGTTCGTGCAGGATCCAATTAGAGCCCACTCTACATCTAAAGGCCAGCCGTTGGCTAGTGCTTTCTCTTTGAACTCAGAAACTGGCGTTGCTAAGTCGGGCGTAAACGGCCCGTTGAGGTGCGGCGTTAATTCGGAAAGGTTTATTTCGATTACTTGATCAAAGTATAACTCAGGGTTAGCATACACTTCTGGATCCGCAGTTAAATGCTCCTTAACAGCGTCTGCTGCATCAACAATATCTTGTCTTCCAGTTGCACTTAAATAACGGCGCATCGAATCGTCGTAGCCAAAAGTGGAAGTCGTTGCTCCAATTTCAGCTCCCATATTACAGATTGTGCCTTTGCCCGTTGCGGACATAGATTCAGCGCCTTCTCCGAAATATTCGACGATACAACCAGTTCCTCCTTTAACAGTAAGGATTCCAGCTACTTTTAGAATAACGTCTTTCGCAGCGGTCCATCCACTAAGTTTCCCGGTTAGTTTTACACCAATTAATTTTGGCATTTTAAGTTCCCAAGGCATTCCTGCCATCACATCAACCGCATCCGCACCACCAACACCAATAGCGACCATTCCTAGTCCACCGGCATTTACTGTGTGTGAGTCCGTTCCAATCATTAGTCCACCCGGGAATGCGTAGTTTTCTAGCACCACTTGGTGGATAATGCCAGCGCCGGGTTTCCAGAACCCAATGCCGTATTTATCACAGACAGAACTTAAAAAGTTGAAAACTTCTGAGTTCTTGTTGATAGATTCTTGTAAGTCCTTCTCAGCACCAACTTTCGCCTGGATAAGGTGATCCGCATGGACTGTTGAAGGAACAGCGACAGTGGCCTTTCCTGCTTGCATAAATTGAAGCAGTGCCATTTGTGCTGTGGCATCCTGCATGGCCACACGGTCTGGTGCAAAGTCTACATACGAATTTCCTCGTTCGTGCGCCACCGTAGTGTTGCCCTCCCACAGGTGGGTATAGAGAATTTTTTCGGATAATGTAAGGGGTTTTCCTACTGCATTTCTAGCTGCCTCAACCCGCTCAGGGTACCGCGCGTACACCTTTTTGATCATTTCAATGTCAAAAGTCATATTGCAAAATGTTTTTGATTTTTTAAAATAATAGTTAAAGCCCAAAAATACGAAAAATTTAAGGGCTAGTTTCCTATTCTAATCTAAATTTGTTATAAATCGTATTTCAACTATCTATATAACGAAATAATTTGAGAAGTCTTAACTTTGGCAAGAGTTTAGAGTCCTAAGAATTATGAAGGTATTTTTAAGAAGCCTAGTGGCAGTTATTTTATGTGTAGCCTGGGGAGTCAACGCTCAAAGTAGTGGTTTTTTGGGTGTTAAAAATCAAGCAAAGGAAATCCCTTCAAAAGGGAATTCTGATTACGATAAAATTAACGACTCGGTACCCGAATTAATTCCTCGAAAGATCGAAGCAAATTTCGGGTATGTCAATCAAAGTGGCAAGGTGATTATCCCTGCGGTGTACAAAAATGTCGGGTTTTTCACCTCAGACTGCAAGCTTTTGAATTCGCCTGTTGAGGCGTTAAGAAAGTATGGCACAGAAGAATATGCCTCGGTAAGAACCCTAGAGGGTGCCGATTACCGGATCGATCGCAAAGGAAAGCGCGTGTACCGTTTTAAAGAATCCGACCTGGGAAAATGCCCATACGAGTATAAGGCCCAGAAGTACCATTCCTATGTTCGCAGTGGGTATTACGGTGTAATTGACCGTAATAAATTTGAGAATGAAATGGATTACCGCCAGTATTTAATCTATCCTCAGTATCAGTACCTCCATATCATGGAGGGGGACGATCTTGAGAACCCGATGATTATTGCGGCCCATAAGAATAAGTTTGGGGTAATTGACATTCATGGAAATACAGTCGTTCCTTTTCGGTATGGGGATATCAAACGAAATTTCAGTTGGAAATTAGCGCGTCTATTCGAAGTGAGTTACGACGGAAAAGAGTATTTTTTCATCGATCAATTTAATAACCGGTATTAGAATGACCTGCCGAAGTGAGCATTTGTATTTGAAGCGCTATCCAATTAATCCTAAGTCGAAAAAATTAATAGTTGGAACAATACATCCCGCAGATTCAAAGCGGTTTTTAATTCCATTTTTCTACGGTAATCGTAATAGTCTGTGGACTATTTTACGCGATGCCTTTCCTAATGAATTTTTGACTTCTTCACCGCATCCAATTGAACTCACAGAAGTTTTGCGCTTTCTGAACAAGACTAAGATTTCCATGAGCGATACGATTGTAAGTTGCAAAAGACTAAGTGATTCAGCTCAAGATCGGGCTTTGAGCGATTTGCATTTAAACACAGATTTAGTGGAGCAAATCCTCGATTCAGAAATTGACCAAGTGTTTTTTACGAGTGGGTTTGGAACGAATAGTGCGTTTCGATTATTTTATCAGGGTATACTTAAAAAGCCTTTAACCTCGGCAATGAAGTCAAAGAGGGAATTCATCGATCAGGAAACATTCGGGCGACCCGTACGGTATAGCATTTTATTCTCTCCATCTGGTAGTGCGATGCGCTCGATTGCTCGCAGTCAAGAGTATCTTAAATCAAGCGTTATGTATGCCGGGAGGGCTACCCCCATAAAAGATTTCCGTACCGATCAGTACCGTACAGCCTTCTCTTTTATCAATGAGCTGCAGTAGGGAATTAGACTGATGCTATTTTTGTGAGAGTCCGATTTAAATCCCTATATTTGCACTAGAAGTAAAGGGGTGCTACCCGTAAAGTGGCTGAGATTATACCCGATGAACCTGGAACAGATAATGCTGTTTAGGGAGCTGCTTAACTTATAAATTGCAGTATTCACGTATACCATTTCGACCCCTTTTATTCTAATAAATTTTAATACAATTTAAAAGAATGAAAGGATTGTTTTTTTTAGGGCTGTTCGTTAGCCCCCTTGCCTTTGGGCAAGAAGTCAAAGAGGATTCCCTCTCCCAATCGCTCATTGAGCGGATTCATTTCACTAAACGTTTGCCCGTTTCAAAAGAGATTCTGAGCATCGAAAAAGATCTAGACCACAAAAATTTAGGACAAGATTTGCCCGTGCTTTTGAAAAACCAGATTTCGGTGGTTTCCACCTCCGATGCTGGAAACGGCATCGGGTATACAGGCTTTCGAATTCGCGGTGTAGGGGGGAGCTCCATTAACGTGATGATGAATGGGGTGCCTTATAACGATTCGGAGTCGCAGGGGACCTTTTTTGTCAATGTACCGGATTTAACAAGTTCAGCCTCAGCGATTGTTATTCAGCGCGGCGTAGGGACTTCTACAAACGGCGTTTCTGCGTTTGGGGCCAGTGTTAATGTGATTTCTAAAGACCCGGCCCAGGAATTTTATATTAAATCAGACAACAGCTACGGCTCTTTTAACACCTATAAGTACTCAGGTGAGGTGGGAAGTGGGCTGTTTTGGAACGATCAGCTCTCAGTCATGGCGCGCTACACGAAGATTCATTCCGACGGGTATATTGACCGAAGTTTTTCGGATTTGGATTCCTATAACCTTGCGGCGCGTTTCCATAGAGGAACCACATCGCTTCGCCTTTTAGCCTTCGGGGGAAAAGAGAAAACCTACCAAGCGTGGAATGGGATTGATAAAGCGACTTTGGAAAGAAACCCTAGGTTTAATTATTCTGGAGCCATTTACAATGCGGACTGGAGCGAAATTGTTGGTTTCTATCCAAACGAAACGGATAATTACCGCCAAAACCATTACCAGTTCTTGTGGGATGAACACCTTAGTGATGCCTGGAAACTTGAGACCACTTTGCATTATACGAAAGGCAAAGGGTATTACGAAAATTACAAGCAGCAAGAATCCTATGAAACTTACGGATTAGCGCCTGTAGGAGGCGAAATCACAGCCGATTTCATTCGTAAAAAATGGCTAGATAATGACTTTTACGGCGTGGCCTCAAATCTCTATGGAAATTTAGAGGCATTGGATCTTCACTTCGGACTGGTCGCTAATCAGTATTACGGTCGCCATTACGGACAAGTAAGAGAGTCCCTCAAACCCGATTTACACGAGCACGAGTATTACAGAAACCGCTCGGTAAAGACCGAAGGAGCTGTTTTTGCAAAGGCCATTTTAAAGTTGGGCCGATTTGAAGCCTTTGGGGATTTGCAACTGCGCTCCATTCTGTACGATACCAAAATACTTCAACCGGGCGATGGGGAAGGCGCAAATTTAACAAAGCAGTGGAACTTCTTCAATCCAAAAGCTGGACTTAATTATAGGATTCCCAATGGAAAACTTTATCTCTCTTACGCCAAGGCAAGTCGAGAACCAAGTCGAGACGATTTATTCGCCAATCCGGAAGTAAAGAAAGAAACTCTGCACGATATAGAGCTTGGGTGGGAGTACGCGATTGGCTCCCAGTTTTTAGTAGCCGCCAACCTATATTACATGCATTATACGAACCAACTTGTGTTAAGTGGCCAGATTAATTCAATTGGAGAATTTATACGAACGAATTCAGGCAAATCTTACCGGCGAGGCCTCGAGGTATCGGCTCTAGCTCGGCTCTCAGAGCAGTGGGAAATTCGCTCGAACCTCACCTTAAGCTCAAATAGGAACAGTGACTTTAAAATGCATAACGATCAAACGGTGCTGAACCTTGGCGACACCCCGATTTCCTTTTCGCCAGAAATTCTAGCAAATCTCGCCCTAAGATACCGCCCTTGGAAGGCTCTATCTCTAGAGTTGCAAAACCAATTTGTGGGAAGCCAGTATTTAGACAATTCCAATTCTCAAGACCTTAAGACGGATTCCTACCTCCTTAGTGATTTCAATGTGCGGTATTTTGTGCCGATCAAACGAAATAGCTTAGAGCTTAAGCTTCTAGTGAATAATGTTTTCAATCAAAACTATGTAAACAATGGGTATGTGTATGGCGAGGCGCCCTATTATTTTGCGCAGGCAGGCACGAATTTCATGTTTGGTGTGAGCTACGAATTTCATTAATAGACGACCCCTATGGAATCCAAAGCGTGAAGCGCTTTGGATTTTATGGTTGCGTATCATCCTGCAAGTCCATTAAAAATAGTAAATTTGCGGCAGTATGAAGCTTGAAACACTTATTTTAGAGAAGCTAAAAACCTATCCAAAGGTAGAGATTAGCGGTTTTGGTACGTTTTATTTAAAAAATTCCGAAGCAAAAATTCTTGAAAAAACCACTCGGATTTTGCCCCCTGGCCAAGAGATCGCTCTTGAGTTTGATTACCAGTTAAGCGACCAAGGTTTTGCGCGCTATCTTGCGGGCAAAATGCGTTTGACTCACGTGCAGGCCTTAGACCTTATTGCTACTCATTCAACGTATTGGAAGAACCAACTCAGCGAAGCTAAAGAATTGAGTCTTGAAGGATTAGGAGCTTTTTTTTCTGATGCGGGAGAGATTCTTTTCCATGGAGAGCGGCTTGAAATTTCAAGTCCGGATCAATTTGGGCTGGAGGCTATTGACCTTAAGGAACTGAAAGAAAAGAAGTCCGGGTCAAACCAACAGGCAACGGCGTATACCCTTCAGAAATCGGCGCCATGGGTTGTTTTATTACTCATCCCAGTGGCGGGTCTAATCGTTCTAGCGCTGACCGACAAAGAGCTTCTCTTTGGGAAGCGTTCTGTGTTTAGTCCCACCTCGAGTATTTCAAAGCCAAAGCCTCCAAAAGACTCGGTTTCAACTCCAAGTCCAAATTCTGTTAATTCAAAACCCCTGAGCACGCTCTCCAAAGGGAGCTCCAATTAACTCCTTAATATTTCGCCATGGTAAAAAGTAAAAAAGCAAGTGCGTCGTTTACAATTATGACCAACATTGTGTTGCCCAATGAAACCAATTCACTTCGAAATTTGTTTGGAGGCGAACTCCTCTCACGCATGGACCGCTGCGCCTCAATTTCGGCGAGCAGACACTGTGAGCGTCGCGTGGTGACGGCCTCTGTAAACCACGTCTCGTTTAATCATCCAATCCCAGAAGGAGGGATTGTGGTTCTCGAATCTAAAGTCTCTAGAGCGTTTTCAACCTCTATGGAAATTTATGTGGATGTGTGGCTTGATGACCCGATTAATCAAAAGAAAATCCATACTAATGAAGGTATTTATACGTTTGTTGCAGTGGACGAATATAATAAGCCGGTGCCAATTCCTCAGATGGAACCGGAGACGGATCTAGAAATTGCCCGCTACGATGCGGCACTTCGACGTAAAGAACTTTCCCTTATCCTATCGGGCCGTATGAAAGCTCAGGATTCTGTGGAACTCAAAAAGCTGTTTGGTCAGCCCTAAGCTTCATGAAGGTTTTACAAATTGATTCAAACCATCCGCTGATCGAGCAGCAGCTTCGCGAAAAAGGTTTTGTGGTGGATGAGGATACGACTTCAAGCTCTGAGCAGATCCTAGCTAAGATTGCTGCGTATGACGCTTTAATAGTTCGGAGTCGAATTCCGCTTAATGCCGAGTTTTTGATGCGCGCTTCGCATCTCAAGTTTATTGCCCGCGTCGGGGCAGGTATGGAGAATATTGATACAGATAAAGCCCGAGAGCTAGGTATTAAACTCATAAACTCCCCAGAGGGGAATCGAGACGCCGTTGCAGAACATGTGATTGGTGCTCTACTCTTATTAGCCCACCGTTTAAAGAGCGCCTCTTTAGAGGTTGAGAAGGGTCTGTGGCGCCGAGAGCAAAACCGTGGTGATGAGCTGTTAGGCAAAACCTTTGGACTTATTGGCTACGGAAATATGGGTAAGGCAACAGCAAAGCGCCTAAGTGGTTTCGGAATGGAAGTGATTTTCTATGATATTAAGCCAGGCCTTGAGGATCACAATGCAAAGCAGGTCTCATTAGAGACGCTCCAGGAGAAGGCCGACATCGTAAGTTTACACGTTCCTTTCACGCACGCCACTCATCATATGATTGACAAGGACTTCATCGCAAAGATGGCAAAGCCCTTTTATTTTATAAATACAGCTCGGGGGAAGGCTCTTAAAACGAAAGATTTAGTTGAGGCGCTCGAGTCCGGAAAAGTACGCGCCGCCGCTTTAGATGTTATAGAACACGAAAAAGCCTCTTTTGAAACCCTTGATTCGAGTGACCCTTCACTAACGTATCTCGCTAGCTCTCCACGGGTTTTACTCACACCCCACATTGCAGGGTGGACCATCCAGAGCAAAGAAAAACTAGCGCAATTCATAGTGGATAAAATACTTTCTGATTTTAGTTAACATTTCTTTATGATTTAAGTCCTACTTCATTTTCTTAAATTCTCTTATATTGCGCTCGATTTATGTTGAAAAGAGTAAGAAATGAGAGTTTTTCAGAGTGTATTTTGGATTGTTTTGGTTGGCGCGATATTCCTTGGATGTAAAGAGAGCTCGACGCATAAAACATCCACTTCCACCACAGCACTTCCCAACTATGGCCAGGTCGATTTAGACCACGTTTTTGAAAAACGTGAGAGTGAAGTTCCAGAGCAAAAAATACTAGAGCAAACCATTGACCAGTACTATAACCGTGTTTGGGAACGGGGCGATCTCTGGGGTGGATTTCTCGTTGCCAAGGGCGAGAATATTATTTACGAAAGTTACCGCGGGTTTTCGCAAGACCAAAATTCTGAGCCAATCGATAAGCATACGGCGCTGCATGTCGCCTCAGTGAGTAAACCCTTGACAGCAATGGCCGTTTTAAAGCTAGTCGAGGCCAAAAAAATCAGTTTAGATCAAGATCTTAAAACACTCTTTCCGAAGTTTCCCTATGAGGGAATTACCGTTGAGTTACTCTTAAGTCAGCGTAGTGGACTTCCAAAATACGAGTATGTTATTGAACGAATTAAGTCCGAGCCAATCGAGCTTTCTAAAAAGTTCTTGACCAATCAAGATGTTCTAAATCTTTTGATTCAGTACAAACCGCCACTCGCAAGAAACCCAGATACGGGCTTTATGTATTGCAATACCAATTATGCCATACTAGCGCTCATCGTAGAAAAGGTAACCCAAACAAAATTTCCTCAAGCGATGAAAGAAATGGTGTTTGAACCCCTAAAAATGAAGGACACCTACATTTTTCAGGAAAAAGACACTCTTAGCGCTGCAAAATCGTTTTACGCACGGGGCCCTAGGGTTCACCCCTACGACCGTTTGGATCTGATTTATGGAGATAAAAATGTCTACACAACCCCGCGTGATTTACTCAATTTTTCCAAAGCGATGTATGCCACCAACTTTTTGAGCAAAGACTTGATGAATCGGGTGTTTACACCTTATAGCAATGAAAGGCCTGGAATTAACAATTATGGGTTTGGCTTTCGAATGAAAGTCTATGATCAGAGTAGCAAGCTTACCTACCACAACGGCTGGTGGCATGGGACAAACTCGGTATTTGCACATTTGCTTCAATCCAAGGTAACGATCATTGCCATTGGGAATAAATTCTCCCAACGCGTGTATACAGCGCTGGCTTTGTCCGCCTTGTTTGAGAATTTTCCCATTGAAGCAGAGAAATTGAAAGGGGATAGTCTAACCACGTCCACTGGGAAGAAAAGCGATCAACAAGGCTCTTCAGAGTGAGAAATAATTGATTAAATTTGCGCAAAGAAAACGAATGAAGCACCTGATTCTCTTTTTTGGTTTACTACTCACCCTTGGATCTTGCGCTCGAGTGGGTACCCCCCTTGGAGGGGATAAGGATTCGCTAGCTCCTGTATTTCTTGGGTCGAATATTGATACCACCCGAATTAATATTCCAACAAGCTTGAAATCCTTGAGGCTTGATTTTGACGAATACATTACCTTAAAAGATGTACAGCGGAATCTTACCATTTCGCCTCCTCTAAAGGTGAAGAAAATCCTGCCCTCGATGCTCGGCAATAAGTATGTACTAATCGAATGGGACGAGGCGCTGCTCGAAAACACCACCTACAATTTAAATTTCGGAAATGCCATTGCAGACTTAAATGAGAATAATGTTCTGTCGTATTTTAATTTTGCATTTTCGACAGGAGACTATTTAGACGAGACCTATATTAGTGGAACCCTAAGGGATGGAATGCTTCGAGTAAGGGGGGAAGATGAGCTATTGCCTGAGAAGAAAGTGGATTACGTCATAGGATTATACCAGGAAAAAGATACAATCGATTACCGCACAAAACCTTATTACATTACGAAGGCAGATCCGGATGGCTATTACGAATTAAATTACTTAACGCCAGGAAGCTACAGAATTCTTGCCTTCGAGGACGAGAATCAGAATTCAGTCTTTGATCAAGGGATTGAGAAAGTAGGGTTTCTCAAGGAGCCCATTGTCTTAGAACAAAGTATATCAGGCCTCCCAATAGCCCTCTATCCGAGCAAAAAGCAGGTGAAGTATCTTGAGTCAAAAGAAACACCTGGCGGGTTCACCCTTTATTTTGAAGGCCAATCTGAATCTGTAGAGGTGACTCTAGGGGATCAGATTAAAGACTATAAAGTGACCTATAAGCCTTATTCAGATTCACTTCATGTCTGGTTTGATGCGCGTAAGGAAGAAATTGGGATCACGCAAAGTGAAAACCTTAAGATTGGCTATCAAGCGCAGGATAAATCAGGGGAAGCCTCACTGTTCTACCGACTTAATGCGCAAAATGATATGACACTTACCAATGCCAAGTCTAATGTCATCGCCCCTAATTCTGCCTTTGAGATTCTTTCCAATTACCCAATAGATACTATTTCGACCCAGAATTGGAGTTTGAAAATTGATAGTTTAACCAGTCTGGAGTTTAAAGCTGCACTTGATAAAGCGGAGCCCAAAAAGCTTCGTATAGAAGCTGATTTTGAAAGTGGAAAGAAATATGCTTTAACGATTCCAAAAGCAACGGTACACTCTTATTACACCGCGAATGAAAAATCTTATCAATTTAATTTTGAAATTGATAAAGTAGAAAACTTTGGAACCTTAGAGCTTGATTTGGTAGGGGCGCCTGAGGGTCCATTTTGGATTCAGTTCTTAGACCAAAGCGAGAGCGTGAAATTTCAGCGCCTGACTCAGGGAACACAACACCGATTTACCGAAATTCCACCGGCGACCTATCAGCTTCGAATTCTTGTTGACCAAAATCAGAATGGCATTTGGGACGCGGCTGATTTCAGTGCGTTGCAGTTTGCAGAACCCGTTTATGTTTTCCCTAAACTAATTGAAATTAGAGGTTTATGGGAAAATAGAGAACATTGGAATTTAGAGACTGGTTCTACAGAAACGCCAAGGCTAGAGACTCCTTCCCAGGTTGAGCCGATTGTATCGGATTCCCTTAACGTTCCCCAAAATCAGGGCGACCAAGAGCCCCGCCCCCTATGAGAAAAATCCTTTTAAATACGGTCTATTATGGCCTTATAGGTTTTGCACTAATCCAGTTTATTCCAGTTAATCGTACAAACCCTCCTGTGAACGCTTCTGAGAATTTTGTTGAGGTCCTAAAGACCCCTAAGGAAGTTCGTGCGCTTCTTAGGACCTCGTGCTATGATTGCCACTCAAATGAAACTGTGTATCCGGATATTGCCTTTGTGGCACCTATTTCTTGGTCCATAAAGCATAATATAAATAAGGCTAGAACCCATCTGAATTTTTCGACCTGGAATGCGGCAAATAGGGATTTGAAAACCGATAGACTAGAGAATTCAATTGAGGTTGTAAAATCGAGTAAAATGCCTATTGCAGGCTATACAGCCCAGCATCCCAAGGCAAAATTAGACCCTAGAGAGCGTAAACTCTTAGTGGATTACTTTCAAGGGGTCCTAGATGAGGATGCCTACTAGAGATTGGCGTAGGAGTGAAGAAAAATTTTCTGAGATTCAAAGGCTAATTGGTCATACTCTATGGCGTCTAGTTTAATCCATTTTACCGCTGCAATTTCTTTAGGATCTTGCGTAGTTTCCAGAGGCTCCTCTATGATATACTCCATAAAGAGATCTAAGGTATGGTACTCAATACCCTTGTAAGGGTAGAGGTTTGGACCTGTTTGAAGCAGTCTTAAGGCTTTGGGATTAATGATAATATTTAATTCTTCATAAAGTTCACGCACACACGCCTGCTCGGCGCTCTCGTAGGGGTCGACAAAGCCTCCTGGAAGATCTAAGAGACCTTTGGATGGGTTTTGATTTCTGGTCGTAAAGAGAATCTTATCCTCATGACGCACAATTAGAGCCACAGCTGCGGCGCAGTTATGGTACAGTACAAAGTCACAATGCGTGCAATGCCAACGTTTCTCACCGTCCCACTCAGGACTCTTTTCTCCGCAGTTTGGACAGTAATTAAATTTGTTTTCTAAAGGCATTATTTCGTGTTTCTAGGATGGAAATTTAAAATGACCTCTCGAAGTTCATCTGTATTTAAATGCGTGTAAATACCTGTAGTAGTTATGCTTGAGTGCCCAAGCATCTCTTGAATGAACCGAAGGTCCGCCCCATTTTGTAGCAAATGTGTGGCGTACGAATGGCGAAAGGTGTGAGGGGATATTTTTTTGTGAATTCCCGCTTTTTCCGCTAGCTCTTTGATAATGATAAAGACAATGACCCGCGACATGGAGGAGCCTCGGCTGTTTAGAAACAGGTGGTCCTCAAATTTTTTATTTATTTTATAAGTAGAACGAATGTTCTTGATGTAATTTTTGATAAGCTTTGCGGTGTAGTCTGCTAAGGGGACAAAGCGCACTTTACTCCCTTTTCCTAGAACTTTTAAGTAGCCCTCTTTAAAATTGATATCCGATAGTTTGAGTTCTATTAATTCGGAGACGCGTAGACCGCAGCCGTAGAGCACTTCAATAATGCAAAAATTGCGCTGCCCAAGAGGGTTTTGAAGCTCCACGGCGGCAAGTAATTTTTCCACATCAGCAAAGCTTAAGGTGTCGGGGAGGTAGAGTCCTAATTTCGGGCCTTCTAAAAGAGTTGCGGGGTTGTCTGCCCGTTGTTCATCCTCCAAAAGGTATTTGAAAAAGGCTTTCGCAGAAGAAACCCACCGAGCCTGCGTGCGTTCGCTTAACTTTTCTTTGGATAGATGGTATAGAAATTCTTGAAGCTGTTCGTAACTAATGGTTTCTGGAGTCACTTGCAGTTCGCTCTGTGCAAAATCACTTAATTTTCGTAGATCACGGCGATACGCATCGATGGTATTGTCCGAAAATTGCCTCTCGAATTTTAGAAAAAGTTCAAAGTCATTAAGTTTTTCGCTCCAGCCCATTTAGTTCGTTTTTGCGAGTTCGCTTTGGGTGATTTGAAGTGTTTGAACACCATGGCTTTGCAAAAATTCAATGCCTTGGTTGTCCGAGTAAGCATCTATATACACGACTCGGGCGATTCCAGCTTGCAAAACGAGTTTACTGCACTCTCGACACGGTGAAAGCGTAATGTATAAGGTGGCTCCTTTGGCGGATTGTGTGGAACTGGCTAATTTCAAGATGGCATTCGCCTCGGCATGAAGAACATACCAATGGGTTTCCCCCTGGCAGTCTTCGCACTGATTTTCGGAGCCTGAGGGGGTTCCGTTGTAGCCGTCTGAAATTATCATCCGGTCTTTTACGACCAGTGCCCCCACTTGCTTGCGTTTACAGTAGGAAAGTTGTGCCCATTCTTGAGCCATTTTTAAATACGCTCGATCAAATTTTGTCGCCTTCACAGGATTGGGAATTAGGTATTAAGCCCAAGGGGCTGTACTAGATTTAAAAATTTGGTTTTCGTTTCTCTAAAAAGGCACTTACGCCTTCTTTTTTATCCTCAAGTTCAAAAAGGATTCCAAATTGCTCGATTTCAAACTCAAAGCCCTTGGCGGTATTGGATAAATTCACCGCTTTTATGGCGCGTTCAATGCCCTGGGGCGAATTGCGCGAAATGGTTTGTGCAAGTAAGATGGTTTGTGGGAGTAGGTCCTGCTGAGTAAAGACTTCATTGACGAGTCCAATTTCTTTCGCACGCTCCGCAGAAACCATTTTTGCTGAAAAAATGAGTTCATTCGCAAGGCCTTTTCCAACTAATTGAGGAAGTCTTTGAGTGCCTCCGTATCCGGGAATCAACCCTAAAGTCACTTCAGGCAGACCTAATTTTGCATTTTGCGAGGCATAGCGAATATGGCAAGCCATGGCAAGTTCAAGTCCACCGCCTAACGCAAAACCATTCACGGCGGCAATAACCGGCTTGGATAGATTTTCGATTTTATTAAAGAGTTTGTCTTGTCCACTTTGAGCAAGCTGCTGCGCCTCTTGCGTGGAGAAGTCACTAAATTCTTTGATGTCTGCGCCTGCAACAAAGGCCTTCTCGCCTTCCCCTGTAAGAATAATGACGCGGCAACTTTGGTCCTTTTCTGCTGCTTCTAGGGCCTGGGATAGCTCCTCAATGGTTTCGGAGTTTAGTGCATTTAGACTTTTGGGACGGTTTATTGTTAGAAGTGTATAGCGGTCCTCTTTGGACACTAAGATGGTGTTGTAGGATTGCATGCGAAGTTCAATTTTTATTATAAGTTGCAAATTACTTCTTTTTTCTCAATTCTCGAGTTCTCTTGGCGTTGTGAATGAGTAGAGTCCAATTCTCCACAGCAGTAGAGACTTTTTGAAATTGGGCGTGCTACCAAGGATAGGAGGCTCGCAAATACCGAGATCTCCATCCGTGGTTTTGGATTTGGTGTCAGTCTTTATTCTCTAGAAAAACGCCTATATTTGCAAGTGCTAATACATATTAAATGAATATTCAACAGCTCGAATATCTTATTGCGGTGGATAAATTCCGCCATTTCGGAAAAGCCGCTCAAGCCTGCTTTATCACGCAGCCTACTTTAAGTGCGATGATTCAAAAATTCGAAGAGGAATTGGACGTCAAGGTGTTTGACCGAACGACGCATCCGATTAGAACCACGGATGTTGGTGTTGAAATTATCATCCAGGCCAAGAAAGTGATCGATGCAGTCAATGAACTTCGAAGTAAAGCCGATTTATTGAATAATGTCCTTGGAGGAAAAATCACCATAGGGATTATTCCGACCATTTCGACTTATATATTACCTTCTGAGATTTTCGATTTTCTTTCCTTGAATGATAAGATCGAGATGAAAGTGAAGGAGTTGACTACGGACGGGATCATTAAGGGTTTAAAATCCGGTGAGTTGGATGCTGGAATCATATCCACGCCGTATGACGGGGCAAACGAGTTTTACCATGAGTTCTTATTTAATGAAGAGCTAATGGTCTATTCTAGTGATGTTACCTCAAAGAAGGATAGTTTTGTCGTTCCAGAAGAAATGGATGCGGAGAAGATATGGCTATTAGAAGAAGGAAACTGCCTTCGGACTCAATTTGAGTCGATTTGCAAGTTAAAGGAGAACACCTTAAAACCTAAGAACTTAGAGTTTTTAGCTTCAAATATTAATACCTTAGTCCAGATGGTGGATCGCGTTGGCGGGATTACGGTGATTCCCGAGCTCGCTCAGGGGCAACTTTCTTTGGAGCAGACCGAAAAATTATACCGCTTTAGAAAACCTTTCCCATACCGGGAAGTGAGTTTAATTTACTATAAGCCTACGTATAAACAAAAGATAATTGACGAGTTGGTTCAAGCAATCAGGAGTTCAGTAGAGCCAAAATTGAATTATAATAAGGCCCCAGAGGACTTTCTTGGTGTGAAACCTCAGTAAATGAAATGAGCCTCAGTTTTTTTGCAGAGTTGGAATATAGTCTGTAAATTTGCCTTGTGAATTGAGAGGAAAAATTTGAGCTGATTGCAACCTCCTTAAAAAATGCTAAAACAGAACTTTTTCTATTTTAGTTTCTTTTGCAATCTCCCTTTTTTCCTACGTTTAATTTGTAATATAAGAAACTTATATGCCTTATTTATTTACGTCTGAGTCTGTCTCTGAGGGGCATCCAGATAAAATCGCGGACCAAATATCGGACGCCTTAATTGATAACTTCCTTGCCTACGATTCAGAATCGAAAGTGGCATGCGAAACCTTAGTAACCACGGGTCAGGTTGTCTTAGCCGGAGAAGTGAAATCTACCACCTATTTAGATGTCCAATCTATTGCTCGTGATGTCATCAACCAAATTGGTTACACCAAGGGTGAATATATGTTTGCAGGAGACTCCTGCGGGGTTATCTCTGCCATTCACGACCAGTCGCCTGACATTAACCAGGGTGTGGACCGCGCTGCTTTGGGTGAAGATTTTGAACAACGAGCGAATGCTCAAGGGGCCGGAGACCAAGGAATGATGTTTGGCTATGCCACAAATGAAACGCAGAACTATATGCCTTTGGCTTTAGATCTTGCGCATACCATTTTAAAAGAATTGTCTCAGCTAAGAAAAGAGGGTATAATCAAATACCTACGTCCGGATTCAAAATCACAAGTCACTATTGAATATTCTGATTCGCACAAGCCAATTCGGATTGATTCTATAGTGGTGTCTACGCAACATGACGAATTTGGAAGCGATCAAGAGATGCTCGCAAAAATCCGTAAAGACATGATTGATATTCTAATTCCTAGAGTGAAAGCGAAGCAAAAACTCGACGTTCAAGATTTATTTAACGATCAGATCAAATACCATATCAACCCAACTGGAAAATTCGTAATCGGAGGTCCACATGGCGATACCGGCCTAACGGGTCGTAAAATCATTGTTGACACCTACGGTGGAAAAGGGGCCCACGGGGGTGGTGCATTTTCAGGGAAAGACCCTTCAAAGGTCGATCGAAGTGCTGCCTATGCGACACGACATATCGCGAAGAACTTAGTAGCCGCAGGCGTGGCTGACGAAGTTCTCGTTCAGGTCTCTTACGCCATCGGGGTGGCAGAGCCATGTGGATTAAATATCTCCACGAACGGCACTGCAAAAGTGGCGTTAAGCGACAGCGAAATTGCAAGTCGAGTGTCAGAACTTTTTGATCTACGTCCTTATGCAATTGAACAGAATTTGAAGCTAAGAAACCCAATTTATTTAGAAACAGCGGCCTATGGACACATGGGACGAGAACATTATATTGGTAACAAGACCTTTAATAAGGGTAAAGCTAATGAGCTTACCGTTGAAGGACTTGAGTTTTTCACATGGGAAAAACTAGACCGCCAAGAGGAAATAAAAGCAAAATTCGGTCTCTAGCTTACGAACTGGAGACCTAAATTCTTTGCCCCTGAATCTATTCGGGGGCTCTTTTTTTTTACTTGGGAGACTTATGAGATCTTTTTTTAAATTTGCTTAAATATAATTTGTAATGAAACCAGTGCTTATCTGTCTTTTTTTTATGCTTTCCTTGAGTCCGTTACGCGCGCAGCTTACTGTGCATAAAATGGCCCATGTGGGGTATGTTTACCAGAATCAAAGCTTTGGTGAGCTCGGTCTTCGGGCCTTACTGCTTAAAAATGACGATGTGCTTTACCGCCTCGGAGCCTCAGCACTAGTTGGGTCAAGTAATAGTAAACTGCATGTGATGCCAAAATTACAGACAGATATTTTGCTTAATTTTCAGCGGGGTGTTGATTTTTACCACGCGTATTATTTTCTTGCAGGAGCTGAATTAACCCCAAAGTATATTGCTCCAAAGATTGGAGTCTCCTTGTTTGGTATCCTTGATTTAACCGGGGGCTACGGCTTCTCTATTGATAAAGAGGGATTAAATGGCAAAACCCTAGAAGGTCTAAATATCAATGCGACTCTCAGCATTCCCTTTGTAATGATAAAAGATGTCTTGCACTAATTTCCTTATTTTTTTCTAACGCCACAATGAATGGAGTGCCTATTTAACTCCCTGCAAACTCAAGGGGTTTGCGTAAATTTGACCCTATGATAAAACACTTATTTTTCGATTTGGATAACACCCTTTGGGACCATAGAAAGAATGCAAAACTTACTTTGACAGATCTTTTTAAACGTGAGGCAATAGAGGAGACCTACGGCGTTAAATTTGAAGAATTTTATCAGGAATATTATACGGTAAATGAAAACCTTTGGGCAAAGATTCGCGAGGGGTCAATTGATAAAGCGTATTTAAGAACCCACCGGTTTTTGGATACATTTCGGGCGTTTGAGATTGAGGATGCCAAGCTTGCAGCCAGTTTTGAGAATCAGTTCTTAGATGAAATCCTCTACTATAATGAACTTGTGCCCGGGGCCTTTGATCTTCTGGAATATTTGACCGCAAAGGGCTATGAAATGCATATACTTTCGAATGGATTTGAGGAAGTGACTGCTCGCAAGTGTGAACTCTCGGGAATTAAATCCTATTTTAAAACCATCACAAGTGCGGATGAAATTGAGATTCGTAAACCGGATCCAAAGATTTTTCAATGGGCGTTTGATAAATCACAGGCCACCCCAGAAAGCTCAATTTATATCGGAGACGATTGGATTGCTGATATCGAAGGGGCACTGGGCTTTGGGATGCGCGCCATCTATTTTGATGTGTTCGAGGACCGCTACACCGCTCCTGGTGTGGAGGTTGTTCGCTCGTTAGAGGAAATCCACAGTTTATTATAAGGACTCGCTTTGCGTATGTAAGATGCATACTTAAGATTAGGGGACTGATTCCCTTAAAATAGCACGACCCCTGGATCTCGAGTCCAGGGGTCGTGCTTTTAAGTAGGTTTTTAGATTAGAACCCGATACTTTCGCGAACACGTGAAAGGGTCTCGTTTGCAACCTTACTTGTTTTCTCTGCGCCTCCGAGGAGAATTTCGTCTAATTCCTCAAGGTGGTTCATGTAGTAATGGAAGCGCTCGCGCTCTTTTTCGTAAGTGGTAAGAATAAGTTCTAGAAGCTCTTTCTTTGCGTGCCCGTAGCCGTAGTTCCCCGCCAAGTATTTTTCTCGTAGGGTCTTCGTCTGCTGCTCGGAGGCAATGAGCTGGTAGATGGCAAAGACTTTATCGGTGTCTGGATTCTTAGGGTCTTCTAAAGGAGTCGAATCCGTTTCGATTGACATAACCTGTTTTTTCAGTTCCTTCTCAGGAAGAAAAATGTTGATGATGTTTCCTCGTGATTTTGACATTTTGTTTCCGTCGGTTCCAGGAACATACTTGGTATTTTCTTGGAGTTCCGCTTGAGGTAGCACAAAGACCTCCCCCATTTGGTTGTTGAAGCGCGATCCCATGTCGCGAGCCATTTCTAAATGCTGAAGCTGGTCTTTTCCTACGGGAACAATTTCAGCATCGTAAAGCAGAATGTCTGCAGCCATTAGGACTGGATACGTGAAAAGCCCTGCGTTTACGTCTTCCATACGCTCTGACTTGTCTTTAAATGAATGGGCTAAAGTAAGGCGTTGGTAGGGGAAGAAACAGCTCAAGTGCCAAGCCAGTTCGCAGGCCTGTGGCACATCACTTTGTCTATAAAAATGGGTGCGCTGTGGATCTAGTCCGCAGGCAAGCCAAGCAGCGGCAATCTCGTAAGTGTTCTGTTTAAGAACCTTTGCATCTTTTATAAAAGTAAGGGAATGTAAATTCGCAATAAAAAGAAACGATTCGTTATTCGGATCTTTTGAAAGTTCAATGGCCGGAAAAATTGCCCCGAGCAGGTTACCCAAGTGCGGTGTTCCTGTGGCCTGGATTCCAGTGAGTATTCTTGACATTTTTATTGTGTTGAATGGGAAAAAGCCTCAACCTATTAAATTGAAGGCTGGTTAACTTAAAAATCCATCCCGTGTGGGAAGGCCTTTTTTCGAAAGACGAGAAGCATTAAAGCGCCAAGCGTTATGGCAGAATCTGCGACATTGAAAATATACTTAAAAAATTCAATTTGTTTCCCTCCGATCAGTGGCCAAGATTCTGGCACCTGCCAATCGACTAATGGAAAATGAAACATATCCACAACGCAGCCTTTCATAAAGGAGGCGTAGCCCTGCCCAAAGGGGGCTAATTCGGAAACACCGCCGTAGTCAATCCATCGGCCGATACTTGAATCAAAAACAGTTCCGCTGTCGAACAGCATACCGTAGAACATGCCGTCAATTAAGTTTCCAATTGCGCCGGCAAAGATAAATGCCATTGGGATCAGTAAGTAATTGGATGTCAGTCCTTGCTTAATCCATTTGTTGAATAGGTAAACCATTGCACCAATAAGGACTATTCGGACAATCACCAGGAAATACTTTCCAAGAAGTCCTCCGAAATGTAGGCCGTACGCCATACCTGGGTTCTCAACAAAGGTTAATCGAAACCAATCGAGTCCAAAAACAGGGAGGCTCTCTCCCAATTGGAAATTCGTTTTAATATAATACTTTGAGACCTGGTCAATGACCAGAATAATCAAAGTGATCAAAGTGATTTTTTTCATAATTCCATAAAATGCCTACTGCGCGTGTCCTCGATGTCTACAAGGTCAACGGAAAGTAATTTAACGCTGCATATTTTTTGCTTCAATGCTGAGCGTCGCATGAGGAACTGCTCTTAAACGGTCTTTTGGTATTAATTTACCCGTCACTCTGCAAACACCGTAGGTTTTATTCTCAATACGGATTAGGGCATGTTTTAAATCGCGGATGAATTTTTCTTGTCTCCCTGCTAAAATTGCATTTTGCTCTTTACTCAGGGTTTCTGCGCCTTCTTCAAATGCCTTAAAGGTTGGGGATGTATCATCCGTGCCATTGTTTTGGTCATTGATAAAGCTTTCATTAATTAGTCCTAAGTCTCTTTCTGCCTTATTTATTTTTGAAACGATAAGTTCCTTGAATTCCTTCAAATCGGCATCGCTGTAGCGTTGTCTCTCTTCTGCCATGGTTGTTTGATTTTTTTCTATTAATGGAGCGACCCTTTTTGAGTGCTCCAGCACGTCTTATTTTAATTTCTCTACTTGAACTTTGAACTGAACCTCGTCAATTTCAATTTGTTCAAAAATTGAGAGTGAATTTACAAATTCTATTTTATCCGACAATACTTCGCTTGAAATATAATCAGAGTTTGCAGTAAGTTCCCTTGTGTAGGGACCTTCAGACTCTAATTTTACCAGAATCCGGTCGGTAAGGTCAAATTCTTTATCTTTTCTGAGGTTCTGGATTCGGTTGATGAATTCCCGCGCGATTCCCTCTGCTTTTAGTTCGGGTGTTAGCGTTAAATCTAGTGCGACGGTCAGTTTCCCCTCACTCGTTACGGTCCAGCCTGGAATGTCTTTTGTAGAAACCTCCACGTCATCCGTCGTGATTTCATAGCCGGACACCACGATACGGCCCTCAGACTCTAAGGCTTGGATCTGATTGGGTGAAAATTGTTGGATTTCCTGTCCGATTGTTTTCATATCCTTCCCCAATTTTGGACCTAAGGTCTTAAAATTAGGTTTCACTTGTTTGACGATGAGCTCTCCGGCTAGTTCCGGGTCAATAAGTTCGAGTTCTTTTACATTTACCTCTTGCTTAATTAGATCCTCCACAGCCAAGATCTGAGATTTTGTCTTTTGATCAAGAACAGGAATTAACACTTTGGTTAAAGGCTGACGCACTTTGATATTTTCTTTTTTACGAAGTGAAAATACCATGGAGGTAATATTCTGGGCAAGCTGGGTTTTCTCCACAAGGTCCTGCTCGACAAGAGAAGGATCAAATACAGGGAAATCCGTTAGATGCACTGAGCCAAGAGTTTCTTTTTTTGTCACGGCATTAAGGTCTCTGTAAAGCCGGTCCATAAAGAATGGCGCGATGGGAGCCGCGAGCTTAGCCACCGTGTCTAAACAGGTATATAGCGTTTGGTAAGCCGAGATTTTGTCTTGGGAATACTCGCCTTTCCAGAATCTGCGGCGGCATAATCTTACGTACCAATTGCTTAAATTGTCATTAACGAAAGTGTTTATTAAACGGGCCACTTTCGTGGGTTCATATTCCTCGTAATTCGATTTGACCTCTTTAATTAAGAGGTGAAGCTCTGAGAGAATCCATCGGTCAATCTCTGGGCGGTCTTCAATAGGGCCTTCTTTGTATTCGAAGCCGTCTACATTCGCGTATAGCGCAAAGAAAGAATAGGTGTTATAGAGCGTTCCAAAGAATTTTCTTCGTACCTCTTCGATGCCTTGAGGGTCAAATTTAAGATTCTCCCAAGGGTTGGCATTTGAAATCATGTACCAACGTGTTGCATCAGGCCCATGCACTTCAAGGGTTTTGAATGGATCCACGCCGTTGCCTAAACGCTTAGACATTTTTTGGCCATTTTTATCTAGAACCAGTCCGTTGGACACCACGTTCTTGTAGGCTACACTATCAAACACCGCAGTGCCAATGGCATGTAAAGTATAAAACCATCCTCGTGTTTGGTCCACGCCCTCCGCAATAAAATCGGCGGGGAAAGCTTTTTTCTCATCGATAAGCGCACGGTTCTCGAAAGGGTAATGGAGTTGCGCGTAAGGCATTGATCCAGAGTCAAACCACACATCAATTAAGTCACTCTCACGCAGCATCGGTTTTCCCGAATCGGACACAAGAGTAATTTCATCCACGTAGTTTTTATGAAGATCCACTTGGTCGTAATTCGCTCCACTCATGTCCCCAACCACGAAATCCTTGAGCGGATTTTCGCTCATGAGTCCAGCGGCCTGCGCTTTCTCTATTTCAAGTTTAAGCTCCTCAATGGAACCAATAATTTTCTCTTCTTTAGAATCCTCTGTTCTCCAGATTGGAAGTGGAACCCCCCAATAGCGGGAACGTGATAAGTTCCAATCATTTACATTCTCAAGCCAATTGGCAAATCGTCCTTCCCCGGTGCTTTTTGGCTTCCAATTGATTTGGGTGTTTAGTTCAACCAAACGGTCCTTAACGGCCGTCATTTTGACAAACCAGGAATCAAGTGGGTAATAGAGTATAGGTTTATCCGTTCTCCAACAATGCGGGTAACTGTGGGTGTATTTCTCGACCTTAAAGGCTTTGTTTTGTGTTTTTAAAAGGATAGCAAGCTCAACATCCCAAGATTTCTCGGGTGCTTGGCCCTGATCGTAGTAGTCGTTTTTGATGTACTTACCACCAAAAACCTCAGGGACATTCTCGCCTAGTAGAAACCGGCCTTGTAAATCAACAAGGGGAACTAAATTTCCATTTTCATCCTTAATAAGCATTGGAGGAATGCCGCTCTCCTTTGCTACACGGCTGTCGTCTGCTCCGAAGGTCGGGGCAATATGGACAATCCCTGTTCCGTCTACGGTGGTAACGAAATCACCCTCGATGACGCGGAAGGCTAAGTGTGGCTCTTGCGAAGGCAAAAACCATGGAATTAACTGCTCGTAAGTTGAGTCAAGAAGATCTTTTCCATTGAACTCCGCCAAAATATGGAACGGAATGGTCTTACTCTCACTTTGGTAAGTGTCAAGCGCTTCAAGAGAAGATTCTATGTATTTTTTTCCGAAGTTTTTCTCAACTAGTGCTTTGGCTAAGACGACTTGAATCGGCTCAAATGTGTATTGGTTAAAAGTCTTCACAAGGACATAGTCAATACTTTTCCCTACGGCAAGAGCGGTATTGGAAGGAAGTGTCCAAGGGGTTGTTGTCCAGGCGAGAAGATCGATTGGTCCCTGGCTCTGTAGGTGCGAGAGACTTTCACTAAGCTGCTTTATTCGAAACTGAGCTACAATAGTGGTGTCCGAAACATCCCGGTAGGTTCCCGGTTGATTCAGCTCATGCGAAGAGAGGCCTGTACCTGCTTTTGGAGAGTAAGGCTGAATCGTATACCCTTTATAGAGTAACTCTTTATTATAGAGTTCTTTTAATAGCCACCAAACCGTTTCCATATATTTGGAGGTGTAGGTGATGTACGGATCTTCTAGATCGACCCAATAGCCAATCTTATGGGTTAAATCATTCCACACATCGGTATACCGCATCACGGCTTTGCGACAGGCTTCGTTATACTCTTCTACGGAGATTTTAACGCCAATATCTTCTTTAGTAATTCCAAGTTCTTTTTCAACCCCTAGCTCAATTGGTAGCCCATGGGTATCCCATCCCGCTTTTCTAAAGACTTTTTTGCCATTTTGCGTTTGAAAGCGGCAGAAAATATCCTTAATTGTTCTGGCCATGACATGGTGAATCCCTGGCATGCCATTAGCAGAGGGCGGCCCTTCGTAAAATACAAATTCGGGCTGGCCTTCACGAATTTCAACCGATTTTTTGAACGTTTGTTCTTGGTCCCAAGATTCTAAAATCCCGTGTGCTACGGAATTTAAATCAAGATTTTTATATTCGTTAAACTTCTTCATTGTCAATATTATCTGCATTGATTTTAAGTGTGCGAATATAAGGAAAATTGATGAAATTTTGGGTGGCTACAGGCGGGCTTTTTTAGCAGGAGACTCTGGTTTTGTTACCGGTGTAGATTTTCTTAATAAGAGAAAGGATAGGAGTCCGAGAATTAGGGCCATCGCGGTGGCAAGGATTAAACTCCCTACCGCATACTGGATCAGGTGAAGTTTGGCCACTTCGAGGGTAAGGTCCGTAAGGCTGAAGGACTTATCGGATCCAACAAAAGGTGCCCCAATTAGCATGGAGACGTAGAGCACGATCGGGAGCAGTGGAGGCACTGTGATTTGGGCTGAAATGAAAGTGAGTGTCTTATTGAGCCTAAGTAAGGCGGATAAACTTATGGCCAGAATTGTGTGCAGGCCCCAAAAGGGTGAGAAGCCAATGAAGACTCCTAACGCAATCGATTTGGCCTTGAGCTCAGCGCTGCCTTCACTTTGGAAGAGATTCTCTTTCACAAAGCGTCGAAGTCCTTTTTTTCGCATGTAGCGGTAAAAGACTTTTTGGCTCTGCCACGAGTTTTTAATAAAATTTCTCAAATCACACGCTTTTGGTCGTGCAAATTTACGCGTTTTGGGATATTTTACTCC
Organism: Flavobacteriales bacterium UBA1694; assembly: GCA_002319955.1. Taxonomy (GTDB): domain Bacteria; phylum Bacteroidota; class Bacteroidia; order Flavobacteriales; family Weeksellaceae; genus Planobacterium_A. The sequence continues at coordinate 96,089 of DCJS01000033.1, forward strand.
GAAATACTCTTAAATTAAGATTAATTATTCATGAAATCAGTCTGCTAGGGAGCGCAATCGAAGGGAATTGTTAGACCAAAAATGAACAAATGTAAAAAAATCTCTACTTTTGCAAAAAATAATTGAGGATGTCAAAGAATTTAGTGATTGTCGAATCCCCAGCCAAGGCCAAGACCATTCAGAAGTATTTAGGGAAAGATTTTGAAGTGAAATCCAGTTTTGGACACATTAGAGATCTGCCTAAGAAAGGAATGGGCATTGACCTTGAAACCTTTACTCCAGAGTACGAGGTGTCCCCAGATAAAAAAAAGATTGTCAGTGAGTTAAAAGCGGCCGTTAAAAATGCGCAGATCGTTTGGCTTGCTTCGGATGAGGACCGGGAAGGAGAAGCAATCGCTTGGCATCTCTCTCAGGAGCTTAAATTAAAAGAAGAAAATACCCGGCGCATTGTGTTTCATGAGATCACAAAGAACGCAATCTTAAAGGCGGTCGAGAACCCCAGAGCCATTGATCAGAATTTAGTGAATGCCCAACAGGCACGCCGAATTTTAGACCGTATTGTGGGATTTGAAATGTCGCCAGTTTTATGGAAAAAGGTGAAAACTGGCCTCTCTGCTGGGCGCGTTCAATCCGTCGCGGTCCGCTTAGTGGTCGAGCGCGAAAAAGAAATACGGGCCTTTGATTTTACTTCGTCCTATAAAGTAAATGCTAGTTTTTTAACTTCGGGAAAGGCAGAATTGCCTGCAAAATTGAAAAGCGACTTCAAAAGCGAGCCTTTAGCTCAAGCATTTTTGGAGCAGGCGAAAACAAGTGAGTTTAAGGTTTTAGACGTTGAGAAAAAACCGGCAACACGCTCCGCGTCTGCGCCATTCACCACCTCGACGCTACAGCAGGAGGCCTCCTCAAGACTTGGCTATAATGTTACAGCAACTATGCGACTGGCCCAGCGACTTTATGAAGAAGGGTTTATTACCTATATGAGAACGGACAGTGTGAATTTATCACAAGAGGCTATTAATGGCGCAAAGGCTCAAATTCTATCCGAATTTGGTGAGGCTTTTTCCAATCCAAGGAATTACACGACAAAGTCGGCCTCCGCGCAGGAAGCCCACGAAGCCATTCGTCCGACAGATTTTTCACTTAAAAGCATTGGAGATGCGCAGCTTAATAAACTGTACCAATTAATCTACCGCCGAACGCTCGCCTCTCAAATGGCTAACGCGAAGCTTGAGAAAACGGTTATTGAAATTGGAGCTCCTAACCTGACTCCGCACTTTGAGGCGCAAGGCGAAGTTATTGTCTTTGAAGGGTTTTTAAAGGCCTACGGTATTAGCAAAAACGAAGACGAGGATGAGGAAAACACAAACGATAAGATACTTCCAAGAGTCTCTGTGGGCGAAGCCCTCAGCTATACACAGATTACGGCTACTCAGAAATACACAAGACCGGCAGCCCGCTATACCGAGGCCTCTTTGGTAAGAAAATTAGAAGAATTAGGGATCGGAAGACCCTCCACCTATGCCCCGACAATCCAGACGATTCAAAACCGTGAGTATGTTGATAAAAGAGAATTAGAACCGCAAAAGCGCGAGGCCGTTAAGCTGAGCTTGGAGAAAGAAATTTCTCGTGAAGTCTTAGTGGATACCTATGGTGGTGATAAGAATAAGTTTGTTCCAACCAATATTGGCGAGGTTGTCAACGAGTTCCTGACTGAGAATTTTGCAGAGATTTTAGATTACGGTTTTACAGCGAGGGTTGAACGTGAATTTGATGAAATTGCGCACGGCCAGAAGACCTGGCAAAGTATGATGTCAGAATTCTATACATTTTTCCATCCTCGAATTGAAAAGGTTGAAGAAACAGCAGAGCGTGCGACGGGGGAGCGTAAGCTTGGCGATGATCCTAAAACAGGGAAGCCAATTTATGCCCGAATGGGCCGTTACGGGGCTATGATTCAAATTGGCGAGTCTGATGACGAGGAAAAACCCACATTCGCGAGTTTGATGGCGAACCAAACGATTGCGACCGTGACGCTCGAGCAGGCACTTGAACTCTTCAAGCTTCCATTCCAACTCCAATCTTATGAAGGCAAAGACCTTAGTGTGGCCGTGGGACGCTTTGGACCTTATATTAAATGGGGTGAGGCCTTTATCAGTATTCCAAAAGGCGAAGATCCATTGTCGGTAGACCAAAAAAGAGCCCAGGAGCTTATTGAGGAAAAGAAAATTGCTGACGCGCCGGTAGCTTCGTTTAAAGGGGAACCCGTGACCAAAGGCACAGGACGTTTTGGTCCTTTCTTAAAGTACCAAGCACTTTATATTAATGTGCCCAAGAAGTACGATTTTGAGAATTTATCGCAGGATGATATCCACGAATTAATTACAGCGAAGCTTGAAAAAGAAGCCAACCGTTACATTCAGCAGTGGACAGATGAAAAGATTGCGATTGAAAATGGCCGCTGGGGCGCTTTCATAAAATTCGGCAAACTTAATTTCAAGATCCCTAAGAATAAGCAGGACGAGAAGTACTCCCAAGAGGAACTTCAAGAGGTGAGTCTTGATCAGGTTAAGAAATGGATTACGGACCAAGACAAAAATGCTTTTAAGATCAAGAAAACAGCAGTGAAGAAACCGGCTGTTAAGAAACCGGCGGCAAGCACCCGGAGTTCTAAAACAAAATAGAGTCTAAACTAAGTAATTTGTAGACCTTCAGTCCCAGTCCGTCTGAAGGTTTTTCATATATTTACTTTTGCAAGCAACGCATTTTATGAATTACCAAGATTTTATTGCCGCACCACAAGAAATTTCAACCAAACCATGGCAGTTAGGGAGTCTTTTCCAAAACGACCTGCCAGAAGGGGGCATCGCCCTTCTGTTCGTTTCCGATTACCGTGGGGCGGAAAGAAACGCTTTTCCTAGGGATTTTCACCTTTTGAGAAAGACTCTTTATTCCCTTTCGGCGCATGATTTTCAAGTGCCCTTGTTTGATTTTGGCGATTTGATTTCAGGCAAAACTATGGAGGACACGAGTTACGTGCTACAAGAGGTCTTATCGGCCTGCCACTATAAAAAGACCATTCCAATTATTATTGGCGGAAGTGCCGAGCTGAGTTATTCCCTTTATTCAGCTCTTGATTTCCATTACAAAGACATAAATTACGCGCAAATTTCCAACCATATTTCCATCGAATCAGAGTCAACGGACCTTAGCGAAGAGAATTTTCTGAACCGAATTTTAACCTCGAAGAACTTTGCGATCAAAAATTACCACCATTTAGGGTATCAGAACCATTTAAGCCAATTAGAAAGTGCAAGGCTAATTAAAGAAGTTGATTTCCAAGGTGTTCGACTAGCGGAAATGATGAAAGGGACTAGCGCTGTTGAGCCTTATTTGCGGCATGCCGATTTGGTCACAGTGAACTGTGATGCAGTAGAGAGTTTTACAGAACCCTTCTCTATCCATCCTCAAGTAAATGGGCTGAATCGCCGGGAAGTCTGCGCATTTATGAAAGAAGTGGGGCTTTCACAAAATTTAAAAAGTTTCGGGTTATTTAACTTGGAGCTAGATTCACAAAATGAGTTAAACCTTCAGCTAGCCTCTCAGATGATTTGGTATTTGATTGAAGGGATAAATATTCAACAATCCCATCCAAAGAAACGACGCTACGAAACCTTTTGGGTCTTAACAGAACAAGGCGAGTTTGCATTCCAACGTGATGTTTTCAGCTCACTTTGGTATTTTGGAAGTGCGCCTGAAATGGACGCGAATTTAGCGTGCTCGCAAGAGGATTACGATTGTGCCAAACGGGGGGAGCTTTCACCACGACTCGTTCGGTTTTTAAATGAATTGAACTAAAATTCTTCGGGATTTTCTGACCCTGGCCGGGAGCAATTACGAACAATGCTTGGAAATGCCTTTTAAAAGGGGCTAATTTTATAAGATTTTATTCTTATTTAACTATCTATTAAGAATTTCGTTAATGTAAAATTGTTTTATATTTGCACAAATTTGGAAAGGACCCTAGGAGTCTCATCCAATACCAAAGAGTAATACCAAAAAGGAGCTGAATTTTCTTTTTTGGGGCCGCTTCTACGAGCGGCGCTAAATTTAGACAACGAAAAGTAGTGCTTTAAGTACCCTATGAAGAGTTATAAAGACGAATTAAACCTGAAGAATCTACCCAATCATGTTGCTATAATAATGGATGGCAATGGGCGGTGGGCGAAGCAGCGTGGAGAGGAACGAACATTTGGTCATAAGAATGCAATTCGTGCCGTTCGTGATGCAATCAATGCTTGCAACGAAATCGGAATTCCTTACCTCACACTTTATACCTTTTCATCGGAAAATTGGAGCCGGCCGGCCTCCGAGGTTAGCAGCCTAATGAGCCTTTTATCAGAGACGCTTTTATTAGAAGCTGAGAATATTTATACGAAAGGGCTGCGTTTACATGTCATTGGTGAAATTGAAAAATTGCCTACGCTGGTGCGCGACCAGCTTGAAACCATGATGGAGTTAACAAAGAATAGCACAAATGGCAACCTGATACTCGCCTTGAGCTATGGATCTCAAAAAGAAATTTTGAGTGCCGTTCAGGCCATCAGTGAAAAAGTTAAAAGCGGGGACCTTCAGTCTAGTGAGATTACGCAGGCTGTATTTGAACAGCATTTATATACCCGGGAGTTCCCGGCAGTAGACCTTTTAATTAGAACCAGTGGCGAGGTGAGAATTAGTAATTTCCTTCTTTGGCAAATTGCGTATGCGGAACTTCAATTTTTAGATATATATTGGCCCGACTTTGACCGAGAAGCCTTTTTTAAGTGCATTCTTGATTACCAGTGCAAAGAGAGGCGCTACGGAAAGATTAGTGAACAGCTCGAAAGCGAGAAATAGAGAGATAAAGTTTAGACTTAGATTATAAAGATGAGATTAAAATTCATACCCATCATCATGTTTGCGGCTTCGGCCTATTTTTATGGCCAAGAAACACCGCCCACAAGCGGGACGCAGGAAAATTCTGTGGTGGCCGAAAAAGACCAACAAGGAACTTACTTCCTGAAGGATATCGTGATTGATGGCGTAAAAAAATACACACCGGATCAAATTCTTCGGTTTACCGGACTTAGTAAGAATGAGAAGGTAGAAATCCCAGGGCAGCGTATTAGTTCTGCAATTAAAAGGCTGTGGGAACAAAACATTTTTTCGGTCGTAGAGGTCTATGTTCAGACTATTGAAGGCGAACAAGTCGTTTTAAGATTCAAACTTGAAGATCTTAAGGAACTCGGCGAAGTAGACTTTCAAGGAAAAGGCGTGAACAAATCTAAGAAGGAAAAATTTGTAAAAGACTACGGTTTAAAACCGGGTACAAAAATCACAAGCGACTTAATCTCTTCGATAAAAACAAAAATTCCATTAGAGTATGTAACCAAAGGGTACGCTGATGCGAAGTTATCGATTGAAGATAAGGTCAATGCGAGTGATCCAGATCTGGTTGACTGGACTATTAATGTCGATCGAGGACGCCGTATCAAAATAGACCATATTGAGTTCGAAGGCAACGAAAGTGTAACGGATGCGAAACTTAGAAAGAAGGGGTTTAAAGACACCAAACAGAAACGCTTTGGAATTGGTGGAATTTTAAAGTCCTCCAAGTTCATCAAGGAAAAGTATGACGAAGATAAAGTGAACTTGATTAATTACTATCAATCCCTTGGATTTAGAGACGCTCAAATCGTTTCGGACTCTGTTTGGAGAAATAAAAAGAATGCGGTAGAAATTAATGTCAAATTAAGCGAAGGGAAGAAATACTATATTGGCTCAATTAATTTCCTTGGAAATACGACCTATTCCACGGAAGTACTAGAGAAGCTTCTTGGGTATAAATCGGGCGACATCTACGACGCTGTTGGCTTCAACAAGAAAGTTGGGGAAGACGGTGGAGCGGAAGACGATACCGACATCAAGTCACTCTATTTGAATAATGGGTTCTTATTTTCTCAAATTATTCCTGTTGAAAAATCCGTTGTGGGCGATTCAATAAATCTTGAAATCCGAATTAGCGAGGGTGAAAAAGCCTCTTGGAACCGCGTGACGTGGTCCGGAAACACCACAACCCATGACCATGTTATTTTACGTTCCTTAGAAACTAAGCCTGGAGATCTTTTCTCCAAGTCAATGATTAAGAGAACGTACTTTACTTTGGCTGGACTTCCGTATTTCGATCCTCAACAGCTTGGACAGGACATCTCCCAAAACCCACAAGACAATTCCGTTGATATGCACTGGACCCTAGTGGAAAAAGGATCGTCTCAAGTGCAATTGCAAGCGGGGTATGGAGGGAATTCATTTATCGGAACTCTTGGACTAACCTTCAATAACTTCTCCCTAAGGAATTTCTTGAAATTAAAAGACTTTAAACCGGTTCCTCAAGGCGATGGACAAACTTTTTCTGTTCAGGCGCAGGCCGGACAGTATTTCCAGAATTATGGAATTAGCTTTACAGAGCCATGGCTATTTGGTAGTAAGCCAACAGCCCTATCCGTTGGGATAAACTATTCAAAAGTAAATTATACCGATATGCAAGGCCTTGATCAGAAGTTGGGTATTTTCTCTGCTAATGCAGGACTTAATAGACGATTAAGCTGGCCAGACGATTGGTTCTCGCTTTATACGGGAGTTCAGTTCCAGTCGTATAAATTTGAAAACTATCCTTTCCAGTTTGGAGAGACCACAGAATTGTATGGAAATGCAAAAAACTTCACTTTTAATATTGGCTTAAGTAGAAACTCGGCTGGGTTTGACCCGATTTTCCCAACGACAGGATCGAATATTGAAGCCTCTGTGAAGTTCACGCCGCCTTATTCCTTACTAAGTGATAAAGACTATTCAACCATGACGCCAGTGGAGAAATACCAATGGATGGAATTCTATAAGGTTAAATTAAAAGCAGACACCTATAATACCGTAATAGGAAAGCTCGTACTGAGAAGCACCGCTGAAATGGGCTTTATGAACGGGTATAATAAAGAATTAGGCCCACCGCCATTTGAGCGCTTCTATATTGGTGGAACGGGACTCTTTGGAGGTCGATTTGATGGGCGTGAGCTTATTCCATTGCGTGGGTACGAAAATGCCTCAACGACTGGATACACACCGTCATCTCCGTACGACATTACGCCCTATGGTGGTGCAACGATCTATAGCCGTTTATCCGCGGAGCTTCGTTACCCAATTTCACTAAATCAAACCGCAAAAATCTTTGCTCTCGGTTTTGTGGAAGGAGGGAATGGCTGGAATTCTTGGGGCACTTTCAATCCTTTTCAACTTAAGCGTTCTGCAGGGGTCGGAATCCGGGTTTACATGGGTGCTTTTGGGTTAATTGGATTTGACTTTGCTTATGGATTTGATTCAACAATCGGATCTAGCGAGCCTTCCGGATGGCAGACTCACTTCCTAATGAATCAATCGCTTTAATCCTTCTAATCTTTAGGATTCAAGTCAAGGCACAGTTCTTGTTTAATTAGAGTGGTTTAGTGAAAAAAGTATTGAGAGAAAAAAGAGTGTAAAACCGTAAAAATTATTAGATTTGCGCTTCTGATAGTAAAATATTTAACTTTCTAGCAGTTTAGGAATCTAATTTGAGTAAAACAAAACAACAACAATAAAATAATTTAACGACCTATTATGAAAAAACTAAGTGTATTATTTGCGGCCGTATTGATGGTAATGTCTGTAGGGGTAGCAAAAGCTCAAAAGATAGCTTCACTTGATGTGGCAACACTTTTAAATTTAATGCCTGAGAAGAAGAAGGCCGACGAGCAGTTACTTACCCTGCGCAATACGAAAGGTGCAGAAATAGAGAGACAAGGCAAGGCATTAGAAGACCTTTTTGAAAAATACAGCAAAGATGCTCCTACTCAAACTGCTCAAATCAACGAGCAACGTAACCAAGAGTTAGGGAAATTAAGAGCTAACCTTGACCAGCTTCAAACAGCTGCACAGAAGGACCTAATGGAGAAAACTGATGTTGCATACGCGCCGATTGAAAAGAAATTCAATGCCGCTGTAGCGAAAGTAGCTGTGGCCAATGGATGGGAAATCATCTTTGATAAGAACAATTCGGGTCAGATCTACAACGTAGGGCCTGACGCAACGGCTTTAGTAAAAAAAGAATTAGGACTATAACTTTTGATTATTTAAACTTAAAACCATCCTTAATCAGGGTGGTTTTTTTATTTTTGTACTATGAGCAATGAGATTTCAAGCAGTGTGAAAGTGAGATTCTCCGACTGCGATCCAATCGGCCATTTAAATAATGTCAAGTATTTAGAGTATATGCTCAATGCGCGAGAGGACCATGTGGAGGAGTTTTATGGATTCACCTACGAACAGTATTTAAAGCAGACAGGGTGCACCTGGATTGCGATTCAAAATGAAATTGCCTACCTGAAGGAGGTAAAGTATAATTCGAAAGTGGTAATCTCGAGCAAAACAATCGACGTTCGAGACCGGATTTCGAAGGTTGAGATCCTAATGAAGAGTGAGGATGAAAAGATTATTCACTCGGTGCTTTGGATAACAGTCATTTATTTTAATCTGAAAACAAGGAAATCAGAAGTGCATCCACCACAAACGAGTGCGCTATTCCATAAGTACCTCGTAGATTTACCACAGAAGGAATTTCAATTAAGGACTGAATTTCTTAGAAAACAGAATAAACATGCGTAATAAAAGAACAAGAATTTTGATTGCTGGTGGCAGCGGGCAATTGGGGCAGTGCCTGGAGAAGCTCTCTAGCGACTATGAGCTTGAGTATAAATTCAAATTTTGTAGTTCCGCCGAACTCGATATTACGGATGCCTCAAGTATTGAATCGGTGTTTGAGGACTTTCGCCCTCAGTTCTGCATAAATGCAGCCGCCTACACGGCCGTGGATTTAGCGCAGAGTGAAAATGAAAAAGCCTTTTTGATCAATGCCCAGGGGGTAGAAAATTTAGCTCTTGCGTGCAAAGAGTTCCAGGTGGAGTTCATTCATATTTCTACGGATTATGTTTTTGATGGCCAAAGCAACCTTTCCTATGAGGAAGATAATTTCACAAATCCATTAGGAGTATACGGCGAATCGAAACTCCTTGGGGAGCAGCTGGCCCTTGAGGCGAATTCTAAGACGGTAATTCTTAGAACCTCCTGGTTGTACTCAGAGTTCAGCAGAAACTTTGTGACTACGATGCTGAGGCTTTTTAAAGAGAAGCAGGAGTTAGGGGTGGTAAATGACCAGTATGGGCAACCTACCAATGCGAATGATTTGGCCTCAGCTATTATGAAAATTATTGGGCATCACTCAAAAACCTATGGAATTTTCCATTATTCAAATTACCCCGAGACGACATGGTTTGAGTTTGCATCAAAAATTGCGGAGCTTAGTAAGAGTCCCGTCGTACTTAAAGGTATTGCCAGTTCAAGTTATCCAACGCCAGCGCCCCGACCAATGCGTAGTACGATGGCCTTAGATAAGATTGAGAAGTTTTATGGAATTGAGCCTGAGTACTGGGAATCGAGCCTTGAGCAAACTGTGGAACTTCTAACGACCTTAGAATGATAAAAAAGACGCTTTTAATTGCACTCGCCTTTTGCACGAGTCTCGCCATGGCACAGCAGGTTACTCTAAGTAAGGCCGATAAACTAAGTGATAATAAGGATAAGTACCTCTATAAAGTGGATTCTACGACAAGTGATAAGGTCTATTTAGGAGAACTGGAGATTGTAGGCTATATAAGTAACGAGCCTAAAGTATTTGAAGCACTCTATAAGAAGGCAAAAAGTATTGGGGCCAATGGCTTTGAATTAAAGACTCTAGAGACAATTGACCAATCACCCTATCAAATTAACACCACGCATTTCTTTTTGAATCTATACGAGGTAAACAAAAAGCCGCTTCGCGATAATAAGGTGTATCTAATTTCAGGCGCTGAGAAACCAATTAAGATTCGAGTTAATAATAAGACAGTGGTTCTAGAGCCGAAATCGTTCATTGAATCGAGGCTCGAACCTGGTGAATTAAATTCCATTGGGGTAGGAAAGCTATTAGGATCCAAAATAACGCTTACCTATAAAGAGGGGCAGCCCGTTCAATACTTTCTAATTCTGCCTCCCGGAGTTAGAGCAAATTCCATGGCAATGGAAGGCGGTATCAATTTTAAATCGGGAGATATTGTCAGTGTTGAAAGATCGTACGCAGAATTTTTAACTACAATTTACCATCATCAAAAGTAAATTTTCTTTCGATAGAGCCTAAGGAAGCTAAAAAATGACCAGATTCTGTCTGGTCATTTTTTGGTTCCTAACTTCCGAAATCTTAGGCCCTGAAAGCGAAGACAAGAAATGGGCGAAAATAGGTGCAAATTTTTGTCTCTCAAATTCAAATCGTTAGCATTAATTAAGGCAAATAAATCACATATAATTTGGAGAAAAGGAAATAACCCCTATCTTTGCAATCC
>DCJS01000022.1:0-1434 GCA_002319955.1 Flavobacteriales bacterium UBA1694
TGGGGGATCACCCTTGGAAGCATAGGCTGCGCAATAACAACTCAGGCGCAGTGGGAATCGATAAAAAGTAATTATGAAGCCAACCGAAATTTGAAGCGAAAATACGGAAGAAATTGGCTTGAAAAATTCAAGAATGAAGTGCGCGGCGAACATAAAAAGCGGCTTCTGCTCGAGCAGAAGACTTCTCAATAGAGTCTTGCAACCTACGGGCTTTTGGAGTCTTGAATGAAACGCGCCTTTTAAATTCAGAAAGCCTTGATTTTCAAATGGTTTTATAGGGTTTAGTAGAATCACCTAAATAGAAGCAGTCGGTATCTTTGGCAAGACCGATGGATTCTAAGTTTTCGACTCGTTTGAAACGCTCTGTATTGCTATATTCTTTAGGTTATTGAGTAATTTATACGGTACCGCTAAAGAAAAGAAGTATTTGTAACGAATTTTGAGTTATATTTACCAATCAATTATGGGCCCTGAGCCTATGATTTTGTACCAAAAGTTTTTAAACGACTATTTAACTCAAAACGACTAAGTATGAAAACGCCGATTTATTTTTTAATTTTCTTTGTTTTTTCGTCCTTAATCTCCGCTCAAAAGATGTCTGATGGATCCTACACGGTCACGCTGTCTGAGGTGAAGAGTAAAGATTGGGATTATAAAACGGACTACCAAACCATCCACTTTAAGCAGCATTCAGGGGATTACATCTTGCGTAAAGGGTCCAAAAAAATTGCTTCCGGTGAATTTATGATGCAGACCCTTGACGGAGGTGATCCCGATTTGGGGTTTAACACAGGGCCCCTTACCATAGGGCAAAATTTGGTTTACGACCGCGCTAAGAAAACATTCGACTATGATGGAACAAACTATAAACCCCAAAAAGCGAGCACGATAGAAGACCTGATATTAAGTGGCATTTTAATCGTGGCTAAGGTCAGAAAGTTTGAGGATGACTAGGGTGGCCTTGAAAGGCTATAGTGCTCTTTTGAATGCGTAAGATATCTCTGTTATAAAAGCAAACAGAGGGGCATGCCCCTCTGTTTTTGTTTATCTACAAACCTTTTAAAATTCGACCAGAACAGGGCAGTGGTCTGAGTGAAACGCTTCGTTTAGAATTGCCGCGCGCTTTAGCTTGTCTTTCATAGGGTAGGAGACAAAATTGTAATCGAGTCTCCAGCCTTTGTTTCGGGCTCTGGAATTTTGACGGTAACTCCACCAGGAGTAATTTTCAGGTTGGTCGTTAAAGTGTCGGAAACTATCTATAAGCTCACATTCCTCTATAAAATTCGTCATCCATTCCCGTTCCATAGGAAGGAATCCTGAGGTGTTTTTAAGGCCCTCTGGGTTGTGAATATCAATCGCTTTATGGCAGATATTAAAATCCCCTGAAATGATAAGGTTTGGTATTGTTTTTCGAAGCTCTTTGATGTACTCTAG
>DCJS01000022.1:1492-1659 GCA_002319955.1 Flavobacteriales bacterium UBA1694
TCAAAATCGGCTCTAATGATTCGGCCTTCATTGTCGTACTGCTCAATGCCGCAGCCGTAAATCACTTGCTTTGGTTTTATTTTGGAAGCAATCCCCACACCGCTATAGCCTTTCTTTTGGGCACTATGCCAATAGTTGTAGTAGCCCGAAGTTTCTAATTGAGCGGT
>DCJS01000022.1:1726-8131 GCA_002319955.1 Flavobacteriales bacterium UBA1694
ACTTTAAGCCATCCAACAAAATCCTTCGTAAATGCGGCGCGAATGCCATTAACGTTATAGCTGATTAGTTTCATACCACAATATTACGAAAATTTCAGGCCTCAAATGGGCATTTAGTCAGACAAGTTGGTGTTCTAAAGTGTGGTGCAGGTGACATACGAAGCCATTTTTTTTTGAGAATTATTACCCACATTCATTTAGGTTTCTTCTATGGATGCCGTTCTAGTGAGATGGTGGAAAGTTGTACAGTTTCTGAAAAGTAGAGCCTTTTGATTTACTCGATTTAGAATAGTACTGATACACCACTTAAATAGAATGTCCGGCAAAAGTTGCCGGACATTCTATTTTATCATTAAACAGGTAAACGTCTTTCATTTATTCTTACTTCCAATTTACTAATACTTGTTTTGTTTTCCCCGTGTTCGGAGTATAGACTAAAATTCTTTTTACATCTGATATCTTCACTTCTTTTGTATTTTCCAAAGACGTCCACCCTTTCCTTACTGGTCTTTTACCAACAAGTTTTTTCTTAGAATTAATCGTAGTAGGTGATTTCACTGTAGATTATATTTGGTATTGAAAAATATTTGCTTAAGCAAAGCTATCAAATTTTATACTATTTTGTGTCATAGAATAGCTTTAACATTTATTAAAGTATTATTTATAACAATTGTAAATATTAGTCGAAGTCAAATGAATTTTAGGTGACTTTGTAACTGTTGATTTTGACAAGATTTGGTGGACAAAAAAATCCCCCTTTAGAACTGAGCTCTAAAGGGGGATTTGGTTTTGCTCTAAACGACTAAATTAGGCGTTTAGTAGGTCTTTATAGCTTGCCTGAAGAAAAGCGGTTAGCTCTTTGCCTTTAAGTAGGTTCTGAGATAATTTTGCTAAGTCAAGGGCTCTTTTAATTTTTTCACTCTTGTCCTGCTCATCCGTACTTTCAATGATCTTGGTTGCTAGGGCACTGTTGGAGTTCACCACAAGATTGTACATCTCAGGGAAGCTTCCCATTCCAAACATTCCGCCCCCGCCTCCAGTGGCCTGCATGTCTTTCATACGGCGAATGAACTCAGGTTGGGTAATAATGAATGGCGCTTCAGAGCTATCCATGTCTTCCAATTGAACCGTGAAGGTCTTATCACTTACGGCGGTTTCAATCGTCGTTTTTAAAGCTTCTTTTTGCTCCTCAGTAAGTTTAGAAAGAATCGGTTCTTCTTTCTTAATTAGGTTACTGATATGGTCCGCATCCACTCTAACAAATTGGATTTTTTCTTTCGTAGACTCTAATTTTTGAATCAAATGCGAGGCAATAGGGGAGTCAAGTAACAGGACTTCGTAGCCTTTGTCCTGAGCCGTTTGAATGTAAGAGTGCTGCTCACTTGGATTTGACGTGTAGAGTACAATGAAATTCCCATCCTTATCGGTTTGGTTTAATTTAACTTTCTCTTCGAACTCACTCCATAGGAAGTGCGCACCATCCACGCTTGGGAAAAGGGCGAATTTGTCAGATTTCTCATAGAACTTGTCTTCAGAAATCATCCCGTATTCAATCACGACTTTAATGTCGTTCCATTTTTGCTCGTAGTCCTCTCTGTTTTCATTAATCAAAGAGCTCATTTTATCCCCAACTTTCTTGGTGATATAAGAGGATATTTTTTTAACCGCGCCGTCTGCCTGCAAATACGAGCGAGACACGTTAAGTGGAATGTCTGGAGAATCAATTACCCCTCTTAAGAGCATCAAGAAATCCGGAACGATGCCCTTGACTTCATCCGTAACAAAAACTTGGTTTTGATACAGTTGAATTTTGTCTTTCTCAATGTTTAAGTTGTTTCCTAGTTTCGGGAAAAACAGGATTCCAGTTAAGTTGAACGGGTAATCCACGTTGAGGTGAATATGGAAGAGCGGCTCCTCAAATTGCATTGGGTAAAGCTCTCTATAGAAACTTGTGTAGTCCTCTGGTTTTAGTTCCGCTGGGGATTTTGTCCAAGCTGGATTTGGGTTGTTGATGATGGTATCAACCTCAATGGTTTCTGCCACTGCATCCTCTGGCGCATCCTCTGGTAGGGGAAGCGTTTCGCTATGCGTTCCAAACTTAATTGGAATCGGCATAAACTTGTTATACTTTGAGAGAAGCTCATTAATTTTTGATTCTTCTAAGAATTCTAATGAGTCCTCTGCTATATGAAGAATGATTTCTGAGCCGCGCGTGGTTTTCTCATCCGTCGGTTCCAGGGTGTACTCGGGGCTGCCATCGCAGGTCCATTTTACAGCAGGCTCCTCTTCTCTAAAAGACTTCGTTAAAATCTCTACTTTACTGGCCACCATAAACGCTGAATAGAACCCAAGGCCAAAGTGTCCGATAATGCCAGAGTCTTTTGCATTGTCCTTATACTTTGCTAAGAACTCCTCGGCGCCAGAAAAGGCGATTTGGTTAATGTATTTTTGAACTTCCTCACCGCTCATCCCGATTCCCTGATCGATAATGTGCAGCGTCTTTTGCTCTTTGTTTAATTTAATTTCAATTTTCGGATTGCCATAATCGACCTGGGCTTCGCCTAGGCTAATTAAATGCTTTAGTTTTAAGGTTGCATCGGTGGCATTGGAGATTAGCTCTCTAAGAAAGATCTCGTGGTCGCTGTAAAGAAATTTCTTAATCAGCGGAAAAATGTTTTCAACGGAGACGTTAATATTTCCTGAACTCATAATTTGGTTATTTTTTAATTACTGCTGAAGTTTCAAAAAAAATACCAACGGCGCGAAGGTGACATATTGTCCTAGAGGGCGAGCAGTAAGAACGGAGAGTTTGGGTCTGAATTACTTAAAAACGGAGAAGACCCTTTAGAATCTTCTCCGCACTAAGACCCCGTAAAAATAAACTATGAAAAAAAACTACTAGGGCCTAGTATATATGAAATTTCAGGGGGCGAACTGGCCTTTGTTTTTTAGGAGCCTCCTGGGGTAAAGGCTTGCCAATTCGTCTCCTAGTTTGCTTCATTTTATAGTCCAAAAATACGACCAATCTCTCTTAAGTTTGGGTTAATTAATCTACACAAGACGTTAAATTTGAGTTAATTTCATGCAGGACGTTAAATTGGGTTATTTAGATCTAAAGTATGTAGAGCTCTGGGACTTCGTTTTTTAGAATGGCTGATTTTTTCATCTGGTGCCTGTTGGCGTTAAATTAGGCCAGGCTCTAGAGGGTTGTATAAGGCAGCTCGATAGGCCTTTGATTTCTGAGCGCCTAGAGGCTCAAATTTCTTTTTTTTGGGTACCTTTGGACTCACAATTCGAAGCGTTAGTCCTCATGCAGAATAAACTGAAGATCATCAACGATCCCGTTCACGGTTTTATTAAAATCGCCTCACCCCTAATTTTTGACGTGCTAGAGCATCCTTACTTTCAAAGGCTAAGGCGCATTGGCCAAACCGGTCTTTTGAATTTGGTGTTCCCCGGGGCAACCCATACGCGATTCCATCATGCGATAGGGGCGATGCATCTTATGTTTACAGCCTTAGAGACCCTTAAATTGAAAGGCGTTGAAATCTCTAAGAAAGAACAGGAGTCTGCTTTACTAGCGATTCTACTCCATGATGTTGGGCACGGACCGTTTTCTCACGCCCTTGAAAACATGCTCTTTGAAGACTACCACCACGAAAAGCTTTCGCTTCTGTTAATGCAAGATTTAAACGGACAGTTTTCGGGTGAGCTTTCGTTAGCCATTGAAATGTTTCAGGGAAGGTATTCCCGAGGCTTTTTCAATGAGCTTATTTCCTCGCAACTCGATGTGGACCGAATGGATTATCTGAAACGCGATAGCTTCTACTCCGGAGTCTCCGAAGGGAGTATTAACACGGAGCGAATTCTCTCCATGCTAAACGTCTGTAAAGACGAGCTCGTGATTGATGCCAAAGGCGTTTATTCAATTGAAAACTATTTGACCGCCCGCATGTTTATGTATTGGCAGGTCTATTACCATAAGACGGCGGCGCTCTTAGAGCATTTGCTCGTTCGCATCCTTTTCAGGGCGCGTGAATTGACCCTCGAAGGCCATAGCCTTGAGGCGCCAGAAAACCTTCGTTATTTTTTAAACAAACCGAGGCACTCAGCGGCCACCAAGGCGGACATTGAGCGCTTCACCCAATTAGATGATAACGATGTGATTCAGGCTATAAAACTATGGCAAAGCCATAGCGATCCCGTTTTAGCTTACTTCTGTGAGTGTGTGGTTCGAAGAAAAATTCCCAAAACGCATCTTGCCTCAGAGCCCTTTTCAAAGGCCTTTATTGAAGATAAGGTTGCAAGAACCGAAGCGTATTTTGGAAAAGGTCTTGGTACTGAACTGGTGGGGGAAATCTCACGCAGTCTCTTACCGTATAACGCCGAAAAGCAGCCCATTACCCTCTTAAGGAAAAATGGGCAGACCGTTTCACTCAGTGAATTCGAGAACCAAATTCTTACGGGTTCCATGACCAGTGAGAACACCAAGTACATTCTTTATTATCCAAGAGAAATTCTTAAATAAGCTTTTTGACTTTAATTAGTCCCGTAATACCCGAAGGATTATAACTCATCATTCTGAAATTGGAACTAACAATTAATCGGTTTAATTGAACCTTAGTGGTGTACATTGTGCCGGAATATCACTGTTTTTTAATGAGCCATTAAAAAATATAAATCGCAATATTTACTTAATAATGCATTTAAGTGGTGTACTTTGTAAAACTAGAGTTTGTAGAGAATTGAAATGAAAATCAGCAGTTTCGAAAGGGGAAAATTGAGTAAAGCAGAATCGTTCTCTCTACTGTTAGAGACAAGCCCAAATAGAAAGCCGTTTCAATAGACTATTGAAACGGCTTCTTTTTGTGGGCAAAGCAGATTAGAATGCGACTTTAAGCATCAAATCACCTCGGTTACGAGAACCAATTGAGGACGTATCCAGATGCGAGTAGGCCGCCTGCAGTTTTACACTGTGGTTATAAAAGTAATGATTGAGGCCAAAACTTAAAGCCGTTTTTTCTTTTAGCACGGAGTCCTGCATGAATTTAAATTCAGGCGAACTACTCGCGTAGCGAGCCAGCAGCCCAAGTCCCCCTTGAAAGGTGTAGCTCAATTGTAAATTGTAGGCCTCTCCTAGGGCCAGGTAGGAGTAGAGCTGCTTTTGTGGTTCGAGAAGGGGCGATCCATCCGCCTGTTTAACCACAAGCTCGTTGTTAAGTGTGGTCGATTTTCCATATTCGGCGAACAAGGCAAATCCACTGTATTTTACTAAGACATCCGCGTATAGCTTTTGGTAGTTAGGGTAGGCGGGGTTTAGCTGCGAATCAAGTAGTAAAAATGCACCCTGACCATCGCCCGTCTTGTGGCTTACGCCTTTATTGTAGGAGTAGGCCGTTCCAATAAGAATTTTAGGCTTCTCTTCATGAGCCAGATCCTCAAGGGACAGGGCCTTTTGGTCTTTAAAGAATCCGAGGGGATAAAAGTCAAGACGAGCGCCGTATTTGAATCCCCCGAGCGATTCGCCCAGGTTGTTTCTTCCGTCCCCGGTGGTTAGGGCAATTTGAGGCACTAGTTTTAGCTCTTTTTTACCGAGAATTAGTTCCCCATAAAGACCAAGTTCTCGTCCGCTCGCCCCAAGTTCTGTACTTAAAAGGCCTTTGTCTTGAAAACTGACTTTCGAGGATTTAAGGAGAAGCTCCCGGTTATTTAAAGGCGTTTGTTTTTGACCCACAAAAAGGGTTAAAGCTTTGGTTGGATGGTACCCAATCCAGGCATCCAAAAAGGGATCCTTCAGGCCAAAATCCATTTGCACTTCAAAACTAAGTTTTTCCTTGACCGCTTCCCCTTTTAAGGATAAAAAAACATGGTTAAGAAGAAATTTGTCCGTGCTTTCAGCTGCCTTGGATGACTCATGCGAATAGAGCACCTGCAAGTAGCCGCCAAAGTTTAGCCGCTTTTCTTGAGGCGTGGTTTGACTCACAAGATCTATGCTTTGTACAGCAGTCGTGTCGGTGGGGGTCTGCGAAAAAGCCAAAGAGCAAAGCACGAGGCAAAAAATAGAGAGTAGGTGTTTCATAAAGATGTTTAAATGTTTGAAAAAAGCTTTCGCCCTTTCGATTAAAGTTTTCGTGGTGTTTTTTTTATAGAGTAAATTTAGGTGATTTCTAAGGTTTAATGCGGGTTTAGAACTGGGCATTAACCTGATGTTGATCAGTGTTTTTTGGCGATTTAAGCCCTAAGGATTTGCTCTGTTTTTTGCCTGGTTTTTAAAAATAGGCCCTTCAAAAAATCACTAGTTCTAGGTATTTCCTAGCAGTTGCATGCATCTTACATTTGATTCACCCTAAAACTAATTTCCCATGAGCTCACTCCTAAGACAAGGTCGATGGATGCTTGGCGGCC
>DCJS01000022.1:8216-10212 GCA_002319955.1 Flavobacteriales bacterium UBA1694
ATATCCACAACACAAATAAACCAATGAAATCATGAAAAAAACGTTACTCGTATGGGCCCTAACGCTTCTTTGCAGTTTTAGTTTCGCCCAAGGCCAAAACGCGGATCCAACAAAGTACCGCCGCAGCTCCCTCTACACCCTCATGGTGACAGATCCAACCCGAACCAATGAAGAGGCTATTAAGGAGTATTTTGCGACCCGCTTAATTCCGGTAAAATTCAATGACCATAATCTTTCGGAGCGCTACATCGCGCGCTCGGATACTAAAGACCAAGAAGGGGCCAATGAGGCCTATTTCCAAGCCTCACACCTTGCCAACCAATTGGTGGCGAAATGGTTTAACCGCGCCGCCGACGGGAGTTTTGATATGAACCTCGTAAAAGAACGGGGGTTCTACGATGCCTCAATTCTTGATATTAATCAGGCGAAATTAAACGTTCGCGGCATGTCGCTTCTTGCTGATGCAGGGGAAGACCTAGTTGGAAACACGTTCGTTCTTGTTTTAGATTCCCGTTACCTCAATAAGGAAGATGTGGGTAAGGTGGCAAACGCTGGCATTGGCTTTCTCTCAAACCGACTTGGCATGATTGGGTCTCTAGCCGCCAAAACAGCCGTTAAAGCAGTAGCCAAAGGCTATATGGTATCGACCAATGCGCATCTCTACCGCCTGGTTTGGGATCAGGAGGCTGGAAACCGCTTCTTTAATGAGCTCTGGATGAGTAAATCGGATTTAGATTCCTCTAAGAAAGCGGCCTTTGATCAGGCTGATTTTTTCCGTCTTGCCTATGTGGGTTCAGACAAAGCCATCTCCGATGTTCAGTCCTCCGGCTTAACAAGTAAGACCGATCAAGAACTTATTGGACGTGCGACAATTAAATCCATTGACAACGTCATTTCAAAACTGCAAAGAGAGCACGACGTGTTTAAATCAAAATCGCCTATTGTTTCTGTTGATCCCGTCACGGCCCATATCGGTTTGAAAGAAGGCATCACGGAGAAATCCAAGTTTGAAGTCCTTGAACAACAAATGGACGAGAATGGCAAGACCAGCTACGTGCAAGTTGGAAAATTAAAAGTCAGTAAAAAGCATCCGATTTGGGATAACCAATACGGCGCTGACGAGGAAAACCCAAACCAAGGCGTGAACTATACGACCTTTGAAGTGGTCAGTGGAAAGGATTTTTATCCCGGTATGTTAATTAGACAACTTAAAAATTAAACCTATGAATTTAAGATTTGCTTTAGTTTTTGTCCTGTGCATGAGCCTATGCCTCAGTGGCCAAAAGCGAGAGGATAAACGAACAATGGAGTGGCGCTATGAGCTCCAATGCGCGGGCGTAGGGGGTGAGGGCAATTACCTTATAAAAGTGTTCACCTATTCCAAAAAATCAAATTTCCCTTATGAACAGGCGAAAAAGAATGCCGTACACGGCATCCTCTTTAAGGGCGTTGCAAGCGATCGTCAAATGAAATGCGCTGAAATTCGCCCAATGATCTCGGATCTCGAGGCTGAGCAGAAGCATCAGGCCTACTTTGAAACATTTTTTGAAAACGGGGGCAAGTACATGAAGTTTGTCTCAAACTCCACTAACGGGATGCTTGATCCGAAAGACGTGATGAAGGTTGGAAAAGAATATAAGATTGGTGTCCTTGTCACCGTCTCTAAAGACCTTTTAAGAAAAGAACTCGAGGCGGCAGGGATCATAAGAAGCCTTAAGCAGTTTTAAGTCAAATCCGACGAGAAAAAAATAAACGCTATGAAATTACTCTATACACTCCTTATATCGCTTTTGCCTCTGGGTCTTTTTGCGCAGTCTGCAAAAAAGACCTCCTTTATGGTCATGCCACACGATAAGTGGATGACCCAAAACGGGTTCTCCACCACCATGGAAAGCGAGGGCGAGGAGTTTTACCAATTCAACTATAGAAAGGCACTCTACGAAGACCCTGATCTTCTTCCCGTGATTGCAAAGGTCGAAGGCATTCTAAACGAGCG
>DCJS01000022.1:10220-12076 GCA_002319955.1 Flavobacteriales bacterium UBA1694
GAGAAAATGGTGCTTCAAAGCAAAAGCTCTGGATCGAGCGTGAGTGAAAACGCTTTTGACCAACTTATGAAAGTTGCCAAGGCAGACGTTCTGGTAAAAGTCGACTGGGTAATCGTTCGAAGTGGCCCGAAGAAATCGGTTAGTATTACCATTCAAGGTGTCGATTCCTACACGAATCAGCCCATTGCAACCATTACGGATCCAGGCTCTAGCCCTTCGTTTGAATCCTCTGTGCCCGTGCTTTTAGAGGAGGCCGTTTTAAAGAAAATTGATCAATTTTTAAGCCAAGTGGAAACCCACGCCACCGATGTCTTTGACAACGGCCGTAAAGTCAAACTCTATGTGGAGAAGTGGGATAATTGGGACGGGGATTTCGAATCGGAATACCAAGGCAAAGAGCTTCGCGAGATTATTGAAGACTGGATGAGAACCCACGCAGTCGGAGGCAATTTTGAGATGGAGAGCGGAGAAAATAGCGTCATTGTGGATGCCCGAATTCCGGTCTTTGATGAGCGCGGAACACCCATCACTGCGACAAACTTTATTCGCGATTTGAGCCGGTTTTTAAAAGCGCCGCCTTTTGGGATTGAAAACAAACTTATTGATAAATACGGTCTAGGGAAATCCAAGATTATCCTAGGCGAAAAATAAACTTTATTGATCATGAAAACGCATTTAAACTCGAAGGTCCTTCTTGGGCCTGTGCTTCTGTTTTGTTTGCTTTTTAAAGCGCAAAGCATTGAAATGACGCCCTTCATTGAGGACGATTCTGAGTCTATTCCTCGCGAGGCAAGACAGATTCTTTTAAATAAAATGGGCGATATTCTCACGCGTAATGATATTGTCAAAGGCATGAACTCCACTTTTATTCTCAATACCAATGCCACGGTCCTTCAGCAAACCCTTACGCAGACTGTTCCGCAAAAGCATCTGTATACAGTGGCTTTAAACTTCTTTGTAGGCAATGGGGTGGATGGAAACCTTTTTTCAAGCCATACCAAGACCCTTACCGGTCTTGGGAATTCACGGTCTCTAGCCTACATCGATGCCTTTAAAAAAGTGAATGCCGCAGACCCCGAGTTCCAAGGCTTTTTGAGTAGTGCGAAAAACAAAGTCGTGCAGTACTACAATTCACGGTGCAGCTCCATTCTTACTGAAGTAAGCACCTTAGAGAAAACAGGCCGCTTCGAAGAAGCCCTTTATAAATTAACCTCGATTCCAAGTGCCTCGAGCTGTTATGGAAAAACCCAGGGGCGCATCGCTCAAGTGTATCAAAAATCCCTTGAGAAGGACTGCGCGAGTAAACTTGCCGCCGCCTCTCAGGCCTGGGCTGCGAGTCCCAATTCCATGGGCGCTAGCGACGCAGCGGAGCATCTCGCTGGAATTGACTCGTCCTCCAAGTGCTACAGCGGTGTTCGCGCTTTAAGTAGTAAAATTGAGCGCACGATGATCCAAAGCGAGGACCGAGAGTATAAATTCCGATGGGAAGAACAAATTGGACTAGAGAAGCAGCGCCTGCAAATGCTTCGCGACGTGGGGATGCAAAAGGCGGCCCAGACCCAGAACTACGTGTTCCCAGGCTGGAACTAGTTCGCTTAGAGCTTGATTTATCCAATGGGCCCACTTCTATGAAAGCAAAAAAAATGGTACTTTAGTAGGCATAAAGTAGTAGGCTTATGGATTCGACTCAATCAAGATTTCAAGACCAAAATTTTAGACTTTCCGATTTTGAGCGTGAAGTCGCCGTGGTGTGTCCTAAATGTGGAAAAAAAGCCCTTGCTCAGCGCTATGATATATTGAAGCTGGCCACTTTAAAATGCCCTGCTTGCGCCCATAACGAAAAGGCCTCGATGGAG
>DCJS01000022.1:12195-13840 GCA_002319955.1 Flavobacteriales bacterium UBA1694
GCTGCGCGAACATAAGGACCGCACCCACTTTACGCTTCTAGAAAAGCTCCCTAAATTTTACCACGAGAAGAAAAACCGCGCGCCTCTGCTAAAGAAACTCGAGCAGCTAAAGAAGAAGTAAGGCCTCTCATTGGAGTTAATCACACCCAGAACGTAACATGGAAAATTCGAGGACTAATGAGCCGGCCTGCGCCGAAATTCGAAGCGGCGAAAGACTCGATCTATTTTCGACAAATTGGTATTTTTCCGAACTTCCTTTGGCTTTTTGATAGTATTTTATTTTGGGTTCGTAGTAAGACAATACACCACTATCAGAAACGGTGATTTCGTCGTAAGGAAGGATAATATAGTGCTGAAGTTCCCCATCGCTATAGCGAATTGTAGCCTCACAGTCGCCCACTCGAGTTTGTAGATCTGGGAACCGGACTTTTTCTTTTTGCAATGCCATTTCGAGATCCCCCTCGAGATACTCAACTGTTTCCTGCGAGCGGGCTAGAGCCTTTTCAGCAAACCACCAGTGGGCCAAAATAGAGTTTTTGTGCTCATGCACGAAGATCCTAGGATCCATAGTCTCATAGGCCTTCCAATCCTTTTTTGCCTCTCTGGCAGTCATCAGGCCTTTTTCGATTTTTGCTAAGGTTACTAAATCATAAGCAGCCTTGAACAGGGCCTGTGCATTGTCTTGGGAGGCGGATAAAGTAAGTTCACGGCTCAATAGGATCTCTAGGTCTTTGTCTCTTAAATTAACGCGAAGTGAGACCGTTTTCTTTGGAAAGATAATCACGGTTTGGTCTGCTTCTCTCTCAAGGCCTACGGCCGAAGAAAAATCGAGGTCTTTGACGGAAAGCTGAGCCATTTCCCCATCCGCCTCGCCGTAGAATACCAAGTGAAATGTCCCATTGGGTTGGCGCTGGAGTGAGTTTTCTCGGAAGGCCATGGTTTTTAGCGCATCGGTATAGGGCGAATACGCGTGTTGAATGCTTGAGATTTCTTGTGCTACCGATTCAAGTGTTTGCGCCTTGAGGCCTAGACTGAAAAACACGAGCATCAGAGTAAGACTAAGTTGTTTAAGTGTATTCATCAGGTTTGTTTTTTTTTTTGATTGATAGACGTTCCATTTTTTTCGAGCTTTGCCGGCTCACCTTTAAGTGGCTTGGCATAGAAATTGAGTTTCGTCTGTCAATAAATTTATAAATAAATTCGGAACCTTCAAAATACAAGGCGCAACTTAATTTTCTGCGCGCTTTACTTACTAAAAGGCTTGAATCGATAGCGACTCTAATAGTATGAGAAATACAACATTTTTTGCACTTTGTGGTGTATTTTTATTTCTTAGTGCGTGCACTGTGAAACCCTCGACTTCTAATGAAACGAACGCCCCTATGGAAACTAACACCATTGCCGGCAAGACCTGGAGACTTGTAGAGCTGTACGGCAAAGCGGTTCCAAAGACCGTGAATGGCAAAATGCCTTTCTTGAAAATTGATTCGACGACCAAGCGTTTCTCGGCCTGGGCCGGTTGCAACGGCATTGGGGGCGAATGGATAGAGAAGCAAAACGGACGAATCGAATTTGCGAAAGGGCTCTCAACGATGATGGCCTGTGAAAACATGGAGATCGAAACACAGCTCAATCAGGCTTTAGT
>DCJS01000047.1:0-5829 GCA_002319955.1 Flavobacteriales bacterium UBA1694
GGAATTACCCTAGGGGATTTGGTTGGAGACGATTTAACGCTTCACCAACCCTATATTGAGACCGTAAAAGCCTTAGGCCTTCCTTGGTATAACGTCATGGGGAACCACGATATGAACTACGAAGCGACCGAGGACCATCTTTCTGATGAAACCTTTGAGCGTAATTTTGGTCCAGCCAATTATTCGTTCAACCACGGCGGGGTGCATTTTATTATCCTTGATAATATTCTTTATCCGGATCCACGCGATGGGAAAAGCTACTGGGGCGGCCTAAGACCCGAGCAGTTAGAGTTCGTAGAAAACGACCTAAAACTTCTTGATTCAAATAGCCTAGTGGTCCTTTCGTTCCATATTCAATTGAATGCAGAGCGAGTGGGCGATGAGCATTTTAGAATCTCAGACCGCGATCGGTTATTTGCAGCGCTTAAGCCATTCAAAAATGTGCTCATGATGTCTGCCCATACCCACAAGCAAACACAGCTTTTTTATGGAAAATCTGAAGGCTGGAATGGCGAGGGAGAACTTCATGAGCTCAACATGGGAACCACCTCAGGCGACTGGTATTCAGGCGAAGTTGACTCGCAAGGGGTGCCTTTATCTGTGATGCGCGATGGAACCTACCGCGGCTATTCTTACGTCAATTTTAAGGACAATAAATACCAAGTTCAATACAAAGTAGCTGGGTACCCGGAAGAATTCCAAATCAAGCTTCACGTCCCCAAAGTGGTGACAAGTAATAGAAGTTCGGCCCGTTTTTATGCGAATTTTTTCACAGGAAGCCAGAAAGACCTAGTGGAATACCGCATCGATGGGGGTGAGTGGAAGCCGATGAGCTTTACCAACACTTTAGACCCTTCCTTTATGCTTTCGACTTTTGCATGGGATCAAAAACAGGAGTTTGGAGAGGGTAGACGTCCATCCAACCCTGAGCCATCGAACCACTTGTGGAGCGCTGGTGTCCCAAGAGGACTTGCCGTGGGAACGCATAAGTTTGAAGTGCGCGCCACAGACCGCTATGGAAAAACATTCCACAACCAAGAAGAATTTAAGGTTGAAGAAATGAAACTCGTTCCTTAAGCTTTTAGAATAGTCACATAAGTACAAAGCCGTCTCAATATCTATTGAGATGGCTTTGTCTTTTACCAACTGCAGTTCATTTAGGAAGACAGCTGAGTTTAAGAGTCATTTTTCTTGAAAGTAATTCTTGATTTCTCAGTTCGAATTCGCCCTGAAAGCTTAGTTCAAAAGGCATACGCAGCTTTCGAAGCGATAAAGAAATTAAAAACTAAGGTCCAGCTCGAAGTGCGCACTAAAGCATGATAAATATTATGTTTAGCATACAACTACATTGAGTGTAATAAACTATCTTTATGCGTTAAAATTTAAGTGACTAAACGACTATTAATATTACTATAGATTATTTTATGACAAGTACCCCAAAAGTTCATCATTTTCATATTCCGGTTATGGGTCTGGCATTCACCATCGATAGTCCTTTGCGTGTTGCGCAGTACGGGATTGATTCGGTGATTTCAATAATGGACGACGATCTGATCGAGAAAGTCCGTGGCTTTTACTGCGAGAAATTTCAACAGCCTTACGAGGCTATTAGCACAAAAATGGAGGACTATCGCGCCAAACGAATTACTTCGTATCTGAATTTGCTAGACAAACTCATTACAAAGAAGTTTGAAAGTTTGAAAGAGGATTTAGCCTCCAACCAGAAAAATCTAGAGGCATTTTTACAAACCCTTCCTTCGAGCTCAAGCCTAAGAGAGAAACTTGAGACGTTTGTGGCTGAGAAGAAGCAGGATTTTCAAGCCCTGAAAGAGATTTTAAATCAGGGCATGAGTCCAGGATCAATCGATGTGAACATTATGACCAAAGTTGACAAAGATAATTTTAAGGATTCGGAAGCTTTACCTGGTGAGTATAACGACGCCCATGCGGCGCTAAGAGGCTTTGCCTTAAGCACAACAAGCAGTTCAGTAGTATTCTCCGCAGGGATGAATCCACGCCTTTACAGCTATATGGAAACTTTTGAGGCGTTTTACCCGCGCCAGGACGGCTCCTTTCAAAAGAAGATTGTGCTTAAAGTGAGTGATTACCGCTCAGCGATGGTTCAAGGGCAGTTTCTAGCGAAAAAAGGGCTCTGGGTTTCCGAGTACCGAATTGAATCTGGACTTAATTGTGGCGGACATGCGTTTGCGACCAACGGTCTATTGATGGGTCCCATTCTGGCGGAATTCCATGAAAAGAAACATGAACTTGAAACCTCCGCCTTTGCGCTTTTTTCTAAAGCCCTTGAGCAGAAAGAAAAACAAGTTCCTAGTGCTATTCCGCCCATTTCTATCACCGTCCAAGGGGGCGTAGGAACCGCTGCGGAGCACGCTTTTTTAATTGACCACTATAAAGTGGATAGCGTGGGATGGGGATCCCCATTTTTACTAGTTCCAGAGGCCACATCCGTAGATAAAGAAACCCGCGATCTACTTTGTGCCGCAAAGGAAAAGGACCTTTATTTAAGTGATATTTCGCCACTAGGCGTTCCGTTTAACACGATTCGAGGAACGAGCAATGACTACTTTAAGAACAAGCGGATTGAAGAAAATAAAGCTGGAAGCTCTTGCCCGAAAAAATACTTGGCCCTTAGTAAGGCCTACGGGCAGACAGAAGGCATCTGCACCGCCTCGAAAAAATTCCAAGACCGCCGACTGGAGGAACTAAACGATAAGAAATCTGAAATTACGCTGGAGCATTACCAAAAGGAGTTTCAGACAATTACAGAGAAGGCCTGTCTTTGTGTGGGGCTTTCCAGTTCAGCTCAGCTTGAGCTGGGAATTCCTGTGAAGGGTCAAAAACAAGGGGTGGTGGTTTGTCCAGGTCCAAACATTGCTTACTTTTCAAAAGAAGTAAGTCTACGCGACATGATGCGCCATATCTACGGAGGGCCATCCGTTGAGAATCATGAAAACCGCCCGCATCTTTTCGTGAAAGAACTTCAAGAGTACTTAAAGTATTTCAAAAATGAAATTAGACTAGCCGCCGAGGTTACGCCACAACTAGAGAAGAAGTGGAATACGTTCCGTGGAAATCTGCATTCCGGAATCTCGTATTATAAGAACTTATTTAGCGAGACGCATTACTTTAGTTCCCTGAGTGACTCCTTAAATGGGCAGTTAGAAGACTTAGCGCAGCAGCTTGAATCGATTGAATTTCGCGTGAAGATGGCTCTTTCTTAGAACGCGTCTTTTTTTGAAATGGTTAAACTCTTACTAGTTAACGTTTGAATTCTCAAACGTTAACTGGTAAGAGTTTTTTTGTTGACTTTGGGTTAAGTACGAGATTTTATCGTGCAAGGAGTTCTCGAATTTTTGCTTCTACCTTTTCTGCTGTAGGAAGCATTTCTTTTTCTAAGACTAAGTTTATGGGCACTGCCGGAGTGTCCTTGGCGCCCATGGTCTCAATTGGAAGGTCGAGATCGAAGAAGCAGTGGTGCGAAATACGACTGCTAAGTGCCTGAGCAAAAGAATTCGTAAGCGACTCTTCGCTTAACACAAGGCATTTTCCGTGCTTAGAGACCCGCTCGAAAACGAGTTCCTCATCAAGGGGAATGAGCGTTCGTAAATCGATGATTTCAATGCGGCCTTCAAACGCCTTTGCCGCTTTTTTAGCCCAGTAAACGCCCATTCCGTAGGTCACAACCACCAGGGTTCGGCCTTTTTCAATCTGATCGGTATCGGCTAAAAGAATTTGGTTTGCTTTTCCAAAAGGTAAAACATAGTTCGCATCGGGTTCAATCGTTTTCGCTTCTTCAGTTCCCGGAACTTTAGACCAGTAAAGGCCTTTGTGTTCAAGCATTAATACCGGATTTGGGTCGTAAAACGCCGCTTTCAAAAGGCCTTTGAAATCGGCCGCATTACTAGGGTAGGCGATTTTTATTCCTTTAATGGTGGCAAGAATACTCTCAATACTCCCGCTGTGGTACGGTCCCCCGCCACCGTACGCGCCAATGGGCACTCGAATGAGGGTGCTGATTGGAAACTTGCCCATCGAGAGATACGAGGATTTTGAGATTTCAGTGATGAGCTGATTTAATCCTGGATAAAGGTAGTCGGCAAATTGAACTTCCACAATGGGTTTTAATCCAACGGCGCTCATTCCCACCGTGGAGCCAATAATATAGGCTTCTTGGATGGCCGTGTTGAAAACACGCGAATCGCCAAATTTATCGCCCAGTGTCACGGCCTCGCGAAACACCCCGCCGATGCGTTTTCCAACGTCCTGACCGTAGAGTAAAGCCTCGGGGTGGGCGTACATAAGTTCTTGAATTGCATGAATCGCGGCATCCACCATCACGATTTTTTCCTTTGATGAGGCGGGGCTACGCTCTCCCTTTTCTTCCAAAATGGGGGTAGGCGCAAAAACATGATCCATAACGCTCTGGGGGCTTGGATCAGGCGCGGCTAAGGCTCTTTCGAAACTTTCTTTGGTGTGGGTAATCGCCTCCTTCTCTAGATTCGCAAGTTGGTGTGATTCAATTCCAAATTCTAAAAGTTTCGCTTTTAATAAAAGGCCTGGATCTTTTGCGCGGTGAATTTCAAGGTCCTGTTCATCGCGGTAGAACTCGCGCCTTACGCCTGAGGTGTGGTGGCCAATAAGCACGGTCTTAGCACAGACGACCACGGGCTTTTGCTGCTCACGCACAATAGAGAAGGCCTTTTCCATGCCTTCGTAAGCCTCTAGAAAACTTGTTCCATCAATGCGCAGACGCTCCAGACCAGTGAATCCACTAGTGAACTCATAGGCGTCTGAGGTGCGCGCTTCTTTACCGGTGACCGAAATTCCCCAGTCGTTATCTTGAACTAAGAAGAGAATGGGAAGTTGGTGAAGCGCTGCAAATTGAAATGCCTCAGAGACTTCGCCCTCCGTTACAGAATTGTCTCCTAGAGAACACACGACGACCGGATTTGTTTCAAATGTTCTAAGCTTTTGTGTTTTTAAGTATTTGAGTCCTTGTGCGACGCCGGTGGTGGGAATAGCCTGCATGCCGGTGGCAGAACTTTGGTGAATGATCTTGGGAAGATCCTCTCTTTGGCTTGAAGGGTGCGAATAGTAGGAGCGCCCACCTGAAAAGGGGTCGTCCTTTTTTGCCAGAAGCTGAAGCATAAGTTCGTAGGGAGTGAATCCGATTCCAAGCAAAAGACTTTCATCCCGGTAGTAAGGTGAAACCCAATCGTCTTTTTTAAGAAGGTAGGCTGTGGCAAGTTGGACGGCCTCGTGTCCACGTGAGGTGGAATGCACGTAGGGACAAAGCGCGCGGTTGTCCTCATAAAGGTCAGCCATGGCTTTTGCGAGCATCATGTGCCCGTAGGCCTTTAAAAGTAATTTTTCTCTGCTAGGGGTTGAGGTCCTTGTTTTCATAGGTTATAAATATAATACTTTTGTTGTATATTGAACTCCTCGTTCTACAGGGCTAGCGATGGCGCAAACACTCTACGGTCTAAAGCCCTGTAAAAAGCGCCTTTAATGCTCTGTACAGCCTGTTTTACCGCTTATCACCGCGTCAATAGAAGGGGTAGGAATCTAAAAAAAAGAAGTTTATATACAATTTTTATCTAAGCAAAAAAGGCTCTAATTTTACCAAAAATAGTTTGTAATGTATTTAGTATTTGATACGGAAACCACGGGACTCGCAAAAAACATGCAGGCGCCCCATAGCGATACCCAGAATTGGCCTCGGATGGTGCAAATCAGCTGGCAGTTGCATGACGACCTTGGAAGACTCGTAGAAAATAAAGACTATATAATTCGTCCTGAAGGCTTTGA
>DCJS01000047.1:5934-27447 GCA_002319955.1 Flavobacteriales bacterium UBA1694
CAGGTCCTGGTGGGCCATAACTTAGAATTTGATTTAGGTGTTCTAGGCTCTGAGTTTTTTCGAAAAACACTTGCTTTTGAGACTCAGGCTAAAAAGATAGCCGATACCATGCATTTAGGCACGGAGTTTTGTAAACTCACCTGGGGCCGCTCGGGGTACAAACCGCCAAGATTATCAGAGCTTTATCAGAAGCTATTTGCACAGGATTTTGATTCGGCGCATAATGCCGCGGCCGATGTGAATGCCACGGCCCGGGCGTTCTTTGAACTCCACCGTTTACAGGCTGTTCCTCTCGAGGTTATTGGAAGTAGCTCGCAGGAATTCCAGGCCTTTAAAGCCTCTAACCCGACCCAAATCCAATCGTTTGATATTGTCGTTCGCAAACAGGCGCTAAGTAGTGCTGGGCGAACAAAGAAAACGAATGCGCGAGGCGAAGTAAAACTCGGCTCCTATTTTAATTTTCATAACCACAGTATCTACTCATCGCTTCAGGCCTCGAGCAGTATTTCGGATCTTATCGATCAAGCATTCGAAAATGACTACCCGGCTGTCGGTCTTGTCGATCTAGGCAATATGATGGGCGCCTTTAAATTTAATGCCGAGCTCTCTTCTCGAAACGCGGCCTTAGAAAAAGACTATAAGGCCTACATGGAGCGAAAAGAGCAGGCCGAGCTTAATGGAGAGGCCTTTACTGAAACCCCTCCCAAAAACCCCGTAATCGGAATCATTGGGTGTGAATTTTACCTTTCTGATCGGCCGGAGCAAAAGCAGTTTACCAAAGACGATCCAGACCGCCGCTCCCGCGTGGTTCTACTTGCCAAAAATTTAAACGGCTATAAAAATCTCGCAAAACTCTCTTCCTTAGGGTATGTGAACGGGTTTTATTTTGGCGTGCCCCGGATCTCAAAAGATCTTGTAAAAACGTACAGTCAGGACCTAATTGCCCTGTCGGGTGGGCTTCAAGGGGATATTCCTCAAACCATTTTAGAATACGGAACACAGAAAGGCGAAGAGTTGACCCTGTGGTGGAAAGAGACCTTTGGTCAGGACTTCTACCTCCAAATTCAAAGCCATGGCGTGCAGGAGGAAACCCACGTGAATGAGATCTTGGTTGAATTTGCTGAGAAACACCAAATCGCTCTTTTAGCCCAGAACGAAACCTATTACACCGAGTCGTCCGATGCTCAGATTCAAGAAATATTGAGTTGCATTAAAGACGGAGAAAAGTTAAGCACCGAGGTAGGTCGAGGATTCGGAAAGCGAAAAGCCCTTCCCTCAAAGCACTACCATATGCAGAATCAAGACGAGCTAAAGCGCTCGTTTGGATCTTACCCTCAGGCATTTGAGGCCTATGAAGGCCTTTTAGGGAAGTTTGAGCCCTACAGTTTAAAGCGTGATGTGCTTCTACCAGAATTTGCCATACCAGAGCAATTTCGCGATTCTCTTGATCAGCAGGACGGGGGCAAGCGGGGAGAAAATGCGTATTTAAGACATTTAACTTTTGAAGGCGCCAAAAAGCGCTACGATATAATTACGCCAGAAATTCAGGAACGCCTGGACTTTGAGCTCGAAGTCATTGCAAATACGGGGTATCCAGGGTACTTCTTAATTGTGCAGGATTTTTGTAACGAAGCGCGAAATATGGGCGTTTGGGTCGGTCCAGGCCGAGGCTCTGCGGCCGGTTCTGCCGTCGCCTACTGCACAGGAATTACCAACGTGGATCCCATTAAGTACGATTTACTATTTGAGCGTTTCTTAAATCCTGAACGGATCTCGATGCCCGATATTGACATCGATTTTGATGACCAGGGCCGAGACCGTATTATAAAGTGGGTGATCGAAAAGTACGGAAAGACCAACGTGGCTCAAATTATTACCTACTCAGTTTTAGGTGGAAAATCTGCTATAAAAGATGCGGGACGGGTTTTAGAACTTTCCATAGGGGAGACCAACGAGCTGGCTAAATTAATTCCCCCGTCTCCGGGCATGAATTTTAAAAAGGCCTTTGCGAAGTACGATAAACTTCCTTCAGAGGATCAAATGCTTGTCGATGAGATGAAGCGGATTTTAGCCGATCCAAAGGATCCGCGCCATGCGGTACTTTCCGCAGCTCAAAAGCTTGAAGGCGCCATCCGAAATACCGGAATTCACGCCTGCGGTGTGATTATTACCCCGGAAGATATCTCGAATTTAGTGCCGATTTCAATTGCGGCGAAAGATTCTGAAATTTTGGTCTCGCAGTTTGATAACTCGGTGGCCGAGTACGCCGGTCTACTTAAGATGGACTTTTTAGGTCTTCGGACCCTGACCATATTGAGAGATGCGATTCGCTTAATTGAGAAAAACCACGGAATTGCCATAGCGATTGATTCCATTCCTCTAGACGATACCAAAACCTATGAGCTCTTTCAAAGAGGCCATACGGTTGGGATTTTCCAATACGAGAGTCCGGGGATGCAAAAGTACATGCGTGAATTAAAGCCTACGGTTTTTGCCGATTTAATTGCCATGAATGCGCTCTACCGCCCGGGACCAATCAAATACATACCAAGTTTCATTAACCGAAAACACGGGGAAGAAGAGATCGTGTACGACCTTCCAGAGGCAGAGGAGTATTTGAAAGAAACCTACGGAATTACCGTCTACCAAGAGCAGGTCATGCTTCTTTCCCAGAAGTTAGCAGGCTTTACAAAAGGGGAGGCTGATACGCTAAGAAAAGCGATGGGTAAAAAACTTAAAAGTGTGCTTGATGAGCTTTACCCGAAATTCATGCAAGGGGGAATGGAAAAAGGACACGATGAGGCGAGCCTCAATAAAATATGGAAAGACTGGGAGGCCTTCGCTGAATACGCCTTTAATAAGTCACACTCTACATGTTATGCCTTAATTGCCTACCAAACGGCCTATCTAAAGGCAAATTATCCAGCGGAGTATATGGCCAGTGTGATGACCCATAACTTAAATAACACCAAGCAGATTACCCTCTTTATGGAAGACTGCCGCAGCATTGGCGTGGATGTTTTAGGACCGGATGTGAATGAATCCCATTACGAATTCGCCGTGAATGAAAGAGGTCAAATTCGCTTTGGCCTTGGGGCCATCAAAGGCATTGGCGAGGGGCCTAGTGAGGCTATCGTTGAGGCCAGAGAAGCGGGTCAGTTTAAAACGGTCTATGATTTTTTAGAGCGCATTCCTTCGCGAGAGATGAACAAGCGCGTGGCAGAAAGTTTAGTGGTGGCCGGGGCTTTTGATGAACTCGATTCCTACCACCGTGCGCAGTATTTTGAAACCGATACCATGGGTCGAACGACCCTTGAGCGACTGCTTCGCTACGGCCAAAGTTTCCAAGAAGGGAAAAACGAGATGGAGCACTCGCTGTTTGCTGATTTTGCAGACGAAGTAAAAATTGAAACCCCAAAGATTCTCCCGGCTCCTGAGTGGCAAAGTATGCACAAATTAAATAAAGAAAAGGAGATTATTGGGTTTTACCTCTCGTCGCATCCGCTCGATGAATTTCGTCACCAATTTGATTTCCTGCAAGGTCAGCTCTCAAAACAGGCGGTTCTCGAGGAGCAAACTGAGCAGTTGAAAGACGTCGCGGCACTGGCCCCGACAATGGAGTCGGATCCTGAGGTGACCCTAGATGAAGCCCTAGAGCTAGAATTAGAAGCTGAGGATTTAGATTCTCTAGTGGGGCTCGAACACACCCTTGTCCAACCCAAGGGTCCCCTTGCTTTTTTGAATTTGGATGAGATTGACACCTTTAGAGATCAGCAGTACGGCCCCGAGCAGATACGACTTTACGAAGAAATTAAAGATTATAAGGAGAAGCAGCGCTTTCGGGCGAATGCCAAAGAGTATACCGTTTCAGGTCTTATTACGGAGTATACGGTGCGCGACGCTCGAAACAGTGGGGAGAAAATCGCTTTCTTAACCCTGGAAGACTATAGTGGAAGCTATTCGTTCCGTCTTGGAGATCGGGATTACCTTCGTCTAAGGGAACGGCTCGATTTGCAGCGCTTTGTGATTTTAAAAATAAAGTACGCCATTTCCAAGGATTCTCGGGTATTTGTGAACGTCTCAGAAGTTTACGATTTAAGCGAGGCCTTCGAAAAATTTGCGAGAAGCCTTTCCCTTGTTCTTGATGTGAAACGTTTTAAAAAGCAAGATTTAGAGTTCTTTAAAACTGTCTTTTCGAAGTTTCCGGGCGAGCAAAAACTAAATTTTTATTTAAAGGATTCCCAAGACCAATCGCATTTAGAAGTTTCAGCCCTAAAAGGCCAGCTCGAGGTGAACTCGGATCTAATTAACAGCCTAAAGGCTGAAAACCGGTATGAAATTTACCTAAATTAGAGTGTAATGTCACTCTTAATTCAGCACCTCATTCAATTGGATGAGGTGTTTTTTCTTTTTAAATGCCCCAAGAATAAGGGTTTAGAAAGCAAAAAAAAATAATTTAAAAAACTAGGAAACTTTTTTGGTTTATAAGTTTCCAATGCGTTACATTTGCACCGTGAAAGTACCAATGGAACAAGCCCAAGAATTTTTACAAAAAGCCACACAGCTTTTTGTAGATAATGGCGCCAAGTCCTTGACGATGGATGAGCTCGCCAAAGAGTTTGGGATCTCAAAGAAAACCCTTTATCAACTTTACAAAAACAAAGAAGCCCTTTTGGACGAGGTTCTCAATTACCGTCTTCAGATGGTGATTGAAAAAATGGAACGCCTGGACGAGACGGTGGAGAATGCCGTGGAGCGCATGTTTTGCAGCGATGAAGAGATTGACCGCGCGATCAGGTCCAATGACAGCATGCTGATTCGCCAATTGGTGCGGTATTATCCAACTATATTTTATTCGCACATGGCGCGTTTTGGAGAGAAATTTGCCAAAGTTTTGATTCGAAATGTCCACCGTGGAAGAGCTCAAGGCCTTTACCGAGAGGATTTTGATGAAAAGATGTACGCGAAACTCTTTCTGCAACTGGTGATGTCTTACGATACCTCGCCTTTTTTTGATGAACAGGAAAAAGAACGCGTGGACTTTATTGAGCAAGTTCTACACATGTATATGCATTCCATAGCGACCCCTGAGGGAAAGGAACAAATCGAAAAATTAAACAAATAAAACCGATGAATAAACTATTAATGGCAATAGCCTTTGTAGGAAGTACGATCGCTTTTGGTCAACAGACCAAAGTGCTCACCCTTCCACAGGCTATAAACTACGCGCTTGAAAACAAGGCTGAGGCTGAGAAAGCGCGACTGGATGTCCTTAAAGGGCAGGCTCAGATTAGCCAGGTGAAAGCCAGTGCGTATCCCCACCTGAGCTTTAACAGTTCAACCTCTTACAATCCCCTGCTTCAAGAGACCGTATTACCGGGAGAAATGTTTGGGGCCCCTGGGCAACAGGTGAAAGTGGCTTTTGGTCAGAAATGGAGCTCAAGCAATATGTTACAGCTGAGTCAAGTCTTATTCAACCAATCGGTTTTTACAGGACTTAAAGCGGCAAAAACCACCACCGAATTCTACCAAATTAATGCAGAGCTTACAGAGGAACAAATCATTGAAAAAGTCGCTACAGCGTACTTTCAGGTGTATCAAGCAGAGGAAATGCTTCTTAATGCCAAGAATAATTTAGAAATTACGAGTCAGACGATTAAAATTATTAAAGGACTTTATGATGCGGGACTTGCAAGAAAGATTGATTACGACCGCGTCGTGGTTTCTCATAATAACGTGAATGCAGGCGTCCAACAACTCGAAAACAGTGTGGATCTATCTGAAAATGCATTGAAATTTATGATTGGAATGCCGATGGAAAACGAAATAACCCTTCCTGAAGGTAGTTTTGAGCCCGGCACGCTTGACCTGAGTGACTATAATGTGGCGCAGCGCACTGAAGTAAAATTAATGAACAAGCAACTAGAGCTTTTAGAATGGCAGAAGAAGGCCTCTGAAGCGGAGTATTATCCAACCGTTAGCCTTAGCGCGAACTATGGCTTTTTAGGCCAGGGAGAGAAGATGCCATGGTGGAATGGGCAGAAGCAAGGGGTTTTTTGGTCCGATATGGCTTCTGTAGGGCTTAACATTCAGGTGCCCATTTTCAATGGATTTGCCACCAAATCAAAAGTGCAACTCAATAAAATCGATATCGAAAAAGCACAGGCGGATTTAAAGGAAACGAAACTCGGTCTAGATTTAGCGCATTCGAACGCTTTAAATACACTTGAAAATAATTTAACCGTAATCCAGTCACAGGAAGAAAACGTCACCCTGGCCATGCAAGTGCTCTCAAACACACGAAGTAACTACCAATACGGTCTGGCTACTTTGAACGATATTTTGGATGCCGAACGCGATCTAGCGGATGCCAAAGACCATTTAACTCAAGCAAAATTAAATTATAAACTAGCGGAAATCAACCTATTGAAATCCCAAGGGAAACTAAGAACTTTAAATTAGGAATCAATCATGAAAAAAAGAACCATTATAACCGTTGTTTCCCTTTTGGTAATTGGAGCAATCGTGTTTTTTATTTTACAGAACAATAAAAAGAAAAACGAAGCTGAAGTGGCCGTTGTGGCTCAAAAGAACAGCGACATCGCGGTAAGAACCACGCAGGTGAAAGCCTTAGAGTTGAGCGGTGATTTTGCCGTAAACGGAAATTTTGTCGCAAACCGTCAGGTGCAAATATCCTCAGAGATGAGTGGCCAACTCGCAGCCCTTTATGTAAAAGAAGGGAGCTATGTGAAAGCCGGACAATCCATTGGACGTCTTGTAGGCGATAAAGTAAGTGTAAACGTAAGTAATGCCAAAGCAAACCTTGCAAACGCGCAGCAGGCTTTAAGCCGCTATGAGCAGGCGTATCAAACAGGCGGGGTGACGGCCTTACAATTAGACCAAGCGCGCCTTCAAGTGACCAATGCCCGCGCTCAGGTGCAAAGTGCAAGCCTTGTTTCAGGCGATACCAACATCGTGTCTAAAATTAGCGGAATTGTAAATCAAAAATTTGTCGAAGTGGGAACGGTGTTAAGTCCAGGAAATCCCATTGTGGAAATCGTTGATATTTCTTCGGTAAAGCTTCGTGTTGAGGTGGATCAATCGCTTCTAGGTTCGTTAAAAGTAGGCGATTTAATCAAGGTGCATCCGGATGTCGTTAGCGATACTTTGGAGGGACGCATTACGTTTATTGCCCCAGCGGCTTCTGGCGCTCTAAAATTCCCCGTTGAAATCTCCGTGCAGAATTCGTTCAATAAATTAAAAGCAGGCATGTACGGTACAGCGCTCTTTAACCGAGCGACTCAAGGTAAGTCTCTAACCATACCTAGATCTGCTTTTGTAGGCTCTGTTAGTGATAACACCGTGTTTGTTGTGAAAGAGGGCTTCGCCTACTTGACCAAAATTCAAACGGGAGCAAACCTTGGGGACTTGGTTGAAGTGGTCAGTGGCTTAAAAGAAGGCGACGTGGTGGTTAGTTCAGGTCAGATCAACTTAACTGACAAGTCTAAAGTGCGTCAACTTAAATAACGATAGGATTAAATATACAAAATGAAATTAGCAGAAGTATCGATAAAACGACCAAGTTTGGTCATCGTGATGCTCGCCTTACTCATTGTTGGGGGACTCTTTAGTTACTCACAGCTTAATTACGAGCTGATCCCTAAATTTGAAGTAAAGGTTGTCACTGCGGCTACCGTTTATCCAGGGGCTTCGCCCTCTGAGGTAGAGAACACCGTGACTCGTAAAATTGAAGATGCCGTCTCCGCCCTTGAAGGGATCAAGAGAATTCAGGCAAAATCCTACGAGAGTTTGTCCATCGTCATCATTGAGTTTAATAACGACGCCGACGTCGATTTTGCCCTCAACGAGGCGCAGCGAAAAATTAATGCCATTCGTTCGGACCTTCCGGACGACATTGACGAGCCGTCTTTAACTCAATTCTCCCTATCCGATATGCCTATTGTGCGTATGGGAGTGACAGCGAATTTGACGGAAAATGAACTTTACGATTTGATCGACGAAAGAATTCAACCAGAGCTTTCGCGTCTCACTGGAGTCTCAAAAGTGGATCTCGTTGGTGGGCAAGAAAGAGAAATCCGTATTAATCTTGACCAAAACAAGATGCAAGGCTATGGTCTTACAATTCCTCAGGTGGAGCAAATTATTGCGATGTCAAACTTAGATTTTCCAACGGGAAGTTTAAAAACAAGAGAGAATTCAACGCTGATTCGTTTGGCCGGTAAAATCACTTCGGTGGAGCAGTTGAGAAATTTAACCATTTCTTCGGCCAACGGTCAGAACATTAAGCTCACGGACATTGCTGAGGTGCAAGACACCCAGAAAGAAGCGGATAAATTGGCGCGTATCAATCAGCAAAGCACCATTATGCTTCAGGTTCAAAAACAAACCGATGCCAATGCGGTTGAAGTAAGTTCTCTTGTGCAAGAAAAAATTGCGCAGATCGAAGCGCAATATAAAGATTCTGGATTAAAAATCGATATCGCAGACGATACCTCCATCTTTACCCTTGAGGCAGCCAATGCCGTTATTAAAGACCTTTTGATTGCAATTTGTTTGGTCGCCTTTGTGATGCTGTTTTTCTTACACAGTTTTAGAAACGCCCTGATCGTGATGGTTGCAATTCCGACCTCCCTAATAGCGACCTTTATCGGACTTAATCTCTTAGATTACAGTTTGAACTTAATGAGTTTACTTGGACTCTCTTTAGTGGTTGGGATTCTGGTGGATGACGCCATTGTGGTTATTGAGAATATTCACCGCCATATGGAGATGGGTAAGAATAAAGTACGCGCCGCGTACGATGGGGCCAAAGAAATTGGCTTTACCGTGACGGCCATTACCCTTGTGATTGTCGTGGTATTCTTACCAATTGCCTTGTCCTCTGGACTGGTGACCGATATTATTAAACAGTTTACCGTTACCGTTATCATTGCCACTTTACTTTCACTACTAATTTCCTTTACGGTGGTGCCATGGCTTTTCTCGCGCTACGGAAAACTTGAAATGATTAGCAATAAATCCTGGTTTGGTAAGATCATTGAAAAATTTGAGCTTGGACTTACCTGGTTTACCCATAAAATTGAATCCATTTTAAAGTGGAGTCTTGTGAATAAGATTAAGACGTTTGCCATTACCATTGCGCTCTTTATAAGTTCCATCTTACTTTTAGTTTTTGGCTACATTGGAACGGATTTCTTCCCATCGACCGACAAAGGCGAATTTATACTTCAATTTGAGATGCCAAAAGACACCTCTCTTGAAGAGACGAACTTCATGACGCAAAGAGCCGAGCAGTTCGTCGCTCAAAAGCCAGAAGTGGAAAGTATCATTACGTCCGTTGGTCTTATTAGTGGCGATATGGGGGCTATGCAATCGACTAACTATAAGTCCGAGATCAGTGTGGTCTTAAGCGAAGATCGAGAGGAGTCAACCAAGGTCTACTCTGCCAAATTAAAGCGTGAACTCGCTAAGGAGCTTGTGGGTGTGAAAATCACGACTGTTCCCAAAGGCTTTATGGGCGCTGAAACGGCTCCTTTGCAAATGACTGTTACAGGTCCAGCCCTTGAGGATGTAATGCGCTATGCGAAAGTGGCTGAAGCAAAACTTCGCACGATTGATGGCGCCTCTGAAGTCGAACTTAGCGTCGAGGACGGAAATCCAGAGATTTCCATCGATGTTGATCGAGATAAAATGACGGCTCTAGGTCTTAACGTTGGAGCGGTCGGATCGACACTTAGAACTGGATTTAGTGGAAACACCGACAATAAATTTAGAACAGGAAACAGCGAATACGATATAAATATTATTCTTGACGAAGCGAACCGTACCAGCATCGAAGACGTGAAAAATGTGACCTTTGTGAATGCTCTAGGTCAGCAGGTTCAACTCGCGCAGTTCGCGACGATTACCTACGCCTCTGGTCCCGCTTTATTAGAGCGTTACAACCGGGCTCCTTCCGTCACCGTAAGATCTCAGATTGTAGGACGAACCACCGGGGCGATTGCTGCGGACTGGGAAGCGGCGCTTGCGGATGAAAAGAAACCCACTGGAGTCACTTGGGTTTGGGGTGGTAATATGGAAAACCAAAGTGAAGGGTTTGGAACTCTAGGGGTTGCCCTTCTTGCAGCGATCCTTTTAGTTTACATGATCATGGTGGTGCTGTATGATGACTTTATTAAGCCATTTATCGTTCTTTTTTCCATTCCATTGTCCTTTATTGGCGCACTATGGGCCCTTGCCTTAACCAATCAGAGTTTGAATATCTTCACCATCTTAGGAATTATCATGCTAATTGGTCTTGTGGCTAAGAATGCCATCCTACTGGTGGACTTTGCCAATCACCGACTAAATGCCGGAGAATCCATCGTTAATGCCCTGGTGCAAGCGAACCATGCAAGACTTCGTCCGATTTTAATGACGACTATTGCCATGGTCTTCGGGATGCTTCCTATTGCCCTTGCGACGGGGGCAGCAGCAGAAATGAACAACGGATTGGCCATTGTAATTATTGGGGGGTTATTGTCCTCACTTTTCTTAACCCTTATTATCGTCCCAGTGGTTTACTTAATCGTGGTACGCTTAGAGACGAAATTCTCTAAACATGAGAAGGTGGATTATGAGGCGCAGATGGTGGCGGATTATAAGCACCTTCATCCAGAGGATGAATTGGAATTCTAATTTCTATCAAGAAGAACCCCTTGGGGATCTGAATATAAAAAAAGGCTCGCATCTGCGGGCCTTTTTGTATTTGTGTTCTAGGCAGAACGTAGGGGGTTAAAGTTTCGAATCAGTTGGCTGTTTTAAATTGAGAACTAGGGGAGGTGTTTAAGGATTGAGTGAGGACTCAAGGGTGTCATAGTGGAACTCAAAGCCCGTGGCCCGTAGTTTTTGGTTACTTACT
The DNA here is from genome assembly GCA_002319955.1 of Flavobacteriales bacterium UBA1694. Taxonomy (GTDB): domain Bacteria; phylum Bacteroidota; class Bacteroidia; order Flavobacteriales; family Weeksellaceae; genus Planobacterium_A. Next base: position 16,856 of record DCJS01000047.1, read on the forward strand.
CTAGTGCCTTCCAAAAGCATCGAGGCCATTTCCCCTAAGGCTAATCGTATTAAAAAGGCGGGGGCATTAGGCAGATAACTCGTCTTTCCGAGCGACTTAAGTAAGGTTTTAGAAAAGGTATTAGAGGTGATATGCTCGGAAGCAACCGTGTTGAAAACCCCATCAATAGGGGTTGATTTTATTAGAAATTCATACCAGCGTACAAGATCCCGAATGTCTATCCAAGGTAAATAATGTCTGCCACTGCCAAGCGAGACACTGAGTCCTAAATTGGCTAAGGGGGTGAGCTTTTTTTGCATACCGCCATGCTTTCCTAGAACCACGCCTTTTCTTAGAATCAGCGTTGGCACGCCCAACTGCTCAAATTGCCGCGCTGAATTCTCCCAGCGGTTACAGATAAAGGCGATAAAATCTTCCCCTTTGTTAGCGTATTCTGTTAAGGTATCTTCTGTGGTAATGGCGCCGTAATAGCCAACGGCCGAAGAGGAGATAAAGTAGTCCAGTTTATGGTTTAGGGCTTTTGTGGTGTGGAACAGCAGGTCAATTGATTTTGTGCGGCTTTCAAGAAGTTTGCGCTTTCTTTTTTTTGTCCAACGCGTCTGAGCAATATTAGCGCCTGAGAGATTAATAAGAATGCTCACCCCGTCAAAGGCCTTTTGATCAATCAGCCCTTTGTCAGTATCCCACTCAAAATAGGCCACGTTTGGCTTGGAGGCCCTTTGTTCTCGTGAGAGGACGTTTAGTTGGTAACCGGCAGTTACCAAATGATTAACGAGGGCTTTACCGACAAAACCGGTTGCTCCAGCAATAAGGATCTTTTTCATTTCTTTCACGTTGATTTTACAAGTGGTCGATTGCAACTAATTCAGAGTTTTATCTTTAAATACGTATAGAGTTCTATCTTGATTGATCCAGTTGATACTATTTTGTTTGTCTTCGCCCTGATCTAAGGCTACTGTTTTTTCAAGATCTTGTCTTTCGGCTTGACTGGGTGGTCTTGCGAGTTATACCTCTGTCTCTCAACCTCTTTTTCCCAGTCTATCTCCATAGACCTTACTTTCTCTTGAAATGCTAGAGATTTCTCCGTTGTTATCTTGTGAAACTCGTTGATGTACCCGAGTTCTTGTGGTGTCTTCTCTTTCATTGTCTTCAATAATAGAATTATTTTCTGTATTTAACTGCTATCTATTTGGTTTTCTGTTAGATTAACGGTTTTGTCTGCAGAGGTTTCCGATTCCGGTTGAAGTACTGATTAGATTGCGCCTTTGATTCCCTCTAATTTTTCTTCGAGCACAAACTTAACTACATCATTTGCATTCGAAGGTTCTTTTTCGAGGTTATCCTTCTCCTGTAGTAACCTCTTTTAGGGTTTTCCCACCTGGCTCTTTTACAGAGGTGAATAGTGCTGACTGATTATAATTTTTAATAAAATTTTCAGTACCCTCCATTTGCGCTGCAAGGGTAATCACTTCAAGGCCACTCATTTGTGATAGAACGAAGGTTTTGCCATTCACAATAGCGGTTATTAGATCGGAATTTATTACTCTTTAGACTCATGAAAATTACGCCTAAAATATCAAACTCCCAAGTTTTGTACTTGATCCTTATTTTTGCTTTCTGGAAATAAAGAACTATTTGTCTCAAATGATGATCGGTATGTTTATAAACTAAAATTCCTATTTGTTCTTTTGTCATTTTTCCAAAAAAATCGTGAACAAATTTTGGGTTGCTATAATTTTCAGATTCGCTAAGCAAACCAATCCATTTTAACGCCGTCTTTTTTAAATTATGCAAACATCATTTGGTTTTATAAAAGCTGAATAAATTTCTCACTCATTTTTATTATTTGCTATGAGCTAACGCAAACACATTGCAATGCAAAGCAATAAGCTGGGAATTACTAAAAATTTACTTTTTCCTTGCATCTTGCCTCCGTTTAAATTGTTTAAAAAAGTAAAGCACCAAAAAAAATTGAGTGTAGCCGTAAACTGCATCTTCGATCGGTATCGTTCCTAGTCGTATACCTAGAAAATCTCTGGGATTGTAGTTCACTATTGCGTTTTCTATTGCGGTGCCGGTCAGAACGCCATTGACAGGAAAAAAGCCTAACATCAATATCGTAAACACGAGGGAGGCTTTGCCAATCCAATCTGCTCGAGCAATAAAATGCAAATAGATTAAGGTCGCTGCGGTAGCAATAGCCGTTACGAGTGTATAGATTTTATCATAATGCAACAAAGCCATGAGCGAACAGGCAATCACACTCACAAAAACGATCAGATTATTAAAACCTGAAAGCCATTCCAATTTGAAAAACTTATCGAAACAGAAATAGGTAAATACACATGAAAACGGAATGCAAATAAAGAAAAGCCATTCTTCAAGCGGTAATCCCGCGATTACTATTCCCAACGTGTACTCGGTATTGAACCACCAAACACCCTTTGCAGTAAACCATACATCCCAAGCGATAAAAGCAATAGCCACCAGACTAGCGGACTTTACAAACGCTCCGAAATAGCGGTTAAAGAGAATTCGCCGATCAAAAGAAGCGATAAAACAAATGATGACCGTAAAGAATAAGATCAATGAATAAGTATACATCATCATTTTTTAGCCGAATTAAAATACATTTTAAAATACTTGAAAGGCACGTATAAAAAACCAAAACATTCGCCATCTTCTTTGCCCATGTGCTTGTGATGTTGCTTGTGTGCTCTGCGAAGTGCCAAGAAATAGGCGTTTTTCGTTTTTCTCAGTACTTTAATTCGTTGGTGGATAAAGACATCGTGTACGAAAAAATAGGCCATGCCATACAGCATAATGCCCAATCCGATAAAAAACAAATAATTGAACGCTTCTAGCGAACCGAAATACATTAAAGCAATGGTCGGTAGAGCAAATATGACAAAGAAATAGTCATTCTTTTCAAGCGCTCCTTGATTGCTATGATCGTGATGGTCTTTGTGTAAAACCCAAAGAAAGCCGTGCATAATATATTTGTGGATAATCCAAGTGGCCCCTTCCATCACGATAATTGATCCTAGCACAATTAAAAAATTCATAACCTTTTTTTATTTGTTAAATCGTTTTTCTAAAACTCTGTAGCGGAAATCAAAAATAGCCGCCAATTTCTTTTTCACAAAAAGCCTATGGACGATCTGCCCCAAAAAACCGAAAGACAATTCATAATCCACTGTATCTTTAACCAGCACACCGCCTTTATTGGGGATGAATTCGTGAAGATGGTTCCAGTATTTATAAGGCCCTTTCTGCTGAAAATCAGTAAAGCTTTTATTGGGCTGCACCTGGGTAATTTGCGTTCGCCACCTCAAGGGAACTTTCAGGAGCGGCGAAACGGTATAATCAATAACCATTCCTTGCGTAATCGGTTCACTGGTATTTTTAGACAGCATCGTAAAACCCATTTCTTTGGGTGTGATCTTGGAAAGGTTCCTTGGTGAAGAAAAATACTGCCAGGCTGTTTCGATATCGCAATTCAATTGTTGCTCCTTGTATAACCGGTGTTTCATAACTTAGACTTTAAGAGCGTTCCTATATTTTTCTTTACAATCTCTGAGCTGATTTGCTGGCGGTTTTCCTTAATAAAGTCGGTGTCCTCATTTATATTTGACCTGTATCCTAAGAAAGAAGGCGCATTTTTTTGAACCGAAAGCCGGATAAATCGTAACTCCACATTGTTAGGTTCCTTTTTGATTGCTTGCTCGATGTTTTTCTTCCCTTCTTTAAATGTATTGAGTTTACTTATCGGACTAAAGACGTGATTTGCCCAGATGGTTTGTAAACCACCCAAATACCCCAAATGGACCGCTGAATTGTTCTTTGTCATTGTCAATTCTGCAATCACCCTTTCACACAACTCTTTGTCTGATACCATTTTTTTGTAGTTAGCCCTTACGAGATCCAAATCTGTCGCCTGAAAACTCATAAAAAAGACTAGTGGGGTGAGTAGTAAACTGAGAAATTTCATCATAAATAGGTCGTCTTATACCTTAAATAACTTTTGAATGCCACGTATGCTTTTTGAGAGTTAGGAACTCGAACTCTGTTATTCAAAATGTTTTTTGAGGATTTTCTTTTTATTTTTTTGAACAAAGACAGATAGTACTTGTAGGCTAAATACACCCCAAACATGGCCGAGCTAGGTAGCTTCTTAATCCCGACCAAGGCCTCGTTAAATTCTATTTCTATTTCATTTTCGATTTGAGCTTTAATAGAATTGTCAAAGACTTCCATATCAATATTCGGAAAATAAGTCCTGCCTAAAATCTTATAATCCTCTTTGAGGTCCCTTAAAAAATTCACTTTTTGAAAAGCTGACCCCAGTTTCATCGCATACGGTTTTAATTCGCTATATTTTTGCGTATTCCCGTCTGTAAAAACTTGCAGGCACATCAGTCCGACGACTTCCGCCGAACCAAAAATATACTCTTCGTAGCGTTCTGAATCGTATTCGATCTTCTGCAAATCCATTTCCATGCTATGTAAAAACTGATCAATCAGACTTTTGTCAATTTTAAACTGATTTACTGTTTCCTGGAACGATTGCAAAATAGGGTTGAGCGAAATGCCTTCATGCAGTGCCTGCTTTGTTTCTAATTTTAATCGATTTAAAAGCTTCTCTTTATCGTATCCGTGAAAACTGTCCACAATTTCATCTGCTAATCGCACATACCCGTATATCGCATAAATTGCAGGGCGGATAGACGGTTTTAGTGCTAAAATTCCTAAGGAAAAACTCGTACTGTATTTTTGGGTTGTGATTTTGCTTACAGAGTAAGAAAGTTCGTCAAAAAGGTGTTTCATCGTTTTTCGTGTTTAAGTTTGATTAGTTCGTTGGCAACAATTTTACCCGATATGATGGAGGGCGGAACTCCCGGCCCCGGAACGGTTAATTGACCCGTGTAGAATAAATTTTTGAGCCGTTTGTTTTTTATTTTAGGTTTCAAAACTGCCGTTTGACTAAGTGTATTGGCCAGACCGTAAGCATTGCCCCCGTAAGCATTGTAATCTGAAATAAAATCACTGACACAGAAACTTCTTTTGTACTCAATGCTTGAGCGTAAATCGACTAGCCCTGTATGGCTTTCAATTCTTGTAAGCATTTGCGTTAAATACGTTTCGCGTGTTAATTCCTCGTCGTTTATTCCGGTTGCCAAGGGCATCAATAAAAACATGTTTTCTTTGTTTTTAGGCGCCACGCTAGAATCTGTTTTTGAGGGACAACAAACATAAAAAAGTGGCTTTTCAGGCCATTTTTTCTCGCCATAAATACAATCAATGTGCTGGTCCAAGTCATTTTCAAAGAACAGGGTATGGTGTTTCAGGTTGGGAATCGTTTGATTGATTCCTAAATAATAGATCAAACTTGAGGGTGCAAACGTTCTGTTTTCCCAATAGGCTTGATCATAATTTCTATACTCTTCACGCAGCAATGTTTCTGTATGATGGTAATCTGAAGAAGCAATGACCGCATCAAATTCATAAGGTTCGCCATGGATTGTTAAAGAGCTAACCCGGTCATCGTGTGTGTTTATGCTTTCAACGGTTTTGTTAAAATGAAAAATTGCACCTTGGTTTTCGGCAACTTTTTTCATGGCCAATACCAATTGATAAAAGCCACCCTTCGGATAATGGGTTCCTAAGGCATACCCGCCATAATTCATCAAACTATACAATGCCGGAATGTTTTTTGGAGAGGCCCCGAGAAAAATCACTGGGAACTCCATCAATGTTCTTAATTTTTCATTTTTAAAATATTTGGCAACATAGCTTCTAAAGTTCGTCAGCAAATCCAATTTCAAGGCACTTTTCGCTATTTTTGGAGAAACGAATTCTAACCAGTTATGGCAAGGTTTATTCACGAAATCCTGCATCCCGACTTCGTATTTGAATTTAGCCGACTTCATAAAGTGGTCTAATTGCAAAGCGGCCCCCTTCTCAATTTGTTCGAACAAGATTTTTAGTTCCTCGAAATTTTCAGGAACACTCATTTTCATTTCTGAAAAAATCATTTCAAATTGTGGGTTTAATGAAATCAACTCGAAGAAATCAGAAGTTTTGTAGCCGAAATCTGCAAAAAAGCTTTCAATAATATCAGGCATCCAGTACCAACTTGGTCCCATATCAAAAACGTAACCTTCTTGGGTAGAAAATTGCCTTGCTCTTCCTCCTGGGCGGTCGTGCTTTTCGAATACGTGAACCTCGTTTCCTGCTTTTGCCAGATAAGCGGCAGCGGATAGCCCCGAAAAACCGGAACCGATAACGGCTATTTTTCTGTTCATGACCTTCGCTCTTTTAAAATTTCATTCAATAAATATTCAGGTTCAATATTTTTATCATAAATCGGTTGATGAAAATCATTAAGCTTATTGAGCAGCCTAATTAAGTCCATTTTTTCGTTTTGTGTTAAATCGCCTGTAACCATTTGCGTTGCTTGTCTGATTTTGTCCATTTGATTTTCTAAAACCTCAAGTCCTGTCGTGCTTATTTTCAATACTTTACTTCGTTTATCAACTTCAGAATCGCTTTGATCTACCCAGCCTTGTGCAATCAACCGATTGATAATTTGCATGCCGGCAGGCTTTTCATGAACATTCTTTTTTATCAAGTCCATTTTGGTCATCGTCCCGAACGCTTTTAGGTTAATGAGGTAGATGAAATCTTCTTGTGTCGAAAAGTTTGAACCGAATAGGGCGGATTTTGAATAACTCTTAGCATACCGGTTCAAATGAACAATCAAAGTACTAATGACACTTTCTGCACTACGTCCCTTTTCTTTTCCTTCCCAACTGGGTTCGCTCGTTAGTTCATCATCTTTGTAACCATCAACGATCCATTTTTCAAACCCTACGATATCATTTGGATAGGTTCTGCCAAGACTATTTTCAGCCTCGAATTCTTCAAGCAGATTGAGGACGTTTTTTAAAATAGCGTATTTCATAATCTGAATTAGAATGCAAATATACTAATTTTTACAATCAATGGTATATTTTTATACTGGAAATTCAGCGCGTGTTTTTTAATTGCGTCGCAGTAACTATAATTTGAAGTAATATTATTGAGAAGATCGGGGCTCTACGTAGCCTTTACAAAGAGAATTTGATGGTCATACGATTTAGGTTCGAGTCCCAAGAACTTACCCCGCTAGTATAAAAACGCACAAAATCTAAAAATAGAGTAAAAGTTGTTTGCACTCGAATGTTAAAGAGATGATTAGCCATGCGTTCATGTCGTAATGAAAGGGGTAGATTTCAAATTAGCACCCTTGGTGGCACCGATAGAGCAGAAATAGGAAAATAGGAAAGTGTTTAGTAGACAAGTTATTATGAAAAAAGCCTCAACTTAAAGTTGAGGCTTAAAAGTGAACGCGGAAGGAGTCGAACCCTCAACCTTCAGAGCCGTAATCTGACGCTCTATCCAATTGAGCTACGCGTCCATTATCGTTTTACGGTTTGCAAATATAGGACTTTTTTATTTTCTTTGAAAGATGAAGTGCAAATTATTTTTATTTCTTTTTTTGGCTCTGGTACTGAGTTGCCAGAAAAAATCAGAGTCGCCAAATGTCGGCTCACAACAGGTTTCTCCAAGTGTTTCCTACCAGTGGGAAGGAAATGATCTCCTTGTCAAGACCTCTAAGTCTGAAACCCGTTGGAACTCACAGAACTTACCTATTAAACGGGCCGTTGTTCTCAATGCGAGCCTGATCGGCTATTTTCTAGAACTAGGATTAGAATCGAGCCTTGTCGGGGTGTCCAGTCCAGAATACATTTACTCCTCTCGAATTCATAAATTACTAGAGTCGGGGCAGATTCAAAACGTGGGGAGTGAGCAGAAGTACGACTTGGAGCGCATTTTAGCGCTAAAACCGCAGGTCATTTTTACCAATTATATTTCCACATTTGAGAATACGTATACTGTTTTAAAGCAGAGCGGAATTAAAATTGTGTTCTTAGACGAGTATTTAGAAAACGAGCCTTTAGATAAATCAAAATACCTTTTGGTTTTTGGCGCCTTGTTTGGCCTCGAAAACGAGTCTAAAGCCCGGTATGAAGAAATTGAGCAGGCTTATAAAGCCCTGGTAGTCCAGGCTCAGAAACAGCCCACAAGGCCTCTGGTAATCACGAATGAACTTTACGGAAATCAGTGGTTTATGCCAGGTGGAAAAACGCAGTTCGCCGCATTTATGAAGGACGCAGGCGCTAAGTATCTCTTAGAATCGACCAGCGATACCAAGGCACTGCCCCTTAGTTTTGAGCAAGTTCTCGTCGAGGCTAAGACGGCCAGACTCTGGGTGAACGCGGGAAATTATAATTCAAAATCCGAGATGTTAGCGCTCCATTCCAATTATACGAAACTGGAGGTTTTCAATGAGGGGAAAATTTATGCGATTTCAGGCAGGACTCAGGGGAAGGCAAACGATTTTTTTGAATCTGGGGTGGTACGCGCCGATTTGGTCCTAAAAGACTATATTCAAATTGTGCATCCAGGACTTATTTCGAGTGAGCCCCTTCGATATTTTAAAGAACTTCATTAGTTCACTAGCCCGAAATTGTTATTTTTGCAGCAGCTATGTGGAAGTTTATTAAAAGAATTGTTTTTTTAGTCTTAGTGCTGAGCCTTTTGGGGTTATTAGCGGGTCGTTTCCTTAACCCCCCTGTGACGATTACACAGATAGGTGGTCTGGTGAAGTATGGAAAATTAGACCGAGACTATATTCCCTTAAGTGAAATGGGAAGCGCAATTCAAAAGGCGGTTGTTGCGGCGGAGGATCAAAAATTCTTCCAGCATACTGGTTTTGATTACGCAGCCATTCAAAAGGCGATGCAGCACAACGAAGAAGGAAAAAAACTAAGGGGGGGAAGTACCATCTCTCAACAAACCGCTAAGAACATCTTTTTGTGGCAAGGACGAAGCTGGGCTCGAAAAGGGCTTGAGGCTGGGTTTACCTTCGCTATGGAGGCCCTGTGGCCCAAAGAAGTCATTTTAGAGCGCTATTTAAATTCAATCGAAATGGGTCAAGGCGTTTTTGGAATTCAGGCGGCCTCCCAGTACTACTTTAGTAAAGACGCCCAGAATTTGACAAAAAGTGAGGCGGCTTATATCGCGGCCACGCTTCCAAATCCCAAAAAATACGATCCACGAAATCCCTCTTCCTATCTGCGTAAGCGGCACAACTGGATCTTAAAACAAATGGCGCATGTGCGCCTCCCGTAACCTAATTAAAGCCTATTCATGCCGTTTTTAACTTTAAATAAACCAGCCTTTGGAAGCGTTCTTAAAAAGTATTTTAGCTTTAAGAACGAAACCACCTCTTTAGAGCCTTTATTTGAAGTGTTTCACAGCATCAAAAGGGAGGACTTTAGTGTGGTGCTCGATTTTTTCATTCACAGTGAGGAAATCACCCAAAACTTTGGGTTTTACCTTCAAGCCCTTTTTGAAAAAAAGCCGTTTAATCTATCGCTCACCGAGGCAAATATCCTCTCAGAAAACGCCTTTTTACCGGAGTTTCGAAAACGAACCCTCGATATTATATTACCCCCCGTTGGAAACGAAAACTCCATCTGGTATATTGTCGACTTTATCTCCACCAGGCCAGGACGTGATTTAAAGTACTTAAAAAGCATTCCCTCTGAACAGCTTGACACGCTTTTTAAACTCCTTGGAATCGATGATTTAATCACCCGTAAGAGAGTCAAGCGTGAGATGCTCTTTTCCGCTAATATTCTTGCTTGGCGCGCCGTAGGAAATGCCCTTGATGTCGGGGTTATGAACATGGTGCCCGAGTACATGAATTACGACAACCCATTTTTGGCCCTGCAAGACGAGATGGATTTACTAAAGGTGGAAATGTCTAAGAATCCCGATTTTCAGTTTTCCTCCAAGGATCCCGAATACAAACAGATTACTATTTATTTGGGGCAGTGCTTGCTGTTCATTGAAACCGCATTCAAAAATTCAGCGAAATACGGGATCACCAGCAGTATCAACCAGTCACTTTTGAAAATTCGCCAGCAAATTAACCGCATTTCCGATATTTTCTCCCTGTGGCGCATTGACGAGCCTAAGGATGTGGTGAAAAACTCCAAAGAATTAATCTTTAAGATTATGGAGTATAAGTCGCATAAGAACAATATTTCAGAACTCTTTAACGACGCGACAAGGCTGCAGTCGCATTTGATCACAAATCATACGGCCGAAACCGGCGCGCATTATATCACCTCAACGCGAAAAGAGTATATCAATATGTTCTGGCGAGCCAGTGGCGGAGGGGTCATTGTTGGAGCCCTGGTGGTGCTCAAGCTGCTTTACGGGTACGCCCCAGGCAGTGAATTTTCGCACGCCTTTATGTACGCTTTAAATTATGCGATGGGATTCGTGATGATTTATCTGATGGGGTTTACCCTAGCCACAAAACAGCCGGCCATGACGGCGGCGACCATGGCAAAGGTGCTTTCTGATGAGAAGAACACCACCACGAATTATAAAGAATTTGCCCATCTCATATCCAAACTCTTTCGGAGTCAGTTTATCGCCTTTATTGGAAACGTCGCCTTAGCCTTTCCAGTGGC
>DCJS01000047.1:27587-33686 GCA_002319955.1 Flavobacteriales bacterium UBA1694
AGTATCGCTGGGTTCTATTTATTCGTTTCCGGAATTATTTCTGGGAGTATTGGCAATAGCTCGGTCTACTACCAGATTCCCGCTCGAATTGATAAAAATCCCCTGATTAACTCCCTGCTTGGAAAACGATTTGCCTCAGGACTTTCCAATTACTATCAAAAGAATTGGGCCGGTATAATTTCCAATTTGTGGTTTGGGGTGTTTCTTGGAATTACCGCGCCAATTGGGAAATTCTTAGGACTTGATTTAGATATCCGCCACATCACTTTTGCAGCAGGAAACTTTGCGATAGGGCTCTATGGCAAAGATTTTATGGTCAGTAATTACACCTTCTGGATTAGTTTTATTACCGTCTTTCTCATTGGATTTTTCAACTTTCTGGTGAGTTTTGGACTCTCCATGGTTCTTGCGTTTCGTTCAAGAAAGGTCACCTTTGGTGGTGTAAAGCTCATCCTAAGAGAAATTGGCCTCTATTTTATTTCAAATCCGCTTCGCTTTTTTATTCCAATTAGCTCCTTAGAGCTTGATACGAAAGCCAAAGAATTGGTTGAGAAAACCTCTACAAAATCCGAAGAGAAGTAAAGTGAGTCGCGCCGAGTTCCTCTTGAAATTTCGTGAGGAAAAAGGTTTTTCGCATGGTGAAATCGTGCTTTAATAACGGCGAAAGGATTTTGATTTCAAGGGTTTTTCCCGAAAGTCTCACCGAGTGAATTTCTGCGTAAAGGGCCTTATCGAGGTAGGACTCTAATAGTAGGCGAACGTGCTCAGCCACCATTTGCTCTTCAAACCCGTGTTTTTTGGCAAACAGAGTCATTAATTCGGAGGCTTTAAATTCACGTTTTTTCTTTCGCATGATCGGTTTTTAAAGGCGCCCTTGCGCGCTAATTTCAAAGAGCTTACTGTCTTCATGAATTCGTCTGACGATAGCCTCGGTTCGAGCCTTATGCGTGTCTGTAATAAACATTTGACCAAACTTCTCTCGGTTTAAAAGCGCGATAAGATTGCTTACGCGCTGATCGTCAAGTTTGTCAAAAATATCGTCTAGAAGCAGAATCGGCGTTTTTCCGGTGAGCTCGACAAGGCGTTTTATCTGCGCAAGCTTCAGGGCAATCAAAAACGATTTTTGTTGGCCTTGAGAGCCCGTTTTTTTCAGGAGCATCGCGTTCATTTCAAGGGTGAGATCGTCCTTGTGAATCCCGCTTGAAGTGTAGGTAAGTTGGCGGTCCTTACTTAGGTTTGATTCGAGAAGCGTTTGAAGCGTGAAGTCATTGAGCTCCGAGGAGTAGTGAACTGAAATCGCTTCATTTCCCCCGCATAATATGGCGTAATACTGCTGTATTAGAGGGTTCAAAGACGTTATAAATTGTTTTCGCTTTTCGTAGAGTGAAGTGCCATGGCGCAGCAGCGGGGCGGTGTATATTTCTAAAGAATCTAAATCGAAACTTCGGTTCTTTTGAAAGTATTTCAAAAGAGCGTTTCGCTGCTTTAGTGTTTTTTGGTATTGAATTAGATCAAAGAGGTACTCTGGATCCGTCTGTGAAATCATTTGATCTAAGAACCGGCGTCTACTTTCCCCGGAGTCTGTAATTAAGTTCGAGTCGTAGGGCGAGATCAGCACGGTGGGTAAAAATCCGATATGGTCCGAAAGGCGCGCGTAGAGTTTATCGTTCTTTTTAAGAAGTTTCTTTCCCTCTAAAGGCATTTGCAGTTGCAAAGTGCTTTGTTTTTCATCCTCCTGTTCAACGCTCGCTTTAAGGCTAAAGAACTCCTTACCATTGGCAATGCTTGAGCTGTCCGAACTAAGTAAAAAGCTTTTGCCCATTGCGAGGTAATGCAGGGCGTCTAATATATTGGTTTTTCCCGAACCGTTATTGCCGACAAAGCAGTTGATTTGGGGAGAAAATTCAAAATCCCGCTGAAGGTGATTTTTAAATTGGGTGATATGAAGGTCATGAACAACCAAAGGTGGGCTCAATTAAAAGGGTTAAGAAAAAATGGAAGCTCAAAAATACTCTAATAATACGAGAAATAAAAACGGAAGACCACAGCATAGCTCAACCCAAAGGGAAAAATAAGCGTCCCGGCGCCTTGAATTTGCGAAGTAAATTAAAACCCCTGCAACGCTAGAGGAAAGGAACATACAAAGGGCGTAGGGGTAAGCCAAAAAGTGGGAGGCCGTTAAGGAACTTACAAAAAGAAGAAGGTAAGCAAAAAACTTCGTTCGTCTTACTCCAATAAGTTTTGGGACCGTTAGAACGTGGTCATTGTCAAGGTCTCGAATATCAAACGGAAGTACCAGGGCAGTGATGTAAAACCAGCTTATAAAAAAAATAGGCCATTGAATTGGCTCTGAGAAGAGCCAAGCATTGACTAAGGCCCAAACTAAACCAACATAAAAAATCTTCACTAGCGGCACGCCTCGAATGGCCCTAAGAAGGAAAGTGGAATTGTATAAAAGTCCCATGAGCACGATAACGAGCCATTTAATAAGGCGCAGTTCATTATGGTTTATAATGATGAAGGTTGCGGAAACCAGGAAAGTTAGTATATTTAAAATGACAATTTTGCCGATCAATTTTTCTTGCCCCTGGTATTTGGTGTAGAGGTAGCCACTGAGGTAGGTGATGAAGATAAGTCCCACACTGGCAAGTCGGAACGCGTTTTGCTCTACCATAAAAAAGACGGCAAAAAGCGTCCCCATAAGGGACACGAAAATTTGAGAGTCGATTAGGTAGGTTTTAAAGCGGGAGGCTAAGTTCATACAAATCAAAGGTACGATTTTAACTTTTTGCTAAAAAAAGAATATAAACTAGACACGGTGCGAGGCACAAAACTAAAACAAAATCGAAATGAAACAGGCCATTTTACTGCTATGCGTACTGCTAGTTCTTCCTTTTAGCCTTCTAAAAGGGCAGTCCTCTTACGATTTACAATGGAAAGCCATTGAGAAAAATAAGGTACAGGGGCTCTATAAAAGCAATTTACCTCTACTTAAAGCCATTGAGAAGCGCGCTATGAATGAACAAAACAGCACGGCGTTAATTCGCTCACTTAAGGAGCAGTTTGCTATACTGAATTTGACCTCGGACGATGAATCTAACGCCATCGCCTCGGAGTTTTTTGCAAACCTTCAAAGTATTTCCCCAAAACTAACGGGCGAAAGTCGGCTCGTGTTTGAGGTTTTATCTAACGAATTTTTATACGACTATTACAAGGCGAACCAATGGAAGATTCGGGCAAGAACCCAGGTTTTAAATTCCGACTATAGTCAGATCGAAACCTGGAGCACACTTGATTTTAAAACCGAGATACAAAAACAGTTCAGCGTTTTGAATCAAAATGAACTGGCGCTAAAAGCCGTGGATCTTTCCCCCTACCGAGTGCTTTTTGATCAAACGACCGATTATACGTACTTTAAAACACTTTGGGTTTACTATAGGATGCAGCAAATAGCCTTTTTACACGATACTGGGCTGTTTACCAAAAATGAATTAGATCAGAATGCAAAGACCATTCGCGGTATTTTTCAAGATCTCGTGGGTTCAACTAAGGGCGATAGTAAACTCTTTTTGGAGCATCAAAGCCTGGATTTTGAATGCCAGCAAAGCGCCTGCAAAGATAAGATAGCGGCTCTTGAAGCGCTCTACCATAAGGCCCCTGAAGGCCTAGACTACAGAGTGAAACTCATTGAAGAACTCGTGAATGAGTACCAAGACAAAGGGGAGCTTATTAAGGCTCTAGATTGGAGCAAAGTCGCCCAGAAAAGCCACGCTGATAACCCGTTTTTAGGGGCCGTTTTAGTGCAGCAGCGCCGAATTCTTCAGCCTGTGGTACGCCTAAGTTTTCCAGCCCAAATGCAGCCCAATAAGCCAATTCAACTCGTGGCTGAGCATAAAAACGCCTCAGGATTTCAATTAAAACTCTACGAGGCGAGCGCTGATAAAGCGGGCTTTATGAAAGTGGTGCAGGAATCGTATCAAAAAGAAAATTTCAGTACTTTAAAAAAGACCCTTGTAAAAGAATTGCAGTTTTCGCTTCCTAAAAAAATGGATTACCAAATGCATAAAACAGCCCTTTCTCTTGAGGCCTTAAAACCGGGTCTTTACACAGGGGAATACCTCGTGGAGGGAGAGCAAGCCGAGTTGTTTTATTTCGTTGTTTCAAAAGACCGAGTGCTTTTAACTCGAAGCGATCCTAGAGGCTCCTCACCAGACCTTTACCAAGTCCAAGACCGCGAGTCTGGAAAGGCCGTGGGAAGTGTGAAACTGACTGTTTTCGAATCAGTCCGAGGGAAATCCTTAAAAACAAAGGAGATTCAAACAAGTGCGAATGGCGAGTTTTCCTTTCCAGTGGATTCCGATACAGACTATTACCGCTATTACCTTATTCAGAGTAGTCAGGATCAAGGCTTTAATTTACTTAGCCGGTACGGCCGTCAAACGGAGCGCCCTAGCGACGAGCCCAGAGCCCAGAGCGTTTTGAGTACACAGCTCTTTTTGGACCGGGGGATTTACCGCCCTGGCCAGGTGGTCTATTTTAAAGCAATTAGCACCCAGTACAGCCAGTTAACGGGCGCGACAAGCGCCGCTGCCGGCCTAAAGCAACGCATAAATCTAGTGGATTCAAATGGGGAAACAGTGGCGTCAAAAACGCTCGTTAGCAACGATTTTGGAAGTTACCATGGGAGCTTTACTTTGCCAGTTACCGCCCTTCCAGGTGAGTATTACTTAAGTACGGAGCCCGGCTCTATGGCGCCCGGCTCTTGGGATCTTTACGGGACCGAGACGAGTAAACGATTTCGGGTAGAGGAGTATAAGCGTCCGAACTTTGAGGTGGTATTTGAGCCGATTCAAGGCGAGTACCGCTATGGCCAAACCGTTACTTTAAAAGCAAAGGCCCAGTCCTATAGTGGCGTGCCGATGGGCAATGTGAAAGTCGCCTACGAAATTAAGAAAGAGAATATTCGCTGGATGTATTTTCGTTGGTTTCCTCAAACCCCTTCGAACGAAAACTCAATTCTGGGCCAAGCGCTTACCAATGAAAAAGGGGAGTTTCAAATTGAGATCGCACTTGAAAAAGATCCTAATTTAGAGGGGGTGCAGGTCGAGCGCTATAGCGTCGTGGCGACGGTAACCGATTTAAATGGTGAGAGCCTATCGAGCGAGAAAGACTTTAAAATCGCCTCGGTTTCCCACTATATTGAAGCGAAAGGAAAAGAGGCTTACTTTTCTAATGAGCCCACGCAGATTCAGGTGCAGTTAAAAAACTATAATGACCAGAGCCTCGATAAGCCCTATTTAGCCAAATTGGACGTTCTTCAAGGTCCAAAGAAACTGTACCGTGAGCAGTATACGCCCTACCTTCAAGACCTGCCACTTCTTAGCGAGTCTGAATTTGCGACGAAGTTCCCCTACGACCGCTTTAGCGAGACTACTCTTAAAAACGAAACAAAACCGGTTCGAACCATTTTTGAAGCTAAATCGTTTGATGAGAAAACCCTTTCGCTCGGAAAATTAGAGCCAGGGAGCTATGAGCTTACGCTTTATAATTTGGAAGGCGCCGATACCATTCGCTCTGTAAGGCGCTTTATGGTCTATAGTCCAAGTGCATTAAGTGCAAATCAAAAACCTTATTTGGAGGTCTTAGCACAAAAGGATTCTCTTAAAGTAGGGGAAAAGACTGTGGTGTATGCGTTTTCCGCAATTCCCGGTGCAAGCGCGCGTTTTTATATTCAAAACGGAGACGCTCAAACTAAGGTTAAAGAACTCCCATTTAGAAATGGAGTGGCGGCTCTTGAGCTTCAGGCCCCAACGAATCCACGATTAGACCGCCTTTTAGTCCAAGTGCAAGTCTCGAGTTTAGGCGAAGTACAAACAAAGAATTTAAGTTACCAAATTGAGCAGACCTCCAAGGCTCTAAAGATTGAAACGACCGTCTTTCGAGATAAGTTAGAGCCTGGACAAAAGGAACATTGGCGCCTAAAGATTACTGGGAAGGATGAGCAGCGCGTGAATGCGGAACTTCTAGCTACCATGTATGATAAGAGTCTCGATCAGTTTGAGTCGAATGTCTTTTATTGGCAACCGGTGGGCCGCACGA
>DCJS01000047.1:33771-34317 GCA_002319955.1 Flavobacteriales bacterium UBA1694
CCGTTAAAAGAGAAACGTCACAGTTAGCCTCTTCAAAGATGGAATCGCAAATGGATATGGCCTCGGCGCCAACTGCTCAGTCCGATTCTCAGGAAGGTTTGGAAGCGATTGATCTGAAAGTCGAGGCAGAAGCACCAATTCCACTTCGAAAAAATTTAAATGAAACGGCATTTTTCCTACCCGAATTAAGAACGGATTCTAAGGGCGAAGTGCAGTTTGAATTTACCTCTCCTGAGGCCCTAACGCAGTGGAGACTGCAGTTCTTAGCCCATACAAAGGATTTAGAAATTGGCCTCTTAGAAAAACAGATTGTCACGCAAAAGAAACTCTCGCTCACGGTAAATTACCCTAGGTTCCTAAGAGAGGGCGATCAAATTGAGCTGAAAATAAAAGTCTCAAGTTTGGTGGATCAGCCCCTTAGTGGAACGGCCAGACTTGAAATTTTAGATGCCCAAACGCTGGAAAATATTACCTCAGAGTTTGGCTTAAGCCAATCAGACGCCGCATTTGCTTTGGCGGCGAATGCCAGTGGCCTCGTGGAGTACT
>DCJS01000047.1:34430-56401 GCA_002319955.1 Flavobacteriales bacterium UBA1694
AAGCTTGTGACCGAGGCGCGCGCCATTTTTGTAAAAGAGAATGAGAAAAAGACCTTTACACTAGAGAATCTTTTAAAAGCAGAGTCTAAATCCCTTGAGAGCGTTTCTGCCACCTTAGAGCTTACGACAAATCCGATTTGGGAGGTTCTTTTAGCGCTTCCAAGTTTGATGCAAGATCCACAGCTCTCGGCGGACGTCCAGTTTAACAAATGGGTTTCTGAGGTGATTGCCCTTGAACTCTTTAAGCAGAATCCAAGATTAGAGCAGGTCTTTAAGGCCTACCAATCGAAAGACCTTCTTAATTCCAATCTAGAAAAGAATCCAGAGCTTAAGGAGCTCCTTTTAAAAGAGACGCCTTGGGTTTTAGAGAGTAAAACGCAAAGGGATCAAATGGCAAGTCTTGCTAGACTCTTTGACACCAGTACCATGCGCGCCTCCGCAAAGGCCAATTGGACGCGTTTCGAGCAGCTGCAAAACCCCGACGGCGGCTTTAGCTGGCAGCCAGGCGGACCTAGTTCCTACCAAAGCTCACTTTATCTTTTAAAGAATTTAGGCCGTCTAAATGGGTGGCTTCATGGAGATTTAAGCACCTATAGTTCTAAGTTAGAATCACTTGTAAGTGATTTAGTGAACTATGTGGACCTTCAGGCTGAGCAGTTTTACCAAAAGCCCGAGACGCTAATTTCGAGCAATCTGGCTATTTCGTATTTGGATGCTCGGAGCTATTGGGAAACGCCTTACCCATTGGCGGGTAAGGGGCTAAGTTTAAAAACGGCTTTCATTAGAAAAGCCCCAACTTATAAACCCTCAGATTTTACGTTCTATGGTCTGCACCGGGCGGCTTTACTTCTGGATCGCTATAAATTAACCACGAGCTCTAAGAAGCTTCTAACTTACCTTAAAGAAACCGCTGTTGAGTCAAAAACACAAGGCTTGTATTGGAAAGAGAATGCAGGTCAGTGGGGCTGGTTCTCCTCGAATATCGCCAACCACGCCGGCGCCCTTGAAGCCATTAATGCCCTCACGCCTGAGGATGATAGAAGCATCGAAGAGTTGAAAATTCATTTAGTCACTCAAAAAGAGGTGAGCCACTGGGATACCTCTAGAGCCACGGCTGAGGTGATTTACCTGCTTTTAAATTCGGGTCGCTCTTGGACCGATAGTCAAAGTGATCAAACTGAGGTCGTTTGGGGCGGTGAGCTGGTGAAAAGCGAGCTTCCTCTCGAGGCGCCTGGCTATTTAAAAGCCGTGGTGAATGTCCAAGAATTGAGCCCTAAGAAAGGCCAAGTGGAGGTTTATAAGAAAGGTCCTGGAATCGCCCAAGGAGGTCTGTTTTGGCAGTACTATGAGGATCTAGATAAAATCAGCGCTGCTGCTAGTGTTCTATCGATCAGTAAAGAACTCTACCGAATTGAGTCCACAACCAACGGCGAGGTTCTTAAGGCTATTTCCACGTCAGAACCTATTCGTATTGGAGACCGACTCAAAGTGCGCTTAATTATAAACTCGGACCGCCCCATGGAGTTCCTCCATTTAAAAGACCAAAGAGCGGCTGGCTTTGAGCCGGTAGATGCCCTATCAACTTACCACTATAGTGGAGGCCTAGGGTACTATCAGGCCGTTCGAGATGCGTCCATGGACTTTTTCTTCGATTATCTCCCTAAAGGCAGACACGTGCTTGAGTACGACCTGCGCGCAGGCGCCTCTGGAGTCTTTAGTAATGGTTTAGCGAGTTTAGAGAACTACTACGCGCCACAAATGCGCGCCCATACCCAGGGCACGAACGTAGAAATCAAAGACTAACGAATTAGATTATTACGTGAACCAGCCTGGACTCGAAAAAGTCCTGAAAGGGCAAATTCGACAGGCATTGAGAAAAAATAATATCTTTGTATAAAACAAGGACCTATGAATAAAATTAAAGCCCTTGGACTCGCCCTGATTTTAGCCTCAGGCGTCCTAAGTGCACAAGAGAAGGGCAGTGAAATTTTTTGGGCAGAGCTTCAAAAACACTGCGCAAAATCCTATGAGGGCAAAGTCGTGAATGGCTCGCGAGAGGGCGATGGATTTTCCGATAAAGTCCTTTTAATGCAGGTCCTTTCTTGCGCCCCAAATGAAATCCGTATCCCTTTTTATGTGGGCGAGGATCAGTCCAGAACCTGGGTGCTCACAAAGGATGAACAGGGATTATTAAAATTGAAACACGACCACCGACATGCCGATGGGACAGAGGAAGCGGTGACTCAATACGGGGGAAAAAGTACGAACCATGGATTTAAAACCCAGCAGTTTTTTCCAGCCGATTTAGAAACGAGCAGTCAAATAGCCTACGCTTCTGGAAATGTTTGGTGGATCGATTTAGACGCCACGGGATTTTCTTATAGTTTAAGACGTTTAGGACAAGAGCGCCTTTTTACGGTGCGTTTTGACCTAACCAAACCCATCGAAGTGACGAGACGCCCTTGGGGTTGGAAACCTTAACGAATAAAAAAAGGTGGAATCGGTTTTTGAATTGCAAAAAGAAGAAGGCTACTTAGGGCGCTTAAAGCATCTAAAGAAGGAATCTAAAGCCCAGTGGGGGCAAATGGATGCCGCCCAGATGCTCGCGCATTTAAATGCGAGTTATGAGATTCTCTTTGAACTGAGCCAGAAACAGAAACCAACTCTTTTGTCTCGTGTTTTTTTTCGCCTGGTGGTAAAGCCAATGGTGCTAAGTAAGCGGCCCTTCAAAAAGAACCTCCCCACAGGCAAAGTGCTAAAACAAGTGGAGAGTAGAGAATTTGAGCTCGAACTTTCACGTCTTCGGGCTTATTTGAGGCAGGTTGAAACGCTGGGACCCGAGGCTTTTGAACAAAAAGAGCACCTGGTTTTTGGAAGACTTTCCTCGGCGCAGTGGGACCATCTTTTAAGTAAGCATCTCACCCACCATTTAAATCAATTCGGGGTCTAAGAAGCCCAAAAAGAGCCACTAAATTTCTTAGAAATAAATTAGAAAATAAACGACTATGAAAAAAGTAATTTCAGTCCTGGCAGGGCTGATTTCTGGATCTTTAGTGATGATGCTTGTCCAAATGCTTGGGCACACTCTCTATCCGCAACCTGCAACCATGGATCCAAATGACATGGGACAGCTTGCTCAGTATGTTAAAACGGCGCCTTTCATGGCTCTTTTTTTTATCATTATCTCCTACGCGGTGGCCGCTGTTTTTTCAGGGTTTATCTCCACGCTTATTGCAAATGACTCGAGGCGCTTGTACGCCTTAATTTGTGGAGGGGTGTTTTTAATTCAGTCCCTTTTTATGATGGCAAGTCTTCCAACACCAATTTGGTTCTGGGTTTTAGGAATTGCGGTTTGGGGACTTGTTGAACTCGGGTACCGACTGGCTCCTCTTGTAATTCGTCCTAGCACAAAAAACTTAAAGTAGTACTGTTTAACTCTTATACTTAACTATTTATGGCAACCTTGAATGTATATCTAAATTTTGATGGCAATTGTCTCGAGGCCTTTAAATTTTACCAATCCGTCTTTGGTGGAGAGTTCTCTCATGTCGGGACGTTTAGAGATGTGCCACCCTCAGATTCTATGCCGCCTTTAAGTGAGCAGGACCTCGATCGGGTCTTACATATTTCCTTACCTATTTCCGTTGAAACGGTTCTTATGGGAAGTGACACCTTTCCAGGCAGTGAAAAACTAACCCAAGGAAATAACTACACTATTGCGGTAGGCGTGAGTTCCAAAGCGCAGGCCGAAACCTATTTTGCGGCGCTTAGCGACAAAGGCGTGGTCAGTATGCCCATGAGCGATACCTTCTGGGGATCGTATTTCGGCATGCTCGTGGACCAATTCGGCATCCAGTGGATGATTGATTTTGATGCCTCTTAAGACAAGTTTAACAAGTTTGGTTTTTGATTTAAAACGAAAGGCTAGACCACCCAGGTAAAAGCCCGAGTTACTCGTGGTGAAAATGCCTTTGGAAGGCCACTTTTGGATCTTGTTTAAGGACGTTGAGTCGAAACCAAGATTCTAAAAATCCCCAACCGTAGGAAAACAATTGAATATAGGAGGCAATCACTGAAAGACCTGCAATGCTTATGTTCCCCGTTTTTATTAGGGCATGGAAAAAGACCAAAAACGTATAGAATCCGTAAAATAGAAGAAGCATCGGACTAGAAAATCCGTAATACGCGACCACACCTAAAATATACCCAATTAAGAACAGCGAAGGAAAGGCGAAGGTTAATTTGACAAACTGCGGATGCCTTTGATTTAGAATAGGCCGAGCAACCCCAAATTGGTGGATCTGTCTGGAGAACTTTCCAAAATCAGTCCGGCGTTTGTGGTAGACCGCAATAGTATCAAAAAAAGCCGTCGTGTACCCGTGCTCCCAAAGCGTCATCGAAAGGTCTGGATCCTCGCCAATGCGAAGTTCACTAAATCCGCCCACGGCTACAAACGCCTCCTTTCTTACGCCCATATTAAAACTGCGCGGCTGAAATTTGCCAATTCCTTTTTTATTGCCTCGAATTCCCCCTGTAGTGAATAGGGAGGTCATGGCGTAAGAAATTGCTTTTTGCATCAAATTAAAGCCCCGGTGGGCCTTGTCTGCCCCGCCAAACGCGTCGCATGGCATTTCATTTAGACTGGATCTAACGCTACTTATATAGTCGTTCTCAAGAGTCACGTCGCTGTCTAAGAAAATTAGGTACTCGCCCTTTGCTCGGGCTGCCCCGTAATTACGGCTCAGACCTGGCCCTGAATTTACTTTACGAAAAAATTCGATGTTAAGTCGGTCCTTAAAGAGCTCGATGGTGGGCAGTAGCGCAATATTCGAACCGTCGTCAACGACAATCACCTCGAAATTCAAATCTGTTTGAAAACAAAGAGAATTCAATAGCTCGAAAAGTTCATCCTTTCGGTTGAATATGGCAACAATGATACTAAGAGTCGGAGTCAAGGGCTTGCGGGTTTTCGGTGGAATCGTCTATGATTTTATCTACTGAGTCGTCTGAGTCGTCGTCTTTTTTGCTTTGGCCGCCTCTTTTTTTCGTGCCTTCGTACATTTCATATTGTAAAAAGCGGGTCTCTAATTTCCCATTAAAGAGTTTGACTTTTCTTGAGGGGCGAAGTCCAATCTTTTTAACGGCTTCTAAATCAGAGGAAATTAACCAGCCCAGGGTGTGGGGGTAGAAGGTTTTAAAGGTGTCTCCAATTTTTTTGTAGAAGTCTGAATCGGTAATCTCGATTCGCTCATCGTAAGGGGGATTGAATACCATTAAAAGAGGGAAGAGGTCCTTTTTACTTTCAAAGAAATCTTGGTTTCTCACCTCAATGACGTCCTGCAGTTCGGCTGCGGCGAGGTTCATTTCGGCTGCTTCCAGCATTTGAGGATCGATGTCGTACCCCACGATTTTCCCTTCAAATGGGGTCATGCGGTTTAATCGGTGCTCCTTTATAGATTGGAAAAGTTCGTGGTCGTAATTTGGCCAGTTTTGGAAGGCAAACCCTTTACGGTAGAGTTGGGCTGGCATGTTCATCGCGAGCATCGCCGCTTCAATTAAAAGCGTTCCCGAGCCGCACATTGGGTCTAGGAAATTTCCTTTCCCGTCCCATCCTGCAATCTGCAGCATGCCTGCCGCGAGCACCTCATTTAAAGGCGCTTGTCCGCCGTCCTGTCGGTAGCCTCTTTTGAAAAGAGCATCCCCTGAGGAGTCTAGCGAGATTGTGACAAGCTCCCGGTCAATGTGAAGATTGAATTTGATGTCTGGATTCTTGGCATCCACACTGGGGCGGACTTTGAAATTGTCCCGAAAGAAGTCCACAATCGCATCTTTCATCTTCAAGGTAATAAACTGAGAATGCGTAAAAGTATCGGAGTAGACCGTTGAATCAATGGCAAAGGTTTGTCCAGGCTTAAGGTATTTATCCCAAGAAAAACGGTACAGTTTATCGTAGAAATTTTGTTCGTTGTAGGCCTTAAATTCAAAGAGTGGAACGATGATTTTTAAAGCCGTTCTTAGTGAGTAATTAATCTTGTATAGAAAGCCTAAATCCCCTTCGCAGTTCACCGCGCGGTTTTTTATCTCCACATTTCGGCCTCCAAGTTTCTTAACTTCTTCGGCCAGAAGCTCTTCGAGTCCAAAAAAGGTTTTAATTTGTATTTGTAATTCGTCTGGATTCATAGGGCTGTTTGTTTAGCAAAGGTTTAAAATCGTCTGCATAAGATTTCGCATGCGATTTAATATGCTTTAGTTTGGCAAATTTAGCTATTTTTGCACAATGGAGTGGTTTAAAACGTGGTTCAATTCGCCGTATTATCATATACTATATAAAAACAGGGACTATAAGGAAGCAGAAGCCTTTTTAACCCTACTTTTAAAGGACCTAAACTTAAACGTTGGGGCCTCTATTATTGATCTTGGCTGCGGCAAAGGGCGCCATAGTGTCTTTTTAAACCGACTAGGCTACAGAGTCTTGGGTCTTGACCTTTCAAGTGAAAGTATTTCAGCTAATAAAGCCTATGAGAACGACACCCTAAAATTTGAAGTGCACGACATGCGCGATACAATTGAGTCGGACCCGGTGGATGCGGTTTTCAATCTTTTTACAAGTTTTGGCTATTTCATGGATCCAAAGGATGATGAGCGCGTCTTTTCTTCCGTATCAAGCGCTTTAAAGCCAGGCGGGTATTTCGTGCTTGACTTCTTAAATCAGAAGCAGGTGATTGACTCGCTGGTTCCCAAAAGTACAGAGCTTAGAGAAGGGCTTGAATTTCAAATTGATAAGCATATAGAAGAAGGCTCCGTGGTGAAAGAGATTCGGTTTGTAGAAGAGGGGAAGAACTTCTTCTTTTATGAAAAAGTAAAACTCCACACCCTTGAGTATATGGACGATTTAGCAATGCTTTACGGTTTTGAAAAGATAGCCATCTACGGAGACTATGCTCTATCGGAATTTCAAATTGAAAGTTCCCCAAGAGCTCTGAGTGTCTATCGAAAAATAACCCCATGATATATCTATTACTAATTCTCAGTGTCCTAATAGGCGTTCTACTAGGGAAATATTTGGGCCAGAAAAACAAGATTGCAAAAGGGCTACTGGTCTTAAGTGCCGGTTTTTTAATCACCATCTGCTTAAATGAAGTCTTTCCAACGGTTTATGCGAACATAGACCATAACAGTGGGCTTTGGGTTATTGCGGGTGTGCTTTTACAGATGCTTCTTGAGAATTTGACCAAAGGTTTTGAACACGGGCACATGCACCAGAAATCGGAAGACGGAATTTTGCCCTTGGCCCTTATTTTGGGGCTTTTCGTGCACGCTTTTATCGAGGGCATTCCTCTGGCGCGCGAGACCAATTGGAACACGCCTTACCTTCAAGGAATCCTGATCCATAACTTGCCTATTTCGTTTATTTTAGGGGCTTTTCTTTTTCGAAGTAAGAAGTTTTCAGCCACCTCCTGGCTGGTCGTTAGTCTATTTGCCTTGGCATCGCCTTTAGGCATGCTCTTGGGGCAGTACTTTGATCCAAGTTGGGAGCCTTATTTCTTAGCCGTGGTTGGGGGAATCTTTTTACATATTTCCTCGGTGATCATCTTTGAGAGCAGTAAGAACCACAATGTAGATTGGGGGAAAATCATCCTTGTGCTTCTAGGGATTGGCCTAGCGCTGATTGGGCATCAATTTCACGCCCATTAAACCTAGGGCCAAAGAGCTCGTGGGACCAAACAAGGCAGCGCGGTCCAAATGAGCGAAATCTTAATACCAAAAAAGGATTGACCACAGGCCAATCCTTTTTTAGTTTTCTATTTTGAAGTTTTGGGATTTAGAACTTCCAGCCCATTGTTAGACTAATCAATGATCTTTTAGAATCCACGTCGCTTACTAAAGCCGAGTCGTTGGCAAAGTAGGCACTTTGTGAAAAGTACTGTGTTTGCTGCGCTTCTGAGCCTCGTAGAAAAGGCATGTGGTAATTTGAGCTGATGTGGTTGTAGGCGGCATCGATGTAGAAGGACTTAAAATCGTACCCAATTCCAGCGCCAAGTGTTTGTTTTGAACCGGCATAAAGGTCTTTAACGGAGGCCGTTTCATTTTGTCCTTGCGTATTGAGAAGCTCAAGACTCATCGCGTCCACCGGGCTTGAGGCGTAGCCGTACCCAGCGCGGAGGCGAAGGCCTTCGATGCGGTATTCCCCACCGATTTTAACTTCGGAGTGGTTTTTATACTGATTCGAGAAAAAGTCGTCCATTTCACTCTGAGCGCCTGCATCCATTTTTCCAAACTCTGGTTTTGAGAGTCCAAGGGTGTAGTCCACATTTAGAGCAAAGTTCTTACTTGGGACGTACGCGGCACTCAAAGTGGCTTTCAAAGGGCTTTGGAAACGACGGGATTCGCCGTATTCCCCATCCTCACTGCTGTCAAGGCCAAAGTATTGGTAAGTTCGTTCCATCTGCCACCACGTAGGGGTTTCTAAAGCTGCGCCTAAGCGAAGCTCAGGACTTACTTTTCCAATCACCCCGATGGAGGCGGAAAACCCACTAGCATCCTCGAAATAAGGTGTGTATTGTTTTGAGAAAACCTCGGTTTCCCCGTCGCTTTTGTATTTCATAGCGGCCGTATCCCACTGGGATAGGGAAGCGCCGTGTAGATTAATGGCTCCACCCACATAGATTCGATGCTCGTAATTCGCCCCTACCGCTAAGGACATTTTGCTTAAATCGCCTAAACGGTTAAAGGCATGCCCATTATAGGAGAGTTGATCGCCGTCTGATAGATCAAAAGTGACTAAGGCATTTCCTGGGGCCTGAGAATAATCCTCTGCCGATTGGCGCGTAAAGCTTACCCCCAAATTTATGAACTTCCAAGCAGAGCGGTCTTGGGTCGAAAAGACCGCAATTCCGCCCACATGACCCAAGTCTGTTGAATTGAGTTTATAATTTAAACTATTTTCATGTAGGGAAGTCGCGTTTTCTGTCCTGTCAATTGTTAAAGTGGCTGACAAATCGCTTGCGATGGCCACACCAACGCCTGCCGGATTCGTGGCAATAGAGGAGGCGTCCCCACCTAAAGCTCCCGAAGAACCTGCCATGGCATTGTATTTTGCGGAGCCCAGTGAAGTGGGTCCACTATAGAGTTCTAAAGCATTTCGTAAAACGGACGTGTCCTGCGCTTGTAGAAAGAAAGCAGCAGAAATTGAGAGAATAGTAAAAGACTTTTTAATCATTGAATAAGACTGTTATAGTTGAAAGGTAAGATCTGTCCCTGACTTAGGTTCACAGACAGATCTTACCTGGTATTTGAATTTATCTAAAACCACCGCGGGTTCCTGAACTACGGCTTGAACTGGAAGATCCAGAGGATCCAGAGGATCGAAATCCGCCGTCATTTCTAAAGCCTCCAGAATTTGAATTTCTAAAGCCATTATCCTGAGGGCGCTGCGGAGCGCGGTTTTCGAGTCGCGGTGTGACGCGCTCGCGGGTCTGGGTAGAATTAGAATTTCTAAATCCAGCATTTCGGGTACCTTGTTGGGTGCGGCTCTCAAAGCGTGGATTCACACCTTGACGAACTGTTGAGGAATTCGAATTTCTAAATCCAGCCGTTTGGTTCATACGGTTCGCTTGCGGATTTCTATAATTGCCATCAGCGCCACTCTTAAGTCGTGGGGCGCGGTAGGTGTTTAGAGGACTTGAATTCGAGTAGCCGTTGTAATAATTTCCATAGCCATAGTACCCGCCATAGCCATACGGAGATCCGTAGCCGTAGCCATAAAATGAATTGTATCCATAATACGGGGCGTAGCCGTATCCCCAAGAACCGTAAGGTGAATAGCCCCAGCCCCAAGGTCGGTAGCTAAAGTAGGGCGAGTAGCCCCATCCAAAATTCATGGAAAAGCGGCTTGGCCAATACCCAGAGTATAATCCGTAGCCATAACCATAACCATACCCATACCCGTAGTCCCAACCGCTGCTGCTGTACTGCGTGATACTCCCTGTGTAAGTTCCCCAATCAGAGTCCGTGGCTTCAAGAGAGTTCCAGTTATCGTTTTGATAGCGGTTCTGCTCATCCTGCGTATTTTTGTAACTCTTCTCAATAATGGAAGGCTCGTCATAGGAATAATAGTCTCCAACCTGATTGTAGTCTGATTCCGCATAGACCGTAGGCAGGGTGTCGGTTTGCGGATCGTAATAAACGCCATCGGTCTCACTGTACCCTCCCGGGTAGGCACCACACGAGACAACGAGCAATCCCAAACCTACGAGAAGGCCTAGTTTTGAAAGAATGCCATGCGAGTGGTTTTTATTTATATTTTTTTTCATGATACGGTGAAAGATTTTAATTTAATTTATATTTGCACTTCGGCTAAAAACGGAATTAAACAAAAGGTTTTTAGTCTTTTCAAATTTACGCTTTTTATTTAGATTCGAAAGAACGGTAAAAGTTAAAAGAACGGTTAAAATTAAGAGAATTATGGCAAAATTAACATCTAGAGCAGAAGATTACAGCAAATGGTATAACGAACTCGTCGTGAAAGCAGACCTCGCGGAAAACTCAGGCGTTCGAGGAAGTATGGTCATTAAGCCGTATGGCTATGCGATATGGGAAAAAATGCGGGATGAACTCGATCGACGGTTCAAAGAAACGGGACATCAAAATGCCTATTTCCCCTTATTTGTGCCAAAAAGTCTTTTTGAAGCCGAGGAGAAGAATGCGGAAGGTTTTGCAAAGGAATGTGCCGTGGTCACCCACTACCGCCTAAAAACCGACCCAAACAATCCGGGCAAGCTCATTGTTGATCCTGAGGCCAAACTCGAGGAGGAACTTATTGTAAGACCAACTTCCGAGGCAATCATATGGAATACGTATAAATCATGGATTCAGTCTTACCGAGACCTTCCAATTCTTATAAACCAATGGGCCAATGTGGTGCGATGGGAAATGCGGACCAGACTGTTTTTAAGAACTGCAGAGTTCTTATGGCAGGAAGGCCACACGGCGCATGCGACAGAGAAAGAGGCCCTAGAGGAGTCTGAGAAAATGCTTGAAGTGTATGCAGATTTTGCAGAGCGCTTTATGGCCATGCCTGTGATTCGCGGAATTAAATCGCCGTCTGAGCGTTTTGCTGGCGCCGTAGAAACCTACTGTATTGAGGCTATGATGCAGGACGGAAAGGCCCTACAGGCGGGGACCTCCCATTTCTTAGGTCAAAATTTCGCGAAAGCTTTTGATGTGAAATTCACCACGAAAGAAGGTAAATTAGAGCATGCTTGGGCCACCTCTTGGGGGGTTTCAACGCGTTTAATTGGGGCTTTAATCATGGCGCATTCAGACGATCAAGGCCTTGTGCTTCCCCCAACTTTAGCCCCAATTCAGGTGGTTATTGTGCCTATTTTCAAGGGCGAAGAGCAGCTAGAGCAGCTTCGGGTTGTTGCCAATGAGCTTCAACAAAAACTTCGTGCAAAAGGCATCTCGGTTAAATTTGACGACGACGATCAAAATAAGCCAGGCTGGAAATTCGCGGAGTATGAACTTAAAGGTGTGCCGGTTCGAATCGCCCTTGGCGCCAGAGATTTAGAAAATGGGACCGTTGAGGTGGCAAGGCGCGATAACTTAACAAAAGAATCCCGTCCAATCGAAGGCATTGAGGACTATATTGAAACGCTTCTTGCCACAATTCAAGAAGCAATTTATACAAATGCTCTAGATTTTAAAAATGAGAACACGACACGAGTCGATACTTTTGAAGAGTTCAAAAACGTTCTCGAAACCAAAGGCGGTTTCATTTCGGCACACTGGGATGGATCGGCGGAGGAAGAGGAGCAAATCAAACAGCTCACCAAAGCCACCATTCGTTGCATACCTTTAGATAGCGCGCTAGAACCAGGGGTTTCATTACTCTCTGGGAAGCCTTCAGAGCGCCGCGTGATATTCGCTAAAGCTTATTAAAATAAAGTTAAAATCCATACTCATTTGGCCTTTGGATTGGTATTTGCTTAACAATTAATAGTTAACATTAAAAATAAACTATTATGGCATTAAACATTATTGAACTTATTAAGGGGCAATTAGGTCCTGCACTTATCTCACAAGCGGCAACGCAGTTGGGAGAAAGTGAATCAGGAATCAGTAAAGCGATTTCAGGACTTATTCCATCAGTTTTAGGCGGACTGGCGAACCATTCGGAAGATTCTTCCGTTTTGAGTGCCGTTACAACAGCCGCAAGCAGTGGACTTTTAGGAAACCTACTTGGAGGCACTACAGGAAACTCTTTAGTTTCTGGCGTACTTGATAAAATTTTCGGAGATAAAATCGGCGCACTGATCGGATCGATCGCTGGTTTCTCTGGAATCAGTGAGAGCTCTGCGAATTCGTTATTAAATACGGTCACGGGAGCTTCTTTAGGCTCTGTCGGTAAATACGCGCAAGATCAAGGTCTTGATGCGCAG
This sequence comes from Flavobacteriales bacterium UBA1694, assembly GCA_002319955.1. GTDB lineage: Bacteria > Bacteroidota > Bacteroidia > Flavobacteriales > Weeksellaceae > Planobacterium_A. The sequence continues at coordinate 46,871 of DCJS01000047.1, forward strand.
GGAATTTCCTCTTTGCTAAACGATCAAAAAGGGGTTGTTTCAAGCCTGCTTCCAGCAGGGCTTTCCTTAGCCTCTCTGGGTCTAGGTGACTCTGTCATTCCAGATTTAGGCGCCTCAGTGGACCCGGCTGCACCAGTTCCACCCGTGACGCCAGTTCCACCGGCTACGCCCGTGGATACAAGTCCAAAAGTTGAGGTTACTCGTGAGGGTTCAACCCACGTGAGTGTAGAACCTAAGAAGGATTCAGGAATTCTTAAGTGGTTATTGCCTCTCGTTTTGCTTTTAGCAGCAGGCTATTTCCTATTCAAACAATGTGATAACAAAGAGACTCAGATGAGTACAATGAGTTCTGATTCCTTAATGCTGGAGGAAGATACGATGACCTTAGTAACGGATTCCTTAGCGATGACTCCTGTTTCGCGTGAAGCTACGACGGTAACTCTTCCCGATGGAACCACTTTAAATGCTTATAAAGGAGGGATTGAAGACCGAGTGGTCCAGTTCTTAAATTCTCAGGAGTATGCAGGTCTTAGTGACGATCAGTTAAAAGAGCGTTGGTTTAATTTCGATAATTTGAATTTCGAGTTTGGAACCACCACTCTAACGGCTGAATCTAAGGCACAGTTAGATAACTTGAACGCGATCTTAAAGGCCTACCCACAGGCAAAAATTAAAATTGGCGCATACACCGATAAAAAAGGAGACGATGCGTTCAATAAGAAACTTTCTCAGGACCGTGCCGATGCGGTTGAAAAAGCCTTAGCCTCTTCCCAAGTAGAAGATGCAGAAGGCTACGGTGAGGAGTTTGCAACAGTGGCAGAAACGGCCACAGATCAGGAGCGTGAATCCGATCGTAAGACAGCGATCCGTTTTGTAAAATAGAGTAATTGAGTTTAGGTTTTGCCTAAACGTTTTAAGGATTCCGAAAGGCTTTAAAGCCTTTCGGAATCTTTTTTTTTGTCTCTAAATGAGGGTTTTCAAACCTGTTTTTTTAGAAAGACTTGGAAAACGAATTGGATATTAGAAAACAATTCTTATTTTTGTTAGATTATTCTAACAAAAATACATGACAGGCTTTCAATCGGGCTGGAGACGTTCTCGACTCACCCCTTCACTTTCCGAATCCTATGCCTCGGTCGCAATTCCAAAAGATGCGGGATTCTGGCGAAAGCTTTTTGCTTTTATGGGTCCGGGTCTAATGATCGCCGTAGGGTATATGGATCCCGGGAATTGGGCTACCGATATCGCAGGGGGCGCGCAGTTCGGCTACACGCTTTTGTCCGTAATACTAATCTCAAATTTATTCGCAATTGTCCTTCAACACCTGTCCCTTAAACTCGGAATTGCCGCTGAGCGGGATTTGGCTCAGGCCTGCCGAGACCACTATTCGCCTGGTGTAAATTTTGTGCTCTGGCTTTTTTGTGAAATTGCCATTGCGGCCATGGATCTGGCTGAGGTTATCGGCACAGCCATTGCCATTAATCTTTTGTTTGGAATTCCACTCTCCTGGGGAGTGGCCATAACGATTGTCGATGTCTTTGTGATCCTTCTTTTGCAAGCCCGTGGGTTTCGCTGGCTCGAAAGTATTGTAGGGGGGCTAATTTTTATTATACTAATGTGTTTTGCCTACCAATTGATCGTTTCCCAACCAGAACTATTTCCAATCTTAAGTGGTTTGGTTCCTCAGGCCCAAGTGGTCACAAACCCCTCCATGCTTTATATCGCCATTGGGATATTAGGGGCGACGGTGATGCCGCACAACCTCTATCTTCATAGCAGTATCGTACAGACGCGCGCTTATGAGCGCACGCCTGTGGGCAAGCGTGAGGCTATTAAATTCGCGACCATTGACAGCACCTTAGCCCTTGGTCTTGCTTTTTTCATCAATGCCGCCATTTTAATAGTGGCTGCTGCGACCTTTCATACCTCCGGAAATCACGATGTGGCAGACATCTACGATGCGCACCGCATGCTCGAACCGCTGCTGGGAACCTCCTTAGCAAGTATTGCCTTTGCCATCGCGCTGCTGGCCTCAGGTCAGAATTCAACACTTACCGGCACGCTCGCAGGACAAATTGTGATGGAAGGGTTTTTGGATTTGAAGCTAAAGCCTTGGTTAAGGCGACTCATTACCCGACTTTTCGCCGTTATTCCAGCATTTATTGTTGCCATTCTCTATGGCGAGGATGGAACCTCAGAGCTCCTTATATTAAGTCAAGTCGTGCTTTCAATGCAATTAAGCTTTGCCGTCATTCCACTCGTTCTTTTTACCAGCGACAAAAAGAAAATGGGACCATTTGTCAATGCGCCCTGGCTTAAAATGACTGTTTGGGCAATTACAGGGGTTATCGTAGCGCTAAATCTTTATCTGCTCTATACGGAACTTTTAACCTAATTCTTTCCAAATTGTCCACTAAATCGGACAAAATTTCCAGTTCTTGGTTTTGGCAGTGATTTTGAGAGGTCTCTCGTAGTTAATTTTATACTATGTCAGATACAAGCGATACACACGAAGAAAATTTAAACGAGCAGCCAATTTCTAACGAGTCTGAGCCAGAAACTCAAGATTCGCAGGCCCAAGAGCCTGAGGCGCAGAAGGAGTCCCTCGAGTCTCTTCTGAGCAGTGAAAAAGACCGGTACATCCGCCTTTTCGCTGAGTTCGAAAACTATAAAAAAAGAACGGCCAAAGAAAAAATGGAATTCTTCCAGTTTGCAAACCAAGACCTAATGGGCTCTATGCTTGGGGTATTGGACGACTTTGAGCGCGCTTTAAAAGAGTTAGCCAAATCGGATCAAAAGGACGAATTACAAGGAGTCGAACTTATTTACCAAAAATTAAAGTCTAAACTCATGGAGAAAGGACTTAAAACCATTGAAGTGAAACAGGGAGATGTTTTTAACGTGGATTTCCACGAAGCCATTACCCAAATTCCAGCACCCTCTGAGGAGTTAAAAGGAAAGATTGTGGACGTGATTGAGACCGGCTATACGCTCTACGATAAAGTAATCCGTTTTGCCAAAGTGGTCACCGGAAACTAAGCCTTACTAACTGAATTAAGTTCCCCATTAAAAATTATGTCAAAACGAGATTATTACGACGTTCTAGGCGTTTCTAAGAGTGCTTCACCAGAGGAGATTAAGAAAGCCTACCGCAAACTAGCCATCCAGTTTCACCCCGATAAAAATCCAGGGGATAAACAGGCTGAGGAAAATTTTAAAGAAGCAGCTGAGGCCTACGAAGTCCTGAGTGACCCGCAGAAAAAAGCCCGTTACGACCAATACGGTCATGCCGGAATGAGCGGCGCAGGCGGCGGTTTTGGCGGCGGTGGCGGCTTTGGTGGCGGCATGAGCATGGAGGATATCTTCTCTCAATTTGGCGATATCTTTGGCGGCGGTGGATTCGGTGGTTTTGGCGGGGGCTCTCAGCGCTCACAGGCTGCCAGAGGCTCCAATCTTCGGGTGCGCATCAAGCTTAATTTGCAAGACATGGTGGAGGGGACTCAGAAAACCATCAAGGTCAAAAAAATGAAATCGGCACCAGGGGCGACGGCGAAAACCTGTCCAACGTGTCATGGGTCTGGGGCTCAGGTCAAGGTCATGAATACGATGTTTGGCCAAATGCAAACCCAAACAACGTGTGGCACCTGCCAGGGACTAGGCAAAGTGGCCGATAAAATTCCAGCCGGTGCAAACGAACACGGACTTATTCGCGAGGATGAAGAAGTTACCATCAACATACCCGCTGGAGCGCGCGAAGGCATTCAATTAAACGTTCGAGGCAAAGGGAACGATGCGCCCTTTGGGGGCACGCCTGGTGACCTCTTAGTGGTCGTTGAAGAAGAAGTCGATAAAACAATCAAACGCGAAGGCGATAACTTGCACCAAGAACTTTACATCTCTTTTGCAGAAGCAGCCTTAGGCACCTCTAAAGAACTCTCAACGGTGGGAGGCCAAGTGAAAATAAAAGTGGAGGCCGGTACCCAGAGTGGGAAAATATTGAGACTCGCAGGCAAAGGCCTTCCAAGCATTGATAGCTATGGCAAAGGCGATATGTTCGTACACATAAACGTGTGGACACCTCAGAATTTAAACCCAACCCAGAAAGACTTTTTTGAGCAGCAGCTTGAAAGCGGTGAAATGGTTGCAGAACCTTCAGGAAAAGAGAAATCCTTTTTTGATAAAGTGAAAGACCTCTTTAGTTGAATAGCAGCAAAAGCATCGGCCATTAACCGACTTTTAAAAGCAAAATAATAAAGAGAGCCTTCCAAATTTGGAAGGCTCTTTTTTGTTGTATCGAAAGGGGAGTTTATTTCTTTGGCTCCACTTTTCTCTCTAGTACTTCGTCCACCATGCCGTACTCTTTGGCCTCAGAGGAGGTCATCCAGTAATCGCGGTCTGAGGATTTTTCAACCCAGTCGAAGCTTTGTCCAGAATGCTCGGAAATGATTTCGTAAAGTTCTTTTTTCAATTTAAGCATCTCGCGAAGGTTGATCTCCATATCGGATGCAACACCCTGCGCGCCTCCAGAAGGTTGGTGAATCATCACCCTCGAGTGCTTTAAAGCAGAGCGTTTTCCTTCTTCACCTGCAACAAGTAGAACGGCGCCCATACTAGCGGCCATTCCGGTACAGATGGTTGCAACATCTGGCTTAATAATCTGCATGGTGTCATAGATCCCAAGACCAGCGTACACGCTTCCCCCTGGGGAATTGATATAAATCTGAATGTCTTTGCTCGGATCAGAGCTTTCAAGAAATAAGAGCTGAGCCGTCACAATATTTGCGACTTGGTCATCGATACCAGTGCCTAGAAATATAATGCGGTCCATCATCAGTCTTGAGAACACATCCATTTGCGCCACATTTAGTCGGCGCTCCTCCATAATGTAAGGCGTTAGGTTGTTTGGACCGTAGTGCTTCATGTACTGGTCTGTCGCTAGGCCACTGTTTCCTAAATGTTTGACAGAAAAATCTCTAAAGTCATTTTTAATATTCATAAGTAAGTTCTTTCTAGTTGTTATGCTCCTATAGGTTCTTCAAATTGCGTTCCTAACTCAAAGTTAGCCATTATGTCAGATGATGCGGTGCAGCTCCTTATCCATTTGCATTTTCAGTTGGTTTAACCGGATGATTTTCGGGTAGATTGTCTCAGGCTCCTCGCTGTGTTGGAGCTCCTTTTTTAACTCGTCTATCAGATGAAGAACGTAAGTGCGCTTGTGTCGAATCATGACTTGTTCCACAATTTGAGGCACGAGCTCATGTTCCTGCTCAAAGAAAATGTTGTGCTTGCCCCAGTCACTGTTTTCGTAGGGGGTTAGTAAGGCATCGGCCGCTTTTTGGTTAAGCTGCTGATCCATGAGCGTTAAAAAGAAGCCGCCTGTACGGATCTGTGCCTCTTCTAAGCCCTCAAGGATAGCCTCAAAAATACGCTCGTTGAGACTGGAGCGCATTTGGTAGCCGTCCTGCTTAAAATGCGCTACAATTTCTTCAAGAACGGTAATTTGGTAAGGCTGATTTTCAGCGTCCGTTCTTGTAATAATTTCTTCTCCGTATTTAAATAGAAGTTCAAAAAGTTTTTCTTCTTGGAGTAGCATTGAATCCACGCCTGGCACATCCAGGGCCACAAGCTCTAGAGGCGCCGCAGGCCTTTGTGGCGCTTTTTTTGGCTCGTCGGTTCTAAGCACCTGCTTTTGCAGACTCAGTTCATTAAATAAACTTTGCTCTGAGAGGGCGAACCGAGTAGAGACCTCTTTTAAGTAAATCTCTTGCTGCAAAGGATTTTGGACAAAGCCAATGGAGCGCACAATGTCCGTGATCGATTCTGCTTTTTTTATCGGATCGGAGCCGATATCTTTTAAAAGGACCTCGGCTTTAAAGTTAATAAAGTCTTGCGCCTGGTCTTTGATGAAAGTTTCGACCTGCTCCTGGGAATAAGCCTTGGAATAAGAATCGGGATCGTGTCCGTCCGGGAAGAGCAAAATCCGAATATTCATGCCTTGAGCTAGAAGAAGATCGATGCTTCTAAAACTGGCCTTTATACCCGCCGCATCGCCATCAAATAATATGGTTACGTTTTGCGTCAGGCGCTTAATGAGTTTTATCTGGGCGGTGGTAAGAGAAGTCCCTGAGCTGGAAACCACGTTTTCGATGCCCGCCTGATGCAGGGCGATCACGTCCATATAGCCTTCTACTAAAAGACAGAGATTCTCTTTTGTAATGCTTTGCTTGCTCTGATTGAGTCCGTACAGGACCTCACTTTTATGGTAAATACCTGTTTCTGGAGAATTGAGGTATTTGGCGGTCTTAATATTATTTTTTAAAATTCGAGCCCCAAAGCCCAGTACCCGTCCTGAGAAACTATGGATTGGGAAAATCACGCGGTCTCGAAAGCGGTCCACACCATTTGGTGCGTTTGGGGGAAAGACCGAGAGACCTGATTTTTCAAGTAAGTCACTGGAGTAACCTTTCTCTAAGGCGAACTGGGTAAAGGCATCGCGCTGTTCTGGCGAATAGCCTAATTGAAATTTATCAATGAGCTCTTTTTTTATTTGGCGCTCCTTAAAATACGAAAGCCCAATAGCCTGTCCCTCAGAGGTGTCGAAAAGCTGTGTTTTGAAGAACTCAGCGGCGATTTCATGAATTTTAAAAAGTAGCTCCCGCTCATCTTGCGCCGCAAGTTCCTGCGGTGATTTTTGAACTAGAGTTTCTTCAATCTCAATGCCGTACTTTTTGGCGGCGTACTTCAAAGCCTCCGGGTAGGTGAAACTCTCGATTTCCATCAAAAAAGAAATCGCACTTCCGCCTTTGCCCGTTGAGAAATCCTTCCATATCTGTTTGCTAGGAGAAACCACAAAAGAGGCCGTCTTTTCATCCTTAAATGGACTAAGCCCTTTGAGGTTTGAACCGGCGCGTTTTAACACCACGTATTCCCCAATTATTTCCTCCACCCGTATGGCGGAAAAAATAGCATCGATGGTTTTTTGAGAGATCATTTTGTAAAAATAAGTAAATGTCTTTAATTCCATAGCAAAGGCAAAGGAAATTAAAAGCTGAAGCTCCATTTTTTAGAGGCCATTTGCTAAATGCGCGGCATTGTTTATCTTTGTGGCATGAAAACGGTACAAATTAAGGCGAGCGATTTTTTTGAACTTCTCAAATCTAGAGACACCTCGATGTGGAGTGTTTTCGCTCAAATGATTGACGGAACCGAAAAAGAACTTGTTTTTTTAAATTCTGAAAACCAGGTGCTTTTTTCTTACGTTCTTCCCACCAACAAAGAGACCCTTGATAAGGATCAAGCCCGTTTTGCACAGGAATATGGAAAGAAGCTCGCCGAGCTCAGCTAGAAGGCCTGCAGATTAAAGCTTCAAAAACGCCTCGAGGGTGTTTTTAGCGCTTTTCACATCATGAACCCTTAGGATTTTCGCCCCTTGTTTTAGGACCTTTAAATGAAGGGCCTGAGTCTGCTTATCGACCTCTAAAGGGGATTTTCCGAGTGGCTTATAAATAAAGGATTTGCGCGAGATTCCAATTAGTAGGGGGTGATTTCCAAAGCCCAAAAGGCCCACCGACTCAAGTAGCATTTCTTGGTCACTCTGCGTTTTTCCAAAACCAAACCCTGGATCAAGTAAGATGTCATTCACGCCTAAGAGCGTTAATTCCCGCGCTTTGTTCATTAAAAACCGATTCACGGTGGTTGTGATTTCTGGATCGGGTGTCTTATCATGCATCGTCTCGTAAGAGGAATTAACATGCATAAGAATATAGGGAATTTTTAAATCGGCCACCGTTTGAAATAGCGCTGGGTCGTATTGGCCAGCCGAAATATCATTCACCAAATCCATGCCTTGATCGTGGCCGAAGCGAAGGGTTTTGGACCAAAAGGAGTCCACTGAAATTAAGACGTCTGGAAATTCTTTTTTAAGCTGGCTTATTAAAGTTCCTAAACGCTCAATTTCTTGATCGCTAGAAAGTAGGGTGGCTCCTGGCCGCGTTGACTGGGGCCCTAAATCGATGATTGAGGCGCCCTCTGTGATAAGCTTCTCAGCCTGTTTAAGTGCTAAAGTTTGGGTTTTGAAGGCACCTGCATCTGAAAAAGAATCCGGCGTCACGTTCACAATGCCCATTAATTTTGGCGTTTCGAGGGAGATAAGTCTGCCCTGGCAGTTGATAGAGAAATGGGCCTGAGCACCTGGAAATTGGGAAGGAGTCATAGAGCAAAATTAGCAAAAATTGCGCAATAATTCGACTTGGTTTAGCCTGTAGAAGTTTCGCAAAAATCAGTATCTTTGAACCTTAAGCTTACCTATGACTACCACTTCTCAAGATTTTGATAAGGCGATTAAAGAGTGCCGCTCTGTGTTCCACTCGAAGATGAACGATTATGGGACTGCTTGGCGCGTTTTAAGACCGAGCTCCATTACAGACCAAATCTATATTAAGATTAAGCGGATTCGCACCCTTCAACAAACGGATCAGAAGATGGTTGAGGAGAGTGAGACTGAGGGCTTTATCGCCATTGTAAATTACAGTATTATCGGGCTTATTCAACTTCAAAAAGGAACTTCAAGCGAACTGGCGGAAAACCAGGATGAGGTTCTCGAACTCTACGATTTCTTTGCTCAGAGTGCGAAGTCACTTATGGAGATGAAGAACCACGATTACGGGGAAGCCTGGCGCGATATGCGAACCACCTCAATTACAGATCTTATTTATCAAAAGGTTTTAAGAACCAAACAAATAGAAGACAATGATGGCCAAACCGAGGTTTCAGAGGGTCTCGATGCCAACTATTACGACATGATTAATTACGCTGTGTTTTGTCTTATTAAATTCGCCACCCCTTAAGGGCTTTTAACGTACAATTTATGATATTAAAATCTTTACTTCGCATTATTATTGCCCTGGTGTTCATTGCCTCAGGTTTTGTAAAAGCGGTGGATCCGGTTGGGTTCTCTTTTAAATTAGAAGAGTATTTTTCGCCTGCGGTTTTTAATTTGCCATTTTTCGAACCCTATGCGCTTGCCATTTCAGTCTTTATCGTGGTACTGGAACTCCTGTTGGGGCTCCTGCTCCTTTTTAAACTCAAACTAAGATTTACTCTAGGGGTGCTTATTGCGCTGTGTGTGTTTTTCGCTTTCTTAACGTTTTACTCCGCCTATTTTAATGTCGTCACTGACTGTGGCTGTTTTGGTGATGCGCTCAAGCTAGAGCCTTGGCAAAGCTTCTGGAAAGATTTTGCACTTTTAGTGGGCCTTCTTTTATTATGGAAATGGAACAAAACTAAGAGTGAGACTGATTCTTTAAACGCCAATAAAGTACTTTGGGGTTTATTTGGCCTAGGAACTTTAGCCACTCTAGTTGTGGTGGCCATCGGACTTTCTTCAGAGCCAATTATTGATTTTAGAGACTACAAAGTTGGCACGGATTTAAAGATTGAGAAGCAGAAGCTTGCCGCAGATCCTGCCCAATACAAAACACTTTATACCTTAAAAAATACTAAGACCGGGGAAGTTAAAGAAGTCGCTCAGGA
>DCJS01000041.1:0-35021 GCA_002319955.1 Flavobacteriales bacterium UBA1694
GGATTGCAAAGATAGGGGTTATTTTCAAATCTGCAAATTTATTTGACTAAATTTTCAGTTTCTTTTTTGCCGTTCAAATAACTTCTGCTCCACTGTTAAGTGACTGCAAAGATAGCTCAAAGCATTAACGCCAAACAAGTAAAATCGAACTGAATTTCACATTGTGGAGAACCCCTCTTCAAAAGCGACTGACTACCAATTGATTATTTTACATTTCGAGTTATCCACAACGAATTTAAGCGTTCGAATTTCCTCAAAAAACCCTTTATAATAGGCATCGCGAGCGAATTCAAACGCTAAACCACACTTGGAATTTCTATTTTATAACCTCCAAATCCCAAATTAATTAGGTACGGCAAGTAAAAAGAACAAAGAAAAATTGAAGTAGTGCCGGTAATTTCACAAGACTTCACCTTATGGTACCAACAAATTAAAAAGCTATACTATATATATAGAAGGAAAATCAAGATGACTTTGCATGAAAGACTGAGTAGGAAAATTGGAAAAAAAGCCGGAAAAGAAGAACTCACTTTTGTATGTTGGAAAATGCTTTAGTTCTAATGAAAAGAAAATAGCCTGCTAAATAGCCTGCCGTGTCTGCAAGAAGATCATAGAATTCCATGGAGCGCCCGAGCCCCATTTCACTTTGCAACACTTCGGTCAGTATTGCATAAATCAGCATTACTTGAAAAAACGTGATGAATTTAGTTTTTGGATAGGCACAGAGGAAGCAAAATGCGAGTACCATAAATATAGCCATGTGGATGACTTTATCGATTCCTGGGAATAGAAACCATACTTCCTGAGTATCGGCGCCAGGACGCAGTAGCATATAAGTAAGAAATGCCCAATAAATGGGCAATATCTTACGAAAAAGTTTTGAAATCTTATCCAAGGGTTGCTTGGTATTCCTCTGCAGATAAGAGCTCAGAGCGATCTACATCGTCTGCAATGGTCAATTTAATAATCCATCCGTCTCCATAGGGATCGGAATTGAGCAGTTCTGGCTGATCTTCTAATTGCGCATTGAATTCCGTGACGGTTCCTGACATCGGTAAAAAAAGGTCCGACACAGTCTTCACTGCTTCAACACTTCCAAATACATCTCCAGCTGAGAGCTCATCGTCGACTGTATCGATGTCAACAAAGACGATATCTCCTAGTTCTCCCTGCGCAAAATCAGTGATCCCGATTGTGGCCACATTGCCTTCAATTTTAACCCACTCGTGGTCTTTTGTGTACTTTAGTTCTGATGGTGTGTTCATTATCCCAAGATTTAATTATTGTTTCAAATTTACTTTAATTATCTTTATACTACAAGTTATTATCAGGCATTTTTTAAGACCAGCCTAAGCCGATGTACGTCCTGGCTAGAGGCCTTTCAATATTTGTTTTACAAGCTGCTCAATGGTGATATCCGCAGTGGATTTAAGAATTCGATCTGCGATTTTCTCACTGGTACGCTTTGGAATCCCTAGCACCTCGAGGGCTGTTAGCGCCTCGTCTTTCACCTTATTCGTCTCAAGTGCCCCGGCACCTAAATTGTCGAGCTCGACGTTCATAACCTTATCTCGAAGGTCCACTATAATACGTTGCGCCGTTTTAACTCCAATACCCTTGACTTTCTGCAATTGGGCACTATTGCCAGACTGGATTGCCAGGGCTATTTCTTCAAGCGAAAGCGATGATAGCATTATAATGGCAGAAGAGGGTCCCACACCCGAAACACTAATCAGGTGGTTGAATATCTGCTTTTCCTGAACTGTATGAAACCCAAAAAGAAGATGAGCATCCTCGCGAATGATTTGTTGAATGAAAAGATAGGACTCCATTGCTAAAACCATCTCTTTAGAAGTTTGCAGACTAATGCCTACAAAGTACCCAATACCGCCAATTTCGATAACCACAGATGTGGGTGAGAGCTCTTGAACTTTTCCTCGAAGTGAATAAATCATAGTAAGCCTATTTCGTTTTAGTTTGTTCCTCTCGGCGCTGCGCATCTAATACAGCCACCGTTGCAAGGTTTACAATCTCCTCAACACTAGAACGCATTTGCACCACATGAACAGGGTACTTTAGTCCCATTAAAATAGGCCCAACCACCTGCGCTTTTTTCATTCCGCGAATAATCTTGTAAGATAAATTTGCACTTTCTAAATTAGGAAAAACGAAAGTATTCGCCGGAGTCGTTCCGAGTTTTGAGAATGGATAGTCGGCGAGATGGTCTGCATTCATCGCAAAATCCGGTTGAATTTCACCATCTACAATCATTTTCGGGTATTTCTCATGCAAAATAGAAACGGCCTTTACCACCTTCTTCGAGGTCTCAGAAATTCCAGCGAAGTTCTCATAGGCAAGCATGGCAATTCGGGGCTCCACAGCGAAAGATTTAACCGTCATTTCCGACATTCTGGCAATATTCACCAAATCCTCACTCGTTGGGTTAGCATTTATAGAAGTGTCCGCAAAGAACATCGGTGTTTTCTTTCCTGTAAGAATCATCATCATGGCCGCTATTTTATTTACGCCACTCTCCTTCTCTACGACCTGTAGAATAGGGATAATATTAGAAGAATAATTTTTTGAAAATCCAACAACAAGCGCATCGGTATCGCCATGAGTTAACATCAATGGACCGAAATAGTCCCTCTGTCTAACTAAGCGCTTGGCTTTATATTCATTCATGCCCTTTCTTTGTCTCAGTTTCCAAAGGGTATGGCGGTATTTTTTACGATTCTCAACTTGATCGTCATCGGAAGGATCTACAATAGGCACATCGAGGCTAATACCAAACTTCTCCATTTGGGCAAGAATGTAGCGCTTCTGTCCAAGTAGAATCGGTTTGGCAATCCCTTCTTCGTGGAGAATTTGAGCAGCCTTTAAAACATTATACTCTTCTGCATTTCCAAGGGTGACGCGTTTTGGATTTGAACGGGCTCTGTTCTGCATCATTCGAATCAAACGCTCATCACGTCCCATACGGTCCAGCAAAAGATTTTCATAGTCTTCAAAATTCTCGATTGGCTTAGCGGCTACGCCACTCTCCATAGCAGCCTTCGCTACCGCAATCGAAACTTTCGTAATAAGACGGTTATCAAAAGGTTTTGGAATAAAGTACTCGCGGCCAAATTGTAAATTGGTCAAGTTGTACGCTAAAACAACGGCCTCCGGAACGGATTCCTTTGCTAAATCAGCGATCGCCTTTACAGCTGCCAATTTCATTTCTTCATTTATACACCGCGACTGGACATCCAAAGCACCTCTAAAAATATACGGGAAACCAAGAACGTTATTAACCTGGTTCGGATAATCACTACGGCCCGTGGCCATGATCACATCTTTCCTTGTTTCAATAGCGAGGTTATAATCAATCTCGGGCGTTGGATTTGCTAGGCCAAAGACGATTGGATTTTCACTCATGGAAAGGAGCATTTCTGCGGACATGACGTCCCCTTTCGATAAGCCAACAAAAACATCGGCACCTACCAAAGCTTCTTCTAGTGAATTTTTTGTGGTCTGTGCTATAAAATCAAGTTTTTCAGGAGTGAGGTTCTCTCTTTTATCGTTAATCACCCCTTTACTATCGCACATCAAAAGATTTTCCTTCTTAAGACCTAAGGCGACATAAAGCTTAGAACAGGCAATGGCTGCTGCGCCTGCCCCGTTCACGACCATTTTAACTGTCTCGATTGACTTGCCTGCGAGCTCCAAGGCATTGAGTAGGGCAGCAGCTGAAATAATTGCTGTCCCGTGCTGATCATCGTGCATCAAAGGAATATTTAGTTCCTCCTTCAAACGCTGTTCAATATAGAAAGCCTCTGGGGCTTTAATATCTTCTAAATTAATTCCGCCAAAGGTGGGCGCAATACCTTTTACAATCTCAATAAATTTATCCGGATCCTTTTCGTCGATCTCAATATCAAAGACATTGATGTCTGCAAAAATTTTGAAAAGAAGGCCTTTCCCTTCCATAACTGGTTTTGATGCTTCCGCGCCAATATCACCGAGGCCAAGTACAGCTGTTCCATTTGAAATCACGGCGACTAAATTTCCTTTTCCTGTATAGTCGTAAACAGCCTGAGGGTTTTTTTCAATTTCAAGGCACGGGATGGCGACCCCTGGAGAATAAGCAAGTGAAAGGTCCCGAGCTGTTGAGTGGGGCTTTGAAGGAATGACTTCGATTTTCCCTTTGGGTTCCGATCTATGGTAATCGAGCGCTGCTTGATTAAAATTCTTTTCGTCGCGCTTTGTATTAATTGACATGTTTGGGTATTTAAGTATTAAATATTTTTTATAATTCTGGTAGAATGTACTCACGGTGGTACTCTACTAAACTTTCAATAGGTTTTTGGACAATTTTTCCAACATTCAAGTGCAAATCCGACGCAGCGGCCCGCAAGATGTCTTCGTAATAATAAGCAATTGACCCAATGAAATTAATTTCACAGGTTTTGCTTTCAGAATAAGGAATCACCTGATAGTCTAAGTAATTTTTCAGTTCCTCATAAACAAGGTGCTGCAAATAAGGGTGGTTCTTTCGTGGGACAATAAATTTACTAAACCCGGCCAAATAGGCATTAGCCCTCGCATTATGATACATGTTTTTAATTAGAGTATCAATGTCCAAATTATACTCCGATGCAAATTCTTCTCTAAGTTCCTCGGGCATTTTTTTCATGAAATAGTTTCTCACTAGGATTTTGCCTAGCGCGCAGCCACTGCCCTCATCGCCAATCAAAAATCCAAGTGAGGGCAGTTCCCTTTTAATCTGTTCCCCATCAAAGTAACACGCATTTGATCCCGTTCCTAAAATACAAACTATCGCCGGGGATCCATTATAGGCCGCATAGGCAGCCGCCGTTAAATCCTCTTTAATGACTAATTTGGCGCTAGTGAAGATCGTTGAAAAAGCCTCGGAAATTCTTTGGCGATTCGCTTCAACGCCACAGCCAGAGCCATAGAAAAATAAATGGGTGATTTGAAATCGATGTGCTGCGAGAAGGTCATTCTTTAAGAGTTCTTGCGGAATCAGACTAGAATCAATAATGTTAGGATTGAATCCGATCGTTTCGGTTTTGTCGAAATGGTCTCCCTTTTCATCTAACAGAACCCAATCGCATTTTGTGGAGCCTCCGTCTACAATGACAATCATAGTATAAAAATTTACAAGAGGCTAAATTATGAAAAAATTGTAAGAAACTAGCCCTCCTCTTGTTCTAAAGGGGGCTCAATTAACCAATCATCTATCTCATCTTCTAAATAGGAGGTTTGGAGCTTTACGGCATTAAGAAAATCGTCTGGGACGCACAGCCCCTCAGCAGTTTCAAGATTCCAGAGTTCCTGCGTCATGATTTGGAACTCGGAATAGATGCGCTTAAAACGAGGTGAAGACTTTTCCAATTCCTCGATTCGCTTTTGCTGCGGCTTGAATTTTCTATAGGACGGTGTGTTTTTCATGGCAATACCAATTGAAGTGATACAGTTGCAAAGAGTCGTTAAGAGAGATATCTGCCTTGTACAGCCAATCTACAGCGCTAACTGACATCGTATTAAGGATCTAAGCCTCGCAATTGTTGATTAAAGATATATTTAATTTTGAATAAGAAAAATAATTTGTGTTAAATTTATCTTTCTTTAACATTTGTATTAAATTAGAAGCCTTAAAGTAATTCCATGAAGCAGTTCATTGTTCAACAAAAACAAATCATCCTTTTCGCAATAGCCGGGGCACTTAGTGCGTTAATTGAGATAAGTTCGTTTAAAGTTTTTAGCGTCCAATTGCCGCTGATTTTCGATCAAGAAACAAATTTTTATGGGATAAGCTTTCCCCTTAGTAACCTCTGCTCGACAACCCTGGGCATTGTTTCAAATTATTTTTTTAGTATTTGGTTTGTATTCACAAGAGGAAAACACTCTAAGCGACGCGAGTTCATTTATTTCGTGGCCCTTTCACTTTTAACCATGCTCCTTAGTTTACTCGTATTTCAGGTTTTCTATTACGGCGTCTACATGAATGAATCTTTTAATTTAGGGTTCTTTACCTTTAGTGCAGAAATGCTCAGTAAAATATCAGCCATAGTCTTAGTGTCCATCCTAAACTACTCGGTTAAAAAAAGAGTCGTATTTAACGGGTAAATCCCACAAACTACCTGAATTCAAAGCTATGACAAGTGTATTAAATTGCCTCTGGCGCCTTTGGTTCCTCTTTCTCGCATTTTTGTTTATCCTGATTCTTGGACTTCCCGTTCTTTTATTGTCAATCAAAGAATCGCACTTCAAATACGCCTATAAATTTATCCGCCTATGGTGCTTAATTGTTTTCTACGGTATGGGATTCCGATACACGCTCCATGGGGAGACTCAATTACTGCTTGACGAAAAGGAACATTATATCTTTATTTCAAATCACACTTCGATGATGGATATTCTGTTAATGGTAATACTGCATCCTAAACATCCCGTATGCTTTATAGGAAAAGCAGAACTCGCCAAGATTCCTATTTTCAGTGTGATCTACAAACGGATCTGTATTCTAGTTGATCGTAAATCCGCACGAAGTCGCGCAGCCGTCTTCCAAAAAGCAGCGGTCAAAATGAATCATGGGCAAAATATTGTGATTTTCCCGGAAGGCGGCGTCGCAGATGATCCCACAGTCATTCTAGATGTATTTAAAGATGGAGCATTTGTCCTCTCGAGTAAACACAAGTTCCCCATTGTCGTTTATACCTTTTTAGGGCTTCGAAACCATTTTCCATTTGAATGGAACAAGGGCTACCCTGGAAGAATCAAGGTGATTCGAAACGTCATTTTAGAGCCAGAGCTCGGAGCCAAGGCGCTCAAGTCAATGTCTCATAATGAGATAAAAAAAACCTTACTCGCCTCCAACTAAGACAAATATTTAATTATATTTGTTTCAATTATAAAAAAGAATACTATGAACTCAAATTCTACACGTCCTAATTATACTTTGCCTATAATTATGATGTTCCTGCTGTTTTTCATTATTTCATTTGTTACGGGACTTCAAAATCCTATGGCTGAAATCTTGAAGGGGCAATTCAGCCTAAGCAACGCCCAGTCTCAACTTGCAAATGCGATGGTGTTTCTAGCTTACCTCTTTATGGGTGTACCCGCTGGTACCATGCTTGAAAAAATCGGCTATAAAAAAACGGCACTTACAGCCTTAGGAATTGGGTTTGTTGGGGTCTTAATTTTATTTTTAGCCGGAACAGCTGAAAGCTTCTATCTGTATTTATTTGGAGCATTCATCTCTGGATTCTCTATGTGTTTACTTAATGCTGTTGTGAATCCAATGCTATCCGTTTTAGGATCCGAAGAGGGAGCCAACCAGAGACTAAACTTCGGAGGCGCCTCAAATTCCCTTGGGGGAACTCTTGCACCGCTTCTAGGAGGTATCGTTCTAGGAAATGTCGTGTCTCCAAAAATTACCGATGCCAATCCACTGCTCTACCTTTCACTTGGTATTTTTCTTTTGGTTTTTATTGTGCTTAAAACGGTAAAAATCCCAGAACCCCATATTATTACGGCTGAGAAGTCTGAAAAAGACACGCACAGTGCACTGTCGTTCCGTCATTTTGTTTTAGGAATGCTGGCTATTTTCCTTTATGTTGGCGTTGAAGTTTCATTGTCAAATACAACTTTAAATTACTTAATTAACGGACTTAATTTTGATGCAGGCATCGCCGGATCAATTGTCGGAACCTATTGGCTTTTAATGCTCGTTGGCCGTCTAATTGGTGGGGTATTAGGTAAAACATTTTCGAGTAAGCAAATGTTAGTTTCGGTTTCTACCATGGCTATCTTGTTTCTAATCATTTCTATTTTCCTTGGTACCGAGACCAAAACGCTACTTCCAGCCTTTTCTAGTGGAACAGGCTCATTTGTTATGACAGAAGTTCCACTCAGTATCCTTTTACTCATCTTATGTGGTTTATTCCTTTCCGTCATGTGGCCTGCGATCTTTAACCTCGCGACCAAAGGACTTGGGAAGTACACGGCAAAAGGCTCGGGACTTTTCATGATGATGGTTTTCGGAGGAGGGGTCCTTCCTTATGTGCAGGGCTACCTTGTAGATACGACCGGGAGTTTCCCATCCAGTTATTGGCTAGCCGTTGTTGCCATTGGATACATCCTATTCTATGCGCTCGTTGGCTCTAAGAATGTAAACCCTGAAATTACCACTAAGATTAAAGCAGATTAAGAATGAAAGCAACCTATGCAATTGGAATAGACGTTGGTGGGACGAACACAAAATTTGGTATCGTCGATAAAAAGGGAAAAATCCTTGTTCAAGACCGTATTAAAACGAATGCCCAAGATAGTGTCGATGGCTTTATCGAGGATTTAGCGGCCAAACTTGAGCCCATGATTAAGCAATATGGCGGGATTGAGAATTTCGTAGGAATTGGAATGGGAGCTCCTAACGCCAACTATTATGCGGGTACCATCGAGTACGCAGCCAACCTTAAATGGAAGGGGATTATTCCCATGGCCGAATTATTGAAAGCGAGATTTGGTCTAACGACCAAAATGACTAACGATGCAAATGCTGCCGCTGTAGGCGAAATGCAATACGGTGCGACGAAAGGCTGTAAAAACTTCATTTCAATTACCCTAGGAACAGGCGTTGGGAGTGGAATTGTTATTGATGGTAAGATTGTCCTAGGACACAATGGTTTTGCTGGAGAACTTGGCCACGTCATTGTACGAAACAACGGAAGACTCCATAAAGGTACTGGACTTCGCGGCTCGTTAGAAGCGTATGCCTCTGCCACCGGAGTTCGAGATACCACCATTGAAATGCTACAGGACTATCCTGAAAAGCCAAGTATCTTAAGAAGCTACTCTATGGACGAGCTTACGAGTGAAGCCGTATTCAAATGTGCAGAGCAAGGCGATGAGCTGGCAAACGAAGTATTCAAGTTCACAGGAACCATACTTGGGGAAGCCCTCGCAACCTTTATTTTATTTTCAGCCCCAGAGGTCATCGTGCTCTTTGGTGGACTTACCAAAGCAGGGGATTTACTTCTTCAGCCCACTAAGCAGGCAATGGAAGAGAACCTTCTCCAAGTATTCAAAAATAAAGTACGCATTGAACTAAGTGACTTAAACGAAGCTGATGCAGCAATATTAGGAGCCAGTGCTCTGGTTTGGTAAAGAATGACTCGCAAAGTTACATACATGAAAAAAAGAATTTGGGCCAGTAGTTTACTAGCCCAATTTCTTTTATTCTATCTTCTCTCCAAAATGCCTTGGGCTGGCCAAGCGACTCAATCGTTTTTCGAATGGCAAAAGCCCGTTCATCAAAGGCTCTTTTCTCAGTTCCCTTTTTCACTGGGCGACGTCTTCTATGTCCTACTTGCATTTGCTCTAGCTTACCTCGTTCTAAAAGCACTCACTCCAAAATCCCGCTCAAAAGCCTTAGCGGCATTATTGATTTTACTAAACGTCGTCTACTTTACTTACCAGCTCTTTTGGGGACTCCTCTATTTTCAAAAACCCATCTTTAGCGAGTCCGAACTCCGTGAGCCCACTGAAGTCGAACTGAAACTCTTAGCGACTAAGTACCTAAATGAATGCATCGCCTTGAGGTCTTTGGTGAGCGAGGATAGTTTAGGGGTTTTCAAACTAGAGAGCCTTAAATCCATTGAAGTGGAAATCATTTCTCAGCAGTCGCAACTCCCTCAAATCATCCCTGAAAAGAAAGCGACTGGCATCCTCCTGTTTAAACCAAGCCTCTACAGCGGCGTAATGAGTTACTCTGGAATTCTTGGCTACTACAATCCTTTTACAGCCGAGGCCCAATACAATGCAAAGCTTCCTTCCACGTCGCTTCCCTTTACTCTAGCGCATGAAAGCGCCCATCAACTTGGCTTTGCCCGGGAACAAGAAGCCAATTTTATCGGCTATCTCTTAGGGAAAAACTCTACCAATACCGAGCTATTATACAGCACAAACTATTTTGTACTTAGAAATCTACTTTGGAGTCTCTATTCGGTGGATCCGAAATTCGTGGAAGAAACTTTAGAACTGTATTCGGAGGGTATGCGTCGAGACGCAGAGGCTGCAAAATTGTTTAATGAAAAACACGAGGGAGTCTTCGATGACTTTTTTCAATGGACCAATGACCTATTCTTAAAATCGAATCAACAAGAAGGGCGAGTCACCTATAGTTACTTCGTGCATTTACTGGTTCATTACGAGATGAGTCTCCCGTAAAAACAAAAGAATCGCATCTTACGACACGATTCTAAAAACACAAATGATGAAAAAAAATTTATTGCTTCTGTAGACTAGCTATCAAAAGCGAGGTAAAGGTAATAAAATAAATTTATCTTACACTATTTTAACTAATTATTTTATAAATCCCACACGTCTTTTTAAGTACCTGATAACTGAGAAAGTTCGCTTAATCAGCGAAACTAGCCTATCGCAATTGAAGCCTTGGAATTTAATAGGTTTGGCGCCTTCAAATTCAATTTGGATAAACCCTAAAGGTATTTTTCTCAAGGGACTCCCTGGACCTTGCAACCTATAAGGTGCTTTTAGAGGCAGAGACTGAGAGGAAAAAATCAAAAAGAACATAAAAAAAGGAACTAATAGACTATTAGTTCCTTTTTGATTCTCACCGAAATTGCAACGTATTGACAATCACTGTTTATGTAGCGAAGACGGGAATTAGGGAGAGGATTTACACTTCTACAAATATCATTTAAAAGTCTACTCTACAAGGGAATTTGTAAAATCATATAATTTTATAAAAGTAAATTTAATCATTATTTTCGGGGGTGTTTTCGGGGGTATTGAATTTTTTCATGTGATGAAACTTAGTCAGAGGATGGCCGAAAGGCTTTATTTTAAGCAGGTCATGCTACAAAACAATGCCCTTCGAAGTCCATCAAGTAAGCTCTTGGCTCTCTTGGCTTATTTCAAAAATATTAACGAAGAGAAAGAGCCTTTTTGTTTTAAAGTGAATTATACACGACAACAATTGGCATCACTTACGGGGCTTAGTGTAGAAACGGTCATTCGTACCATTAAACAGCTTGAAAAAGAAAATGAGCTACAAATCAAAAATAGCAAAGTTTATCTTTAATAGCGAACGAGGTGAACACAAACGCTACGTCCACTAGGATCGTTCACGTTTTTGAAAGATTCATCCCATTCTAAAGCCGCAGGCGTCGAGCAAGCGACGGAAGCTGCAGAAGGAACTGTTCTGGCGGCTGATGCGCTAGGGAAGTGCGCTTCGAAAATCTCGCGATAACGGTATTCTTCTTTGTTTTTCGGCGGTTGAATTGGAAATCGTTCCGCTGCAAATACCATTTGTTCATCCGATATTTTATTTTGCGCAATCTGTTTTAGTGTGTCGATCCAAGCATAACCCACACCGTCACTGAACTGTTCCTTTTGTCGCCATAAAATTTCTTTAGGAAGAAGCCCTTCAAACGATTTTCTTAGGATGTGTTTTTCTATTTTGCCCTCAGAAGGAGAAATCATTTTTTCCTGTGGATCCACCTGCATGGCAGTGTCAATAAATTCTTTGTCTAGAAAGGGAGTTCGACCTTCTATACCAAAAGCCATAAGTGATTTGTTTGCTCGAAGACAGTCATACAAATGAAGACTTTCTAGTTTTGAGACCGTTTCTTGGTGGAAGGCCTCGGAGCTGGGCGCTTTATGAAAATACAAGTAACCCCCAAATAGTTCATCAGACCCTTCGCCTGAGAGTACCATCTTTATGCCGAGTTTTTGTATTTCTTTTGCCAGTAGGAACATAGGAGTGGAAGCTCTTACGGTGGTTACATCATACGTTTCTAAATGATATATTACGTCTGGTATTGCATGTAGTCCTTGCTCGAGTGTAAAATGAATTTCATGGTGGATCGAGTGAATATGATCGGCCACTTTTTGAGCCGCAATTAAATCTGGCGAGCCTTTTAGTCCGACGGCAAAACTATGAATTTGGGTTTCTTTTTTGCCAGTTCTGATTCTCTCATGTTTTGCAGCTAATGCTGCGATGAGTGAAGAATCAAGTCCTCCTGAAAGAAGTACGCCAAAGGGTACCTCACTCATTAGTTGTCGCTTCACTGCTTTGTCAAGTCCTTGGGCTATATCTTGCAAAGTAGACTTTTGTTTTGGCAATAGCGAAAAGCTTTTCCACTCAGGGCGATACCAGGATTTTAATTCCATACCCTCGGGGCTGTAAAGATAGTGACCTGGTAAGAAATTTTTAATTTCGAGTCCTTTTTTCTCAAGCGCTTTGAGTTCAGATGCAATATAGAGCGTCCCTTTTGAGTCCGTTGCACTGTAGAGTGGGCAGATTCCCATGTGGTCTCTCGCAATTAAAAACTCACCAGTGGCCCTATCGTACAAAGCAAGAGCAAAAATCCCATTGATCTTTTCTAAGAATTTACTGGCGTAACGTTCGTAAAGCGCGAGGATTACTTCAGAGTCACTATGCGTTTGAAACTCGTAGTGTGGAAATTCTGCTTTCAGTTCCTTATAGTTGTATATTTCCCCGTTCATCACAAGTACATAGCGCGAATCCTTGCTATACAGGGGTTGAGCGCCTTTATCTAAGTCCATAATGGCAAGTCTTTCGTGCGCGAGGATCGTATGGTTGTGTTGAAAGTAGCCATTTCCATTGGAGCCCCGGTGACTAAGGAGTTGAGACATTCTCAAAACGGATTCCTTGTCCTCTTCGGTTGTTTGTGTTGCCTTAAAAAGGCCTGTAATTGCGCACATAGTATGAAATATGATTTAAGATTATTTATTTAAAAATAGTTTACAAATCTATCAATACTTTTTAAAATAAAATTATAATTTTGGTTTAATTTGTACTATGAATTTATGTAAATAGAGTATATATTCATATATCATGTCTTTGGCATTAAGTTAAAAGTGAATATTTTTCATCTAGAATACCAACAAAAAAAGCAGCTTTCGTAGGGAAAACTGCTTTTTTATGATTTTAAATAATGAGGCTATAACCGCTCGATTAAAGCCATGTAGAATCCATCATATCCTTGACTAGGTAAAATTTTATGGTCTTTTAGTAATTTGTAATCTGTATTTTCTTTTAGAAACCGCTCGACCTGCTTTTCATTTTCGGAAGGTAGAATAGAGCAGGTGGCATAGATCATTTTCCCTCCTTTTTTGATGATTTTACTGTAATCGGAAAGAATTTGGAACTGTTCCCCTTTAATTCGGTCAATAAATGCTTGGTCTATTTTCCATTTGCTATCTGGATTTCGTTTTAGAACGCCTAAGCCAGAGCATGGAGCATCAATCAAAAGTCGGTCTGCTTTTTCGTGCAAACGTTTAATGACTTTATTGTCTGTAATGACGCGCGTTTCAATATTATGTGCGCCCGCTCGTTTTGCCCGTCTTTTTAATTCCGCTAATTTCCATTCATAGATATCGAGCCCGATAATTTGTCCTTTGTTTTGCATTAAAGCGGCCAGGTGAAGCGTTTTTCCTCCTGCTCCTGCACACGCATCTACAACTCGCATGCCTTCTTTCACTTCCAAAAATTCCCCTATAAGTTGAGAGCTTGCATCTTGAACCTCAAAGAGTCCCTCCTTAAAAGCAGAAGTTAAGAAAACATTCTTTTTTTTCGTGCTCCTTCCGGATCTACCACCCTGAATCCTGAACTAGTTTTTATCATCCGTTTCTGGTGGTACCCGTCAATCGGATACGAGAAAAAAGAAGAGCTAAGTTTTGGGTACTGATATTCAAACCATCTCACACATGCTACTTGCAAATTTTCTTCCTCTTTGTTTTTCATTTGATAAAAATAGAAAAAATATAAATAGGGGATTTTTGAAAAAAAATCTATAATACTTCTTTTCTTTTCTCTTCGTTTCGTTTCAGGCGGTCGTACTGCTGTCAACATGTCAGCGGGTTGACAGCGAGCTGTCAGCGGATTTTATAAAGTACTGTATTTCACATCCTTATCATTAAAAACTATGATATTACCAAAAAGTGCACGCAACTTGTCAGCAGATTGACCGCAAGATGTCAGCGAGTTGTCAGCGGACCCACAACGCGAGAATAATAATGCATGAAAATTGATTTTAATATATTGATTTGCAATTGTTTATATTTTTAAATCCTAATTATGTGTTGCAATTACATCTTTTTATATTATTTACAATTAATATGTATAATTATAGCGATATTTACAAAACTGAATCAATACTAACATTGCGAGAGAAACCCAAAAAACCCACTGGGTTAATTGAGAAGGTAAACAACCCAAATAAGCGTAATAATGTGCCTAAATAAAACTGTTTCGGGGGTGTTTTGGGGGGTAAAATAAAGAAACCACCCTAAAATAGGGTGGTTGCGTAGCGAAGACGGGAATTGAACCCGTGACCTCAGGGTTATGAATCCTGCGCTCTAACCGACTGAGCTACCTCGCCATTTTGAGTGGTGCAAATATAGGTATATTTTGAAAAATCACAAATTAATTTAGCCCTAAAAATTTAATAACATCACTTGCGTAATCAGGCTTCCCAATTATCTTGTTATTTTCATCTAAAACAAAATAGGTCGGCGTTGCTGAGACATTATATTTTTCAGCAAAACTACTATACCAACCTCTTAATTCTGTATCGTTTACCCACGGATACGCCTTGGCTCTAGACTCGTAAGCCTGGGCATCGGTGTCCATCGAAAGGCCTATAATTTCAAAGCCTTGTTCTTGAAACTTTTTGTAATACGGAATAAATTTAGGCAAATCCGTTTCACAGTGTTGGCAGGTAGAAGACCAAAAGGCGATGACCTTGCGCTTTGCTTTGACCTCATGAATTGATTTAGACTCCGAATTGGTGGCATTATTGAATTGGTAATTTGCAAACACCGAGCCCACCTCCGTATTTAAGTTAACCTCGAGGGTTGAGGCGAGTCGATCATTTAAAGTGCATTTAAGATTCGAGCCTTTTGCTAAGAAAATTTTCTTCATCTCTGGCATATTGTAGGCCCCGAAAATATCTATCACTTCGGAAAGCACCGTTTGCCCTCGTGAACTTTCTATATCCAATGCGGCAAGAAGAGAATCAATAGCTCCTTGAGCGCCGTTCGCATCAAAACGATTTAAATACGTCACTAGCAGTGGTCTCATCAAATTAGAGCTCTCGAGCAGCTCATTGGAGCTCACAAAGAAGTCTACGATTTCTGCCGCTGTGGGCTGCGTATCTGAGGACGTATTCACCAGGCGTCCATAGTTATCGGAGTAATAGGTTACAAAATCGAATCCCTCTGCACTTGGTTTGCCTTTCGAAAGCGTAGAAATCTCTTGCGTTATTGCCTTAAAAAATGGCTCATTAGCACTATAGTAACCTTTCATTTGATGCAAAGCTGGAAGGATATTGTCCACCTTTCGTTGGTAATTTTGCATCTGGTTCATCACTTGGTTTGCTGCGTCTTCATAAACCACCTGAGGAAGTGTGCCCGCACCCGGTTCTAACTTGATGCGCACGTCCTTATTTTCAGAAATAAAATTCAAAGTAAAATTGTTCTCAGGAAAATAGGCTTTCATCATGCCAACGTAGCGGCTTGGATACTTAAGCACCCATTGATTCTGCTGCTTGGTCACTTTTGAGACTAACACATCCTTTGAGCCATTCAGGGTATAAATATACACATCCTTTGGCTCAAAATTGCTTGTCGCACTTAGCTGCACAGTAAACTGGCCATAGGCCAACGTGGTTGCAAAAAGAGCAACCCATACTCCAAATTGTTTCATGGTTTAAAAATACAAAAAAACTTACTGATTTCTCAGTAAGTTTTAAATTCTAGGGGTAAAAAGTTGTTCTAATTGCCCTGTTAAGCTTTTTTACGAAGCGTCTTTTCTTTAAAGACATTGGCCTTTGTCAACTTGATTACAGCCTGTTCCCCAATGGCAAACATATAATCTTCAAGCACTTTCTCCGTTGTACCTCTCAGTCCTCTGGCACCAAGTCCTTTTTCCATCGTTTCCTCGACAATGCGTTCAATTGCACCATCAGTGAACTCTAAAGTAATTCCATCCATTTTGAAGAGTTCCACGTACTGACTCACAATGGAGCTTTTGGGTTCCTTCATGATTCGAATCATGGTTTCCTTAGTTAGCTTATCGAGATTGGTCAGAATTGGGAAACGCCCTAAAAGTTCAGGGATAAGCCCGAAACGGCGTAAATCGATGGCTGTCATTTGACTCAGAACATACTCATCTTCACGTTCTTTAGACAACTTCTCAGCACTAAATCCAATAGCTTGTCTGTTGAGTCGTCTTTCAATAATATCCTTAATCCCGTCAAATGCGCCCCCCGCAATAAATAATATATTTTGGGTGTTGATCTGGATGTATTTCTGATCCGGATGTTTACGCCCTCCTTGTGGTGGCACGTTCACAATACTTCCTTCAAGTAACTTTAAAAGCCCTTGCTGAACGCCTTCGCCAGAAACATCTCGCGTAATGCTGGCATTGTCTGATTTTCGTGCGATTTTATCGATCTCATCAATAAACACAATTCCTTTCTCCGCCTTGGCTACATCGAAATCCGCAACCATTAAAAGGCGCGAGAGGATGCTTTCAATATCTTCTCCTACATAGCCGGCTTCGGTCAAAATGGTCGCATCGACGATGCAAAATGGCACATCAAGTTCCTTTGCAATCGTTTTTGCCAATAGGGTTTTTCCGGTTCCGGTCTCCCCTACCATAATAATATTGGACTTTTCAATCTCGACTTCACGGTTTTTTTGCTCGGAATGAAGAAGTCTTTTATAGTGGTTATAAACGGCAATAGACAGCTGCTTCTTGGCCTGTTCTTGGCCGATAACATACTGATCTAAAAAGGTCTTTATTTCTTTCGGCTTTTTTAAGTCTTGCAGCCGTGTTGCTGTTGAAGATTCTGTGTTGTCCACAGATTCTTTTACAATGGAATGCGCCTGTTCGATACAGCTTTCGCAAATATAGCCGCTCTGGCCAGCAATTAAGATTTGGACTTCACTTCGTTTTCGTCCACAGAATGAACATTCGTTTGGGTTCATTTATTTAAATAGCTTATTAAGATTTGTGCATAAGATAAATGCCTTCCTTAAGCATTTTGAAAGCTTACGCTTCGATAATCTGTTTTTGAATCTCTAAATACTCCTGAGGCGTTAGCTTTAGTCTTTCGTTCATAAAGTTAAGATCCGCCATCGTATTAAGGGGGACTAAATGGATGTGTGCATGAGGCACTTCTAAGCCAACGACGGCAACTCCAACGCGCTTACAGTCAATAGCCTTTCCAATCTTCTTCGCAACATTTTGCGAAAAGCGCCACAAAGCCGTATAACTCTCTGGATCTAAATCGAAAAGCAGGTCAACCTCTTTCTTAGGGATCACCAATGTATGGCCTTTCACCAGCGGCATAGCGTCCAGAAAAGCGATATGGTGCTCATCTTCAGCAAGAATATAGGCTGGTAATTCTCGGTTAATTATCTTGGTAAATAAAGAACTCATTGGGTAAGTATTTTCTAAGCGTTAGAATTAAAGCTTCAATTTACAAAGATATTTCTAAAACTTCAAAAGAGAGCTCGTTTCCATTGGGTAAACTAATGAGTGCACTTTCCCCAATTTTTTTTCCCAAAAGCCCTTTGGCTATTGGTGTACTCACCGAGATGCGTCCCGATTTTAAATCGCTTTCATTGTCTGGAACAAACGTAAAGGTCTGCTCTTTTTTAGTCACCTTGTTTAAAAGGCGTACTGTGGTAAGAATAGCCACCTTTGAAGTATCGAGTAAAGATTCATCGATAACCTTTGAGGTAACGATTAAGTCCTTTAGTTTTGATATTCTCATTTCGAGCATGCCTTGCGCCTCTTTAGCCGCATCATATTCTGCATTTTCAGATAAATCGCCTTTATCACGAGCCTCCGAAATCTGTTGCGTAATACGCGGTCTTTCAACACCTTCTAACTTTTCCAGCTCTAGTTTCATCTTGTCTAAGCCTTCTTTTGTAACGTATGTTGCCATATTTTTATATTTTTGAAAATGATAAAAAAAAATTATCCGACCATCTAGCCCGGACAATATTTTTAATTCGTATTATTGAACAAATATAATGTATTTTTTTATAATGCAAAGAACAAAAACCGCTTTTCAAACGATCCTATTTCTGATAATCAGTTTATTAATTGCGCAGTCTTGCCGAGATTCGCAGGAGGGTTTAGACTGTTTTCCAAAAGTCACAATACAGGTGAATTTGAACCTAAACCACCCGAATTTTCAAGGATTGCAAATTCCAGGCGCGTGGGTTTATGTGAACGAGCAGCAGTCGGGAACCCGCGGACTTATTGTCGTTAATACCCAGCAAGGATTCAAAATATACGACCGAAACGCACCCCATATTTGCCCAGGTGAAACAACGACCCTTCTGGTGGAGGCAAATTCAAAACTCGTTTGTCCGCACGATGGCTCAGAGTGGAACCTATTAACAGGAGAGCCTCTGGTGGGAAGTTCAGTTACCCCAAAAATGTACCGCTACCAGTACAACTCACAAAACGAAACCTTACTAATTTTCAATTAACCTACTTATGAAAGCAGTTATACAAAGAGTCTCACAAGCCTCGGTTAAGGTCGAGGGGCAAGTGATTGGAGCCATTGAGCAGGGGCTCTTGGTTTTACTAGGAATCGAGCAGGACGATTTGGAGTCTGACGCGGACTATCTTGTGGGTAAAATTCAGAACCTAAGAATATTTTCTGATCAGCAGGGCGTGATGAATTTGTCCGTCCAACAAATTGGAGGAGAAATTCTGTGCGTGAGCCAGTTCACTTTAATTGCAGAGTATAAAAAAGGTAACCGCCCCTCGTATATAAATGCCGCAAAACCGCCCAAGTCAAAGCCTTTATTTGAGTACTTTAAAGCGCAACTTAGAGCAACAGGACTGAAAATTGAAAGTGGCGAGTTTGGGGCCGACATGAAAGTTTCCCTTCTGAACGATGGCCCCGTCACTATAGTGATGGATTCTAAAACGAAACAATAACGCTCAAGACCTAAAAAGTAAAATAGCCCTCAGAAACTTGAGAGCTATTTTAGAATTCACTTTGAATTAGTTTATTTCGTTGCCGGGACGCTGCTAAAGGTTATTGAACTTTTCATATTAAGATCGCTTGTTGGCTTATCTTTCAAAACATAAACGATTCGCTGTTGAATCGTTCCCCCAGACTGCATAATTTCATCCAAATTGCGGTTTGCTAGATCAAGAGACAAGGTGGTTCCAATATTATCTGAAATTTGGTCTCTTGAAGCGACAAGTACTTCCTTATTCCCAGAAATCAAATACACAGTCACGGACTTAAAGACCCCCATTCCCTGGTCACCAGATACCACGGATACGTTGGCGGTATTCGCGCGGATGTCTTTCACATTCTGGCTCACCCCCATTATTTGGTTTAAACTGGTGCCTGCGCCCACTGCTGAAAGCTGTGTCCCCGTAGGAGAATCTCTCGATACTGTAAATGAGGCATTAGAAGGAAGCGTATTTTGAAGTACGGAAGATACCGTGGAACAACTTAATAAAGTGGCGCTTACCACTAGAGCTGATATAATAGAATTTTTCATAATTAAAAGGGGTTAAATTATCTAACAAAATTAAGGCAAAATAAAAGACCAAAGCAAAAAATCTGCCCTCACGTTACAAGGCTAGGGAAAAAATCCCACAGGGATTATTCCAAAGTAACGGTAAACTTGCCCACAGGCGAGCTCGAGGCCATGTTACTTTTGCGAAGAATAAGCCACACCTCACCTGAAACTGGAACATCTAGTTCGACGCTTCGCCCAAAAGGTCCATCTAGAGTTCCGTCTGGATAGCGCACTTGATTCACGCGGATATTCATTTGCGGATCTTTCGTTTCAATTAGAATTTTTAAAGGTCCCTTTGGGGTCTGGGCAAGTTTTAAAATAAAGTTCTGCTCGTTAGTCTTTATCTCATCACCGATTGTAAAAGGAAGCATCTTTGCCTCGGCGTAGCGTACGATTTGCGTCGCGGATTCTTCACGCATAATGCCTGTTTCAAGAACCCTTTGCACGTCTTGCGACTGATTCACAATAGAATCAGGCAGCCGCTGATCTATGCGCGTAGAATCAGCATAATCCACTTTGAAAGTGGAGTCTTCTTCTAATGAGTCTACGGTGGCTTCAATCTTTGGATCTTTAGTGCAAGATAAGAGTAAAACTGGTAGTAAAATCCAGAACTTCTTCATTCCCTTTGATTAACTTAATAAGGTTAATGGCCTTTAAGGTCGCACGCTTCGCGCTGCGACAGCCATTTTACATCTACTGCTAAAACCGTTCCAATCTAATACTTTATTGCTAGTAAATTAACAAATCTTAGCTTCGTCTACTTCGTAATATCTGATAGTTAGAATTAAACTCTTAGTTTCTTAAACGCAATTTTATGGCGTGAATGTTTTCTTTAGCAGTTGGCTCTAAAATTAAAGAGGCGCTCATATGCACACGCTCAGGCATTAGATCCGAAAAATGCTCTGTGTTTTCCCAGGACACTTTTTTAATAAGTGCCAGGGCCTCCTTACTTCGGCTTCCAAGGGTCTGCAAAAACGTGTTCAAATGGGCATCCATTTGCTCTATGGTATCAAAGAGTTTATGGTAAATTCCCTGTTCAAGTCCCCATTGCGCATCTCTGAACTCTGCGTCAATAGCCATGGCCGTAAATTCAGATTTTCCAATTTTTCGCTCGACATAGGGGCCAATAACAAATGGCCCTATTCCTAAATTAAGTTCAGTTAACGCGAGGCTTGCCCCCTTTGTAGCCACGCAGTAGTCTGCCCCGCAGGCAAGTCCTACCCCGCCACCGGTTGTTTTACCTTGTACGCGCACCACCACAATTTTTCCACACGTGCGCATGGCATTAAGAACCTTGGCAAACCCTTGAAAAAATGCTTTAGAACTCTCTAAGTCTTCGACGGCTAAGAGATCCTCAAAACTCGCTCCTCCGCAAAACGCTTTTTCCCCCGCCGACTGAATAAGTAGGGCAGCAACCTGTTTATCTTTGGAGATCTTTAGGATCTGATCAGCTAAATCCTGAAGGATCTCGCCGGGCAATGCATTGCTTTTTGGGGTTGCAAAAGTGATCACTCCTATAGAGTCCTTTACTTCCACTTTCACACTTCCTATATCGCTCATTTACTTAATTTTAAGGTTTCATTCCAAGGGCTTTGATATACCCTTTGTTTATGACGTTATTCTTGAATTTCATATTTTCTAGAAGTTCCGTAAGGGCTGCGCGAACTTTTTCTTGATCGGGTCTTGCCTCGCGAATCTTCTCAAAGGAGCTTCGGTCCTTTTTAGTATACTCGATGATTAGATCCCAATCTTTTGGTTTTGGGATGTGAACCATTCCCGCCTTAGGCACCATCTTCTTGTAAGGCCAGAAGGTCCAGCCGATATTATTCTCTTCAAGTGTAATTCGAAATTTCTCAACCCACTCATCGGTGTTTTCACCAGTTTCCCCCATAAACATAGGGAGATTCACCTTCTCCTTAAAGTCAATGAAGTCCTGAATAGCCTTTTTATCTGTTCCACTCCAATAACGGTGCGGCGTATACATTAGGTTTTTATCAAAGGTCCAGTCTTTAAACACTTCAAAATTACCGTTCCACTGGGCCCCACCAAAAATAAGAATGTGGTTTTTATCCACTTTTCTGATTTCTGCCGCGGCTCTTTTATAGAGCGGCTCTAGGGCTGGATTCAGCACGGCGTAATCTTTTTCGAAGTAATGGGCGATGGGCTCATTTAATAAATCGTAGCCTAAAACACTTGGTTCATTTTTATAATGCGCAGCAATATTCTTCCAAATAGATACAAACTGATCTTGGTATGCCTTCTGAGTGAATAACCATGGGTATCCGTAACTGTCGTCTATATTATCTCCAGTTTGGCCCCCTGGGGCCACGTGCATGTCTAAAATAACATACAAATCATATTTCTTACACCATTTGATCACCTTATCTAGAATTTCAAAGCCGTCCTGCTTTCCAGTGAGGCCCATAAAATCTTCATCGGTAAACTGCTTGTAATGAAAGGGCACCCTTACGGTGTTCATGCCTGTAGATTTGATATACTTAATGTCGTCTTCTGTAATGTAATTTTCTTTAAACTCCCGCCAAAAGGCTTTTGTAAACTCCGGGCCTACCATTTCACTAAACGCCTGGTCAATCAATCGGTATGAAGAAACGGAGTCAAAGAAAAACATATAACCTTCTGGATTCAGCCAATTTCCAACATTGGTTCCCTGAATAAAGAATTTTTCATGCTCAGGGGTGTAGAGATTTTGCCCATCCACATAGACAAACTTCGTTTTAAGTGCGGGGTTTTGCGCATTTAAAAAACAAAAACAAAGAAGAAAACTTACTAAATACGTTTTGTAGGAGAAAGTAAAAGCCATAAAAGTGATTTAATTCTAAAGATATAATTTATTTCTCAAAATGAGACTATAGACTGCGATTTTCCTCAAGAAGTCCAAACTGCTCAAAATGGTGGGTAAAATGTTTTTGGTGGTAGAGTTCCCACATTTCCTTGTTTAATAGACTAAATAAGGGATGCGGATGCTGCTCCATTGGATTTTCTTTAAAATAAATCTGGAATTTGGTTAAGGCCTCCATAAACTGGTCTTTGGCCTGCTCTAAATTCTTATGCTTAAGCGGCGCTGCATGGTCCTGCTCAAGACCTTTGTATTTAAGTCCTTTACTTATAGGACTAAACCCGTAGAGCCAATCTTTCAAATCGTCAAGTTCCTCTTGGGTCTTCGTGCTCGAGGCGACGGGAATCTCTCCAGTGCTCATTTGGAGAAACTCTTCCAAATGCTCAAGCATATTTTGCGCTGTCATAAGGCCAAATTGCGGCTTTTGAGTCTGCGTAAGACTCTGAATCTGCATCTGAATCTTCTCGCGATCAAGTTTAACAAAAGGGGATTGTTTGGCTACCAGCGTCAGAATGGTTGCCACGCAGACCACTTCTTCGCGTTGATTTACGACCTCAACGAGCCATTTCACGACGCCTGAGGGCACATTTCTGCCTTTCACACCTCGGTTAATTTTCTCCTTTGCCGTCAGGTAAACCACAATCGTGTCTCCTGCATAGACCGGTTTGAAAAAGCTTGCATTTTCTAGACCGTAATTTGCAATGACAGGGCCTTTCTTTCCAGATACAAAGAGTCCTGCCGCGGCAGAAAGAATGAAATACCCATGAGCCACGGGCTGATCGAAAATTGTTCCACTTAAACTGGTTTTATCCGTATGGGCGTAAAAATGATCCCACGAGACGTTCGCGAAGTTCACAATATCGGCCTCTGTAACAGTTCGACCGGCCGTCTCTAGGGAGTCGCCGATTTCAACTTCTTCGAAATGCTTTTGGAATGGATGCACAGGGCTCATATGGCGTTTCGCGCCTTGGGTATGAATTTTCGTAATGGCTCGAAGCATATCGGGGGATCCCTGAATAGCCGTTTTTTGCAAAAAG
Organism: Flavobacteriales bacterium UBA1694; assembly: GCA_002319955.1. Lineage (GTDB taxonomy): Bacteria > Bacteroidota > Bacteroidia > Flavobacteriales > Weeksellaceae > Planobacterium_A. Next base: position 23,521 of record DCJS01000041.1, read on the forward strand.
AAATGCAGCCCGTTTAAACCGCCAAGCTCTTCTCCACCACCCGCGCGACCAGGGCCGCCATGGTTTAAGGTAGGCAGGGGCGATCCATGACCGGTTGATTCTTTCGCATTGTCTCGGTTGAGCACATAGATTCGCCCATGGGAAGAGGCCATTTTCCAAGCTACCGAACTAACAAATTGTTCATCGTTGGAGACAACGGAGCCCACAAGGCTTCCTTTCCCCATTTTTGCGAGTTTAACCGCCTGATCTAAATCTTTGTAAGGCATCAGGGTCGCCACTGGACCAAAAGCTTCAATTTCGTGAGACGCTGTATTGGTTAATGGCTCCGTATTTAAAAATAGTTTTGGCGTCATAAACGCGCCCGATTCATAGTTCGCATCCAAAAGCTGGTGATTCCCATCGTAAATAAGCGCCGTTTTTTCTTTCAGCGCCGCGACTTTAGCCTCAACTTCAAGCTGTTGCTCTTTGCCCACAAGAGCGCCCATTCTGGTTTCTCGGTTAAGTGGATTTCCTATTGACAAGGAATCAAGCGAGCGAATTAAAGCCTTAGACACCTCTTCGAGGCGCTCCTCTGGCACTAAAATACGTCGAACAGCAGTACATTTTTGTCCGGCTTTCGAGGTCATTTCTCTTTGAACTTCCTTAATGAACAAATCAAATTCAGGCGTTCCTACAACGGCCTCAGGTCCGAGAATGGAACAATTCAAACTATCCGCCTCCATATTGAAGCGTACAGCCTGCTGAGAAATGGAAGGTAAGGATTTTAGAAACTTCCCCGTTGAGGCAGAGCCCGTAAACAGCACGCTGTCGCCCTCATGAACGTAATTTAGAAGCTCACCCGGTTCACCACAAATCAGCTGTATGGCACCCTTTGGCAGCACCCCACTTTCAATCATATCGGAAAATACAGCATGCGTAAGATAGCAACCCGGAGTTGCTGGTTTTACGACACTCGGCACGCCAGCCAATAATGAGGTTGATAATTTTTCAAGCATGCCCCAGACCGGGAAATTGTACGCGTTTATTTGGACTGAAACCCCCTCACTGGGCGTTAAAATATGAGTTCCTAGATGCGTTCCACCCGCCGAGGTTTTTTGAACCTCTCCGTCCACCCAAAAGGGCGTGTTTGGAAGCATCCGCTTGGCAAGCCCTGAATAGGTGAAAAAAGTTCCAATACCGCCTTCGATATCGACCCAAGAATCCACATGGGTGGCCCCAGTTTTATAGGACAAGTCGTAATATTTTTTCTTGCGATCAAGTAAATAAACCGCCAATTTTTTCAGCATCTCACCCCGCTCATAAAAGCTTAATTGAGACAAGCCTTGGTACCCCGTGCTTCGAGCGTAGTCTAGCGCCTTTTCAAAATCAAGACCCTGGGTGTCAGAAAGTGCAATGAATTGACCATCCACCGCAGATCGTAGTTCGATTCCATCTGCGTCTCCCTCAATCCAATTTCCAGCGATATAATTCTTTAATTTCATTTTCTTCTTTGTTATAATTCAGAGACTTTCTTTTCAATTTTATAAACGGTACCACGGAAACTTGCCACAAGAACGTGGTTTTGGTTATGAACTTCAATATCGTACACACCGGTTTTTCTTGTGTCGGCCACCAATCGACTTTCAGCGCGCAACACATCGCCTAATTTAACGGCGCGTGTGAAGTTTATAGTACAACTTAACGCCACAGAGGCTTCATTCAGATTGTTTGACGAAAAGGCCAAGGCACTATCGGCTAGCGCAAAAGTAATTCCTCCGTGCACCGTTTTAAGCCCGTTTATCATTTCTTGGCGAATCGGCATCTCAATAAGACAATACTTAGGACTCACTTCAATAAGCTTTATGCCCATCCATTGAGAAAAGTAATCTTGAGAGAGCATAAAGGTGGCAGTTTCTAAAGGGGTCGGCATAGTAAAAAAGGCTAGTTAAAAGTTGGGCTTGCTAAATCTTTCAAAAGTGGGCTTGCGCGGTAACGCTCTTCTTGGTAGCGAAGGGTTAAGTCATTAAGCGTCTGAAGAATCTTTTCATACCCAATTTCTTTCCCCCAGGCTAATAGACCCTTGGGGTAGTTCACCCCTTTTAGCATTGCCATCTCTAGGTCTGCATCGCTTGCAATTCCTAAACGCTTTGCCTCAAGCGCTTCGTTGACTAGCATGGAAAGAATGCGCATGAATATCTGATCCGCCTTGGCTTTTTCAACCTCAATAGGATAGGATTCTGCCTTTGGAGGATAGGCGTAAAACCCGCGGCCTGTTTTGCGGCCATGGAGCTTGGCCTCACTCATGCGCTGCTGCAGAAGTGATGGTTTGTATTTAGGGTCGTAGAAAAAATCTTGGTAGACACTTTGAGTCACTGCAAAATTGACATCGATCCCAATTAAATCCATAAGCTCGAATGGCCCCATTTTAAATCCACCCTGAGACTTCATTACAAAATCGATCTGCTCAGGGCTTGCCAAATTTTCTTCGACAAGGCGTAATGCCTCTCCGTAAAACGGTCTGGCAATGCGATTCACAATAAATCCAGGAAGGTCTTTGGCTAAAACGGGCTGCTTGCCCCAAGTGCGCATAGCGCTTACAATTTCAAGGGCAAGCCCATTCTGTGTAAGCAGACTTGGGATAACCTCAACCAGGGGCATTAAGGGTGCGGGATTAAAAAAATGAATCCCAATAAAGCGCTCTGGATGATCCAGATCTGCACCTAAGGATGTAATTGAAATCGACGAGGTATTGCTTGCGATAACGCAGCTAGCAGATACCTGAGGTTCCAAGGCCTGAAACAGGTCCTTTTTAATTTGACGGTTCTCGACAATGGCCTCGATTACTAAGTCGCAGTCTTTAAAGGCGGCGAGCTGCTCGGCCTGTGAGAGCCTGGCTTGGAAAGTAGACTTTTGCTGCTCATTTAGGCGACCTTTTTCAACTAAACGACTAAACTGCTTGAATAGGCCCTCTATTGATTTTTCAATTTGGCTTTGATTCGCATCGAATAAAACGACCTCGCACCCAGCCATTAGAGCCACTTGAACGATGCCAATTCCCATGGCTCCAGCGCCAATTACACCCACTTTTTGAAATCTGCTCATACCGTTTACTTAATTCCCTTTAAACTCTGGGGCTCGTTTATTGATAAAAGCATTTACTCCTTCGCTAAAATCTGCAGATTCTGCGGCCGTCTGCTGCAAAATTCCCTCGAGATCAAGCTGTTCTTTTAATTTATTTTCATAGGATTCATTGAAGGCTTTCTTGGTAAGACCAATGGCCTTGGTCGGCAAATTGCAAAGCGCTTCTAAAACCTCCATACAGTTTTGATCAAACGACTCTTGGGGGAATACCTCCTGAGTAAGTCCCATCGTTTTCGCTTCCTCGGGTAGCACTTTCTTTCCGGTAAAGGCCAGGTAATTTGCCATCTGGCGCCCAACCAATTTAGGTAAAAAATAGGTGGCCGCCGTATCGGGAATCAGTCCAATTTTCACAAAAGCAAAGGTGAAGTAGGCGTCCGAGCTAGAAAGTGAAAAATCACAGACCATTGATAAGCTTGCCCCAGCTCCAGCGGCCGGGCCATTGACCAGTGCCACAATCGGTTTTTTGCTAAGCACAATTTCGCGAACTAGCGGGTTATACGACTCAATAATAAAGCGCTGCACACTTCGCTCCTCTTTAATGTCGCCAAAACTAAGGGCCTCATTCAAATTCTGTCCGGCGCAAAAAGCCTTTCCTTCGCCCTTAATAGCGATGCACCGCAACGTCTGGTCTTTGCCCGCCTCTTGAATGGCGTGCTTTATTTCGGCAAGCATCTGCATGGTGAGGCTATTATAACTTTCAGCCTGATCAAGTACAATTAGTAAAAGTTTGCCTTCATAATGGGATTCAGTTCTGATTTGTGAAAATGTCATACGTAGTGAATTTGAGGTCTGTTCTGGGGTGTGGCAAGCAACTCTCCCCGCGCCAAGTTAATGGCATTTAAAATAATCAAATGGTTCTTTGCAATCACTGCATTGGTAGGTCGCCTTACAGAGAGTCGATCCAAATCGGCTTAATTCTTTGGTGTTTATTGATCCACAGCGAGGGCAGGGCTTACTTGAATTCAGATGATTCAAATCAGCGCCTTTCTCGGGAGGAAGAATTCCATAGGCTAAGAGTTTTTCTCTTCCGACATCGCTAATCCAGTCGGTCGTCCAGGCAGGCGAAATTACGTTTTTTACCTCTGCCTTAATGCCATGGTGTGCCATAAGGGATTCAATATCTTCTTTGATTGTAAATAAGGCAGGACAGGCTGAATAGGTCGGGGTAATGTCAATTTCCACCTCCGTTTCGGAGCGCATCGAGACGCGACGAACGATTCCTAAATCGATTATACTAATAACCGGGATCTCCGGATCTGGAATCTCTTCTAGTAACTGCGTGATATGTTTTGTCGCTTGTTCCATAATTCAGTCTATAGTCCTGGATTTACCATTCACAGCCAGGATACGCTCTTTGCATGTATTGGAGTTCGCACAAAATAAAGCCAAAATACTCTGTATGCTCGCCTTTGCGGCTTCCTTTCTGCATAAATGTGTCGCTTGGAACCTCTAAACCTAAGGCCTTAAAGTCGGCTGCAATTTGCGTGTCCCAATTTAGTTTTAATACCTTAGGGTCGGGAGCTAAATTCAATCCGACGAGCAGATCTTCACCTTTAACCTCATCAAAGAGTCCGCCGGTATACTCCCATAAGAAGTCTAAGGCCTTAGCAAGTCTTTGCTTGCTTTCAAGGGTGCCGTTTTGAAGGATAGTTAACCACATCATCGCGTGGCTGTAATGGTAGCGAACTTCCTTTAGTGACTTTTCCGCCAAACCGGCCAGAGTTTCATCCTCGCTTGAAAGCATTTCTGTATAAAGCATCTTTTGATAGACAGAGAAGAAATAGACTTTTAGTAGGGTTTGGGCATAATCGCCATTTGGGAGTTCAACCAACTGTGCATTGAGGTACTCGGGTTCGTAGCGTAAAAAGGCCAAATCATCGGGTGTTTTCCCATCCGATTCCAAACTCGCAGCGTAGGTGAAAAGCAGATTGCTTTGCCCTAAGTAATCAAGCGCCGTATTAGTTAGCGCAATATCCTCCTCGAGGTAAGGCCCCTTCCCACACCATTCACCTAGGCGCTGGCCCATAAGAAGGGTGTCGTCTGCCAGCTTTAATAGATAGTTTTTCATTTCTTAAATTTTGCATGCCCTTGCAACGCAATTACATGTTTTTAACGTCATTCGGTATTTGATAAAAAGTTGGATGGCGGTATAATTTATCGTCGGCAGGATCGAAAAAAGCCTCCTTATCAATGCCTTCACTGGTGAAAATTTGCGCACTTGGCACCACCCATATAGAGGTACCTTCTTTTCTTCTGGTGTAAACGTCTCTTGCATTCTGCAACGCCATTTCAACGCTTACCGCTTGAACTGTACCGGCATGTTTATGCGAAAGGCCTGGTTTGGTTTGAATAAACACTTCCCATATATCGAATTGACTCATAGTTCCTTATTTTGATTTTACTTCGTTGGTGGATTTCTTTGAAAATTCACTCGCTGCTTCTCTTAGCCACTGGTTTTCAGCCCAAGCGTCATTCTTGGTTTGAAGCCTTTTTTTATTGCACGGCCCATTGCCCTTTAACACTTCTGAAAACTCATCCCATGGCAGTTCTGAAAAACTGTAATGGCCGGTCTCTTTATCTAAAACTAAATTCTCATCCGGAATCACCAGTCCTAGAAATTCCGCTTGCGGCACGGTAACATCAATAAAACGTTGTCTTAAATCATCGTTACTCTCGCGTTTCACGCGGTAGTTCATCGATTTTTGTGAATTGGTAGAGTCCTTATCGCTTGGACCAAACATCATGAGTGCCGGCCACCAAAAGCGGTTAAGCGCCTCTTGCGCCATTTGCTTCTGCTCCTTTGTTCCACGGCATAAGGTCATAAGAATTTCATAGCCCTGGCGCTGATGAAAGGATTCTTCCTTACAAATCCGCACCATCGCTCTGGCGTAGGGTCCGTAGGAATTCCCCATAAGCATCACTTGATTCATGATGGCTGCGCCGTCCACAAGCCAGCCAATGGCACCGATATCCGCCCAACTTAGCGTTGGATAATTGAAAATACTTGAGTACTTTGCTTTTCCACTTAGCATCGCGCCGTAGGTGGAGTCGCGGTCGGCCCCTATGGTGCCGTCATTCAACGTTTCGCTAGCCGCATAAAGATAGAGTCCATGCCCCGCTTCATCTTGAATCTTGGCCAATAAGGCCATTTTACGTCTTAAGCTCGGAGCCCTAGAAATCCAGTTCGCCTCTGGGAGCATCCCCACCACTTCAGAGTGGGCGTGCTGCGAAATTTGCCTTACCAGGAGTTTTCGGTAATCCTCTGGCATGACATCTTTTGGTTCGACTTTATTTTCTTGCTGTACGTACTGCACAAACTTTTCTAAATTCATTTCTTGATTTTTTTATTAGTCAATGCGCCATTGGTCTTTAACATAAAGCCCAAGGGATCCGTCGACAAACTCACCCACCACAAAAGTAACGCTCGTATAGTCGGCTCTAATTTCATATTCATTAAAATAGTAAGCCTGGCCGTTGGTTGGATCCCAAACTTCAATTTTTCGGTCGGTGCAGTGCCAATAATGGTTCCAAATATTTAAACCATCGACTTTGTACTCTTTATCCACTTCGATAAGGGATGCAAATTTCCATTCACTCATGATTTGACTCCTCTTTTAAATTAGACTCTTTCTTTTTTAAACATCGTAATTTAACATTACCACATTAGTCACCGGATGGGCTTGGCAGGTCAAAACAAATCCGCTTGCGACTTCTTGCTCTGTTAGGGCAAAATTTTTCTCCATAAACACTTCTCCCTCTAACACCATGGCTTTACAGGTGCAGCACACGCCTCCTTTGCAGGCAAAAGGAACGGGTAATTGCTCTGAAAGTGCTTGGTCTAAGATACTGTTTTTCTTTGAATTAAGGTGAAATGAATACTCATCATCGTCAATAATAAGAGTCACCATACTCTCTATATTTGCGATGGCTTTAAACTCGTCGCTCATTTCAGAGCCTCCTTCTTCATCGGGCGCCGAATAGTATTCGTAGAGCACCTGAAGGGAAGGCACTTTCTTTTCCAATTTCAAAAATCCGGATAAATCTTTAATCATTTCACTCGGGCCGCAAAGGAAATACGTACTCTGCTCCACGGGAATTTCGCTGTACTTATCAAGTAAAGCACCAAGTTTTTCATTTGTAATTCTACCTTCAAAAAGACTTCCCTCCTGATGCGTATCTCTAGAAAGCAGGTAAACTACTTTTAGGCGGTTCTCAAATTGCGATTCTAGAAGGTCTAATTCTTTTTGAAATAAAATATCCGCATAGCTTCTGTTGCTAAAAAACAAAAATGCTTTTGACTTAGGCTCTTGGTAAAGGGCTTCCTTAAGATTTGAAAGAACCGGAGAGATTCCACTTCCGGCTGCGATTCCGATATAGTACTTTTGGTTGCTAGGATGGTAATTGGTATAAAAATGCCCAAGTGGAGGCATTACCTCAACAAAATCGCCTGCCTTTAGCTCCGTATTTAAATACCCTGACACGCGGCCTTGATCAATATGTTTGATTAAAACTTCAAGCTCAGGGTTCCGCTCAGAGGGAGCGTTTACAAGTGAATAAGAACGTCGAAGGTCTTCTCCACCGCTTTGCAGTCGAAGTGTTACGTACTGGCCTTGCTTAAAGCGGTACAGGGGCGCTAAAGCCTCTGGTACTTCAAGGGAGATATGAATACAATCGTTCGCTTGTCTTGAAACACGCGTCACTTTTAATGAATGAAAATGGTGCATAGTCGTTAAATTCAGTTCCTTTTGAGAACTAAACAAATATAAAAAAAAAACCTATTCCACTTCCCCCTCAGCAATCCCTTAAATTCCAAGCTCTTAAAGCCTCCTTCGAAAGCCCTACGTCCCCCGCCTTATGCACTCTTAAGCGAGTCGGCAAATAAATAAGGCTGTAGTGCTTCCTGTATGGACGCTCAATAACTCTCACCCCGAATTGCAGGCTCCGACTCCCCGGCAACTCACGCCTACGAGGGCATTTTTTCGGAAAAAATGTCCCATAAGATTTTGAATTACTACAAAATATCGGCAAAAATGACCATTTGTATGATTTTGAACGTTTTTTGATGGACTCTGTGTAACCAACACCAAAATCAAATGAATTTAAATCAATTTACTGTAAAATCTCAGGAGGCCATTCAAAAGGCGCAGCAGATCGCCATGGAATTTGGTCACCAAAGTATAGAACCTCAGCATATACTCGAGGGAATTCTTAAGATCGAAGATTCGATCTCGCTCTTCCTTATGAAAAAATCAGAAGTCGAATTAGCGTTGCTTGAGCAGCGCAATAGGGAGAGTCTGCAGTCCATTCCAAAGGTGGAGGGAGGCAGCCAGTACCTTTCAAATACAAGTACACAAGTACTAATGGCCGCGGCCAGTACCGCGAAAAAAATGGGTGATGAATTTGCCACTCTCGAACACCTTTGGCTTGCTCTACTCGAGGTCAGCTCCAGCGTTTCAACGCTCCTAAAAGACATGGGCGTTCGTAAATCCCTTCTGGAAGGGGCCATAAAAGAACTTCGCAAGGGGACAACGGCAAGCTCCGCAAGCGCTGAAGACTCCTACCAGAGCCTAAGCAAATACGCGAAAAACTTAAACGTTCTTGCAAGTGAAGGAAAACTTGATCCGGTCATTGGACGCGATGAAGAAATACGACGTGTTCTACAGATTCTGTCACGAAGAACAAAAAACAACCCTATACTAATTGGAGAACCTGGTGTGGGCAAAACGGCCATTGCAGAAGGGATTGCCCACCGTATTATCAACGGCGATGTTCCAGAAAACCTGGTAGACAAAATCCTATTCTCACTCGATATGGGCGCCCTGATTGCCGGTGCAAAATATAAAGGTGAGTTTGAAGAACGCTTAAAAAATGTTATCAATGAAGTAATCAAGTCCGATGGGCAAATCATATTATTCATTGATGAGATTCATACCCTGGTTGGTGCAGGCGGAGGCGAAGGGGCCATGGATGCCGCAAACATCCTTAAACCGGCACTGGCTCGAGGAGAACTTAGAGCCGTTGGGGCCACCACTTTAAATGAATACCAAAAACACTTTGAAAAAGATAAAGCCCTGGAGCGACGCTTTCAAAAAGTATTAGTGCAGGAGCCTGATATAGAATCGGCCATTTCAATTTTACGGGGTATAAAAGATAAATACGAAGCGCATCATAAAGTTCGAATTAAAGATGAGGCCATAATTGCCGCTGTAGAACAATCCCAACGCTATATTTCGGATCGTTTTTTACCAGACAAAGCCATCGATTTAATCGACGAGGCTTCTGCCAAACTCCGAATGGAGATTAACTCAAAGCCAGAAACATTGGATGTTCTAGACCGCAAATTGATGCAGATGGAAATCGAGCTGGCGGCTATTAGCCGTGAAGGCACCGAAATTCAAATTCAACATTTAAAAGAGGACATCGCAAAACTCTCTGACGAGCGCAATGAAATCAACGCAAAATGGCTTGCAGAAAAGCAAAAATCAGAGGATTTAACCGGAATAAAAAAAGAAATAGAAGCCCTAAAACTAGAAGCTGAACGCGCCGCGCGTATCGGGGATTATGGAAAAGTGGCCGAAATTCAATACGGTACCCTTAGAGACAAAGAGGAGGCCCTAAAGACTTTAGAGCTTGAAATGCAAAACCACCAAAACGAACTCATTAAAGAGGAGGTCACCGCTGAAAACATTTCTGAGGTTATCTCCAAATGGACTGGGATTCCGGTCACCAAACTTTTGCAAAGCGAAAGAGAGAAACTGCTTCATCTTGAGGATGAATTACACACGAGAGTCGTTGGACAGCATGAGGCCATCGAGGCCGTAGCCAATGCCATTCGACGCAACCGTGCTGGACTTAACGACGAAAAAAGACCCATTGGGAGTTTCCTATTTTTAGGTTCAACAGGAGTTGGAAAAACCGAGTTAGCTAAGGCCCTTGCAGAATTTCTATTTGATGATGAGGCCAACCTCACACGAATTGATATGAGTGAATACCAAGAACGCCATTCTGTGTCACGCCTTGTGGGTGCGCCTCCGGGCTATGTGGGTTACGATGAAGGGGGACAACTTACTGAGGCGGTTCGTCGTAGACCCTACTCCGTGGTGCTCTTAGATGAAATCGAAAAAGCCCATCCCGACGTTTTCAATACCCTTCTGCAGGTACTGGACGATGGGCGATTAACAGACAACAAAGGCCGCGTGGTCAATTTTAAAAACACGCTAATTATCATGACCTCGAATTTAGGTTCTCCGCTCATTCAAGAGAATTTCTCTAGCCTTACGGAGCAAAACCATGACGCCATGCTTGAGCAAACAAAAGACGAGGTTTTTAGTCTTTTGAAGCAGACCTTAAGACCTGAGTTTTTAAACCGAATCGATGAAATTGTTCTTTTCCAACCTTTAAATAAGAAAGAAATTGGAAGAATCGTTCAGTACCAACTCCGAGGACTTAACCAACTCTTGGAGCGCCGTGGAATTCTGCTTACCGCTACAGAGGATGCGGTGGACTACATCATGAACAAAGGGTATGATCCCGCTTTTGGGGCTCGACCTTTAAAACGCGTGATCCAACAAGAGGTCCTAAACCGACTTTCAAAAGAACTACTTGCCGGAACCATTGGGGATGGGCAGCGCATCACTTTAGATTATTTTGAAGAAAGCGGGCTTATCTTTAGACCCACGGACCAATAAGATTTTACGCCTTAATAAAACAAGCGCTCGAGCCATGGCTCGAGCGCTTGTTTTATTTATAGCTGCATTTTTTACTTGAAACTTAAAGTACTGATTACGGGGAAGTGATCGGAGGGATAAAGTAAATTCTCGCGGCGGTCTTCCACCGCTCGGTAAGAAAGAATTCGCAGATCTTTACTAAAGATATAATCAATCCGGTCCTTAGCCGGACTCTGAGTATCAAAGCCTGTGAAAGTTCCTGTTGGGCCGTAGGGCTTTTTTTCAGAGTGTGTGAAAGCGTCTTTCAAATTCCTGGAGAGCAGCGCGATTGGGATCGAATCAGGCTTTAGATTAAAGTCCCCTGTGAGTATAACAGGATGATTTTTGGTATTTAATCTTTGTATTTCTTTAAGAAGAAGTTTTGCTGATTCTTCGCGAGCCACGTTTCCTATATGATCAAAGTGACTATTAAACATCCAAAATCTTTTTCCGTGGACCTTTGATTTAAACAATCCATAGGAGCAAATTCGAGGATAGGCCGCATCCCACCCTTTCGAAGGAATCGAGGGGGTTGGAGAAAGCCAAAATGTGCCGCCTTTAAGGAGCGTCAATTTTTCAGCATCATAAAATACCGCAGAATACTCGCCTTTATTAGCCCCATCGTCACGCCCCACGCCCACATACTGGTAGTTCGGTAGGCTTTTACTTAAGTAC
>DCJS01000041.1:35081-72577 GCA_002319955.1 Flavobacteriales bacterium UBA1694
TCCGTGAGCTCCTCTGCACGGTGACTCCAAGCGTTACTTTGATCCGACTCTAAAGAAAGGCGGATATTATAGGTCATTACATCGATAGTCTGAGCCACACAAAAATGGACTATCAAAAAGGCTAGAAGCAGAAAACGATACCGCATCATCGGGGTGTTTAATTAAAAACTTCTCCAAGATGGAGAAGTTAAAGTTCTATTTTTAAGCCTCAGAGATGCTTGGTATTTGCACATTTTCCTGAGTGTCTTTTTCGTAATCAACTCCGGGGACTTGGAATCCAAACAAGTTGAAGAAATCCGACCGGTAGCCTTCAATATCACTGAGCTCACTGAGGTTCTCGGTGCTCACCTCAGCCCAAAGCTTTGCAACTTCCTGTTGAATATCTTCAGCCATTTCTAAATCGTCGATTCGAATTCGGCCTTGAGAATCTAGTGGAACCTGCCCATCTGCGGTATAGAGCCGTTCGGCGAAGAGTCTTTGAATCTGCTCTATAGTTCCCTCATGAACCCCTTTTGCCTTCATTGCTTTGAATAGTAATGAAATATAAAGTGGCACCACAGGAATTGCAGAGCTGGACTGCGTCACGAGTGCTTTATTCACAGACACGTAGGAATGCCCCCCTAAATCGCTTAGGAGCTCATTAAGATACGTGACGCTCGCTTCTAGATCATTTTTCGCTTGTCCGATCGTCCCATTGCGGTATATCGGGTAAGTTAATTCTGGACCGATATACGAATAAGCAACCGTCTTTACACCCTGGGCAAGGACGCCCGCTTTTTTTAGATCTTCGATCCAAAATTTCCAATCCTCACCGCCCATAACCGCGACGGTATTGTCAATATCCGCCTGATCTTCCACCGGTGCAATGGTGATTTCAGAAACCACCCCCGTATGAAAATCAACCGTCTTATTTGAGAACGGCCCTCCAATAGGTTTTAGAGTGGAGGCGAAAGCAACGCCAGTCTTTGGGTGCGTTCGTCTTGGCGAGGCCAGGCTATAAACCACGAGATCCACTTGACCTAGATCCTCTTTAATTAGCGCGATAGTTTGATTTTTTATTTCATCTGAAAAGGCATCGCCATTAATACTTTTCGCATAAAGACCCGCCTCCTGAGCTTGCTTTTCAAAGGCAGCTGTGTTATACCACCCTGCGGTGCCTAACTTTCCTTCACTAGCTGGTTTTTCAAAGAACACGCCGATGGTTGCTGCATCAGACCCAAATGCGGCGGTGATTCGAGAGGCAATTCCAAATCCAGTCGATGCGCCAATGACCAGAACTTTCTTTGGTCCTCCTTCAATTTTACCCTTCGACTTTACGTACTCAATCTGACTTTTCATTGTTTCCATGGCACCTTGTGGATGCGCAGTCAGACAAATAAACCCTCTTGTTCTTGGTTGAATTATCATAGTTTTAATATTATTTATCGCATTACAAATTAAGTGAATTTTGATGAATTTCACCAATCTCTAAGTCGAGAAATACTTACCCGTTCTTTTTTGCTTTAACCATCGCTTCAAGCATATCCCACATTTCGGATGGAAGCTCCTCAAGCATATTGAATTGACCGGCCCCTTGAAGCCACTCGCCTCCGTCCAGAGTTACAACTTCTCCATTCATGTAGGCTGAATAATCAGAGACTAAATAGGCTGCCAAATTCGCGAGTTCCTGATGCTCCCCCACGCGACGAAGCGGAACTTTCTTACGCATATCGAATTTTTCCGCAAGGTCTCCAGGAAGAAGTCGTTCCCAAGCGCCTTTCGTAGGAAACGGTCCTGGTGCAATGGCATTAAATCGGATGTTATATTTCGCCCATTCGACAGCTAAACTTCGCGTCATCGCAAGCACGCCTGCCTTTGCACAGGCGGAGGGCACCACATAGGAGGATCCCGTCCACGCGTAAGTCGTCACAATATTTAAAACCGTTCCAGGAATCTTATTATCGATCCAGTACTTTCCTAAGGCTAAGGTGCAATTCTTCGTCCCTTTTAAAACGATATCCAAAATAGAATCAAAAGCCGAGTGCGTGAGACGCTCTGTAGGAGATATAAAGTTACCTGCGGCATTATTCAATAAAACATCAATGCGACCAAAAGCCTCCAGTGAGTCCTTCTGCATTTGCTCGACTTCACTCCAAACACGCACATCACATTGAAGTGGTAAAACGGTTCCGCCTGTGAGCTGCTCTAGTTCAAGAGCGGTGGCTTTTAATTTTTCTAAATTACGAGAGGTTATTACAACCTTTGCCCCGAGGGTTAAGAAATAGCGGCTCATTGCCTTTCCTAAACCACTGCCGCCTCCGGTAACGATGATCACTTTATCTTTTAGCGCATCGTTTTGAAGCATTCCTTCTGTGTATTTCATAGCGTTTGTATTGGGTTTGAACTTGTGAATTTAATTAATTTTAAACAAAGTCATTCTAGAAGCTGTATTCATTGAATAGGGATTCTACGGCGCCATATCGAAGTCCATTAGTTAGGTTTCAACCCTTCGAAGAGTCAAAGGAATTGTCTTTAATTTCATAAATTTGAAACAAATTCTATAAATACTATGCCCAATTCATTACTTGGCGAATTTAAGACGCCGTACCAAACGGCTCCATTCGATCAAATTAAAAACTCCGATTTCTTGCCCGCCTTTAACTCTGAGCTAGCGGTTTCAGAAAAAGAAATTATCGAAATTGCAAATAATCCTCAAGAGCCTAGCTTCGCAAATACAATTGAGGCTCTAAGTTATAGCAATGAGAAATTAGAGGTTATCTCTTCGATTTTATTCAATTTAAACTCAGCCAACACCACCGAGGAGCTACAGAAGATTGCGCAGACGGTTTCGCCACTTCTTACTGAGTTCGCTTCAAAAATAGCCCATAACCAAGCCCTCTTCACCCGCATAAAAAAGGTCTATGAGGCAAAAAACCAACTTGACTTAGATCCCGAGCAAACGACTCTACTTGAAAAAACCTATAAAGATTTTGTCCGCGGCGGGGCTCTACTGAGCGAAAAGGATAAAAAAAACCTTGAAGAAATAAACAAAGATCTCGCTGTAAAAGCCCTAAAGTTTGGAGAAAACGTTTTAGCCTCTACCAACGCATATTCAAAGACACTTAAGGACGCTTCAGAACTCGAGGGGATTCCAGAGAGTACCCTTGAGCAATACGCTCTTGAAGCCAAACAGCGCGGAGAAGAAGGCTACACCATCACTTTGCAATACCCAAGCTATTTACCTGCCCTAACCTACTTGAAAAACAGAGATTTACGAAAAGAGCTCTATTTAGCAAACGCGGCGAAATCCTTTGATAAGGGCCCTAATGATAACCAAACGCTGATAAAAGAACTCAGTGAATTAAGAGAAAAGAAAGCAGCTCTATTAGACTATGCTTCTTACGCGCACTATGTGTTAGAAGAGCGCATGGCTAAAACCCCTGAGGCGGTCTCTGAATTTTTAAACGAACTTTTACTCAAAGCGACTCCGTACGCAGAGCAAGAAATTAAAATTCTAAAAGGCTATGCCCATGGAGATGGCATTGAGGTAATGGAAGCGTGGGACCATGCCTACTACGCGGAAAAGAGACGTGAAAAAGAACTCGAACTTAACCAGGAGGAGCTTCGCGCGTACTTCCCTTTAGCCAAAGCTTTGGACAGCGTTTTTGACTTAGCATTTAAGCTCTTTGGACTCCAATTTGAACGCCAAAATGAAATCTCTGTTTACCATTCAGATGTGCAGGTCTATGATGTGACCGAAAATGGCGTGCACAAAGCAATTCTTTATACGGATTTCCACCCGCGCAAGGAAAAACGCTCAGGTGCCTGGATGACCAGCTTTAAAACCCAGTTGAAAAAATCTGGGCAAAACCAGCGTCCCCATGTCTCTGTGGTCTGTAATTTTTCGAAACCAACGAGCACCACCCCAAGTCTCTTGACCTTTCAGGAACTGACTACTTTATTCCACGAATTTGGACACGCGATTCATGGAATGCTTGCAGACACAACCTATCCGACCTTATCTGGAACCTCTGTTAAATGGGACTTTGTCGAACTGCCCTCACAATTTTTAGAAAACTATTGTTACGAGCCTGAATTTTTACAATCATTTGCCCACCATTACCTCACAAATGAGCCCCTGAGCTTAGAGAAAATTGAAAAGCTTTCAAAAAGCAAAAGCTTTATGGAAGGGTACCAAACCTTAAGGCAAGTTGGCTTTGGGCTCTTAGATCAGGCCTACCATTCAATAACGAGTCCCATTGAGGACGTGAAAGCGTTTGAAACGAAAGCCACTTTAGGCACAAGCCTTTACCCCTCCCATGTAACGGCGGCAATTAGCCCAAGTTTTTCCCACATTTTTCAAGGCGGTTATGCCTCGGGGTATTATTCTTACAAATGGGCTGAAGTTCTCGATGCCGATGCCTTTGCTTTTTTCAAGGAGAAGGGCTTGTTTGATGCCCAAACGGCTTCAAAATATAAAATATTACTTGCCGCAGGAGGATCCGTGGATCCAATGGATTTATACAAAGCCTTTCGAGGACGAGAGCCTCAAGTTGAAAGTTTATTTAAAAGAGCTTTTGGCTCCCTTTAAACCCTCATTTCACGTCCAGCAACAACCAGGTTTATCTGGCAACTGCTGGACTTTTTGTGCGTGCTTTGGCAAGAATCGGAATAGACACAAAGCCCATTACAGTCATAATAACGAGCTGAAGTGTATGGGAAATGAAGGCATAGGCAAGTCCAATTTCAGCCCCCTTATCAAATGAGAATCCAGAACTTACAAACAAAGCGCCGATCCCCAATTTCACTGCGAAATGGTACGCGCCAATACCGCCACTTGCCGGTACAATCATACCCAGAGTTCCAATGACAATAATAAAGAGGCCGTCAGCCGGGGAAAAGTTTGCCGTCTCAGGCAGCGCAAAACACACCAAGTAGGCCGCTAAATAGTAACAAATCCAAATCCCAAGGGAATACCCTAGAAAAAGGAGCGGTTTTTTTAGTCGAAAAATACTTGTCATACCCTCAATGAGCCCATCTACAATCCCGTAGAGTTTCTTAAAAAATGGAATCTGCTGCAGTTTTCTTCGCAGTGCGAAGAAGAGCACGGCGCACAGGAGCATAATTAGCCCAACAAGCATAAGCCATAGGCCTCCACCACTTGATTCACTACCTTGTTGATTAAATGCATAGTCAAAAAAGGCCACAATGGCGTCGTATTTTAAAATAAGCGCAAGGCATAAAAACACGAGCATACAAAGAAGATCGATAACACGTTCCAGTATAATGGTTCCGAAGGATTGGTCTACGGGAACCTTTTCAACTCCATATAAGGCGGTAGAACGAGCAAGCTCGCCACTACGAGGTACCGTCAGGTTCATGAGATAGCCAAAGGAAATGGTCCATAGCGCATTCGAATTTGAGATCTGGTAGCCCATTGGCTCTAACAAGAGGTTCCAGCGAATCGCCCGAATCCAATACGCCAGAAGACCGAATACGGCTGCAAAGGCCACCCAAAGATAATTTGCTTTTGCAAAATACCCTTGTATCGCATGGAAGTCAAGGCCACGAAGTGCGAGCCATAGGAAAAAGACCGCGACCCCCACTGAAATAGCGATCGTTAACAGGGTCTTCCAAACAGAATTTTTTTGTTTTGGTTCCAATCTGCAGGTATTTAAGTTAACAAATTGGTCTTCTCATTAGGGAAAATGATCTTCGGCTGGAATGTTTTTGCTTCCTCCGGGGTCATCTGCGCGTAGGCTATTATGATAATGATATCATTCTTTTGAACCTTACGGGCCGCAGGGCCATTCAGACATACTTCACCGGAATTTCGTTTGCCTTTAATAACGTAGGTGTCAAAGCGCTCGCCATTGTTGACGTTCACAATATAAACCCGCTCGCCCACTAAAATACCCGAAGCCTCCAAGAGGGCTTCATCGATGGTAATGCTACCAATATAATCTAGGTCGGAGGCCGTCACTCTAACCCTGTGAATTTTTGATTTAAATAGTTCAATTAACATAGGGGCAAATTTATTAATTTAATTCTAAAAACACTTCTAAAATAAGCGCCTGAATACAAGCACTCTACAGAAATAAAAAATTGGCAACACCATACCAAACAAAGTGATTTTTTGTGATTATCACAAGTATTCAGAAATATCACCCGAAATTACTTGGTATATTTAATAATTCGCAATTCATATCTTCAATGTATGCAACCATTGAAAACCCTGAAACTTAGGAGGTTTGGCATAGTTTTAGCACCGCCTAACGCGCATTTAAGCACAAATACGGAATTATCAACTTTTAACCTAAGTCAAGTTAATACTACCACTTCGGTTAAATATATCAAATTAATTTGCACAATATGAAAATTGTTTTATATTTGCTCTAGTAACAACTAACTTTAAACAAAATATCGTTATGAACAAGTCTGAACTAATTGACGCAATGGCAAAAGATGCCGGAATTACGAAAGTGTCTGCGAAAGCAGCATTAGAATCTTTTATGGGCAATGTCCAATCAACATTGAAAAAGAAAGATGGCAAAGTATCCCTAGTAGGATTCGGAACATTCTCAGTCGCAGAAAGAGCTGCAAGACAAGGAATCAATCCAGCAACGAAAAAACCAATTAAAATCGCAGCGAAAAAAGTAGCGAAATTCAAAGCAGGTGCTGACTTAGCGACAGCCGTATCAGGTCAGAAGAAAAAATAATCCTTTTGATTATAAAATCAAGAAGCGATTCCAAAAAGGATCGCTTCTTTTTTTATGTCGAAATTTAAAGAAACTTGAAAAGTCTTAGGGCGCAAGTCTCTCATGCACCCACTGCATATTTTCGTCAAACCGGTAGCGTATTCGGTCGTGAAGTCGGTTCTCACGTCCTTGCCAAAATTCAATTTCATAGGGCCTTGCTAAGTACCCACCCCAATACAGAGGTCTTTCAACTTCCCGATCACTGTACTCTTTCTCTAACTGCGTTAAACGCTCCTCTAAATAGTCTCGACTCGGAATTACGCTGCTCTGATTTGAAACAAGTGCGCCGAGTTGACTTCCTTTAGGTCTTTGAGAAAAATACCCATCACTTATATTCTCAGCTAATTTTTCAGTCCGCGCCGAAATGGAGATCTGCCTTTCTAAGGCTGGCCAAAAAAAATGAAGGCTTACCTGAGGATGTGCTTCAAGGGCAAGGCCCTTTTGACTATTGTAGTTGGTGTAAAATACAAAGCCTTCCTTAGAGTACTCTTTCAAAAGCACCATGCGCGTTCTTAGACTTCCATCGGCTTCCAAGCTCGCCACAGACATCGCATTGGGCTCAGTTAGCGCCTCACAGGCCTGCGCCTGTTCGAACCAGGTTTTGAACTGCTCCATCGGGCTTTCACTAATTTGGTCTTCCAAAAGTTGAGATTTGCTATAATTCTGACGCCAATCGTAGAGATTTTCCATAATATTTTTTACATTTGACTATGAGTTATTCCTACAAAGGTAAAATATTAATATCCACGCCGGACCTTAGTGGCGATGTTTTTTCTCGGTCCGTGGTACTCATTCTAGACCATAGCTCAGAAGGAGCCTTTGGACTTATCCTTAACAAGAAACGCCAGGATACCGTAGCCCTAACCGAGGACAGTTTGCACGACCTAAAATCTGAGCTTTATGACGGAGGACCAGTGGATCCCAACCGACGCTTTGTCATTGTAAAAGGCGAGCCAAAGGATGAGCAGTGCATTGCTATTAATCAGGAGTTCTACGTCACGGAAGATGCACGCAGCGTTCTGATTCAACTTCTAGATGAAAAGCTTAATTTGGACGATATAAAGTTTTTCTCTGGCTATTCCGGATGGCTATCCGGACAGTTAGAATCTGAAATCTCACGAAAAGCCTGGACGGTTGTCGATATCTATAATTTGGACTACACGACTAAAAACGACCGCAATTTGTGGAAAAAAGTGATGCAGAACCTCGGCGGCGAGTTTCTCTTGTGGGCCAATTCCCCGGAGGACATCACAATGAATTAAAACGGAGCAAAAGATTAACAGTTTTTTGGCAAATGCCTTAAGAATTTTTAAGGAATATATTGGCTTACTTTGCATAGCAATATTAAAGCATTGTGACTCTTAGGATAAAATTTTGAGACGCACAGTGCTTAACTTAAAAAACCCGGCAAATGACTTCTACTCTAGTTGTTTGTTGGGTTTGTCAATTCTAGCAATACTCTCACTTCGTAAAAAAAAGGAGCTACAGAAGGGATTGACTCCACTTTTGAACCATTTCTGTAAAGCGCGTATTTGGAAATTCCTTAGACCGTATCTGCCCCACCGAAAAGAGTCCTTTTTCTTCGGATATAATCAAAATTTCCTCTGCTTTCTGACTTTCAAAGGCAATAAGTTCCGCCTGCTCGATTTGGGCGAGCGCCCCTTTATGCACGAAGGTCACAAAGGCTTCCATTAAGGGCGAAATAAAGGCGCCCTCGGACTGCTTTGCCACACGAATGGTATCACCATTCAATAAGAGCACATTTCCGAGACTCGTGCGCGCAATACGTTTATTAGGATTTAGTAAAATGACATCATCTAAATCATTCTCAATGGAATAAATCTGCGCGTAAATCGTTTCTGCACTATGGACGCGAATTGAACTCAGTAAATTGGTGTTGACATTTATCTCTTTGATTAAATCGATTTTCAAAGGCCCTCTGACAGAGATCAAGTCATCTAAAGGTGAGAACTCATACCACAGCCCCACAGGTGCCTTTTCTAAGGGTCCTGCGGCTTTTTCCCGATAGACCATCAGGTGAATAATTCCCTCCTGATTTTGAGCGTTTAAAACCTCTCTAGTGAAAAGTTCTTGAAAGAACTCAAGGGTGTAACTTAGCGGAATGCTTAGGCGCATTTTTCGCATCGAAGCCATTAAGAAAAAATAACATTCTTCCTCAAAAATCAGGCGTGACTTATGTACAAAAAAAGAAACGCTTACGGCATCGCCATATAAAAAAGCCCGGCTAAGGTTCGTAGATGAAAGCCTCTGTTCAGTCATAATACATATATAAAACCCAGCAAAAATAAGGATTTTAAAGGGGTTGAAAGAAAAAGGCATAAAAAAAAAACTTGACAAAGAATTTAATCCTTCATCAAGCTTTTCTATTCTTGTGCAAAGTCCTAGCTTAGTGCTTATGCAGCACCTAGTTTAATTTGTAAATTTTCGATTAAATTTTCCCAATACAGACGGTTTTCATCCTCAGCACCAACATCGCAAAAATCGGTAATGTTTAAAGCAAGGTCCTCCGTGATTTCGTCAATAACAATTGTCATTTCGAAATAATTTTTTGTCCCCTCGTCTTCTTCCCACCGAAAGCGTACAAAACCCTCCGGCTTATATCGTATCAATGTTGCTTTTTCAGCAGGGCCTCCACCCCAACTAAAATAAAAATCATCTCCTCTTTCATCTACTTCGTCCGCAAACCATTCCGAAAGCCCTTCCGCAGTAGCAAGGTATTCGTATAAAATCTCGGAAAGACAGTGCATTGGGTACTCATATTGCACTTTCTGCTTGGCCATATTTAATGTTTTCTAATGTGCCGCAATATATAAATTAATTTCTTATTTACACAATAGAAAAAAGGTGATTTTTAATGGGTTGTATCCTCTCTGTGATCTAGCACATCCAATAAGATCTTGCACCCCTTTCTAATCTCACTTTGCGAGATTGTTAAAGGCGGAGAAATCCTAAGGTACTCATTGCGATACATTTGCCAAAAAACGATAAGACCATTTTCCATACAACGTTTTGCTACGCGAAGGGTGAAATCAGGATCCGCTAAATCCACAGCAAGCATTAGGCCTCTTCCGTGGACCTTCTTAATTTTTGGATGAACCAAAAGCGATCTAAATAAGGCCTCTTTTGCATCAACCTCATCCATTAGCCCACTTTCAAGCACCTCTTTTAAAGTGGCAAGACTGGCCGCGGCAATCAGTGGATTTCCTCCAAAGGTTGTAATGTGACCTAGTTTTGGAGAATGAGACAAGCTTTGCATGATTTCTTTCGAACTCATAAAGGCCCCAACGGGCACACCACCGCCCATTCCTTTTCCCATGGCCAGGATGTCGGGAACAATCCCATAGTGTTCAAAACTAAAAAGTTTCCCCGTACGTCCAAAACCGGGCTGAATTTCATCAAGAATTAATAAGGCTCCCACTTCTTCACACCGCTCTTTTAATTTTTTCAAATAAAACGGATCCGGTAATAAAAATCCAGCAGCGCCTTGAATCGTTTCTAGGAGGACGCAGGCCGTGTTGGTAGTAATTTTATCCAAATCCTGCTCCTTATTAAATTCAATAAAACTCACTAAGGGGAGAAGGGGTCTAAATTCTCTTTTTTGCTGCTCGTTCCCTGAAACGGAAAGCGCCCCATGGGTATTTCCATGGTAAGCGTTTTTAAAGGAGATAATTTCTTCTCTTCCTGTGTAGCGTTTTGCAAGTTTTAAACTTCCTTCAATGGCTTCGGCTCCAGAATTCACTAGATAGGTGACTTCCAGTGGCGCTGGCGTGGCGCTAGCCAGTAACGCACATAATTTCACAGGCATTTCCTGGGCGTATTCTCCATAGACCATCACGTGCAGGTATTTATCCGCTTGCGCTTTAATGGCTGCTATGATTTTTGGATGGGAGTGCCCTAACGTATTGGCTGAAACACCAGCCACAAAATCGAGGTAAGCGTTGCCTTGGGGATCATAGATGTAACTTCCCTCTGCGCGATCAACCTCAAAACCTGACGCAAATGGAGTCGTCTGCGCTTGGTATTGGAAAAATTCTTTTTGCATGGCGCAAATTTCGGAAATATTGGTCTAAAGTGGGCTACGAATACAGGCAAAAACAATAAAAATTATTGAGGTATTCTTACTTACGTACACGTTTTTCAACAGCAGGCGCATTCTTTGCCCGCTCCTCGCTTAAGCGCTTTTGAGCCGCTTCATAAAGTGAATTATCCGATTCATAGACGATCGGGGTGTAATTCGGGGAGTCCTTAAAAATATCTTGCCACTTCAAGGGTCGGTCTTTTGTATTCCAATTGAAATCCGAGAAAAACCGTTGTTCTTTTGAAATTAGAGACATCGGATAGGTATCCGATCTCGCCCCTACATTACAGGAAATTACCTGAACTTTACGCTCTTCAAAAAGGACTTCTATTGTTCCACAAGTCGACAAAACCACGCCTAAACGTTCAAGTTCTTTTGTTTTCTCATCTTCAGAATCCGCGTAAGTTATGGCCTGAGCATTCCCTAGGGCCTGAGCAAGCTTCACTTGGTTGTTCTCATAATAGACCGTTAATACCCGCCCTTTAATCTGGTTGAATTCGTCTTTAAGGTTCAGCGAATCCGCTTTGCTAATTGCAAAGCCGTTGCCTAGGACACGAATGGAGTCAATCTGCTCATTTTTCGTGTTAAAATACGCTTCAATCTTATCGCCAGTGACCTGTTTACTTCCACTCCATAGAATGGGGGCACCATTGAGGTGGAGCACCCCGTCGGTTTCATTAAATGAAATTGAATCGGCTCGGGCCTGCGCATTGGATTTAAAAAGTCTGCCCTTCGCGTAAGCCCTCAAAAAACTTTTCTTTTCCATTAAGGAATCGATTTTTTGAAAAGCTAGAATACGTTCGGCTGCAAAGTAAATTGAATCGTTTTCTAAAATTTTCACAGCGTAAGGGTTTTTGGTTACCATGGCTGAATCCTTCTTTTCAAATATCTCCGCATACCCCCCTTTGATGAAGCGATTCTCGAGAGGATCATCCAAGGTTACATTTTCATTCGCTCGTCCAAATCCGGTGAGTTGGTTGTAATACATGGTGTCTCCTGTTAGGATCTTTCCATTGTAGTGAATTCTTGAATTCTTATTTAGATAAACTTCCTTTTGCGTCATCAAATACCGTCCCTGCTCAGTGTAAACATAATTTGCAGGGTTCGCTTTATTAATGATTCGTGTGGGTCCGAAAAACTCGGCAGTATTGCTATTCTGATACTGCTTAATATTACTCCCTTCAACCGTATATTCGGGATTATCAATTCTAACGTTCCCTCTAAAATCAATGATTTTCGTAGACACATCATAGGTGGCTGCGTTGGTATACATTGTATTTTGTTCACTGATAATTGTGCCCCCTGTATTAAAGTAAGCTTGGTTAATGCGCCGGTCGTAATACAGCGTTTCTGTCTTAATGGTTTGTTTTGGATCCGTTAAAACCACATTCCCTCTGGCAATACCTCGCTCGGTATTTCCGTCGTACTCCATTTGATTTGCCGTAATGACAGACCCGTCTGTATTCACTAAACGAACGTTCCCAATGGCTTTAACAAAATTCTGATCGCGGTACAAAATAACTTCATCCGCCGTTAAAACAGACCCTTTGTGAATGAATTCAACATTTCCTGAGAAAAAGGGATTTCCTTCAAACTTCGTTTGATCTACTTGAAATCGATCTGAATGTACTAATTGCACACTCTCAGGGCTGGTGGTTTGCTGACTCGGTTTATTAAAAAAGGGATCTTTCACCAAAGGCGCGTTTGGCTGCGTGGTAATCTGAGCAGATAAAATTTGGGCACAGATAAAAAAGACAAGTAAAAGCGTCTTTTGCATTATTCTTTTTTCCTTCCGTAAAAATATAGGGAATGGGAATCAATCGTCACGCCGAAAGCGTCTTCAATGGCCTCTTTAATTCCCTGGATTCTTGGGTCGCAGAACTCAATAATTTCTGCAATTTCGCGGTCAGAATCTTGCTTATACACCACCAAATGGTCGTGTTGCTTATCAAAATATGATTTCTCGTAGGATGAAGACGTCAGCGTCTTTTCACCAAATTGATGCTTGCGAATGAGTCCGGCGTCTAAAAATATTTCGATCGTATTGTAAATCGTCGCTTTAGAGACGTGGTACTTTTTCTGCATCATTAACAAATAAAGGTCGTCCACATTAAAGTGGTGATCCATATTGTAAATTTCCTCAAGAATTGTATAGCGTTCCGGTGTATTACGAAACCCTTTATCTTGAAGGTATTGCTTTAATACGTCTTTTATGACGTGTTTATGTGTATCGGGTTGCTTCGCGTCCATTAATAGTAATTGACTACAAATCTATAAAATTAAATCGAGATTACCCTTTAGGCCACTGCCCCGGGATTCTCACTTTTTTGATAAAGAAAGCCGGGCACACTATAGTCCCTTGCTATCGATTTGCTTAATTTTTTTAATCCGCCCAATTTGATCAAGAAGTGGCGCTGACTCGACCACCGCATTGTGTGAAGAGACGCCCCAAGCTTTGAAATCATCACTCCCAATGGACTTGACAAAATTGTAAATATTCATTATGATTTTCTCTTTTACCGTAAGGAGTGTATCGTTGATATAGGTGTTATCAATAATCACATAGCGAAGATCTGGCGGAATATTGTGGGTTCGTAAGGAAGGATGCGAACTTCGAGATGGAATAACTTGCTGCGCCATTAGATCCGCTAAAACACTATCAAAATAGTCGTTAATGCGGCGCTCAACCTTGAAGCCTAGATAAAAGTTTACTTTAAAAATCGTTCCTGGCACCACCTCATCTACGGCATAATTAAACGTGTAAGGTTCTTCTTGATTTATAATGTTTAAAACAAAATAGTGGTCGGCCCGTTTAGGTTGTTTACGAAGAATTGAGTAAATAATTTTAGACTCTATTTCCCCTGGTCGTTTCGAGCGGCTTAAAAAGGCCAAATTTGTGGCATACTTAGGAATGGTTTCATCCAGTTTCAAATCCTTTATGACCGGCGCATAATCGCCAAGCCTCACAAACTTAATAAATTTATTTTTCAAAAGACGCCCATTGTACCAGGCGTACATGCCTATTCCAATCAGACCGCCAAGCACAACGGTGAGCCAACCGCCATCAAAGAATTTAATCACATTTGCATAAAAGAATCCAAGTTCTATGGATAAATAAACACCACCAAAAAGAATTATCAAATACTTGCTTATGCGGTTTCGTCTAAGCCATAAAATCAGTAGGATGGTGGTCATAAGCATTGTTATGGTAATGGTAAGACCGTAGGCCGCCTCCATTTTGCTGGATTCTTTAAAAAACAACACTACCACGATACACAAAAGAAGTAAAGTCCAGTTAATTTTGGGAATATACATCTGCCCTTTTACCCCCGAAGGGTACTCAATTTTCTGATTCGGCCAAAAATTAATAGACATGGCCTCAGAGAACATCGTGAATGCCCCTGTAATAACCGCCTGGCTTGCAATCACCGCAGCCACAGTGGCAAGTAGCACCCCGGGCAGAACCAAATAAGTTGGCATGATTCCAAAAAACGGATTGATATTGCTTTGAGCCAATTCTAAATTATCTAAAATCCAGGCACCTTGACCTAAATAGTTTAAGATTAGCATAATTTTCACAAATGCCCAGCTCACCTGAATGTTCTTTTTGCCGCAATGCCCTAAGTCTGAATAGAGGGCCTCGGCGCCAGTTGTGCATAAAAAGACGGCGCCCATGATCACAAGAGCACTTGGAGAATGGGTAATGAGTTGGTAGGCATAATACGGATTGAAAGCCTTTAAAACTTCAATATGATCGAATAAATGAAGAAGTCCAAAGCTGCCCAAAGCCAAAAACCAAATGACCATGATTGGACCAAAAAACTTCCCTATCAGACTCGTCCCAAACTGCTGCATGAGAAAAACGACCAGTAAAATGACGCAGGTGATTAAGACCACAGGCGTATGAGGATTATAAATTTTAAGTCCCTCCACGGCGGACATGATAGTTAATGAGGGCGTGATGACACTGTCGGCCACCAGGGTCGCAGCCCCAATAAGTGCGATAATGTATAACCAGGGCTTTTTAATCCGTTTTACTAAGGAATAAAGCGCAAGGATTCCTCCTTCTCCTTTGTTATCTGCCCGTAATGCGATCAGCACATACTTCATGGTCGTTTGCAAAGTCAGAGTCCAAATAATGCACGATAAGGCCCCCTCAATGTATTCATCTAGTGGCAGTGCCGAGGTGGTCGACTGGAAGGCATTTACAATTGCCTTCATCACATAGAGTGGAGAGGTTCCGATATCGCCGAATACAATGCCTAAGGAGACAATTACGCCAAGAAAGGACAATTTCTTCACGTTAAACGACTGACTGGTAGGGCTTTGAGACATCTAGAAAAAATTTTGGCAAAGGTACTGTATTTAAATAGCCAGCAACACAACTTTATATAAATGAAAAAACTCCCTTTCGAGAGTTTTTATCTATTTTATGCTTTAAGGTACATTGCTTTTTTGAGCTCTTCTTTTACCGTTTCAAGTTTCGGGAACCACTCGGCAAAGAGCGCAGCTGAATACGGCGCTGGAGCATCTGGGGTGGTGATTCTTTTCACCGGGGCATCAAGATAATCGAAGGCCTTTTGTTGCACCATGTAGGTGATTTCAGAAGCGACGGAACCAAACGGCCAGGCTTCTTCAAGCACTACAAGGCGATTCGTTTTCTTCACAGAAGTCAAAACGGTATCGTAGTCTAACGGGCGAACCGTACGAAGGTCAATGACCTCCACTGAAATTCCTTCTTTTGCTAAATCTTCTGCTGCCTGCATGGCAAGCTTCATGATTTTACCAAAAGAGACTAAGGTCACATCCGTCCCTTCTCTTTTAATATCTGCTTTTCCTATTGGTAGATAATATTCTTCTTCAGGAATTTCCATTTTATCTCCATACATCTGTTCAGATTCCATGAAGATAACCGGATCGTTATCTTGAATTGCTGTTTTTAATAATCCTTTTGCATCGTATGGGTTTGAAGGGACTACCACTTTTAAACCTGGGCAGTTGGCATACCAGCTTTCGAAGGCTTGAGAGTGCGTCGCACCCAATTGACCTGCCGAAGCGGTAGGACCTCTAAATACGATTGGGCAGTTCCATTGCCCCCCACTCATTTGTCTGATTTTCGCAGCGTTGTTTATAATCTGATCGATCCCCACTAAGGAGAAGTTAAAGGTCATAAACTCCACAATTGGACGGTTTCCGTTCAATGCGGCACCAACTGAAATCCCCGTAAATCCGAGCTCTGCGATTGGCGTATCAATAATTCGTTTTGCACCAAATTCTTCAAGCATTCCTTTGGAGGCCTTATAGGCACCATTGTATTCTGCTACTTCTTCACCCATTAAAAAAATGGATTCATCTTTACGCATTTCTTCGCTCATTGCTTGCGCAATCACTTCTCGAAAAGTATATTCTGCCATGATTCGTATTGTTTTTCTGCGGACAAATTTAGTGAATTTAATTATATAAACGACCACTGGTACCAATTTGAAATGCGCAAAAGCAATTCACTATTTAGGCCGCTCATCTAGAAAAGGACTTAAGGCTCAGGAGTGGTCAAACAGGCCCAACCCCTACATACAAAAAGAGCGCTCCTGTTAAGAAGCGCCCAAATTATCAATAAAATGAAAACTTATTTCGCTTTATGCCAAGTCTGCGTACGGCCAATTAAAGAGAAACCAACATAGCCTCTTACATTTAATTTATCACCAGAACGTGTGATGGTGCATTTGTATGTTTTACCTGATTTTGGATCTGTAATCGTTCCTCCTGTGAACTCGTCACCTGATTTTTTGAGTCCTCTGATGATTTCAAGCCCAACTAAAGGTTTGTTCTTTCTGTCGTCACTGCACTTAATACAGTTATCGTTCTCTGGCTTGTCCAAAAGCTGAGAAATTTTACCATAGTACTGTCCATTTGATTTTTTGAAAATCTCAACGACCGATTTCGCTTGACCTGTTTCATCATCAATCGTTTTCCATTTTCCCTCAATTTGGGCAAAAGAGAACGAAGCAAAAAGTAAAGCAATAAAAGTAAAAAGTATTTTTTTCATGACAGTATTGGTATTTTGTTAATGTAAAGTTTATGTTTGATAAAAGTAATTAAAAAAAGTTAAACTCACACACAAATTTTTTCCAATTCATTAGGCCTTACATTCTTTGTTCCAAATGCTTGGTAGCCCCTATTACTCCACCTTAACCAGTAGCATTTTAGAAAGTTTGCCGGGGCGAGATTCTGAACTAAGAAATGGCAATGTCAATCGTGTAATGCGGTAATCCACCTGTGTTTTTAAAATCGTGTAGGGCCTAGAAAATGTTTCGAGAGACTTCTGATCAATTACCAGCAGATCCCCTACTTTTAAATCTGAGCTTTTAACGCGCGCGGTATTTTGCTTTGTATAAAAATCGAACGCCCAATACTCACTGCCCTCTAACATATGAACCTCGCGTTTGTCAATACCCGAATCCGTTACATACTTCGCTAAAGTAAGACTTCCTTGGTAAGTGGTTAGAACGGGATAAAACTGCGCGTTTAGATACACATTAAGTGCAATTGAAAGTAATAGAGAATTGAACAAATATTTTTTCAGCAAAGACTCGGAACTAAACACAGAATAAAGTAGGTAGGCAAAAAGTCCCGCCCCCAAAATCCATAAAGGGACATTTTTCACCCCCGTGAACTCTAAACTTAGCCAGCCCACAATAAACAAGCAAAAGGCAATTACCACGATTTGAACATACCAAAGAATCTTAAGACTTTGGCTCGATGGATTCTTTGCGAGTGTTATTAAATAAGAGGCTGTTAAAATTGCTAGAATTGGCAAAAGCCCATTTAGGTAATGCGGAAGCTTGAACTGGGAAAAACTAAAAACAAACATCACGAGCCAAAAGCCGCCTAATGTTAAAAACTCAACCCCACTTTGTTTTCTAAACTTTTCTTTTATCAACGTTTTAGTACGCGCAAAGACGCCAAAGTAAAAGGCGAGTGAAAAAGGCAGAAACACCCAAAGTAATGTGTGAAAAAAGAAAAGATAATCGGAATTATTCGCAGCGAAACCATCGCCGGTCATACGCGATACGCTTTGTCCTAGTAGGATAAACTTTATTCCATCCATACCAAATTGGTGGAAATACGCATAGAGCACGGGACTTAAACCAAGGACGAATGCCAGAAATGAAAGTCCCAATCTAGGGGTGAAGAATTTTTTCCATTCCCTGGAGTATAATAGATAGGCAAACACGCAAAATGAGATAATCACCAGGGTCATTAAGCCTTTAGACGAAAAGGCAATGGCGGCGCCAAGACCGGCGAGCACACTTGCATTTAGTGTCTGCTTTTTGATTGCCACAACAAACTGCCAAATAGAAAAGACGACGAATCCAGTTAGAATGGCATCGGTTCTAACGTCATGCGCTGAAAGGATGATTCCTTGAGCGGATAGAAACACGAGCGCCGCCCAGTGGCCCACCTGTGGAATATCGTAAAGAAGCTCCGCGAGCTTCTTAGTGGAATACGCGCCCAAAATAAGGCATAGAATGGCCGGAATCCGGTAGGCGATGGCATTCACACCAAAAGCTTTCATTGATAAGGCTGCTAACCAAAAATGCATATGCGGTTTATCTAAGTAGGGCGCCTCCCCTTTATAAATATTTAAGAAATCAGAGTTGAGTGCCATTTTCATCGCCATGGAAGCGTGCTGGGCAGAATCGTTTTGCATCAAGGGAATAAAAAGCCCTAAAATATACACCAGAGAAAATCCCAAATAGAGAAATATCAGGTTTCTTGTGCTAAGCAGAATAGTGGAATTCATAGAAGTACTAGTTTTTTAGTATTTTTGCGCCTTAGTAAGCCTACAAATTTAATCATTCAAAATGAATCCATGAATCACGAGCTATTTTACTCCCTAGTTATTCCGATGTACAACGAAAAAGGGAATGCCGGTCTTCTTATCGATAGAATCCGAGAGGCCATGCAGGGGCTGCGCTACGAACTCATTCTAGTCGATGATTATTCTAAGGACCAAACTGTAGCCGAGATTAAAGAAAAAAACGACCCGAACGTCGTATTAATAGAACTTAAGAAAAACTATGGACAGAGTTCCGCCATGATGGCCGGATTTGATTACGCAACGGGCGATTATATTATCACCCTTGACGGCGACTTACAAAACGATCCAAGCGATATTCCCGCCATGGTTGAACGTCTTGAAAGTGGCGATTTTGATCTTGTGGTCGGAAAACGCGAAAAGCGTAAGGACTCCTCCCTGCGCACAATTCCCTCTAAAATAGCCAATTTTATTATCAAAAACACCACAAAGCTGGCCATATCTGACCAAGGATGCGCCCTTAAGGTCTTTACAAGCGAAACCGCAAAGGAGCTCAATTTGTACGGAGAAAACCACCGATTCATAAGTCTTATGGCTCACCTCAACGGGGCAAGGATTACAGAAATGCCGGTGAAACACCACCCGAGAATACACGGTGAATCAAAGTACGGCATGAACCGGACCTTTAAAGTGATTAACGATTTACTTCTGGTGCTTTTTAATCAAAAATATTTATCAAAGCCCATCTATCTTTTTGGCAATATTGGGCTGCTTGCCTTTACCATTGGAATGCTGATAAACACGTACTTACTCGTTTTAAAATTATTAGGAAATGAAATTGGTACACGGCCACTTCTGATTTTAGGCGTTCTGTTAGTCTTTATAGGAATTCAATTTTTCACTACTGGAATCGTCGTAGACATGTTAATGAAGACGTATTTTGAATCCCAACGAAAACGCCCGTTCAACATCCGCAAAATCACCCAATTTGAAGTCCATTAAGCTAAGTAAAACCCTTACCACCTTGCTGAAAGTTGGGCTTAGTTTTGGGCTTCTTTATCTTGTCCTAAGAAAAATACCCTTAAGTGAGCTTCTTGGTCTTTGGACCACCTTGAATACGCCCTATTTTCTTATTGGCGCCTTTCTTTTTTTAGCCTCACAAGTGTTGTCAGCCAAACGGCTCGAGTCCTTTTTTAAGCGAAGTGGGTTTGATCTTTCCTTTAAGAGTAATCTTGAATTGTACTTTTTAGGCATGTTTTACAATTTTTTTATTCCGGGAGGCATTGGGGGAGATGCCTACAAAATCTACCTCCTGAATAAAACATTTAGTTGGAATGTAAAGAAACTTTCCTTCAGTGTCTTAAACGATCGCATTAGTGGTCTGGTAGCCCTTCTCACCATTGGAATACTACTTTGCTTGGTTTTATTTCCAGCCTACTGGCCGGTAATTCTTACTGCCCTTATCGTGGGATTACTACTTTACTTTTATTTTCTAAAGCGCTTTTTTCCAGTCTTTCAAAACCTGTACTTTAAGGGTCTACTCTATTCCCTAGGAATTCAATCACTCCAAGTCGCGAGTTTTCTTTTTTTACTCGTAAGCCTAGGTCCGAGCTCAAGCTACATCCCGTACGCTTTACTCTTTTTAATAAGTTCTATTTTGAGCCTTATTTCTTTTGCAGGGATCGGCATTCGCGAAATGCTTTTTCTTAAAGCGTCCAGTATTTTCCAATTTGACCCCTCCATAAGCGTATCTGCTTCACTACTTTTTACAGCCGTTACTGCTTTTTTCGCCCTAGTAGGAATTTTCTTTCAACTAAGAAGCTTAAATTTGAAATCTAATACGCCGCTATGAACTTTTTAAGAAACAATTTAGCCAATGGCTTTACTTTAGCCAACCTATTCTCAGGATGTGTCGGCATTGTACAGCTATTTCTTGGGAATTACGAACTCACCGCACTGTGCATAATCCTCTCACTCGTATTTGACTTTTTTGATGGATTCGTGGCTAGACTCTTAAGAGCAAACTCCAATTTAGGAATTCAGCTTGATTCTCTTGCAGATATGGTAAGCTTTGGATTTCTGCCGGGACTTACGATGTTCAAATTACTGGAAAGCTATTCAATCACGCTCCCTATGGAGCTTGTCTTTGAGCTTAAATATTTAGGGTTCCTAATCACTTTATTCTCCTGTCTTCGGCTTGCTATTTTTAATTTGGACACGACCCAGAAATACCATTTTGTCGGGTTGAACACACCGACAAATACCATTTTGATTTTCGGTCTTTACTACGCGATGCAGACCCAGGACTCTTTTTTAGATTCTCTAAACCAACCGTTAATTTTAGTAGCCCTCACCATTCTTAGTGCCTACTTACTTATTAGCCCAATAAAAATGTTCTCCCTTAAATTCAAATCGATGGATCTTAGGGAAAACACACCAAAACTCATTTTGGCTCTGGGCAGTATCGTAATTCTGCTGCTCTTTAAGAGTGTCGGACTTCCACTAATTGTCATTTTTTATATCCTACTCTCGCTTCTTTTTCAAAAGAAGATGCTTTAGAGTGTACCACGAATTAAATTTAAAAACTTAGCTATGAATTTAAAGCTCCATAAGCCCCTCTGCATTTTCGATCTTGAAACCACTGGAATCAACGTTGGTAGGGATCGAATTGTTGAAATCTGTATCTTAAAGGTAAACCCGGATGCTTCGAGAGAATCGAAAACCTGGCTTGTGAATCCTCAGATGCCAATCCCAGCAGAGGCCAGTGCGGTCCATGGCATTTTTGATGACAATGTTAAAGACTCCCCCACATTTAAGGAGCTGGCTCCAAAGATCGCAGATATGATTTTGGGATGTGACTTGGGCGGATTCAATTCAAATCGTTTTGACGTTCCACTTCTCATAGAGGAACTCCTGCGCGCAGAAATTGATATAGACCTAAGCAAAGTAAAATTAGTTGATGCCCAAACGATATTCCATAAAATGGAACCGAGAAATTTATCAGCGGCCTACAAATTTTATTGTGATAAAACACTTGAGAATGCGCACTCAGCAGAAGCCGACACCCTTGCAACTTTTGAAATATTAGATGCACAAGTCGGAAAATACAGCGAGCTCCCTAAGGAAATCAATGGACTTAGTGAATTCTCATCCTATAATAAATTCGCCGATCTAGCCGGCTATATTGCGTTTGATAAAGAGGATCAGGAAATTTTCACCTTCGGTAAATACAAAGGTCAACGGGTCAAAGAAGTGTTTCAAAAGGATATTGGGTACTTCGGTTGGATCCAAAATGTCGATTTCCCACTCTATACCAAAAAGACCCTCACGGCAATTCAATTAAAAAGCAGATTCTAAATTTTTAAAGCAATGAAAATAATATGTGTCGGACGAAACTATTCAAACCACGCAAAGGAACTTGGAAATGAAGTTCCTGAGGAGCCGGTTTTATTTCTAAAGCCAGATACAGCCCTACTGAAAGGCAGTGAGCTCTATATTCCTGAATTCACTAACGATTTGCATTACGAACTAGAAGTCGTTGTGAAAATATCGAAAGCTGGAAAATACATCCAAAAAGAAAATGCCCATAAGCATTATGAGCAGATTGGACTGGGCCTTGATTTTACAGCCCGTGATATTCAAAGTCAGCTTAAGGCCAAAGGACTTCCTTGGGAAATTTCAAAAGCCTTTGACGGCTCGGCCATAGTAAGTTCATTTTTTAAGAAGGAGACCTTCAACTTAAATTCACTGAATTTCTCTTTATTAAAGAACGCAGAGCAGGTGCAATTAGGAAATACGAGTGCCATGCTTTTCGACATTGATACGCTCGTGTCTTACGCCTCAAAGTACTTTACTTTTCGAGTTGGAGATTTGCTCTTTACAGGCACGCCCCAGGGCGTAGGGCCCGTAAAAGAAAAAGACCATTTGCAGGCTTTTCTTGAATCAGATAAAGTCATTGATCTTCAAATTGCATAAATCTACATTGGAGCTCTAAACTCCTAAATACAAAAATGTCCGCGATTGCGGACATTTTTAGTTTAAGTTAAAAAAATTAACGCTTAAGCTTGTACATTATTAGTTTGTCCAAGAACGAAAGGTTCAACTTCCTTAATTTCACCATACTGTTGTTCGTAAGTAGAAATATTCTGTTGCAATGCAGCAAGAACTCTTTTTGCATGTAAAGGTGCAATAATTACTCTTGATCTAACATTTGCTTGTTGCACTCCTGGCATTAATTGAATAAAATCAAGAACAAATTCAGATGGAGAATGATTTACAAGTGCTAGGTTACAGTAGACACCTTGCGCGATCATTTCATTAAGTTGAATGTTTACATTTCCTTCTTGTGGATTTTGATTGTTGTCCATTTTTATTTTTTGTTAAAGTTTAAATTTCAAAGTTTCAGGTTTACAAAGTTAACATTTAACCCGAAACCTGAAACCTGAAATTTGGTAATTTTAATTTAAATCTTCAAATTCTTTCTTAGAACCGACAATTACGTTCTGGTACTCTTTAAGACCTGTACCGGCAGGGATTCTGTGCCCTACAATTACATTTTCTTTAAGACCCAGTAAGTTGTCAACCTTCCCTGAAACGGCTGCTTCATTAAGGACTTTAGTCGTTTCCTGGAACGAAGCGGCGGACATGAATGATTTGGTTTGTAGCGCGGCTCTGGTGATCCCCTGTAATACAGGAATTGCCGTTGCTGGTAGCGCTTCTCTTACTTCAACAAGTTGAAGATCTTCACGTTTTAGCTTCGAATTCTCATCTCTTAATTCTCTTGCCGTAATCATTTGACCTGGTTTGAATTCTTTAGAATCCCCAGCTTCGGTTACGACCTTCATTCCAAAGATGCGGTTATTTTCTAATAAGAAATCGATCTTATGCTCTAAAGCAGCTTCAAGGAACTGAGTGTCACCACCATCCACAATCGACACTTTGGTCATCATTTGTCTAACAATGATTTCAAAATGCTTATCGTCGATTTTCACCCCTTGCAAACGGTATACTTCCTGAATTTCATTCACTAAGTATTCTTGTACTGCTGTTGGGCCTTTAATCTTAAGGATGTCGTCTGGCGTTACAGATCCATCAGAAAGTGGCGATCCAGCACGTACAAAGTCATTCTCCTGAACCAAAATCTGGTTAGAGAGTTTCACTAAGTAAATTCTTCTTTCACCTGTTTTTGCCTCTACGATAAGTTCGCGATTTCCTCTCTTGATCTTTCCGTAAGAAACAACCCCATCAATTTCCGTTACAACGGCAGGGTTTGAAGGATTTCTCGCTTCAAAGAGTTCTGTTACTCTAGGTAAACCACCGGTGATATCCCCAGACTTAGCAGATTTTCTTGGAATCTTGATAAGGACTTTACCGGCTCTAATCTTCTCACCATCGTTCACCATAAGGTGGGCGCCTGCTGGAAGGTTATACGCTTTAAGTTCCTCTCCTTTCGTGTCCACCACTCGAAGTGTTGGAACGGCTTTCTTATTTCTTGATTCTGAAATTACTTTCTCTTCGAATCCGGTTTGTTCGTCAATTTCCAATTGGAAAGAAACCCCTTGGATGATGTCCTCGTATTCAACTTTACCAGCAGATTCAGCAATGATTACCGCATTATACGGATCCCATTTCGCAAGAATATCGCCTTTTTTCACCTTCGCACCTGGCGCTACAGTTAAGGAAGCTCCATAAGGTAGGTTGGCCACCATTAATGGGGTGCGAAGTGCATTGTCTGCAACTAAACGCAATTCAGTTGAACGGGAAACAACCACTTCGTGTTTTTCTCCAAATTCATTCTCTGAAGTTACCGTTCTAACCTCATCCATTTCTACAATACCGTCTCTTTTTGCAACGATGGAAGGATTCTCAGAAACGTTACCTGCAGTTCCCCCCTGGTGGAAGGTTCTTAGGGTTAACTGAGTTCCTGGTTCCCCAATAGACTGCGCCGCAATTACTCCGACAGCTTCTCCCATATGAATCGCTTTCCCTGTAGATAGGTTACGTCCGTAACATTTCGCACAGATTCCACGTTTTGCTTCACATGTTAATGGAGAACGTACTTCGACAGCGTCGATACCTGCAGCTTCGATACTCTTAGCTGTTGGCTCAGTAATGATTTCATCCGCATTGACGATTAACTCATCCGTTTCTGGATGGTATAAATCATGAAGAGAAACTCTACCTAAAACACGCTCGGAAATACGTTCAACGATTTCATCGTTTTTCTTAAGGGCAGTTACCTCAGTTCCTCTCAGGGTACCACAATCGTCCTCGGTGACAATTACGTCCTGCGCAACGTCCACAAGTCTTCTCGTTAAGTAACCCGCATCCGCCGTCTTAAGTGCGGTATCGGCAAGACCCTTACGAGCCCCGTGAGTGGAGATAAAGTATTCAAGAATGGATAGACCTTCCTTGAAGTTCGCGATAATCGGGTTTTCAATAATCTCAGCTCCTGTAGATCCAGCTTTTTGTGGCTTAGCCATTAGCCCTCTCATACCTGAAAGCTGACGAATCTGTTCTTTCGATCCCCTTGCTCCTGAGTCAAG
This sequence comes from Flavobacteriales bacterium UBA1694, assembly GCA_002319955.1. Classification (GTDB taxonomy): domain Bacteria; phylum Bacteroidota; class Bacteroidia; order Flavobacteriales; family Weeksellaceae; genus Planobacterium_A. The sequence continues at coordinate 60,282 of DCJS01000041.1, forward strand.
CATCATGTACACGGAGTTAAATCCGCCTTGATCGCTTTTCATTCTGCTCATGATCATCTCCGTAAGTCCCGCATTGGTATTGGTCCAAACGTCAATAACCTGATTATAACGTTCTGTATCTGTAATTAGACCCATGTTATAGTTGGCCTTGATTTCATCTACATTTTCAACCGCTTGAGCGATCATCGTTTTCTTCTCAACAGGAATTACAATATCCCCAAGAGAGAACGATAGACCTCCTTTAAATGCATTGGCAAACCCTAGGTCTTTCATCGCATCAAGGAACTGAACCGTTGTTGGGAAATCGGTTTCATCCAAAATTCGTCCAATAACGTTTCTAAGTGACTTCTTAGTTAGTAATTCATTAACAAATTCAACTTCTTTAGGTACGATTTGATTAAACAAAATACGTCCTACAGTCGTCTCAGTTAAACGACTAACCAGTTGCCCGTCTTCTTTAACAGGCACACGGCATCTTACTTTTGCATTTAACGATACTTTTCCTTCATTGTAAGCAATTTCAGCCTCTTCTGCAGAATAGAACGCAAGTCCTTCGCCTTTCACAGCACGCTCTGGAGTTGACTGAAGTTCTTTGGTCATAAAATACAGACCAAGTACCATGTCTTGCGACGGTACCGTAATTGGAGAACCGTTTGCCGGGTTAAGAATGTTCTGAGATCCAAGCATAAGAAGCTGAGCCTCTAGAATTGCCTCAGGTCCTAACGGCAAGTGAACCGCCATCTGGTCCCCATCAAAGTCGGCGTTAAATGCCGTGGTAACTAATGGGTGTAATTGGATCGCTTTTCCTTCAATCATTTTTGGCTGGAAAGCCTGAATTCCTAAACGGTGAAGTGTCGGTGCCCGGTTTAGAAGCACTGGGTGACCTTTCATCACGTTTTCAAGAATATCATAAACCACTGGTTCTTTTCTATCAATGATTCTCTTAGCCGATTTAACGGTTTTTACAATCCCTCTTTCAATTAGTTTTCTAATGATAAACGGTTTGTAGAGTTCCGCAGCCATGTCCTTAGGTAGACCACATTCATGCAATTGCAGATTTGGTCCAACAACAATTACCGAACGAGCCGAATAATCGACCCTTTTTCCTAAAAGGTTTTGACGGAAACGCCCTTGCTTTCCTTTAAGTGAGTCAGACAGGGACTTAAGTGGTCTATTTGATTCTGATTTTACAGCAGAAGATTTTCTTGTATTGTCGAATAAAGAATCCACAGATTCCTGCAGCATTCTTTTTTCGTTTCTTAAGATTACTTCTGGCGCTTTAATCTCGAGTAGTCTTTTTAGACGGTTATTTCTGATAATAACTCTTCTATAAAGGTCGTTTAAGTCTGAAGTTGCAAAACGTCCCCCGTCAAGTGGCACTAAAGGTCTTAATTCTGGTGGAATTACTGGGAGAACTCTCATGATCATCCATTCTGGACGGTTGATCATCCGTGTGTTTGCGCCTCTTAGGGCTTCAACCACGTTAAGTCTCTTAAGGGCCTCTGTACGTCTTTGTTTAGAACCTTCGTTATGCGCTTTGTGTCTTAAATCGAACGACAAGGCATCCAGGTCAATTCTTCTAAGAAGCTCCTCAACAGCCTCAGCACCCATTTTCGCAATAAACTTATTTGGGTCTGCATCGTCAAGGTAATTATTATCGGGCGGTAAGGTTTCTAGGATGTCTAAGTATTCTTCTTCTGTTAAGAATTCCTTGTCCTCAAAGTCCGTTCCGTCCGCTTTCTTCGCGATTCCTTGTTGAATCACGACATACCGTTCGTAATAAATAATCATGTCTAATTTCTTGGACGGAAGTCCAAGAAGGTATCCAATCTTATTTGGAAGTGAACGGAAGTACCAGATATGGGCAACTGGAACCACTAAATTAATATGGCCAATTCGCTCTCTACGGACTTTTTTCTCAGTCACTTCAACCCCGCAACGGTCGCAAACAATTCCTTTATAACGAATACGTTTGTATTTCCCACAAGCACATTCGTAATCTTTAATTGGACCAAAGATCTTTTCACAGAATAGTCCATCACGTTCTGGCTTATGCGTCCGGTAATTGATCGTTTCTGGCTTTAAAATCTCCCCTCTTGATTCTTGGAGGATTGATTCTGGAGAAGCCAAACCGATGGTGATTTTGGTAAATCTACTTGATTTATTTTTATTTGACATTTGTTAGATTTTAGATTTTAGATTTTAATTTTTGACTAATTCAAGCCTGTTCTCTCAGATACCCAAGAGCACGCGTGGCGTAGTTAAAATTTAAAATTATTCTTCAAGTCTTATATCCAGACCTAGACCCTGAAGTTCATGTAGTAATACATTGAATGATTCAGGAATTCCTGGTTCTGGCATCGCCTCACCTTTCGCAATTGCTTCATAGGTTTTAGCTCTACCAATTACGTCGTCTGACTTCACAGTTAAGATCTCGCGTAGGATATTCGAAGCTCCAAAAGCTTCCAATGCCCAAACTTCCATCTCCCCAAATCTCTGTCCTCCAAACTGCGCTTTACCACCTAATGGCTGCTGAGTAATGAGGGAGTAAGGTCCGATGGATCTTGCGTGCATCTTATCGTCCACCATGTGGCCCAACTTCAACATATAGATAATCCCTACGGTGGCTGGCTGCGTAAAACGCTCTCCGGTGCCTCCGTCATATAAATAGGTATTTCCATACGCTGGAAGTCCAGCTTTCTCAGTGTACATTGTAATGTCTTCAAGGCTAGCCCCATCAAAAATAGGAGTCGCGAACTTAAGGCCTAACTTTTGTCCTGCCCAACCAAGAACGGTCTCGTAAATCTGTCCAATATTCATACGCGATGGTACCCCTAGTGGATTTAATACGATATCGACTGGAGTTCCGTCTTCAAGGAATGGCATGTCTTCTTCTCTTACGATACGAGAGACAATCCCCTTATTTCCGTGACGTCCCGCCATTTTATCTCCAACATTAAGTTTTCTTTTCTTAGCAATGTAAACTTTTGCTAATTTCATGATACCAGCTGGAAGTTCGTCTCCGATTGAAATTGCAAATTTCTCACGGTTCTTAACCCCTGTAATATCATTAAACTTAATTTTATAGTTATGGATTAGCTGCTTAATCAGGTCATTCTTTTCAGAATCAACTGTCCAGTCAGCCCCACTAACATTCACATAATCTTCGACACTTTGTAGTAGTTTTGTAGAAAACTTCACCCCTTTGGAAATGATTTCTTCACTCAAATCGTTGTTCACGCCTTGGGAAGTCTTTCCATTCACTAGGGTTCCTAGTTTTTCGATTAGGGTTGCGCGTAATTCATCGAATTTCACTTTATACCCGTTCTCGATTTCTTCTAGTTTAAGTTTCTCTTCTTGTCTCTTCTTTTTGTCTTTGATGTTTCTTGAGAAAAGTTTCTTGTTGATTACCACTCCTCTTAAAGAAGAGTCGGCTTTCAATGAAGCGTCTTTTACGTCGCCTGCTTTATCTCCGAAAATCGCACGAAGTAATTTTTCTTCTGGTGTTGGATCCGATTCCCCTTTCGGTGTAATCTTACCAATCATAATGTCACCAGGTTTTACATCAGCTCCAATACGAATCATTCCGTTTTCATCAAGATCTTTGGTCGCTTCTTCTGAAACGTTCGGAATATCTGCTGTAAGTTCTTCCATACCTAATTTGGTATCACGAACCTCCAGGGTATATTCGTCCACGTGAATCGAAGTAAACCAGTCTTCACGAACCACTTTTTCGTTGATCACAATCGCATCCTCAAAGTTATACCCTTTCCAAGGCATAAAGGCTACGGTTAAATTCCGTCCAAGGGCTAGCTCACCGTTCTCAGTCGCGTAACCATCACAAAGTACTTGACCTTCTACCACAGAATCACCAACTCTAACGTTTGGTCTAAGGGTAATGGTTGTACTCTGGTTGGTTTTTCTAAACTTGGTTAGGTTGTAAGTTTTGGTTGCAGAATCAAAGCTCACGAGGTTTTCGTTATCGCTTCTATCGTAACGAATTACGATTTTGTCTGCATCAACATACTCAACAACTCCAGGTCCATCGGCGTTTATTAAGATTCTTGAATCCTTTGCCACTTGTTTCTCAAGACCTGTTCCTACGACAGGAGCTTCTGGTTTAAGAAGTGGTACAGCCTGACGCATCATGTTGGATCCCATTAGGGCCCGGTTCGCATCGTCATGCTCTAGGAATGGAATCAATGAGGCTGAAATCCCAGAAATCTGGTTTGGAGCCACATCAATTAAGTCTACTTGACCAGGCTCAACTACAGGATAATCGCCATCCAAACGGGCAATAACACGTTCTGTGTTAATGGTCCCATCGGCTTTCAACTCCACGTTAGCCTGAGCAATTACTTTATCTTCCTCGTCTTCCGCATTTAGATAAATTGGGGCCGCGTTTAGATCTACTTTTCCACCCGTTACTTTACGGTAAGGCGTTTCAATAAATCCAAGCGTATTAATTTTCGCATAAAGTCCTAACGATGAAATTAGACCAATGTTTGGTCCTTCCGGCGTTTCAATCGGACAAATTCTTCCGTAGTGGGTATGGTGAACGTCCCGCACCTCAAATCCGGCTCTTTCTCTCGATAAACCGCCAGGCCCTAGAGCTGACAATCTTCTCTTGTGAGTAACCTCGGAGAGTGGGTTGGTTTGGTCCATGAACTGCGAAAGCTGGTTGGTTCCAAAGAACGAGTTAATTACCGAAGTCAATGTCTTGGCATTCACTAAGTCCACTGGGGTGAAAATCTCATTGTCACGAACATTCATTCGCTCGCGAATGGTTCTTGCAATTCTTGAAAGTCCAACACCAAACTGACCAGCAAGCTGCTCACCGACGGTCTTAATTCTACGATTTGATAAGTGGTCAATATCGTCCACCTCTGTTTTTGAATTTGCAAGTTCAATCAAGTGACCGACAATTGCAATAATATCCTCCTTGGTAAGAACTTCCGTTCCTTCAGGAATATTTAGACCTAATTTTTTATTTAGTCTATAGCGACCTACTTCTCCTAGGGAGTACCTTTGTTCCGAGAAGAATAATTTTTCAATAATTCCTCTTGCGGTCTCCTCGTCGGGCGGATCTGCGTTTCTTAGCTGACGGTAGATGTACTCAACCGCTTCTTTCTCGGAGTTTGTTGGGTCTTTTTGAAGCGTATTTTGAATGATAGAAAATTCATTAGAATTTTCGTTATGCACTAAAATAGTCTTAACACCCGCTTCGAGGATAATATCAATATGTTCCTTTTCAAGAACCGTTTCACGCTCAAGAATGATCTCGTTTCTTTCGATGGATACAACCTCACCGGTATCCTCATCCACGAAATCCTCAAACCAAGTATTCAGGACTCTTGCCGCAAGGGTGCGTCCTTCTACTTTCTTCAAAGCCGCTTTAGTCACTTTCACTTCTTCAGCAAGGTCAAAAATCTGAAGAATTTCTTTATCAGATTCGTAGCCAATAGCTCTTAATAAAGTCGTTAGTGGTAACTTCTTTTTACGGTCAATGTAGGCATACATGACATTATTGATGTCCGTAGTAAATTCCATCCAAGATCCTTTAAAAGGAATAATTCTTGAATAATAAAGTTTCGTGCCGTTCGCATGGTAGGTTTGTCCAAAGAAAACCCCTGGAGAACGGTGAAGTTGTGTTACAATCACTCGCTCCGCTCCATTGATAATAAAGGAACCTGAAGGAGTCATATAAGGTACTGGACCTAAATAAACATCTTGAATTACTGTTTGGAAATCCACATGTTCAGGATCCGTACAATACAGCTTTAATCGCGCTTTAAGAGGAACGGAATACGTTAACCCTCTCTCCACACATTCATTAATAGAATAACGAGGGGAGTCAACCAGGTAATCTAAAAATTCCAGTACGAATTGGTTTCGTGAATCTGTAATGGGGAAATTTTCCTGGAAAGTCTTATAAAGACCCTCGTTCACTCTAGCTTCTGGCAACGTGTCCAACTGAAAGAAATCCTTGAATGAGGCTAACTGCACATCAAGAAAATCCGGCGTCACGATTCTGCCTTGGGAAGAACTAAAGTTCACTCTTTCACCTGCTGGCAGGCTAACGGAGCTTTTAGTTGCTTTTGATTTACTCATAAAGTAATAAAAAAAGATTGGTTAAAAAATATTTTGATCTTCACAAAAAACATTAGAATACAGAAGAAGGGAATAAGGTGTTATCCGTTACAATAAGTGATTAATTCCTAATCTTAAGTAGTCTTACTGCAACGCCGATATATCTTTTCACGGTGTAGTGCAAAATAGTTTCTAATTCCCTTCGAAGACAATTCGTTGTCAAAGTCTTGAAATGCAAAAGAGCCCTCCTATATTTATAAGAGAGATTTTAAGCACATGCTTTAATTAACTTTCGGGACAACGGATAACTTCAAAAGGACTGCAAAGATACGAAGAAAAACAGATAACTTCCAAGTTCTTAGACTTCTAATGTCCAAACAACAACTCAAACAGCTGTAAGCCTCCTAGGAATCGAGCCTTAGTGTGCACAACTTAAAAGAGAAAGAAGATCTTGTTAGATCTTCTTTAGTTTCTCATCATTTGTGTTAGCATGTGAAAAGATTCACATTACTTCGACAAATGTATGCAATATAATTGACTTATTTATAAAAATAGAAATAAATTCAACAAAACACCCCTACTCTGAGAGGCTCCAGGCCCGACAATTCACAAAAATCACATTTTATTGATTAACGAGCGTTAGTTTCAAACCAATCAATTACGTTAAAAATTCATTACCTTTGTTTTGGTTGGCTAAACGCGCCAATCTTACCGTATGGAAAAAAAGAAATTACGTATTGTAAAAACTTCCATTAAGTTATTTCGTCAAAAAGGCTATAAAGAGACCACCCTACGAGATATTGCAAAAAAGTTAGGTGTCACGGCACCCGCTCTTTACAATTTCATCTCCAAAAAAGATGAAATTCTTGTGCTCGTGTGCGAAGAGCTTTGGGTTCATTTTCGTGTGGTTCTTGAGCAAGTGCAGGCCCATGATGGTAGCGACCTTTCCCGTTTAAATTTCTTTTTAGCTCGGCACCTTGAAACAGTCTATACAAATTATGAACTCTACGAGACGGCCCTTCGCTATTGGCAGATCGCTGACGACCAAGTGGATCAAAGGTTCTCAAAACATATGAAGGTCTACATAGACACCTTTGAGACTTTAGCAAACAAATTAATCCCCAAAGAGAATCTTGAAACGTATTTCAATCCAAACATCTTTCCATTAATTGCAATTCAAATAAGTAACCAATTACCAAAATGGTTAGATCCTAGTTACAAACCCTTTGATTTCGATACCATTGCTGTAGGTCTTTCGAGCCGTCTACTCAACGGCTATTCAAGCTAAAACTAAAGTCTATGATCCTTACTCAGAAACAAGAAATAATCCTTGAGAAGTCACTTTATCTCTTTGGAGAAAAAGGCTACAGCGAAACTTCCATGAATGACATCGCTTTAGCACTTGAAATGAAACCGGCCTCCTTATACAACCACATCGAATCAAAAAAGCAAATCCTACTATGGATATGCCAGCGTGTGAGTATACGGCTAAAAAACCTCCTAGTTGAATTAAAAAAAACGGACGCTCATCCCTTTGATCAGTATGAGCATTTTTTAGAAAAGCATATTGAACACACTTCCACTTTTGCGTACGAATTCAAAATTTTTTCGAAATACAGAAATCAACTTCAACGAATCTACCGCTTGGAATTCCTAGAAGTTCACCAAGCGTATGTGGACCATATAACCCACTTACATAAATACATTATTTCACCAGGGAAAAACCCAGACTATTTCCCAGACGATTACCAGGCTCAAGTGTTAATCTCAATCTTAGAACGGATTCCGTTTTGGGCGAGCGAGTCGAAACTTTCTACCAAGGAAATCGCAAGACAAATCTCACACTCATTGCTAAGGGGGTTCTCCACCCCTCTGATTTCCACCGAATAATTTCTATCAACTACAGAAACAAAAAAAGTCCGCAATTACTTGCGGACTTCTATTCTTGGAAGAAAGAATTATTTCAATTCTACTTCAGCACCAGCTTCTTCTAGTTGCTTTTTAAGCGCCTCAGCTTCATCTTTAGAAACACCTTCTTTGATTGCTGTTGGAGCACTGTCTACCATATCCTTAGCGTCTTTAAGACCAGCACCAGTTAAATCTTTTACCAATTTAACAACAGCTAACTTAGAAGCACCTGCAGCTTTAAGAATGACATCAAATTCTGTCTTCTCTTCAGCAGCATCGCCACCAGCAGCTCCTCCTGATACCACAACAGCGGCAGCAGCAGGTTCGATTCCGTACTCATCCTTAAGGATAGTAGCTAATTCATTTACGTCTTTTACGGTTAAGTTTACTAGCGTTTCAGCTAAATTTTTTAAATCTGACATTGTAATAATGTTTTAAATGTTGAACGATTATAATTTTTGAGTGTGTTTTATTCTGCTGCAGGAGCTTCAGCTTCTGGAGTTGCAGGAGCTTCTGGAGCTACTACTTCTTCCACTGGTGCTTCTGGCGCTTCAGGAGTTTCTTCTGTAGAACCTTCTGATTTATTTTGTAATGCAGAAACCAATCTTTGGATTGGAGATTGAAGAAGTCCGATGATTTCTCCAAGCATTTCTTCTTTCGATTTAATGCTTGCAAGGGTCTCAAGGTTTTCATCACCAACGTAAACGGTTTCTTGCAGGTAAGCAGATTTCAGTGCAGGTTTTTCTTCTTTCTTTCTGAAATCCTTGATAAGCTTCGCTGGCGCGTTTGCTGTCTCAGAAATCATTAATACAGAGTTTCCTTTGAATGAACCGTACATTTCCGAGAAATCCACGTCCATTTGCTCCATCGCTTTTTGTAAAAGGGTGTTTTTCACCACTTTCACTAAAATATTATTCTTAAATGCTTGTCTTCTGAAATCTGAGGACTTCTGAGCATTCAAGCCTTGAAGATCGGCTACATAAACAACTTTCGCGTCTTGTAGGAGATCTTTTAATTCTTGTATTACTAGTACTTTATCTTCTTTAGTCATGTGTTCAGATTTTAGTTTACAGATTTAGAATCAATTGCAATCCCTGGACTCATTGTAGAAGAAAGATAGATGCTACGAACGTAGATTCCTTTAGAGGCCGTAGGCTTAAGTTTCACTAACGTTTGAATTAATTCTTGTGCATTCTCTCTGATCTTATCTGAATCAAAAGATACTTTACCAATTGCTGCGTGAATAATACCGTATTTATCGACTTTAAAGTCAATTTTACCAGCTTTAACTTCCGCAACTGCTTTACCCACTTCCATGGTTACAGTACCAGATTTAGGGTTTGGCATTAGACCTCTTGGACCTAAAATTCTACCCAATGGACCTAATTTTCCCATTACCGCTGGCATGGTTACAATTACGTCAACATCAGTCCAACCACTTTTGATTTTATCTAAATACTCGTCTAATCCAACGTAATCCGCACCAGCTTCTTTGGCTTCTGCTTCTTTATCTGGAGTTACTAGAGCAAGAACTTTAACATCTTTCCCAGTCCCGTGTGGAAGAGATACAACACCTCTAACCATTTGGTTTGCTTTTCTTGGATCAACTCCAAGTCTAACTGCGATATCTACGGAAGCATCAAACTTTGCAGTGTTTACTTCTTTAACTAAAGCGGAAGCCTCTTCAAGACTATATACTTTTGCTTTTTCTATTTTGCTTAAAGCCTCTTTTTGTTTTTTTGTCAATTTTGCCATTTCAATAAGGTTTAAGCGTTTGTAGGTTTAGCTCCGGTCACTCTAATTCCCATGGATCTAGCAGTTCCTGCCACCATAGTTAAAGCTGAATCCATAGTAAAACAGTTTAAGTCTACCATTTTATCTTCAGCGATCTTTTTTACTTGGTCCCAAGAAACAGACCCTACTTTATTACGGTTAGGCTCGCCTGATCCGCTTTTCACTTTTGCAGCTTCAAGTAATTGAATTGCAGCAGGAGGAGTTTTGATGACAAATTCAAATGATTTGTCTTCGTACACTGTAATCACTACAGGTAAAACTTGTCCTGGCTTGTCTTGGGTTCTTCCGTTAAATTGTTTGCAAAACTCCATGATGTTCACACCAGCGGAACCTAAAGCAGGTCCTACCGGTGGAGAAGGATTGGCAGCGCCACCTTTCACCTGAAGTTTTACCATTTTAAAGACTTTTTTAGCCATTTTATTTTTTTGTTTTAATTTGAATAATTAATGAGTTTGGAAGCATTTATTATCCTACCATTTGTTTATCTCACTTTACAAATTGGTATTTCGGTCTGCAAAATTATAAATTATTTTCCAACTGGCCAATACCTAACGCACTAAATTTCAAAAACATTTGCATTCAAATCAACTAAAGTGACAAAGGTGCACCTTTGTTAGCGACAGAGCTTGGCCATCTACCAAATTAATCGATGAAAGCAACAAAAAAACCGAAAGACTGCTCTTTCGGTTTTATATATTTCAAAACTATAAGAAAGTTTCTAATTAAACTTTTTCCACTTGCATGAAATTAAGCTCCATTGGTGTCTTTCTTCCAAAGATCATCACAGAGACTTCGAGTTTTTTCTTGTCCTCAAGAATCTTCTCAACCGTTCCATTAAACCCATTGAAAGGACCATCAATTACTTTGACACTTTCCCCAACAATAAATGGAATCGCCATGTCAGAGGCAAATTCAGAAAGCTCATCAATCCGTCCTAGCATACGATCTACTTCGATCTTACGCATTGGAACTGGCTCGCCCCCTTTGGTTAAACTTAAAAAAGAAATCACCCCTGGGATGTTCTTAATAATGTGAGGAATCTCACCCATTAAGTTTGCTTCCACCATTAGATAACCTGGGTAGTAAGGTCTTTCTTTCGGGACTTTCTTCCCGTTCTTTATTTGAATTACTTTCTCCATCGGAATAACGACTTGTGCCACAAAGGCATCGTATCCCAGACGGTGAATTTCGTTCTCGATATAGGTCTTAACTTTATTCTCTTGACCGCTAACAGCTTTTAACACGTACCATTTTAATTCACTCATCATCTTCTATTCTACTAGTTAAATAAGTTAATTAACAGAGCTAACGCATTTTGTATAAACTCGCTAAATAGCGTATCGACTCCAAATAAAAATATAGCCAATATCACAGTACCAATTGTAATTGCAATCGTGGAAGACTGTAGCTCTGGCCATTTTGGCCACTCTACCTTTTCTTTAAATTCAATATATGAACCTTTTAAAAAACTTACAAATGAACTCATAATTTTCTTTTGCACGGGCACAAGGACTCGAACCCTGATCAACGGTTTTGGAGACCGGTATCCTACCATTGGACGATGCCCGTAGAAAAGGTTCCGTAAGAATCCTTACGGAACCTAATTTATATAATACTATAGACTAGTCAGTGATTTCAGTCACCTGTCCAGCACCTACTGTTCTACCACCTTCTCTGATCGCAAATCTAAGACCTACGTTAAGAGCAATTGGTTGAAGTAATTCAACAGTAATTGTTAAGTTGTCTCCTGGCATTACCATTTCAACACCTTCTGGTAAGAAAATCTCTCCAGTTACGTCAGTTGTTCTTACGTAGAACTGAGGACGGTATTTGTTATGGAATGGCGTGTGACGTCCACCTTCTTCTTTAGAAAGGATATAAACCTCTGCTTTGAAAGTTTTGTGTGGCGTTACAGAACCTTGCTTTGCAATAACCATCCCTCTTTTAATGTCGGTTTTTTCAATACCTCTTAAAAGTAGACCTACGTTATCACCAGCTTCACCTCTGTCAAGAATTTTTCTGAACATTTCTACCCCTGTTACAGTTGATGTTAATTTTTCATCACCCATACCAACGATGTCTACTGCTTCACCAGAGTTGATTACACCAGCCTCGATTCTACCAGTTGCAACAGTCCCTCTACCTGTAATAGAGAATACGTCTTCAATTGGCATAAGGAAAGGCTTATCTTGGTCTCTCACAGGAAGTTCAATCCATGTGTCAACAGCGTCCATTAATTCATCAATAGATGCTACCCATTTAGCTTCACCGTTAAGTGCGCCTAAAGCAGATCCTTGGATTACAGGAGAGTTATCTCCGTCATATTCGTAAGTAGAAAGAAGATCTCTTAATTCAAGCTCAACAAGCTCAAGTAATTCTGGATCATCAACCATATCCACTTTGTTCATGAAAACGACCACTTTAGGAACGTTTACCTGACGGCAAAGAAGGATGTGTTCTCTTGTTTGAGGCATTGGTCCATCGGTTGCAGCACATACGAGGAT
>DCJS01000005.1:0-982 GCA_002319955.1 Flavobacteriales bacterium UBA1694
TACTTCACAGCCTTTCCGGACAAGTTCATGTAGGTATCTGGCTTTAAAAGTAGCACTTTTCGACCCTTGTACTTCCCTTGAGCCAGCCAGCCAAAGTTTGAGGTTGCAAAAGAAACTTCTAAATTTTTTGCAAGTTCTTCAACCACTTTGAAGCCCACATTATGACGGGTTTCTTGGTACTCATCTCCTTTATTTCCAAGGCCTACTATTAGATATTTCATAGAATTTCGGTGCGACTAATTTAAGCAATTATTGTGTTAAGATTTTGGGGCAGATCCAAGGATGTGCTCTAAAAGCTCGGTGACTTCATTCACGGACTCAACCTGCTCTTTTCTAAAGAGTAACTGACTTCCTTCTTTGGTGTGTTTTTCTTTTAAAATGGCCTGCGCAGGATTAGCTGAAAGATAAGAAATCAAATAGCTGAACTGCGAGGTTGTGTAAAATTTATCTTGCGGATTGCTTGGGAAATACCCTAAAAAGACGCCACTTTTAATTATAACTTTTTCGAACCCAATTGCCTGGGCGAGCCATTTAAGTTCCACAGATTTTAGAAGATTAATCCCTTCACTCGGAATTGGACCAAAGCGGTCAATAAGTTCATGTTCAAAGCGTAGTAGCCCAATGGCGTCATTCACCTCAGCGAGTTTCTGGTAGAGACTCAGGCGCTCTTCGGTGCTTTGCACGTAATAATCCGGCAGCATCAATTCCAAATCGGTGTCAATATTCACATCTCTCTTGGTTGGAACTAACTTCTTACGCTGCTCTTCGTTATCAAACAGTTCTTCAAACGATTCATCGTTTTGCAATTCTTCCAGGGCCTCCTGCATGATTTTCTGATAGGTTTCAAAGCCCATCTCATTAATAAACCCACTTTGCTCTGCACCTAAAAGATCTCCCGCTCCACGGATTTCAAGGTCTTTCATCGCAATTTGAAAACCACTCCCCAGATCCGAAAACTGCTCAATGGCCTCCAAACGTTTTC
>DCJS01000005.1:1064-15966 GCA_002319955.1 Flavobacteriales bacterium UBA1694
CCTTCCATAAAGTCTAAGACATTTCGCTCAAGAGTCTTGCCGTCCATCTGTCCGTGGCCTGTGATCACTCGAGCGTCTGGAACAAGCCTTTGAATTAGCCCTGCAATTTCTTTAAGGTTCTCAATGCGATTGTTTATAAAATAGACCTGGCCGTCGCGTTGCAACTCATAAGAAATGGCGTCGCGGATAAGTTCCTCGTCGAAGCTCACGCTTTGGGTTTCGACAGGCTGACGGTTTGGCGGCGGCGTTTTTATAACCGATAAATCCCGAGCTGCCATCAAAGAGAATTGTAAGGTTCGCGGAATGGGTGTGGCTGTCAGGGTTAGGGTGTCCACATCGCTCTTTAATGTTTTCAGTTTGTCTTTCACCCCCACACCAAATTTGTGCTCCTCATCAATAATTAAAAGGCCTAAATCTTTAAATGCAATATCTTTACTCACCAGTTGGTGCGTCCCGATCACAATATCAATCTTTCCGTTTTTCAGCCCTTCCTTGGTCTCAGATTTCTGTTTCGCACTTCGAAACCGGTTCAAGTAAGATACCGTCACCGGAAACTCTTTGAGGCGTTCTTGAAAACTCCGGAAATGTTGAAAGGCGAGAATCGTGGTGGGAACAAGTACAGCCACCTGTTTCCCATCGGTCGCGGCTTTAAATGCGGCTCTTATGGCGACTTCGGTTTTGCCAAACCCCACGTCTCCACAAACAAGTCGGTCCATGACTTGCTCAGCTTCCATATCTTTTTTTACGTCGTGGGTCGCCTTTTCTTGATCCGGAGTATCCTCATAGAGAAAGCTCGCTTCGAGTTCATTTTGTAAATACGTGTCAGGGGTAAAGGCAAAGCCTTTTGCACTTTTACGTTTTGCGTAGAGTTGTATAAGATCAAAGGCAATCTGCTTAACTTTTGCCTTCGTTTTGGCCTTAAGGGATTTCCACGCCGGGGAGCCAAGTTTGGAAAGCACGACGTCTTTTCCGTCTGGGCCCGTGTATTTTGAAATTTTATGAAGCGAATGAATACTGACGTAAAGCAAATCTTGATTCTTATAGGTTAGCTTAAAGCATTCCTGAATCTTCCCATTATTATTCACCTTTACTAGGCCCATAAACTTCCCGATACCGTGGTCGATATGGGTGATGTAGTCGCCCACCTGCAAGGCCATGAGATCCTTCAGGGTCAGCTGCTCTGATTTCGCGAATTCATTCTTCGCTTTATAACGCTGAAAACGGTCAAATATTTGGTGATCGGTGTAAACCGAAATTTTTAGTTGTGGATCAATAAATCCTTCATGAAGTTCTGATTTAAAACTTTTAAACTGCGCCTCATGCGAGAGCTCTTCAAGGATACTTTCTAAGCGCTCTTTTTGTTTTTCTGAACTAAAAGAAATCCACGTCTCAAACCCCTCGCTTGCTTTTCGTTTTAAGTCTTCCGCCAAGAATTCAAAGTTTTTATGAAAAATCGGCTGAGGGATTTGTCCATACTCAATCACCTTAGAGCCAGCAATCTTTTGGGAGCAAAAGTCCACCCGTGAAAAGCGATTCAAAGCAAGTTCAAGCCCCTTTTTTGAACTGAACAACTCCTGGGGCGTTTGGTGTTTTAGATCTTTATTTAGTTCTTTAAAATTCGTCTGAGCTTTCTCAAAAAACGCTTCAACTTGCCCTAAACCAAGTCCTAAATTTTTACTTACTACAAACGTATCACTGGGTAACAACTGTAAAAAATCGACCCTTTGCGAACTGGTCGAATAACTCATATTGGACACCAACTGAAAGGATTCGACCTTCTCCAAGGAAAGCTGAGTTTCCAGATCGAAGGACTTTATTGATTCAATTTCACTTCCAAATAAACTAAGTCGGTAGGGCTGTTCATTTGAATAGGAATAAATATCAACGATTCCACCACGCACAGAGAACTCACCAGGTTCAGAGACAAAGTCGCAGCGCGTAAAATGGTAGCGTTCCGTCAGCTCCTGTTCCAGCTGCGAACCAATTGAATCACCGGTGCGAATGGTTTGAGAGATTCGCGAAAAGTCTTCCTTCTTTAAAACCTTTTCGCAAAGCGCTTTGTAGGGTGCAACAATTACTTTTGCGCTGGGATCGGCAATAAGGCGGTTTAGCACGTCTGTTCTCAGGACTAAATTCGCATTTTGAACCTTGTCCAACTGGTAGGGATTCATATGAGAGGGTGGGAAATAGAGCACTTTTTCCTGGCCTAAAATTTCTTCAAGTTCCGTGCTCGCATAAAGTCCGGCCTCCTTATCAGGCACTAGGTAAAGCACCGTTCTGTTTTGCGTAATTGCAAGCTCGGCCACAAAAAGGGAAAGGGAACTTCCTACAAAGCCTTTAACACTTAAAGGCTCACCCAGGTGTAGAGATTCTATAATCTGTTTTCCAAACTCTTTTGAAAAGAGTTGAGGCAGAAGCGTGTCACGCAGACTTTTTAATGACATAAATTAAAGTGCTAAATGCAGAAAAACGATTTCAGGATCCCTGAAACCGGTATTTAGGCAAAGGTAGTGTTTTTGAAAAAAATAAACCAAGGGTGGTATTTTTTACTAAATTTGCTTAATGATCCTTTTTCTAAAGAAAACACTAGCGAGGCTGTGGGCCAAGCGCCACGTTCAGAAAACAACACAGTTCAAATCTAGCGCCCTTTTAGACCAAGAGGCCTTGCTTTTGGAGCTCGTCTCGAGTGCCAAGAAAACGCTCTTTGGATTACAGCACGATTTTCAGAGCATTCAAAGCACGGCGAACTACCAAGCTCAAGTTCCCATCAGCGACTACGAAAGATTTCGCCCTTTTATTGAAAAAATAAAACGCGGAGAGTCTAACATTCTTTGGCCTGGGTTGCCGCTTTATTTTGCAAAGACCTCTGGCACTACGTCGGGATCCAAATTCATCCCGATTTCCAAAGAAGGAATGCCCTATCAGATCCAAGCCGCTCAAAGTGCGATTTTTCATTACATCGAGCAGAAGAATGCCGCCGATTTTGTCAATGGAAAAATGATTTTTCTTCAAGGTTCCCCGCAACTTGAACAAATCAATGGAATCAACACCGGACGCCTCTCGGGAATTGTGGCGCACCATATCCCTTCTTACCTCCAGGCAAACAGACTTCCAAGCCACCAAACCAACCTCATTGAAGACTGGGAAGAGAAAATTGATAAAATAGTCGAAGAGACGCAAAATGAAAACATGACGCTCATCTCAGGGATTCCCCCGTGGCTTGTGATGTACTTCGAGAAACTAACGGCGAAAACGGGTAAAAAAATTACGGAGCTCTTTCCAAACCTTCAACTTCTTATTACTGGAGGCGTGAATTATGAGCCCTATCGTGAAAAAATGAACGATCTGCTAGGTAGACCCGTGGATACGATCCAAACATTTCCTGCCAGTGAGGGCTTCTTTGCCTTTCAAGACGATTTTGAAAAAGAGGGGCTACTGCTTCTCACCAACCACGGTATTTTTTATGAATTCATCCCTCTAGAGCAGTATGGAAAACCTGACGCCTCAAGACTAACCCTGAAGGATGTTGAACTAAACACCGATTACGCACTGATACTAACAACCAATTCTGGTCTTTGGAGTTATTCAATTGGCGATGTGGTTCGCTTCATTTCGAAAAACCCTTACCGAATTTTAGTTTCAGGAAGAACCAAACACTTTACCTCCGCATTTGGGGAGCACGTGATTGCCATCGAAGTGGAGAAAGCAATGGAAAAGGCTTTAAAAATGCATGGAGCTCAAATGACTGAATTTCACCTCGCCCCGCAGGTCGATCCTAAGGAGGGTCTTCCCTACCACGAATGGTTTATTGAATTTGAGAAAAAACCAAACGATCTTAACGCCTTCGCTCTCGATTTAGATCAGGCCCTACAAGATCAAAACTCCTATTACAAGGATTTAATACAAGGTAGCGTCCTAAGAGCCCTCAAATTATGTGTCCTTGAAAAAGGAGCCTTTAATGACTATGCGAAATCTCAAGGCAAATTAGGTGGACAGAATAAAATTCCTCGCCTCGCAAATGACCGAAAAATTGGCGATCTACTAAGCCCCTTGGAAGAATCTTAAATTAAGCGCTCACCAATTTTAGCCCCACCACCGAAGCAATCAAGGTTCCAGCAAAAAAGAGTCTCCATACAGTGGCTGGTTCTTGAAAGATTAAAATCCCGACTATAACGCCCCCGACGGCGCCGATTCCAGTCCAAACGGCATAAGCCGTTCCAATTGGAATTGGGTTAGATCCCACAGATATTGATTTGTACATCATGAACATTGAAATGAAAAGGCATAGTCCAAACCCGAGCCACCAGTAAAGGCTTTCCTTACCCTGCGTTTCTTGCGCCTTGCCTAGGCAGGCTGCAAACCCGGTTTCAAAAAGTCCGGCAACTATTAAAATAATCCAATTCATGGGCGCAAAATTAAGTAAAATGGCCCTAAAGTGCAATTCACAAAAAAAAGTATCCCGTGCAGGTAAATTCCTCGCTGCCCTTTTAATACATTTGAGCCATGATTTCCAGAGAGCCCATTAAGACGCTTCTAATCCCCCAATTTCGAGATATAATTGTGGGGCGCTTTTTTTTAGTCTTGTCTTTCCGTATGCTTTCCACGCTTTTAGGCTGGTGGATTTACGATTTAACGGGCGATCCTTTCGCCATTGGTTTAATTGGACTCTCCGAGGTAATCCCAGCGGTGAGTTCCGCCCTTTACGCTGGCCATGTCATTGACAACTCGGAGAAAAAGAGGCTTTTACTGATTTGCAATTACCTCTATGTCCTACTGATTGGATCGCTCGCCGTGCTTGCTTATTACCAAAGTGATTTACACCATTTTACGGGGATAGAACTCACATACTTTATCTACGGAACCATTTTTTTAACCGGTTTTTGCCGCGCCTTTCTAGGCCCTCTTGTTCCCTCAATGATACCAAAGATCGTGGGGCCCATTCGTCTTGCGTCCGCGATTACAGTGAATCAAGCGACCTTTCTTACGGCTTCGGTAAGCGGCCATGCGCTAGGCGGCTTTTTCATCCATTGGTTCGGTATCCCAGGCACCATGTTCTGTATTGTGGGACTCATGCTCTTAGCTTCAGTCTTCTTTTGGCGACTACCACTGCATCCAAGCGAGGCGATAAACAAGGGGGTCAGAGCACTGGAAAGCATGAAAGAGGGACTCGCCTATATTTACCGCACCAAAGAAATTCTCGGGGCACTTCTGCTCGATATGTTTGCCGTTTTGTTCGGCGGCGCTGTGGCAATGATTCCTGTGTTTGCTAAAGACCTTTTAAATGTGGGGTCCGAAGGGTTTGGTTTTTTAAATGCAGCTGCGGACATTGGGGCTATGGTCGTTATTATCACCCTAGCCTTTGTGCCTCTTAAAAAGGACCAAGGGAAACTCCTTCTTATTGCCGTTGCGGGATTTGGCCTATGTATTATTGGCTTTGGTCTCTCCCAATGGTACTGGCTATCCTTCTTCTTCCTAGTCCTAAGTGGAATTCTCGATGGGATTTCTGTGGTAATCCGAGGAACGATCGTTCAACTTAAAACCCCTGAACACATCCGGGGTCGGGTTTTAAGTGTTAACTCAATATTCATAATGTCCAGCAATGAACTTGGCCAATTTGAAAGCGGCGTTGCCGCGAAACTTTTGGGCGTTGCACGCTCGGTGGTTTTTGGAGGCACCATGACGGTTTTAATCGCTATTTTTGTCGCTAAGAAAATCCCAAAGCTAAGACGCATGCAGTACTAATTCATACCACCACTTTTTTACTTTCGCTCCAAACAACAACTTATCCACAGTGTTAAAGGCTGCTATTGAAAGGGTTTATGAAAAATATAAAATGAATGTGAATTACTTTATTTTATTGGAGCTGCAAAAAAACTATCTTTGCTAAATGGCTCAAACCGAAACTTTATCCTCATTAATCCATGGGAATTTTGCCAAGGAACTTTCAATTTCCCAAGGCAAAATGCCGCCCAATGCCGTTGACTTCGAAAAACTCGTTTTAGGGACCTTTTTAATAGACAAAAAAGGCCTGGATTACACGATTGATTTACTGCAACCAGAAGTTTTTTATGACCCCAGACACCAGGTTATTTTTGAAGCCATCTTAAAATTATTCCAAGACAACCACCCTGTGGATCTAATGACGGTCATTCAGGAACTTAAACGTCTTGAGAAACTTCAATTAGCTGGGGGTGACCACTATATCGTTGAACTGACCCTAGGGGTAAGTTCCTCTGCGCACATTGAGTACCACGTTCGTATTATTCTGGAAAAATACATTCTTAGAAGTCTCATAAATGTGTCTGCCAACGTGATAGACAATTCTTATAAAGAATCGACCGATGTGTTTGAACTCCTGGACAAAGCGGAGCAGAGCTTTTTTGAAATCACCAACGGCACGATCAAAAAAGGGTTTGATACAGCCAACACGCTTGTAAAGCAGGCCGTGGAAACCATAAAATCTTTGAAAGATAAAGAAGGGCTCTCAGGAATTCCCTCTGGATTCACCGCCCTTGACAACGCGACGGGCGGCTGGCAAAATTCTGATTTAATTATTATCGCCGCAAGACCCGCAATGGGAAAAACGGCCTTTCTACTGTCCATGGCAAGGAACATCGCCGTGGGTCACAAAATACCGCTCGCTTTATTTTCATTAGAAATGGCCTCTGTGCAGCTAATCACCCGGATGATCTCTTCTGAAACTGGAATCTCTTCAGAGAAACTACGCAAAGGGCAGATGGCCGACGACGAGTGGCAACGCCTTTATTCAAACGTTTCTGAACTTGAAAACGCCCCGTTATTCATTGACGAGACGCCCTCGCTCTCTGTATTTGATTTTAGAGCAAAGTGCCGACGACTCGTTATGCAGCACGGTGTTAAAATCATCATGGTTGACTACCTTCAATTGATGACTGCCAACAGTGGTGGGAAAAACGGTGGAAATAGAGAACAAGAAATCGCTATGATATCGCGGTCTTTAAAAGCAATCGCTAAAGAACTAAATGTTCCTGTAGTGGCACTCTCGCAGCTGTCAAGAAGTGTTGAGAGCAGACCTGGAAAACGCCCGCAACTCTCTGACCTAAGAGAATCCGGAGCTATCGAGCAGGATGCGGATATCGTGTCGTTTATTTTCCGTCCTGAATACTATAAAATTGCGACCTGGGATAACGACGAGGAAGGCATGGAGACAACCACAGAAAACCAAGCCGAACTTATCATTGCGAAGCACCGTAACGGCGCCACAGAAGACGTGCGCTTATCCTTCATTAAAAACTTAGGAAAATTCGCAGACTTAGATCTTTACGGCGACGGCTTTGGCCAAGGCTATGGTGGTGCGCAGTTTACCAACCAGGATTCCAGCAGCTCATTTGACCATTTAAGAAAGGGCATTGAGCCCTCAAGCGCATTTGATGCGCCCGATAATTCAAGCTATTCTGGGCTTTCCGGTTCCTCCATGAACGATTTTGAGGACGAGTCCTCAGACGAAGAATTACCATTTTAACCCGAAGCTTTGGGATTTACCATTAGTATTTTTACCGACGGAGCCTGCAGTAAGAATCCCGGCAAAGGAGGCTATGGCATCGTCATGCGTATCGAAGGCCGTAGGCATGAAAAGCTGTTCTCTAGGGGCTTTCGAAAAACCACAAACAACCGCATGGAGCTTCTAGCTGTTATTGCGGCTTTAGAAGAACTTAAAACCGAAGGGCACACCATAAACCTTTATACCGATAGCAAATATGTGACCGATGCCGTGAACAAAAACTGGCTTTCCAACTGGCAAAAGCGGGCTTTTAGAAACGTCAAGAATCCCGATCTCTGGAAACGGTTCATACCCCTGTACGCAAAACACAAACCAACTTTTCACTGGGTGAAAGGCCATGCCGGACATCGTGAAAATGAAATTTGCGACCAACTGGCGGTTACAGCCTATAAAGAGGGAATTCTTGAAATCGACCATGGATTTGAAGCACAAGAGACCAATTCTCTGTTTTAAAACCTCAAGAAAAAGCCCTCTTTTTCAATTCGCATACTAGGCTATTTTTACTAGTTTTGCAGTATGAATTATCTTGCTCCTCTAGAACACCGTTATTCCGTAAAAAAATTCAATGACCATAAAGTCCCTAAAGAGACGCTTGAGCGCATTCTTAAAGCCGGACAACTTACCGCCTCATCCCTCGGTCTTCAACCTTACAAACTCTACATATTGGAGTCAAAAGAGAGTTTAGACAAGGCTGCCGCGGCGTTCTATAATAAATCTCAAATTTCTACTTGTTCCCATCTGATTTTAATTACCGCAAAAACGACCCTCGAGGACGACTATATTGAACGGTATTTCAACCAAATCACAGAGGTAAGAAATGTGCCGCGCGAAAGCTTGGAAGGCTTCAAAACGAGCATTCAAGGGCACCGGACAAAACTAGGATCCGATAATATAATCCACTGGTCCGAGAAGCAGGCCTATATTGTTCTTGGGCACCTAATCATGGCCTCCGCGCTAGAACAGGTTGATACCAGTCCCATGGAAGGGTTCAATGTGGAATCCCTGGCGGAATTACTCAGCCTAGATCTCACTGTAGAACGTCCTGCGGTTACACTTGCCCTAGGATACAGAGCTGAGGACGATGTTTTCAGCACCTTTAAAAAAGTGAGAAAACCGAACGATAAACTACTAACCTATTTATAGTTTACATTTTTTATCTTTGAACTTTAGTATCAAATTCTAATACGAAATAGATGATTGACACGGATGTGCTTGTAATTGGATCTGGAATTTCAGGTTTGTCCTATGCAATTAAAATAGCAGAACAAAGACCGGAAACAAAGATTACCATTGTCACTAAAGCCGATGAGGATGAGAGCAATACGAAATATGCGCAAGGGGGTCTGGCGGTGGTAACGGATTTCGACCAAGACAACTTTGAAAAACACATTGAGGACACCATGCGCGCTGGCGACGGCGAAAATAAGCGCGAAATTGTTGAGATGGTCATTAAAGAAGGACCAGCGCGATTCCGAGAATTAGTGCAGTGGGGAACGCATTTCGATAAAGCGAAAAACGGCGATTATAAGCTTGGACGCGAAGGCGGGCATACTGAAAACCGCATTGTTCACCACAAAGACATTACGGGTTTTGAAATTGAAAGGGCCCTGTTAGAAACGGCCAATAACTCTCCAAACATCACCATCTTGGATTACCACTATGTAGTGGATCTCATCACGCCCCATCAAATCCCTGAGCGAACACTCGATCTCGAGCACATTACTTGTTATGGAGCGTATGTACTCGATCAAAAAACAAATGTGGTGCGAAAAATCACGGCAAAAATAACCTTGGTGGCTACCGGTGGTGCAGGCCACGTTTACAAAAACACCACCAATCCGCTTATTGCAACCGGGGACGGCATTGCCTTTGTGCACCGAGCCAGAGGAAAAGTCTCCAACATGCAGTATTACCAATTCCATCCCACAGCACTCTATTCGCAACGTGCCGGCATGCTCTTTTTAATCTCGGAGGCCGTTCGGGGCGATGGGGCAAAACTAAGAACAAAAAATGACGAGCCATTTATGCACCTCTACGATGAGCGTGAAGAATTGGCCTCGCGCGACATCGTCGCTAGAGCCATCGATAATGAACTGCTTAAAAGTGGCGATACTTACGTTGGATTAGATTGCCGAGCCATGAACCAGCAAAAGTTCATGGAACACTTCCCAAACATCTATCAAAAATGCCTCAGTGAGGGGATTGATCCTTTCAAGGAACTTATTCCCGTCGTTCCTGCCTGCCATTACCTTATGGGAGGAATTGAGGTGGATCTCGATGGCCAAAGTTCCATCCAAAACCTCTTTGCGTGTGGGGAATGCACTAATTCGGGACTCCATGGCGCAAACCGCCTAGCTTCCAATTCGCTATTGGAAGGACTCGTTTTTGGACATAACGCTGCGGTGCGTAGCGTTGAACTCCTAAATCTAAACGAGTTTAATTACCAGGATTTAGCACTCGTCCCCCAGTGGAATGACAACGGAATGAAAACCATTGATGAAATGATTATTATTAGTTATCTCAGAAAGCAACTTCAAGAACTCATGAGCGATCTGGTTGCCATTGTACGAAGCCACTCACGACTCAAGCTCGCCAAACAAAAACAAAGCGAGATTTATCAGGCCGTCACGGAGCTCTATAACTACTCCATTCTAACGCCTCAATTATCGGAGTTAAGAAACCTTGTAAACATTTCCTACCTTATTATTAAGCAGTCCTTAGAGATGCATGAAAATAAAGGCTCCTTTTACAACAAGGACCTTGCTGAAAACCCTTTAACTCATCTGAGTTAATTCACGCTTAAACTTATACTCAATGACAAGACCCTCTTACGCAACAGACAAAGTCCTAAGTCACTTTATAAAAGCAGCCTTAGAAGAAGACCTTGGTGATGGCGATCACTCGACGCTCTCAACCATTCCAAAGGACTTAATCCAAGAAGCTCAATGCCTTATAAAAGAGGACTGCATTCTAGCGGGTGTTGAACTTGCTGAGAAAATATTCAAGACCTTTGATAAATCCCTCGAAATAACGCTGCTCAAAAAGGACGGAGATTTCGTTAAAAAAGGCACTATAGCCTTTAGAGTGAAAGGGCGGGCGCAATCTATCCTGCAAACCGAAAGGCTTGTTTTAAACTGTATGCAACGAATGAGTGGTATTGCCACGCTGACCCACGATTGGGATTCTCGACTTCTTGGAACCAAAACTAAACTTTTGGACACCCGCAAAACAACGCCAAATTTCAGAGTCTGTGAAAAATGGGCCGTCGCAATTGGTGGTGGAACCAATCACCGTTACGGACTCTATGACATGATCATGCTTAAAGACAACCACATTGATTTTAATGGGAGCATTACCGAGGCAGTTAAAAGTTGCAAAGCCTATTTAAAAAGCACTAAAAAGAGATTAAAAATCGAAGTCGAAACGCGAACTCTAGAGGAGGTTAAAGAAGCCTTGGATGTCAAAGTAGATCGAATTATGCTAGACAACATGGATACTGCGACAATGAGCCAGGCTGTAAAACTCATTGACGGACGCTGCCAAACAGAAGCCTCGGGTGGAATAACCCGCGATATGCTCCAAGAAGTCGCAGCCTGTGGCGTAGACTTTATTTCTGCAGGCGCTCTTACCCATTCGGCCGCAAATATTGACATCAGTCTTAAAGCGATTGCCCTGTCGAACTAATTATGTGATAACAAAAAATACGCAAATTTTTTGTTAATTTATTAAAAGATAAAAAAATATAACTCTCTAGCATACCCGCTCAATCCCCTAAGAGTCAGTGTTTATAGTATTTAATAGAAGTAATTTGCAAATATTAACAAATCGTTAATGTTTGATTTAAATTTTTAATAGTATTTTTGCCCCGTGAAAATTAATTTTACCTAATTAAACCATTATGAATTTTAATCCATTCAAAAGAACAATGCTTGCGACGGTAGTCACTTTATCTACTGCAAGCTTCTATTTTGCTCAAACATCCGACACTCTTCAAAGTGCAAGAGATATTGAGCAGGTTGTACTTTCTGGAGTAGCAGACATTGCGAAGGACAGAAAAACACCAGTTGCTGTTTCAACTATTAGAGAAGCAGTAATTGTTGAAAGACTTGGGAATCAAGAATTCCCTGAAATCCTTAACACAACACCTTCGGTTTACGCCACGAAAGGAGGCGGTGGATTTGGTGACTCAAGAATCAACGTAAGAGGATTCGACCAAAGAAACACAGCTGTAATGATCAATGGGGTTCCAGTGAACGACATGGAGAATGGCGCTGTTTACTGGTCTAACTGGGCTGGTCTCTCCGATGTAACCTCAGCAATGCAGGTACAAAGAGGACTTGGTTCTTCAAAATTAGCGATTGCTTCAGTTGGAGGTACGATCAACGTACTTACAAGAGCAGCCGATAAGAAAAAACAAGGAAATGTTATGGCGAGTGTTGGAAACGACGGGTACCATAAAACATTATTCTCATACAACACTGGGAAGTACGAATCGGGCTGGTCTTCTTCAATCTTAATGAGTAGAACAGCAGGATCTATGTACGCAGACGGAACTGAATTCGAAGGTTACAACTACTACTTTGCACTCGGATTTAATCCAAGCGCTAAGCATGATTTCCAGTTCACAATTACAGGTGCGCCACAATGGCATAACCAAAGATCCTTCCAGTCAAAAATTTCTGACCATATCAAATACGGAGGTACAGAAGAAGATCCGAACAGAAAATACAACCAAAACTGGGGGTATTTAAACGGTGAAGAGTACTCTATGACCAGAAACTATTACCACAAACCGGTAATGTCCTTAAACTGGGATTGGAAATTTAACTCAGATACAAAATTAAACTCCGTAGTTTACGCTTCTTTCGGTAGAGGTGGAGGTTCAGGAGACGCTGGTGGTATTGATAACAAATCTTACACGAATTTACCAAGAACTGCAGACGGGCTTATCCGTTTTGATGACATCGTAAAATGGAATCAAGGAGGTACAGTAGCTGACTTTGGTGCACCAGATGCTAACCCATTTGAAGCAGATGGAAACAGAAGAAACGGTTTAATCAGAAGAGCGTCTATTAACTCGCACAACTGGTTTGGAATCATTTCAAGCTTAAACCATAAGTTTTCTGAAAACATCAATGCAACGGTTGGGATTGACGCCAGAAAATACGACGGAATGCACTACAGAGTTGTTTCTGACTTACTTGGTAACAGAGGATACACAGATAACTCTAATGTAAACAATAGACCAAACAGAATTACCGACACATTCGACGCTTCCGCTAGCTGGAACCCATTCGGTGGAAAAACCAACGATATTGAAGACCAGATGGCTTATAGCAACGACGGTAATGTAAACTGGCTAGGAGGTTTTGGTCAAGTAGAATACACGAATGACGTCCTTTCTGCTTTCATTCAAGGATCGGTTTCAAACCAAGGATTCCAAAGAGTTGACTACATGCTTTTCGAACCAGCAGAACAAAAAAGTAAAAAAGTAGACCTAGTTGGTTTCAACGTGAAAGGGGGAGCAAACTATAACATTAACGAAAACCATAACGTTTTCTTCAATGCAGGGTACTACGAAAGACAACCATTCTTTGGTGCCGTTTTCTTGAACAACAGAAATGATGTGAACCCGGACCTTACCAATGAAAAAATTACTTCATTTGAAATCGGTTACGGATTTAGATCTTCGTTCTTTGATGCGAACTTAAACGTTTATTCAACGTCTTGGGACGATATCTACAAAAGAACTTCAACAAGAGTTAATGGAGAATCTTTTGTCGTCAACATGATCGGTATGGGAGAAGTCCATAATGGAATTGAATTTGACTTCAATGCGAAGCCAGCGAAATTCATGAATCTGTTCGGTATGCTTTCCATCGGTGATTGGGATTACAATGCAAACCCAACAGCTCACTTTATTGATGACGCCACTAACACAGTTGTTGACACTAAATCATTACCATTAGATGGACTTAAAGTAGGAGATGCAGCTCAGCTAACTGCCGCTTTAGGAGCAGACTTTAAAGTTGCTGACTGGTTCAATGTTGATGCGCAATACAGATACGCAGATAACTTATATTCCGCATTCGATCCACAAACCGTACTTGATGGAAAAACAAACCAAGGAGAAGCAGTTAAACTTCCTTCTTATGGACTAGTGGATTTCGGAGCAACATTTAAGTGGAACTTCTCAAACGCACAAGGTCTTAAACTAAGATTTAACTTGAACAACGTTTTTGACACGACTTACATCGCTGAATCTAGAACCAGCCTTGCAGCAGATGCAAATGCAGCTAATAACTGGAATGGTATTAACAAGAACAACGAAGTTTACTTCGGGTTCGGTAGAACATGGAATGCTTCAATCGCTTACACGTTCTAATAAATAGATCATATCTTATTAAATCCCGACTTTAGAGTCGGGATTTTTTTTATCTTTGTCACTAACTTAAAAACCTATTAAATGGACCCATTTTTAATCATGCTACAGGCGCACAGAGGATTTGCTTATCTTTTACTTCTTCTAATTGCGCTCTTTGTGATCTCCCTAGTTCTAGTCATGTTTGGCTACTCAGGAACGATTTCAAAGTTTCTTAGAAAATCTTCGTTATTCACAATGATTTTCTTCCACTTGCAAGCCTTATTAGGGTTAGTAATGCTTTTATTCTTCTCTCCAGGGTTTAAAGCGGCATTGGAAGCGGGCACTTTAATGAGTGATTCCGTCACAAGAAATACGTATATTGAACACCCAACGGCTATGATTCTTGCAGCTGTCCTTTTAACGATTGCAAACAAACGAATTAAATCGAATGACAAACTGCTAATGGGCACGTTCATCATGGCGTTAATCGCAGTTGCGCTTATGCTATGGGCATTTCAATGGAGCCGTTTATTTGGTGCTTAATTTGTCTTTAAATAAATGAAAATAGCGATCGTAGGGGCCACCGGAATGGTGGGCCAAATTATGTTGAAAGTTTTACAGGAGCGTGAGTTCCCATTAACTGAATTAATCCTTGTGGCTTCTGAAAAGTCAGTAGGTAAAGAGATTCTGTTTAATGGCAAGCCCTATCCAATTGTTTCCATGGAGCACGCTCTGGCACAAAAGCCAGACATTGCCCTATTTTCTGCAGGAGGCGCTACATCCCTAGAGTGGGCTCCTAAGTTTGCTGAGCTGGGAACCTTTGTCATTGACAATTCCTCTGCATGGCGAATGGACCAGGATAAAAAGCTCGTAGTTCCGGAAATCAATGCTGATCAGATTACCTCTAGTGATAAGATCATTGCCAATCCGAACTGTTCGACAATTCAATTGGTGATGGTGCTATTTCCACTCAACAAACGCTATAAATTAAAACGGGT
>DCJS01000005.1:16045-29959 GCA_002319955.1 Flavobacteriales bacterium UBA1694
TGTGATGTTTTCGCGGAAAACGACTACACAAAAGAAGAAATTAAGCTCATGACTGAGCCTAAGAAAATCTTGCAAGACGAGTCGTTTACTCTTACCGCGACTGCCGTAAGAGTTCCCGTTCAAGGAGGCCATTCGGAAAGCGTGAATATAGAATTTGAAAACGATTTTGATATTCAAGACATTCGAGACCTTTTATCCCAAACCCCTGGTGTAGTGCTTTTAGACGACACCAAAAATAACATTTACCCAATGCCGTTTTATAGCGAAGGGAAAGATGAGGTGTTTGTTGGACGCATTCGCAGGGATACCTCACAACCCAATACGATAAACTTGTGGATTGTGGCAGACAACCTTCGAAAAGGCGCCGCCACGAATACGATTCAAATTGCCGAATACCTCGTCAAACAAAAATTAGTCTAAAATTTCATCCCGCTTAAAAAGCGGGATGTTTTGTTAGAACAGTTTAACTCTAATCAAAAGCCCTGTGAAACCTACTAAAGCATCCCCAAATAATAATTTTAGTTTCCAACGCACGGTCGCCTTTTTAGGCATTGTCCTATTCGTTGCCAAACTGATCGCTTGGCATCTAACAAACTCAGATGCGGTCTTTTCGGATGCCCTCGAAAGTATCGTCAATATAATTGCGGCCTTCATGGGACTATACTCCCTTTATTTGGCTGCCAAACCTGTGGACCACGACCACCCTTATGGCCATGGAAAAGTTGAATTCGTGACCTCAGGCGTGGAAGGCGCTTTAATCATCTTTGCCGGGGTCATGATTATTGTTCAAGCATTTGACTCTCTTCTCCATGGAAATACACTAGAGAAGCTCGATGCCGGAATTTATATTATTGCAGCGACTGCTGTTGTGAATTACCTCATTGGATACTACTCTATCAAACGAGGCATAAAAGAGAATTCTTTAGTACTCCAAAGCTCAGGAAAGCACCTTCAAAGCGATACGCTTACAACCGGTGGCGTCGTTGTAAGTTTGATCCTCGTTTATCTAACCGGAATCACTTGGATTGACTCGCTCGTGGCACTCGTATTTGGCGGGTACATTATGTGGGTCGGCTACAAAATTATTCGAAAAGCTTTAATTGGCATCATGGACGAAGCAGACCTCGAAATGATTTCTAGATTAGCCTCTAACCTGCAAACTGTTAGAGAAAAGCAGTGGGTAGACTTACATAACGTACGTATACAGCAGCATGGAAGTAAACTTCACTTGGATGCGCACCTCACACTTCCCTACTACCTTTCGCTTCGCGAGGCTCATGAGGAAATGGAAACGGTAATAAAAACAATTGCAGCGCGCACCGAGCGCGAAATTGAATTTAATTTCCACATGGATGATTGCAAGCCCTTCTCTTGTAAAATCTGTGCCCTCGATACCTGCCCCGTTCGGGAATTTGACTTTGAAAAACAAATTGAGTGGACGCGAAAAACCATCACGCAGCGCGATAAACACACCATTGAAACGTAGACCCGAAGCCTTATTTCAATCCCGAATAGCGCTCTTTTCTCAGGGCTGCATCCCATAGGTTTGTTTTCAAATACTTATCTTTGCTTAAGCACCAAGACGTGAGAACTGTGAAAGAAGCACAAGAATTTTTTGACGCGTATTTAGATGATAAAGGCCACCTCACTGCCCTACCTCAGAGTGGGTCAGCGCGTATAAATTACGTGGCTGAAAGCAGCAATGAGCGCTTTATTCTAACACAAAATGAAAATATTCTAGAGAATGAAAGCTTTCTCTATTTCTCATCTCTCTTCGCTGAGCTTGAACTCAACACCCCTAAAATCCTTAAAGTATCCTCGGACAAAAGGCTCTACCTTCAAGACTATGTGGGCAAGGAAACCTTATTTGATTATTTTTCATCAGCCTCCACAGAAGCAGATCTACAGCCAATAGTTCAAAGTGTCCTAGAAAAGCTCTATACCTTGCAGATGAAAACGCAAGGCGCCATCGATTATTCGAACACTTTTGAATACGAGAAATACAACGAGCTTCCCATTTTACACGACTTGAATTACTTTAAATTTCTCTTAGTCGACCTTCTCGAAATTCCGTACCATAAATCAACCTTACTGATTGAGTTTAAGAAGCTCGCGCACCGAATTGAAGGATTAGGGCCCAAAGGCATAATGATTCGGGACTTTCAGTCGCGAAACATCCTTTTGGGACCAAAACAAGAAATCTATTTTATAGACTACCAGTCAGCCATGCAGGGGCCACTGCTCTACGATGTGGTCTCTTTTCTCTACCAAGCAAAGGCCCCCTTTTCATCTAAATTCAGAAAAGAGCAAGTGGCGTATTATATTAATCAATTTGAAGATCCAGCGCTGCGAAAAGACCTGAAAGAAAGCCTCATGCCCCTTCGTTTAATTCGCTCCTTACAAGTATTAGGCGCCTACGGAATGCGCGGGCTGGTTCAGCGCAAAGCGCATTTCCTTGGAAGTCTTGAAAATGGTATAAAAAATAGCGTCGCCTTGGCCAAGCAGTGGAAAGAAATGACTCATTATCCTGAACTTAACCGTGTGATTATGGCTCTAGATTCGCCTGAGGCTAAAACTAAAATTAAGACTTTATTAAATCCAGAGAGTACAAACTCAAAATAGAAAGCAACCATGAGTGTATTACACATTGAAATTCATAGTTTTTCCTATCTTAAAGGGGGAATCCCAAAAGACCCAAGCGGCAACGGGGGCGGCTATGCCTTCGACTGCCGTGGAATATTAAACCCTGGTCGAATTGAGCAGTATAAGCCCATGACTGGCGCAGAGTTGCCTGTTCAAGAATTCCTGGAGTCGCAAACAAGGATGCCAGAATTTTTAGCTGCGGTTCACCAAGTGGTTTCCATCACGGTTGACAACTATGTCGAGCGAGGTTTTGAGCACCTACAAATTAATTTTGGGTGTACCGGTGGACAACACCGCTCAGTTTACGCAGCCATTCAAACAGCCAAATTTCTAAAAGAATCGTATCGCGAGGTCCAAGTGACTATTCACCATGATGAACAACTTCATCTAAATTAACCCACCCTTCTCTTTGCGAGACGTAAATCCAACCCGTATTTCACCCCTATGAAAGCA
Source organism: Flavobacteriales bacterium UBA1694 (assembly GCA_002319955.1). Classification (GTDB taxonomy): domain Bacteria; phylum Bacteroidota; class Bacteroidia; order Flavobacteriales; family Weeksellaceae; genus Planobacterium_A. The sequence continues at coordinate 19,142 of DCJS01000005.1, forward strand.
CTGATTTTTGCTGCAGGAAAAGGCACCCGCTTAAAACCCTTTACAGACTTACACCCTAAGGCCTTAGCGCCCGTCAATGGCATTGCTCTGCTCGAACGAAACCTGCGTTACCTACAATCGTACGGAATTAATGACTTTGTCATTAATCTCCACCACTTCGGCGATCAAATCCGCGATTTTCTAACGCAAAATCAGCACTTCGGCGCGAGTATTGAATACTCAGATGAGTCAAGTGCACTTTTAGAAACAGGTGGTGGACTGCTTTTTGCAAAGCCACTACTTGAGAATGAATCGGATTTTCTCATCATGAATGCGGATATCCTTACCGACTTAAATTTAAAAGAGTTTATAAACGCCCACAAAAGCACAGACAATCTGGTGACACTGGCCGTTTCAGAGCGAAACAGCTCAAGAAAATTGCTTTTTAATGCGGATGGGTTACTTAAAGGGTGGCAAAACTCCGCCTCTGGTGAGATACGCCTGGCGCAGCCAGCGCAAGATCTTACCCCCCTTGCCTTTAGTGGAATCCACTGTGTTAACTCGCAGTTATTCGATAAAATAAAAAGGACCGGAAAATTCTCAATTATGGATGAGTATATGGATTTAATGGGCCCTCAAAAGATCCATGGTTTTAAGCATAATGCAAGGCTTGTCGATGTGGGTCGCCCCGAGTCCGTTATAGAAGCAGAACAGTATTTCAAATAAACGTATGAAAAAGATAAAGAGAGATAAAGGCCTCACAAAAATGGTTGCAGGTCCAGAAAAAGAAATCGATCAGCGCGTGCAAATGAGCTTCAAGGAAAAGACTTGGGACCAAACCGTCACGAAGGACAGTTGGATGGTTTTTAAGGTGATGTCTGAATTTGTGGATGGTTACGAAAAGCTAGCCAAAATCGGCCCTTGTGTGTCCATATTTGGATCGGCGCGCCTTAAGAAGGAGGACCCGTATTATGAAATGGCCGTGGATATCTCTCAGCGAATCACTGAAATGGGCTTTGGTATTATTACGGGAGGCGGGCCAGGCGTAATGGAAGCTGGGAACAAGGGAGCGCATATGGCTGGTGGCAAGTCCATCGGACTAAATATTGCCCTGCCTTTTGAACAACACTTTAACCCTTTTATCGACAAGCATTACAACATTGATTTCAATTATTTCTTTGTAAGAAAAGTAATGTTCATGAAATACTCCCAAGGCTTTATCGTGATGCCTGGAGGCTTTGGAACATTAGACGAACTCTCTGAGGCCCTAACCTTAATTCAAACTCAAAAGATTGCGCGCTTTCCAATTGTGCTGGTAGGTTCGAAATTTTGGAGTGGCCTTTTGGATTGGTTTAAAAATACCTTACTGGAAAACGGACTCATCTCAGAAAAGGACTTGTCACTTTACCGAGTGGTAGACACAGCAGAGGAGGCCGCTGCACACATTCAAGCCTTTTATGAGAAGTACACTATTGATGTAAATTTCTAAAATTGGCATATTATTTGAAATTATTCTGTAAATCTTATATTTGCAATTAGATTTTAATTAAAAATGAATATTAAACACTACATATTTGCGCTTTTAGGGTTTCTTTTAATGACCAGTTCGAGCGGTGCCGATTTTTACTCCTCTATGACCAAGGTTGATTACGTAGAAGGAAGTAAGACACTTAGATTCACAACGAAACTAAACACCGAACACATTTCGAACGCCATTAAAATTAGACCCGAAACTGCCGGCTTTGAAGCGGAGGTAAAACGCTATGTAAATAAAAACATAGACCTTTACGTTAATGGAAGCACGAAATCCCTAACCTTTACGGGGAGCCAAGTAAATGGGGAGTCTGTTTGGGTCTATTTCGAGAGCTCGGGTGTGGGAGAAATCAATCAGCTTAAAATCCGAAACTCAATTCTTTTAGAGACCTATCCTAAACAGTTCAATGTGGTTAATGTGGCCTACAAAGGCCAACAAAAAACAATGAATTTCACTCGAGGGCGTGAGACGAACCAAGTCGAATTTTAAACGCTTAATAAGCTAGATCCTAAACTTATCAAGGGCATTCTTCCCTTCAAGTCTTCAAACAGTTGTCATGGAATTCACCCACGAGTATTATATGCGTCTTGCGCTTTCTGAAGCAAAAGCGGCATTAGAACAAAACGAAGTGCCCGTTGGGTGCATTGTTGTAGCAAAAGACCGCATCATCGCTAGGAGCCACAACCTTACTCAAACCTTAAACGATGTCACGGCGCATGCCGAGATGCAGGCCATTACGAGTGCAGCCAATTATCTTGGAGGTAAATATTTACTTGATTGTACGCTCTATGTGACCCTGGAGCCCTGCGTTATGTGCGCTGGAGCGCTTAACTGGAGTCAAATCTCAAAGGTCGTTATTGGCGCCTTAGATCCAAAACGGGGGTTTCGCCAGTACGGGCTTAGTCTTCATCCCAAAACAAAAATTGAAAGCGGCATTTTAGCCCAGGACTGCTCGGAGCTTCTGCTTGAGTTTTTCCAATCGAAACGAAAGTAGGCTACGCATTTTTACCTAGAAAGTATAGCCCCTTCAAGGTATGAAGCCTATCGGCGACATCAATTTTCGTGGTAAGGGGCTTGTAGACATGCGAGACCCCACCGGTTGCAATAACCTTGCAGAAGTCCTTCACCTCCTCATTAATTCGATCGATAAACCCTTCCACCATGCCAAGGTAGCCGTAAACCATGCCACTTTGCATGCAAGAGACCGTATCTAATCCAAGAACTGTTTTTGGCTTCACGAGCTCAATTTCAGGCAGCTGAGCAGTTTGCCCTATTAGCGAATTAAGAGCCGTGATAATCCCAGGGGCAATAATAACGCCCAAAGTCTCCCCATTTTCATCGACACAACTCGCGGTTAGCGCTGTTCCAAAATCCAGAATGATCTTTTTTCCACCTGGATAAAGGGTGTGCGCCGCTACAAGATTCGCGTAAATATCAGTACCCATTTGTTTGCTTTTAGCCCGCACGACAGACGGTGTACTGCGATCCACTAGGATTGTCTTAAGGGCCTTAGGCCTATGAATTTTTTCAAGTGCTGATACAATGTCATGAGTCAGTTGAGGAACCACGGACCCCACAATCAGTCGGTCTATGGTCTCAATATTCACCGCATAAGTTTGGTATAGCATCAGAAATTGAACATAGAGCTCGTCTCGGGTTCGGTAGGGTTTGGTATTAATAATCCAAGAATTTTGGCACACATCGTTTTGAAAGAGCCCAAAACGGATATTCGTGTTCCCAACGTTGATTACAATTGCATTCATCAAATTGTGTGGCTTAATACAAAAATTTTGATTCTATTCTACTTCGATATAATTATCCTCTAAATTAACATCTGCTAATCGACCAGAAAAATCAATTCCTAAAGCTTTAATCTGCGCTTTTGTGTAAGGAATATCAAGCGTATACTCTTTCTGAGTCCAAGGCCAGTAATGCAAGGTGGTAAAGGCGCCATATAAGTCGCTCTTTTTCCATTCTCTGGTCATATTTAGGGGGATTTGGTAGGTCACGATTTTTTGATCCGCCGTTAAGAGACTAAAATCAATTGGCATTGGTACTTGCCCTTTGTTGATCAAAGTCACGCGGGTCGAGCTCTCTAAGTACTCGACATTTTTGATGCCATAGTCAATGGTCTTTACGGTGTTAATCCAATAGTGGTGGAACCACTTTAAATCCATTCCCGAAATTCTCTGTGCAATGTGCATGAAATCCCTACTTGAGGGGTGCTTCATGCTCCATTGGTTAAAAAATTCTTTCATTATAAGTGCTAGGTTCTTCTCCCCTACAATGTAGCCTAATTGCACTAGGAACGTTTCCCCTTTTACGTAGCTGGCGATGCTGTAAGCACGTCCATCATCGTGGTGGTCTGCAAGCCAAGAGGCAGGCTCCTCCTTTCCTGTTTTAGTAAAATTCGCGTAACTTCTTAAGCTGCCCACAAACGGATTTGTTTGCACTTCTGCAGAGGGGAACAGCTGACTCATTACTTTGGTTTCCGCATAACTGGTAAAACCTTCGTCCATCCATGGACTTGTGCTTTCATTACTTGCTAGCATTTGTTGAAACCACATGTGAGTCCCTTCGTGGACCATTAGCCCTACGAGGCGCTCTAGAGAATTATGTTCTCCTAGAATCATGGTAACCATACCGTATTCCATTCCACCATCACCCCCTTGAACGAAAGAATAAGTTGGGTAGGCGTAGCGGCCGTAATCCGCATTCATGATCTGAAAGTACTTTGTAATTAAGGGTTTACTCTGCTCCCAGAAGGCCGTTTTATCCGATTTCTGGTATACATAATAGACTTTTGGCCCGTCAAGTACCGTGAAGGTTTCCACTGTATAGTCGCGGTCCGCAGCCCACGCAAAATCAAGCATGTTGGTAGCTTTCCAACGCCAAGTGGCTTTCCCGTCCTTATCTGCTTTGATTACCGCATCACTCTCATAGCCCTTCACCTCAGTTGGATTTTGAAGCACACCCCCGGCACCAATAACATAGTCTTTATCAATTTTTATCGTCACGTCGTAATCACTGAACGGCGCATGAAATTCTCTACCAATATAATCGAACGTGGCCCAGCCGTCGTAATCGTATTCTGCGATTTTTGGATACCACTGTGTTACGGTCATGTCAATGCCTTCGCGGTTATTTCTTCCAGCGCGTCGGATTTGATAGGGAATCACCGCGTCCCATTCTAAGGTAAAGGTGGTGGTTGAATTTGGTTTTATTGGTTCATTAAGAACCACTTTCATTACTGTTTCTTGAATCTCAAATCGAAGAGGCGTTCCATTCTGTTCAATAGAACGAATGTTCTGCACGCCTTCCTCTTCTGTTGGGATACTCGCAAGGCGAGAAACGCCGCCAACCTGTAAGCGGCTATCGCCATTTACGCCTAAATTCGCTGCGCGTTGATCCATCATGGAACCCGGTTTAAAGGCATTCCAATACAAATGGTAATACACGGTCTTTAGTTCGTCCGGCGAGTTGTTGGTATAAGTTAGGGTTTGTTTTCCCTTATAGGTAAAATGAGCCGCATCCACGTCGATTTCCATTTTGTACTTCGCGTGCTGCTGGTAGTATTTTTCCTTTTGACCAAATAAAAAAGCGCTAAGTAGGCCGAGCGCTAGAAACATCATCTTTTTCATGAAACTCTTAAATTTGAGTGAAAGTTACGGAAATTTAGGAAACTTCAAAATCACAAAGTCACCAAGTAGCCATCGAAGGCGATATTTTCAGATTTTTAATTAATTTCCTACCAAACTTTATTAGTTTTGCACCTTAAATATTAATTTCATGCTGACGGTAGAGAAAATTGGAGGTACCTCCATGAGTCAATTCGAAAAGGTTCTAGATAACATTCTTTTAAGGCGAGGACAAGACCACGGATCACTGTATGGACGAGTCTTCGTTGTTTCCGCATACAATCATGTGACCAATTGGCTTCTTGAGCATAAAAAGACAGGGGAAAAAGGCGTGTACAGCTATTTCGTTGAGAATACGCAGTACTCTTTTGCTCTGGATGCACTCCGCTTAAAGCTCCTTGAAATAAATCAGCACTACGAGTCTTTAGGACTTGATTTAGAAAAAGCGGAGGCATTCATTACCCTAAGGATTGAACAGGCTAAAACGATGCTCGTGAGTCTGAGCCAAGTTTTGGCATCGGGCTACGTCAATCCCACAGACATTCGTCTGGCAGCAAGAGAAATTCTTGCCTCTATCGGAGAGGCTCACGCCGCTTGGAACTCGGTTAATATTTTAGAGAGCCGGGGGGTAAATGCCCGATTCATTGATTTATGCGGCTTTAATGATAATGAATCCCTTACGATTGACCAACGCATTAAATTAGAATTTAAATCAATTGATCTCTCTAAGGTACTATGTGTTTGCACCGGCTATACGAAAGGGACAGAAGGCATCATGCGCGCTTTTGACCGGGGCTATTCTGAGGTCACGTTTAGCAAAATAGCGGTGGAGCTTAAGGCCGATGAAGCCATAATACACAAAGAGTATCATCTTTCAAGCGCTGATCCCACCATTGTAGGAGTCGAAAATTGCGCGCCCGTGGGCCAGACCAATTACATCGTCGCGGACCAACTTGCCGACATCGGTATGGAAGCCATTCACCCTAAGGCAGCAAAACCTCTGGAACTCGCAGGCATTAACATTCGCATAAAAAACACCTTTGAACCAGAGCATCAGGGGACGCTCATTTCAAAAGAGTATATCTCGAAAGAAACGCGCGTGGAGATTGTCTCAGGCTCCACGCAAATGATTGCCATTGAAATTCACGACCCGCTCATGGTAAATGAGGTGGGGTACGATGCCCGAATTATGAACTTTTTTCAACTCTATGACGTAAGTTATGTCTTCAAGTCGACCAACGCAAACTCGATCACCATGGTGGTATGGGATCAAGATTCGGCGCATAAACTAATTGAGGTTCTAAAGGAGAATTTCTACCGAGTCACCACCATTGAGGCCGCAATCGTTTGCGCCATGGGTACCAACATTAAGGGGCCTGGCTTCTTATACCGCGCCGCAAAGGCATTCTACGAAAATCAAATTAACATCGAGTGCTACGGGCAGTCTCTGATGCAGGTGAATTTGCAATTTGTAATAAAGCGCGAGCATTACAATAGGGCCATCATTGCTCTAAACAAGGCTCTTTGCCAATCCTAATACAAAAAAGGCCTCCTCTAACGGTGGCCTTTTAAATCAATAGCTGTTTTCTTACGCTTTTGACGATTGGAGAATCTTTTCAATAATGCGTCGTGTAATCATATAGGTTGGCTTCACACCGGTTAACCCTAAGCCCCCTGAGGAAAGCGTACTTCCTGTTTCTAGTGGGTTGTCTGAGGCGTAATAGCCATAGCAGACAAATAGATCCGGCGAAATATGGTGTCTGATTTTGGAGGCAACCTGAATCGCTTTATGGTAATGAGCGCCTTCCATTTCTAATCCAACAGTATTCCAGGTGGAGTTCATAAAATACGAAAGGATATCCTTATTCTGAAGCGAGGTTCCTAATACCGTTAACATAGACCCTTCATAGGCCTTAATTTCATCGTCTTGGAAATCCTCTAGTTTTAGAGCATTTTCAAATACATAATTGTCTGCGGTACCTTCAAATATATGGGAACTTGGAATCATAATATCCCCTTTTTGACCGGTTAAGATTCCTGCTTTTCCCATAATTGAGATCGAGCGAACTTTCATTGTATAGACTTCATCCTGGGATTGGTAAGGCCTTAGTAACTCGTCCATAACTTCGAAGGCCTGCTCCCCGAACGCATAATCAAAAACAAGGATTACGTCGTCCCCTTTAAAACCTGCAGATCCAAATGGCGACTCCTTTAGTTTTACTTTAGAGAGGTCAATTATTTGCACGTCGATATTACTTCCACTATGGTCTTTCACATAGGTAAGTCCGTGCTTTTGAGAATAGTTTAGAATTTTCTCTTGGAGTATTTTTTTGTTACTTATCTCTTCATAGCGCGAGTAATCGACCTCATCATTTGGCTTTTGTCCAAGGGCAGCGTCCGCATAAAGCATATTTTTGACCGAGTGCATATTAGCCGAGATAATATGTAGGGGTTTCATGTGAAGCCCCCGACTCACGAGCTCTTCTTTTAGTTGGTTCGCCCAGCGCTCGCCAAATAGGTGGTGCCCCACCCGTTCGCGTAAAATCGCACTAAAGAATATTTCGCGTTCTTTAAGTCCTTTTAAATCGTTTAGCGAGTTCGTTCCGAGATGGTAAATAATCTTGAATAAGCGGTCTGGATTCTGATCGTCCCCAAAATTATGGTAGGACTCAAGGACCTCCTCAAAGGTTCGCCCTAAAAGAGAGGATAAATGAATTAATCCCACTTCTTTCTCTTTACGGCTCAATTTGGATTCACCCAGAGCCACCTTTTCAATTATCTGCCACGTTCTTGTCGGTGCGTAATTTTCTCCTCGGTGGTAGGCAATCTCACGTATTTTATCCGCCTCTATATATAAGAACGTTAGGTGGGTTAGAATGTCATAAATTTCCGAGCGCCCTAGAAGCACTTCTATGTTCATTTGATGCGCATCAATACGGTAGCAATTTCGTCGGCGTTTCTTAGGAACGATTACCTCAAAACTACCCTTTTCAAACCCTTCGTCCGAAGTAAGGTGTACAAAAGCAGTCTGCTCAATTCCTTCAGGTAGTCGGTCAAGAACATAAAGTAGGCCGTCAAGTTCCACCTTATTTCGGTTTCCCATTGAGCCGTAGATCTCTGGGGAGATCGTCATTAAAAGGTTTCGAATGGACTCCCCGGAAACGCCGCCCGGTTTGAAGAAGCCTCTATAGAATAAATGGCGCATTGTGACGTAAAGTCTTTCAATGGCTTCGGTCGTTTCGCGCGCTTTTATATTTGTAGCCATAAATTATATTTGGATTGTTAAATTTATAATTAATGACGCACAAAGTTAATGTAAATTAAATTAAAATTTCATTAACTTAATTACTAGCCCACAGCGGCCCGCATTAAATCTCTATTCTTTGGGGGTTTGAAAGCCGAATACCCAAGGGCATTTCTTAGAAAATTCAGACTTGCCAGCCTTTAAGCAAGTAATGAATAAAGACAAATAAGCCTAGTAGACCCCTAAAAAACCATGGTCCATCTCAACAAATGTTAATTTTTTACCTACCTACCCCCTATTTTTTCATACTTTTTGATTTTGAATTAGTTTTTTATTTAAATTTGCACCATAAACAACACCAATGCCAACACTTAGATTTAACGCACTAACCGAACTTCCATTTCGCGATTACCGTAAAACGAACGCCATCGAAGTTCCTAAGAAATTATCTGAACTTTTTTGCGAAAACGTCTTTTCGGAGGAGACTATGCGTAGCTACCTTACTAAGGAAGCCTTCACATTCATCCAAGATGCAATCAAGAAAGGCACAAAAACGCCTCGACTAATCGCCGATCAAATTGCAGTAGCCATGAAAGACTGGGCTCTTTCAAAAGGGGCCACACATTACACCCACTGGTTCCAACCCTTAACGGGAACTACGGCCGAAAAACACGACAGCTTTTTCACGCCTTTTGAAAGCGACCGTGCGATTGAACGCTTCAGTGGCGCCATGCTTATTCAGCAAGAACCTGACGCCTCGTCCTTTCCAAACGGGGGCATTCGAAATACCTTCGAAGCGCGCGGGTACACCGCGTGGGACCCGACTTCACCGGCCTTCATCATGGGCACAACGTTATGCATTCCTTCTATTTTTATTTCCTATACAGGGGAAACTTTAGATTATAAAACACCCTTATTAAGAGCGCTTTCAGCAGTTGATGATGCCGCGACAGAAGTCTGTAAAGCTTACTTTGATAAGAACATTACCAAGGTGACACCAACTTTAGGTTGGGAACAGGAGTATTTTCTTATTGACAGTGCTTTATACCAATCAAGACCGGACTTAATATTTACAGGCCGAACCCTATTGGGACATTCCCCAGCAAAAGGCCAGCAGCTCGATGACCATTACTTTGGCTCTATTCCTACGCGCGTCATGAACTTCATGAAAGAATTGGAAATTGAGTGCATGAAACTAGGCATCCCAGTGACCACCCGTCACAACGAAGTGGCCCCAAACCAGTTTGAGCTTGCACCGATGTATGAGGAAACCAATGTCGCGGTTGACCATAACTCGCTTCTAATGGACATCATGGCCAGAGTTGCGCACAAGCACCATTTCCACATTCTTTTCCATGAGAAGCCATTTAAAGGTGTTAATGGAAGTGGAAAGCACAACAACTGGTCCCTTGCAACCGATACCGGCGAGAACCTACTGAGCCCTGGGAAGAACCCAAAGAAGAACTTACAGTTCCTTACTTTTTTTGTGAACACCCTAAAAGCTGTACATCAATATTCAGATCTTTTAAGAGCCTGCATCGCATCCGCTAGTAACGATCACCGTTTAGGGGCGAATGAAGCGCCACCCGCAATTATTTCAGCCTTCATAGGCTCCCAACTTTTCGGCGTGCTAGAGGAATTGGAAAAAGTCACGGATGGAAAACTCTCACCTGAAGAAAAAACCGAACTTAAGTTGAATGTGGTCGGGAAAATTCCTGAGATCCTTTTAGATAATACAGACCGGAACCGAACCTCCCCATTTGCCTTCACTGGAAATAAATTCGAGTTTAGAGCCGTAGGATCGGCGCAAAACTGCGCAGAACCAATGACGGTACTTAATGCCATCGTCGCGCAACAGCTTAAGGACTTTAAAGTTCAGGTGGATTCCTTAATTTCAGAAAAGAAGTTAAAAAAAGACGAAGCATTATTCAATGTTCTTAGAGAATACATCAAAGACTGCAAGCAAATTATGTTTGAAGGGGATGGGTACTCGGATGATTGGACTAAAGAAGCTAAAAAACGGGGCCTTAAAAATTTAAGAACCACCCCGGAGGCTTTAAAAAGTGAGTTAGATGAGAAATTTATTAAGCTTTACGAGGGTTTAGGCATCTATAACCACCGAGAATTTGAAGCGCGAAATGAAATCAAGTTAGAAAAATACTCTACCGACATTGATATTGAGGCAAAGGTTCTATCCGATATCGCAAGAAACCACATAGTTCCAGCCGCGCTGTATTACCAGAACCGTCTGATTGATAATGTCAAAGGCTTAAAAGAAATTTTTGCCAACAGTGAATTTCAGACTTTAGCCAAGGAGCAAATGGATCTTATTCGAACCATTTCTCACAATGTCTCGCAAATAAAGGTGGGGGTTGACGAGCTTTTAGAAGCCAAAGACCAGGCCATGACCCACCATGGACAAA
>DCJS01000005.1:30039-30281 GCA_002319955.1 Flavobacteriales bacterium UBA1694
AATTTATATCTAGACGCAGCGCCCGTTACTTAATGGAGCGCTGCGTTTTTTTATATAACGATTTACAAAAACAGAACAAAAAAAATCAAACTTCATGCACCGCTTAAAAAAGCCTAAAACTCGATTTTCCTAGTAGAAATCAGAAAGAGGCACAGAACTTACAACATAACAAATATAGGCTCTTAAGAGAATTGGCGTTTTACGTGATTATAGTCACGATTTATATAATTAATAGATACAGG
>DCJS01000049.1:0-7000 GCA_002319955.1 Flavobacteriales bacterium UBA1694
ACGAAGAAACCGTCTCAATTTGTCTTTGAGACGGTTTTCTATTTGATTATTGTATGTAGAATATTAACCTAATATTGTCGACTACGGAGTTTAGCGTGATCAATTTGGATAAATATTTAAATTCAGTCCAAGCCATGTATTTTACTCTGTAAGAAGTAATCGAACTTTGGCAGCAATTGTTATATTTTATACAAGATAAGTTATTCCGCTGTCACTTTTGAAGTAAAAATCCCATGAAAGGAGAACACAGAATGAATCTAGCTTTACAGAGAATTAAAAGGAGCTATAATGTTTTTTTGTTCCTAATTTTTAATTAGACTGATTCCAATTTTTGATCAAATGACTGACCTTTAGGTTTTTATATTGAAATAATTTTAACTTTACTCATAGAAAGTAGTTCAATTAACCTGAAAGTAGAAACAGCTTTTGGGAGCTCACTTTCAAATGTAGCTATTTGAACTTTTTATCGTGTTTCGGTAATTTTATTATCGAATGAATATCACAATTTCTGGGGTGACACTTTAGCTCGGGATTTTTACTATTTAGCGTAAGTGTGTTTATTTTTAAAATCTCTTATCAGAGCATCGAGGGTTACAAAAATGTAATCCTTATCTTTTTCGGGGAGCTTTGTAACTTCCTGCACTCTGTCGAGAGTAGCCTTGTCGAGTTCAATATCAGAATTGCTCGTTAAGAAATCCAAACTTACTTCGAGAGCTTGTGCGATTTTAACCGCCATTTCTATGGTCGGTTTTACTTCGTTGCGTTCGTATCTTCCGTAAACATCGCCATTGATACCGATTTTCTTACCTACTTCCGCTTGGGAAAGGCTTTTTCTCTTTCTTACTTGTGTCAATCGTTCGCCAAAGGTCATATCTGTATGTTTTAATGCAGTAAAAGCAATTATAAGGCAGGTTACTTAGCTCATTTAGATTTTCCGTCGTTCTGTAGAAAGGGAATCTCAGGGTTTAGAATCTCTAGAACAAGGGTTCGAATAGAATTCATGGCCATTTCAAGATCACCCTCCCCGAAGTTGAGCGCCTTTGGGCCCGATTTAACTTTGGAAAAGGACCAAATCTGAGCGATCGCAGGATGCGTATTAAATTCGGGACTGGATTGTAGATACCATAGGTAGATGCTTAATTGAACAGCCTGCTTCAATTTTGCATTAATGATGTGGTCCTTCTCGCTATCTTTAAAATTTAGTGTAAGAGTTTCGAGTTTCCCCGATTTATAATCCGTCACTCGGATCACGCCATCGAGCCGGTCAATGCGGTCAATAAATCCTTTGAAATAAATTAAGTCCTCTTTGGACTCATCCAGTGCGAAAGGAACATTTTCAAAACGGTGCTCAAGCGCTAGAATTTCGAGTCGCTTCCCGGATTTCACGAGATTAAGGTCAAAATCAATCACCGATTTCACGGCATTCTTTGCAATGGATTTATGCACAAAATTCATCCCTTTGCCGTAGGCATCAAGCTGATGCTTAATGGCTAGGATGGCCTGGTCAATAGCCTGGTCGATATGTGGAACGAGGTCAGTTAGGTCCTTTTCTACTAAGGGTTTGCCCTTGATTGTTTCATAGAGAACTTGAAGGGCATGGTGAACCAGGGTGCCGTAACTTCTTCGCGAAACTTCCTCTTCTAACTCTTCTTGGTCCGAGAGCTTTAAAATGGTCTTAAGATAGAATTGAATTGGGTCGTACAAATAGGACGTTAGATGCGAGGCCGAAACCTTCGTTTTCCAAATTATAAGTTTCTCAAGAACCGAGTCCGTTGTCTCAACTTGCATTAAGGCATTTACGACAGGAAGCGCATCGGCATTAACCACTGTGTGGCGAATGGGATGGTTACTCTCGAGCTCGAGTTGGGTAATGAATCGGCTCTTTTCTCCGGTATTCACGCCTGAGGAAAGGCTGTTGTAGAGAATGCTCGCCCGCTCTGCGCGTTGCAAAAGGCGGTAAAAATGGTAGGCATAAATACTGTCATTCTCTAAGTAGGTTGGTAGACCCCGAGAAAGTCTTACATCGAACGGCAGGTAGGAGTTTTGGGAGTTTCCCTGAGGGAGTTTCCCTTCGTTTGTGGAAAGTAAAATGACGTGCTTAAAGCTTAGAAGTCGGGTCTCTAAGAGTCCCATTACTTGAAGTCCCTCAAGAGGTTCCCCTTGGAATTTAATCTCTTCCGTACCAATTAAATGATTCATTAAAACCTCAAGGGTTTCCATGGCCATTGGGAACTCATAACCTTCCAACTGGTTGTAAGCAATTTTGAAGGCGGTTTCAAAAAGGGTGATATTCTCAAAAAGAAGATCGTCTTTGGTGTCTGATTTTAATGTTTGACAAAAGTCGATTAACGCTTTAAGCAGGGCTCGTGGCGAGTCAAAGGGTTGAAGAATATGGAAATAACTTAGCTTACTCAGTAAGTTGCTTAATGCACTTTTTGAGAGATAAACCAAATTCTCAGACTGCAGACGCTCTTCAAAGGCTTTGATCAAAGTTTCGTCTTTCTCACCGCTGTCAAGGCCTTTCAAAATGGCAATCAAATCTCTATAGTAATAAGATTTTGAGGATTTCTCCAACTGCTTTTGAAGGTGAAAGATCTTTTTAACGGCGATGGAAAAATCTAAGTTTTTGATCGGAAATCCCATCGTGATGTTGAGGCTTTCCACGCCTTTCAAACTCTCTAAGACGGCTGGTAAAAGCGTTTCGTCTAAAAGGACAACCGCCGTTTGTGTGATTTGTTCTTTTGAAAGACCCTGCAAAAGGTGCGGTAAGACTTTGGTTTGGGTGATGTTTCCAGAGACTTCAATCACTTCAAGGTCTTTCGGCTTTGCAAAGTTGTTTTCAATCCAACTAAATTTGCGGTGGTCTCCAAATTCTTTCCATTTGAAGGAGCTCCTTAAAAACTTGCCAGCTTCTTGCCTCGTATCGTTAAGATAATACTGATCCGCATCGAAAAAACACTGCGCTTTATTCCACTGCAAAAGCCCGCGCATTAGGTCTTTCTCAATGGGCGTGATGGCATTAAAACCGCAAAAAACGTAACGTTTCTCCACGCCGGTGATAAAAGCGTCCAAATTTAGACTGGCCTTCTCGTAGACCATTCCGTAGCTATACCACCCTTTTTCTATAAGGTTCTTTTTAAGAAGAGGGAGGAAAACCCCTAGACGGCGCCAAAAATTTAGATTCTTTTTTTGAGTCTCCGTGGGTTCCCCAAGAAGATCGCCCCAGTTTTTGATCCGCTCCTCTTCATGCATGTAGCTTAAGACTTCGGACTCACTGGCCTTATACTTTAAAATGTCGTCCCAGTCCTTAAGGGTCGTAGGAAACCATTTTAAAAAGGAGTTGAAATCTTCTGGATAAAGCGCATTGTAAACCTCGTAGCCGTAGAGCCAAAGAGAGAGGCCCTGAACCATTGAAACGCCAGCAATTTGCTCCATGAGCTCCTCAATGGTGTAGAACTCCGGAAGAAATCCTGTATACCCGCTTTGGGCAAGCGCTTTTTTGAAAAAGACGACAGGCCGTTTCCCTGGAAATACCAGCGTGTAATTTGAAAGGTCTGAGGTTTGCCCGAGTAGTTCTTGGACAATTTTAGTGATAAATGACGACTCCAATGCTCAGTATTTAGTTTAACGCCAAGTTAAGTAAAAAGCCTCGAATCTAAAGTCTCATGGCTTAAAAATTAAGCCGCATTTGTTGAATCTTAGTGCGCAGCCGCTAGGGGGCATCGGGGGCCGTGACAACAAGTGTTTTTTCAATCCATCCCGTTTCCCCCACTCGGAATTTTAATTGGTAAGTCCCGACCTCACTGGGTGTAAACGCTAGGAGCTGCTGAATCTCCTCTTCGATTCCACAGGCAGCATCCGTTTTAAATCCATAGGCGCTAAATTCTTTCTCAAATCCAGTGCCCGAAACGCTAAACCCATAGAACTGCTCACAGTCATTTAAAAGGGTGTGGTAGGACTCAATTCGCACCGAAGCCCCTAATGGGATCGACTCCGATTGAATCGCTATACTATCTGTTGAAAGAGCAATTTTTTCTGCGAAGTTCTCATCCGTGGAGCTTCTGCAGCTGAGGCATAGAAGCCCAAGACAAAGAAGTGAAAAAAATACGATTTTACGAGTCATCTAATAGGTGTTAAGAGTTAAAATGCCCTTTAGAAAGATAAACGACCTTTTTAGTGTCAAAAAATTCCTCCTCAAAAAGTTTATTTAATGAAATAATCTCGCAGCGTAGGCCCGCAAGCTCCTCACCGAGTTCGCCTCCTTTTAAATAGAGTACCCCATTGTGTTTGGTGTTAAGCTGCTCTTTCTCAAATTTTCCCTTCAGCCATACGAGGAATTCAGGCATACGGGTTACGGCTCGGCTTACCACAAAGTGGAACTTTTCTTTCAAAGATTCAGCCCTTTGGTGCAGCCCGCGAACGTTGGTTAGCCCAAGGGCGCTAGCCACTTCATTAACGACAAGAATCTTTTTACCAATCGAGTCGACAAGGGTAAAGTGTGCCTCAGGAAATAGAATGGCTAAAGGGATTCCAGGGAATCCACCTCCAGTGCCCACGTCTAACACTTTTGTGTTAGGTGCGAACGCCATCACTTTTGCAATTCCAAGGGAATGCAGCACATGTTTTTCATAGAGTGAGTCCATGTCTTTTCTCGAGATAACATTTATCTGTGCATTCCACTCTTTGTAGAGTGATTCAAGCTTTGTAAACTGCTCTATTTGAAGCGCAGTTAAATCTGGAAAATACTTTATAATCAGTTCGATACCCATATGGTTTACTTAGTCGTGCAAATTTAAGCTATTAATTCTGGTTTTTAGGTAATGTGCTTTAAGTTAGATTCGCTTTTTTTTGCGTCTAACTTTTTGTAAATTTGAGCCATGACTACACTTACGGAGGAGAATTATCTTAAAGCACTCTACCATTTGACGGAGAAAAATCACCCGGCAAGTGTGAACGAGCTTAGTAAACTCTTAGGCATCAAGATGCCAAGCGTTAACAGCATGATGAAAAAATTTGAAAAAAAGAATTGGGTTCATTACGAGCCGTATAAACCCCTTCTACTAACTTGCGAAGGTCGTGTTCGCGCGGCGCTTATTGTGCGCAAGCACCGACTCACAGAGATGTTTCTCGTAGAGAATATGGGCTTTGGTTGGGAGCAGGTTCATGAAATTGCAGAAGAGCTTGAGCATATTCAGTCCCTTGCTTTTTTTGAGAAGATCGATGAGCTCTTAGATTATCCAAAGACTGATCCTCACGGCTCAGCCATTCCAGATAAAAACGGCGAGATCCAAAAATTCGAATACAAAACCTTAAGTCAAGGAAAGGTTGGAGAATCCTACATTTTCTGCGCCTTAACCGAATCCCCTACCGAATTCCTCAAGTATTTAAACGCCAAGAAGCTTGCCCTTGGAACGCGGCTAAAGATTGAATCGATTGAGGCATTTGACAAGAGCATGAAAGTGTCTTATTTAGGGAAAACCCACACGCTGAGTGAGAAGGTGAGCGAAAGGCTCTTAGTGGATAAGGCGTAAAAAAGACCGAAAGTGAATCACTTTCGGTCTGAATGTAAAGCGTGCTTTTAGGCAGCTTATTTTGTCTTCGCTTTTAAAGCGGCTTCTTTTGCTCTAAACTCTTGGGCTTTTACCTCGTTTCTTGTCGTTTGATAAAGTCCTTTCAAAAGGCTTACGGCATCGATATCTTCTGGCATGGCTTTATACCACTGCTCAGCGAAAGGAAGCGCTTTGGCAAAACGCTCTCTACGGGCGTCCATTACCTTATTTGCTTCGTTCATCTTGCCTGCTTTTCGCAGATCATTATACTGATCAATGTACTTTTGATCGTTATCAAGGTCCATTGTCATGTAGGTAAGGTTCTGGAAGGCTGGTGCATATTTCGGGTCAATTTCAACCGTTTTCTTGAAATAAGTTTCCGCCTCAGCGCGCTTACTTGGGTCTTTGCTTGCAAGAACCCCAAGGTTGTACCAACTGATTTTATCCTGTGGATTTTTTGCGACAAGTTCTTTTAAACTCGCTGTAAATTCCTCTGTTCTCCCCGCGCGGTAATAAGCTAGGCCTTTAAGCTCGGTGAGTTTCATATTTGAAGGGAATTTCGCAATCCCTTTCTGAGCGTATGCAATTGCTGAATCGTATTGTTCCGCTTCGATCATAAGACCTACAGCAGATTCGAATAGTTCCTGCTCAACGTTTGCACTTGTTTCGCTCTTATAGTCCGTATACTCAGCATTCTGAGTTTTTTTCATAAGATCCCAAGTGGCTTTGTCGAATTCAACTTGCTTATTTTCTTTGTCTTTTGCAAAATAACGCGTCTCAACACCGGTGTAGCCCGAGTCGATTAAGGTCTTGTAAATTTCAATCCCTTGAGGCTTGTCTTTAGAGCGTGCATAGGTAAGGGCTGCAAAATAAAGGTATTGCTTATTCTCCTGTCCTGCCGCTTTTAAAAGATTGTACACTTCTAAGAATTTAGGGCCTGCAAGATCGAAGTTCTCCGCCTGATTGGCATCGAGCGCCTGCTTGTTCGCCGCTTGAATTAAAGGATTCACTTGAGCGATAATCTGGCCTGTAAGAACCGGTTTGTAAGCTTCCTCTTTTAAGTTGCTAAATCCACTCGCCTCTGCCGCAGCTTTCCCTGAAACATAGACTTTGGTTTTCCCGTCTTTACCGGCGTAGATTTTATTCTTGCCAAGGTCCGTAATGTGGGCGAGCTGCGCTGCGCCTTCCACGGTTTTCCCTTCCTTGATTAAAACCAGGCCTTTGGTGTAGTAGTACTGCTCTTGAATGTTAGGTTCAAGGACGTACAATTTTCCATTCATCAGGGCTTCAGCTTCTGCAAGCCTTTGCTTTGCTGAGGCAGTATCCCCTGTTTCGATGGCCTTAAATGCCGCAGAAACTTCTTTTTTTTGTGCCATTGCAAAGGTGATGGACACCAGGGCGACACTTAAAATTATTTTTCTCATTACTATACTATTTTAACGTTTCACTTA
>DCJS01000049.1:7113-11997 GCA_002319955.1 Flavobacteriales bacterium UBA1694
CCTGGAAGCTCCTGGTCGTCTACTTCTTCAACCGCCTGGATTTCATCGTCCATTTGAACCTTCGCAATGGCTGCGATTTCGTCGTTTTTCTTCAGGTTAATTAATTTAACCCCCTGCGTATTTCTTCCCATGACACGCAGTTCATCCACGCTCATACGAATGGCTACCCCAGACTTATTGATAATCATCAGTCCATCGCCGTCTACAACGTTTTGAATGGCAATCAGATCGCCCGTCTTTTCCGTTACGTTCAGGGTAATAACCCCTTTTCCGCCACGGTTCGTAACGCGGTAATCTTCGACTGCGGAGCGCTTACCAAATCCTTTCTCAGAGACGACAAGAACGCTTTCTTGCTCG
This sequence comes from Flavobacteriales bacterium UBA1694, assembly GCA_002319955.1. Classification (GTDB taxonomy): domain Bacteria; phylum Bacteroidota; class Bacteroidia; order Flavobacteriales; family Weeksellaceae; genus Planobacterium_A. The sequence goes on from DCJS01000049.1 coordinate 7,471, forward strand.
ACATCATTCACAACAATCATACCAATAACCTCGTCTGTGTCTTCAAGGGAGATTCCTCTCACCCCAATAGAGCCTCTACCCACAGCGCGGGCCTTGGCCTCTGGGAAACGAATACACTTCCCTTTCTTAGTTGCAATCATGATTTCGGAATCGCCTTGAGTCAAACGAGCTCCTAACAGCAGATCATTATCTCGGATTTCAATGGCGTTGATCCCGTTCGTTCTTGGCCTTGAGTACGCTTTTAGAAGCGTCTTTTTCACGGTTCCGTTTTTGGTAATCATAACCACATACATTTTATTCACATACTCTTCGTCACGAAGGTCGTCTGTTTTGATGTAAGCACGAACTTTATCGTCTGGTTCAATGTTGATTAAGTTTTGAATTGCTCGTCCTTTAGCGGTTCTTGATCCTTCTGGGATTTCAAAAACACGAAGCCAGTAACACTTGCCTTTTTCAGTGAAAAACAGCATGTATTGGTGGTTGGTTGCTGAAACAATGTATTCAAGGAAATCCGCATCTCGTGTGGTCGCAGCCTTGTTTCCAACGCCTCCACGGCTTTGAATTTTATATTCAGAAAGAGATGTTCTTTTGATGTAGCCTAAATTCGAAATTGTCACCACGACGGTATCGTCTGGGATAAAGTCTTCGATGGACATATCGCCACCGGCGTAATCAATTTCCGTGCGTCTTTCATCGCCGTAACGCTCTTTGATCTCAAGCATTTCGGTTTTGATAATCTCAAAACGTCTTGGTTCATTTGTAAGGATGTCTTCAAGATCGCTCACTAAGGCCATGATTTCTTCATACTCCGCGCGGATCTTATCAAGTTCCATTCCGGTAAGCCTCGCGAGTCTAAGATCTAGAACAGCCTGCGACTGAATGTCGGAGAGATCAAATTCTTGGATTAAGCCTTCCTTAGCGTGGTTCGGCGTGGAAGCCTGACGAATAATGGCAATGGCTCTATCAAGAGAATCTTGGGTGCCAATCACCTTCATAAAGCCCTCTAAGAGGTGAGCCCGCTCTTTTGCTTTCTTTAGTTCAAATTCCGTACGGCGCACCACCACAACATGTCGGTGGTCTACAAAATGAAGGATCATGTCCTTTAGATTTAACTGTAGCGGTCTTCCCTTTACTAAGGCAATATTATTGATACTAAAAGAAGTCTGTAAGGCGGTGTATTTATAAAGTAAATTTAGAACGACATTCGGAATAGCGTCGTGCTTTAGTTCATACACGATGCGCATCCCTTGACGGTCAGATTCATCACGGATTTCGTAAATCCCTGGAATTTTCTCATCTTTTACAAGATCTGCAGTTCTGGAAATCATCTCTGCTTTATTAACCTGGTAAGGAATCTCTGTAATAATAATGGCGTTTCGGTTTCCAACTTCTTCAAAATTGACCTTGGCACGAATCACCACGCGGCCTTTTCCAGTATGGAACGCTGAGCGCACGCCGTCATACCCGTAGATGATTCCCCCTGTTGGGAAATCTGGGGCAATAACGTGCTCCATGAGCTGATCAACAGTGATTTCATTGTTGTCAATGTAAGCACAGATACCGTCTATGGCTTCAGAAAGGTTGTGCGGGGCCATGTTGGTGGCCATTCCCACGGCGATTCCCGAAGTTCCATTCACCAAAAGGTTTGGAATACGCGTTGGCATAACGGTAGGTTCCGTCATCGAGTCGTCAAAGTTATTTTGAAAATCAACTGTATCCTTATCAAGATCCGCTAGAATCTCATCTGAAATTTTCTTTAGTCTCGCCTCGGTGTAACGCATGGCTGCTGGGGGATCCCCATCCATGGAACCAAAGTTCCCTTGGCCGTCGACTTGGGTGTATCTTAAACTCCAAGGCTGGGCCATTCTTACCATGGCATCGTACACAGAGCTGTCCCCGTGTGGGTGGTACTTACCAAGCACGTCCCCAACGATTCTAGCTGATTTAAGGTGCTTTCTGTTTGAAAACACGTTAAGGCCGTACATTCCGTATAACACCCGTCTATGGACCGGTTTTAACCCGTCTCTTACGTCCGGTAATGCTCTAGATACAATCACCGACATTGAATAATCAATGTACGAGGATCTCATTTCATCCACAATGTTAATTGGAATTAACCTTTCTCCTTCTGTATTCATATAAAATCTACAATGTTTGTCAAGGCTTAACGCCTATGAAATCTATTTTTCGCGTTCAATTTATAATAACGTGCTAATTTAAGAAAAAAATCCCGATTTTTGCCCTCAAAATTATCCACATTAAGTAGAAAAAACTTCAAAAAATGACTGCCTTAAGTATAACATTTCATACCACCGCCCAGAGTCTCGAATCTTGGGAGGTTTATTTAACAACTGAACTTCATCAACTCGTTGAGAACCTGTACGATGTCGAGAAATACCTGATTTCAGTGGTCGAAAGTGACCGTATAGAAGAAGGTCAAAACACCAACGTCCTACTCGTTTTTGACTCGCAGGCGCTTCGTTCTACTTTTATGGAAAATGAGCTCGTAAATTTAGTGGAGCACGTTGCAACACGCTTTAAACAAGAGGTCATGGTTTTCATCACGCCTTTAAATCCTTTAAAGAGCCGCTTTTAAGCCCCTAGGCTTTCTAGAAACGCCATAGTGTCCACATGGTCCGCGTACTGTGAAAGAAGCGGATTTTGGGCCTCCCCTGGCTTTACAGCGTCCTTAAAGAAGGTGCTGCTTGAGACCACGCATTGGATGCTGTCCTTATGACTTTCAATAAAATCGCTCGCCTCTACTAGGGTGTTATACCTTGTAAAGTGTAAAACGGAGAGTGGGCTAAAGAGCGTATCGCTCTCTCGTAGCATCACAAAATTATTATCCCAAAAAAGATCCTGATTTAGTAAATACAGGGCTTTGTTGTAATCGTAATTGTTTGCATAGCCATTGTGATTGATGATCTCGCTATGGGAAAGCAGGTTTTCAAAGAACCGCTCAAGTTTAAAATCTGTGGGTATTAGAAGGTAGGTGACATTTCTGCATCCTAAACCAAAATAACTGAAGATATCTTTTGCAAGAGCCTGAATAGCCTCATCAGACTGCTCGGATTCAAGCACTGCGAGAGACGTTCTATTCTTACGAATAATGCGTGGATAGTCCTTAAAGTAAGACTCTAAGTAGCGAGCCGTATTGTTACTACCTGTGGCGATTACCGCATCAAAACCAACCAGTCTTTCTGTGATTTCATACCCTACAGTGCCGCCTGCAAACTCATTCCATTTGGTTAGTAGAAATGGCAGGAGTCTTTTATCTTTTGAGGAAAGTTTTATTAAAGGAAAGTGGCCGCTTAATACCACGCAGATAACGTCATGCAGTCCAACAAGAGGAATGTTTCCCGCAAGAATAAGTCCAACGCGTTTTGGCTCAGAGGCTCTTTTATAACCCCTGGCCCAAGGTTTAATTGAAGCTTCTGTTAATTGACTGGCCCACTGCGTTAGACACTGCTCAAGATTCTCAGGGGTAAACCAAGAGTTTTCTGCGGTTGATTTAGCAAGGATTTCTGAGAAAGCGAGCTGCTCGCTGCTGGGGCTGCTTTGCTTAATAAGAGACGTTTTAATGAATTCTCCTAATTTTTCAAGGCCTGCTATTTGTAAATCTAATGCCATTTATTCTGTCTTGTCGGTGGTCTAATGGCTCTATAAGCCAGGTGGCTTGTTGAAAAAACCGCCTTTGAGAGCATGGGGCAAAGATACGGATTAAGTGAAGATCAGACAAATTTGAACGCCCTCTTGAGGTTCCGTAGAATTGCCTCTCCACGCACCCACTCTAAAGTGGCACTTTTTAGCTCCACAATCCGATCAAAATTCGTTCAGAGCCGAGATTTCTTTGTATATTTGTGCAACTATATATAAAAATTAACAACAGCAATGGCGATTAGAATAACTGATGAGTGTATAAATTGCGGTGCTTGCGAACCAGAATGTCCAAACAATGCCATTTATGAAGGCGCTGTAGATTGGAGAGCCTCTGATGGAACTGCCCTAAAAGGGAAAGTAACTCTTAAGTCAGGACTCACATTGGATGCCGATGCGCCGCAAGAGCCCGTTAGTGATGATGTGTATTTCATTGTCACCGATAAATGTACCGAATGTATGGGATTTCATGAAGAACCACAGTGTGCAGCGGTTTGTCCGGTTGACTGCTGTATCCCAGACGAAGATAATGTGGAATCGGAGGAGAGTCTCTTAGCAAAGAAGGCTTTCTTACACGACGAATAACTTTAAAGCCTCAAACTCATTTGAGGCCTTTTTTTTCAGGACCTGGCCTAAAGCATCTTAATAGCAGCGGCCCAGTGTCCCTTTTATTTCACCCTTCATTGCTTAGGCAATGATATTAGCTCCAAACTCACCGATGAACAAAAAACACAATTTTAGTGCCGGTCCAAGTATCCTTCCTCAGGAGGTTTTTAAAAAAGCATCTGAGGCCATACTTGATTTTAACGGCCTTGGTCTTTCGCTTTTAGAAATTTCCCACCGCAGTAAGGATTTCGTAGCGGTGATGGA
>DCJS01000042.1:0-7474 GCA_002319955.1 Flavobacteriales bacterium UBA1694
TACGGCACAGATTCAATGGGTCAAACGGCTGAAAATTTGGTCGACCTTTATGCTATTTCAAGAGAAGATCAAGATAAATTTTCCCTAGCCTCCCAGTTAAAAGCGGCGGCGGCCACTGAAAGTGGACGCTTAGCACAGGAGATTTTCCCCGTCGTTATTCCCCAGCGTAAGGGCGAGCCCATAGTCTTTGATAAGGATGAATTTATTAGAGGGAACTCCACCCTAGAAGGGCTTTCTAAACTAAAACCTGCCTTCAAAAAAGACGGTACGGTCACGGCCGGAAACGCCTCGGGGTTGAATGATGGCGCCGCCGCTCTTTTTGTGGCCTCCACCGAGGCTGTTGAACAGTACAATCTAAAACCAATGGCTCGAATTATTGCCTCAGCCGTCGTTGGGGTGGAGCCTCGCATTATGGGAATTGGTCCTGTCACAGCGACTCAGAAAGCCCTTAAAAAAGCGGGACTAACCTTAGATGAAATGGATATTATTGAACTCAATGAAGCGTTTGCTGCCCAGGTATTAGCCTGCTCGCGCGCTTTAGGACTTGCTGATGACGATCCGCGTATTAATGTGAACGGTGGGGCCATCGCTCTAGGGCATCCTTTAGGCGTCTCAGGAGCGCGTATCACGTATACGGCTGCTTTAGAATTGCAAAAAACTGGGAAACGCTATGCATTAGCAGCAATGTGCGTGGGGGTAGGTCAAGGTTACGCCATAATAATAGAAAGAGTTTAATGAGCCATTTTCATGCAAAGTTGATCGAAAACACAAATGAGTAAAAAACAGGACATCCTGAATTCCGCCTTAAAGATTTTTACTGACGTGGGAACTTCCGCCGCGTCAACAAAATCAATTGCCCTCGAGGCCAATGTTTCTGAAGCGCTTATATTTAAGCACTTTAAAAGCAAAGACAATCTAATTGATGAGATCATCAAAACAGGCTACCGGGAGGCAACCAAATTGGTTGCCAAACATTTACAGTACAATACCCCACAAGAGTACCTTTCAGATTTATTGGATTTGCCAAAAATTCTGGTTCTTTCGAGCCCGAGTTTCTGGCAGATGCAGAATAAAATGACCCCGCTCAATGCCCAGGCCATGATGCACCACCAACTGTTTATGAAACCGAGTCATGATTTGCTTTTAAAAGCCTTTACGGCTTTGGAGTATGAAGAGCCCGTGTATGAAGCAGAAATTTTTATGTTTCTAATTGAAGGCTTGTGGAGGTCCATTGCCGGCAATCGGTTTGATCCTTCGCATAACGACTCGGTAATCGCTCTAGCCAAAAAGAAGTATGCGCTTCCAAACAAACCCCTTGCGGGTGCAAACTAAAAGACTTGGATTAGAGCCTGAGAACTAGTAATCGCCGTTATCCCCACGGTTTTTTAAACGCTCGGCAATAAATTCAATTTTCGTTTTACCATGCCGCGTGGGTTTTCCTTGCTCATCAACACCCACGAAAATGAGCTTTTCAATGGTGATAATGGTTTGGCGCGTCATCATGTTTCTCACCTCGCAATAAAGGGTGATGGAGGTGTTCCCAAATTCAGTTGCCTCAATTCCTATTTCAATAATATCGCCCTGTTTGGCAGAACTAATAAAATTAATTTCAGAAATATACTTCGTTACACAGCGTGGCGTTTCAAGTTGCACAATAGCATAGAGTGCAGCCTCCTCGTCAATCCATTGCAGAAGACGTCCTCCAAATAGGGTATGGTTCGGGTTTAAATCCTCGGGTTTAATCCATTTTCGCGTGTGGTAGTTCATAGGTTCTTTTTTACAAATTTAGGCGGAATAATTCAACTGCCCTAACGCTTTCTAACCAAATCCTTCAAAGCTGAAAAATGAAGTGAAATGACCTAGGCATCCACCCTAAGTTCCCTAAACTTTGCTAAATTTGAAAAAAATTAGACATGCACTTTTCACCTCTTATAGTGGGTACAATGCGTTGGAGCTCCTGGGGCGCCGGGCATAGCGAGAGACAGATTCAAAACCTTGTAGAGTCCTGCCAAGAGCTCGGGCTTTTCAGCTTTGATTCCGCGGACATCTACGGGGGTTATACCTGGGAGGCTTGTTTTGGAAATGCCCTAAGTGGAATGGGACTCGTGCGCGAGTCCTACCAGTTAATTTCCAAAGGGGGAATTAAACTGCCTGGTGGGGCGCGGCCCCATGAAATTAAATCCTACGACCTTTCAAAAGCGTATCTTTTGAATTGCGTTGATCAGAGTCTAATGGATTTGAAAACGGATTATTTAGATCTCTATTTGCTCCACCGACCCTCTCCACTAATGGACCCTGAGGCTATTGCGGCGGCCTTCTCCCTTTTAAGATCCAGTGGGAAGGTTCTTAATTTTGGAGTAAGTAATTTCTCAGTCCAAGAGTTTGAGCTTATTCATCAGTATTTTCCCCAGCTCAGTACGAACCAAATTGAACTATCCTTGACCGAGCCTAAGTCCCTTATGGATGGACGGGTTTTACAGCAGCAGGCCTTGGGGCTTCAGCCGACGGCGTGGAGTCCACTTGGAAGCTACTTTTCGCTTGAAGATGAAAAGCAGTCACGAATTAAACCGGAGCTTTCGCGCTTAGGGAAAAAATACGATGCGAGTGAGGCGGCGGTGCTGGTGAGTTTTTTATTAAAACATCCGTCCCGTATTGTGCCTGTCGTGGGCAGCTCAAAATCGGAGTCCATCCAGAAAATGGCGCGCGCCTTAGCCTTTGAACTTACAACGCAAGAGTGGTTTTCTCTACTGGAACTCTCGCGGGGATACCCCGTGGCTTAGAGGCCTTAATGAAAAAAATCTGGCCCTACGCTTTGTAGGGCCAGATTCAAAAAAAAACCATGAACACGATTTAAGCATTCTCGATTTTTGTTTTGCAATTATCTCATTTATTAACTCGACTTACTGAAAGCAAATCTTGTGTCAAACGGCCTTAATATCCAAGCTCGAACCTGTTTTTAACACAATATTAGAACTCTAGCCCCCTATTTAACGCTAATTAACGCAGACCGAGTTCGTTAAGTTAATCGTTGTGGTAAGGTTTGCCTTTTTGAATTTGATCCGCCCTATAGAGCTGCTCAATAAGAAAGAGCCGCACCATTTGGTGGGTAAAGGTCATTTTAGAGAGCGCAATTTTCTCGTTTGCTCTTTCGTAGAGCCCTGGGGAGAAGCCGTAGGCGCCCCCGATAATCAGGTGAATCTTCTTTAAAGAAAGTCCCATCCAGTCCTCAAGCTTTGCAGCAAATGCTCTGGAGGTATACTGCGTTCCCTTTTCATCTAAAAGCACGACGAGATCCCCCGGCTCAATGTGCTCGAGGAGCAGTTTTTCTTCTTGCTTCTTTACAAGTTCTACCGAGAGGTTCTTGGTGTTTTTTAGTTCTGGAATTTCAATAAATTCGGTATTCCAATGCCGAGGCAATCTTTTGAGGTAATAGACTAGTAATTCCTCAATTTGCTTATCTTGGGTCTTTCCTATTGAGAGGATATTAATTCGCATTTCATATCTTTGTGGCACAAATATACTTTTAATGGGTGTAAAAGTTCCGAAATTCATAAGAAAAATCTACAATTTCTTTGAGGGGATTCATATCCCTTTTCTGGGGGTTTCACTCTATAAAATGTTTGAGATCTACATTCAGGGAATTTTTAAAAACCAGATCGGACGCAAATCGGCAGCCATTTCATGGAACTTCGTTTTTTCGCTTTTCCCTTTCATTTTGTTTCTTCTCTCGATTCTTCCTTTTTTACCGCATTACGATAAACTTCAATTTTACATTTTTGAAATCTTAATGCAAAAGATTTTCCCGGGCCGTATTGAAGGCGATGTGGTAAGTTATATTGAACAGAATATTATTCCCAATACATCGAGTATTAGTAATATCACGATTCTATTAGCGCTCGTTTTTGCAACCAACGGAACATTCGCCCTGATAGACGGCTTTAATGAGCATAGCTCGGAGAAGTTAAACGATGTGCGCGAATTCGGGCTTGCCTTTTTGATTACAATAGGGTTTATTAGCGTCATTCTACTCGCAATTTTCGGGATTTATTATTCGGAGGTCGTCTTAAAGCTCTTTACTCCTGAGTATGCCATATCCTGGTTTGTTCAGAACCTTTCGGCTATTATTGGGCTAATTTCGTTTCCGCTATTCTATTTCATTCTACTGGCTTTGTTCTACTGGCTAGGGACAGTGAAGTTGACGCGCTTTCGCCAGGCCGTTCCAGGGGCCATTTTGACCACCATTCTGTTTGTTCTAACCACGTATCTTTTCGCCATCTATGCCCGGAATTTTGCCCGTTATAACGTGCTTTACGGCTCAATTGGAACCATGATCCTTCTAATGGTTTGGGTGAATGTGAATGTCTATCTGTTACTCTTTGGAAACGAACTTAATCTTGCCATTCGGCGCATTCGATTAGAAAAGCTCGTCTCCGACGAACTAGAGAAGGAGGCGCAGAAATTTTCTACTAGTGGCGAGCCCTCGCTTGAGGTTTCAAAGGAACACGAGATTCGACTCACGCCTGAGTTAGACCCTGAAGCTGAAAAGAACCAAAATACTTAAGTTCACTAGAGCGGCATTGCCTTTTTCGTCCTTGTAAAAGGGGACTTATACTTTGTAAGAATACTCCTTACGAGTTTGTTTCAAGCAATTTTTTCGTTTTGTTTTTGCTAATTGTTTTAAGAATAAAGTAGCCTGTTAAACCGGACATGGCTGAGGCGACTAGAATGGCGAATTTTGCCTCTTCCTGCATCTCCGCATGGCCCTTAAAGGAAAGAAGTGCAATGAAGATGGACATTGTAAAGCCAATTCCTGCTAAAAATCCTGTTCCAATGATTTGAGACCAGCTGCTTTGATCCGGTAGGCGACTCAATTTAAGCTTAATGGCTAGGAGCGAGAAGAGGTTTATTCCCACCACTTTTCCAACAAATAATCCAAGGATGATCCCGTAGCCGAAATTCGAAAACAATCCGTCTACCATTCCTGTTTTAAAGGCAATGTTCACATTGGCTAGAGCAAAAAGAGGCATGATTATAAAACTGACCGGAAGATGAAGTTTGCCTTCAAGTTTTTCGAGAGGCGAGATTTCGCTCTCCGAGGTATTCGTTGGAATGGTAAAGGCTAAGATCACCCCTGCAATCGTGGCATGAATTCCAGAGTGGTGCATGAAGTACCAGAGAAATAGGCCGGGAATTAAATAGAAAATATGGCGCTTTACTTTAAAATAATTTAAAAGGGCAAGGCCAATGGTAATTGCAAGGCAAAATAGGAGGTAATTCCAGTGAAGCTGATCGGTATAGAATAGGGCAATTACGACAATGGCGCCTAAGTCGTCCACAATGGCCAGCGCTGCTAAAAATACTTTTATTGACGTGGGTACCCGTTTGCCTAGAAGCGAGATAATAGCAAGCGAAAAGGCGATGTCAGTTGCCATTGGAATCGCCCAACCTTTTTGAGCCTCCGTCCCGGCGTTAAAAAGAAAATAGATTAGTGCTGGAACCACCATTCCGCCTAGGGCAGCAAAGATGGGCAGCGAGGCGTTTTTAAAACTTGAGAGTTCGCCTTCTACAATTTCACGCTTGATTTCGAGTCCAACGACCAGGAAAAACACCGCCATAAGGCCATCGTTAATCCAGGTGCTTACGCTATAGGGTCCAAGATTATAGTTGAGTAATGCTTCGAATCCCGGACCTAAGGAAGAGTTCGCAAGCATGAGTGAGAGAAATACACAAAATAGGAGTAAGATACCAGAGGACTGATTGTGGTGTAGAAAGTTTTTAAAGTACTGCGTAATTTTCATAAATAGATATTAGATTAAAGCCGCTTAACTCGGCTAACGCCATTAATGTTTTTTAATTTTTTAAAAGTTTCTTCAAGTTGACTTCGGTTTCTTACTTCAAGGTTAATTGCACCTGTGAACAGGCCATTGTTTGAGGAAATGGTCATGCTTTTCATGTCCATGGCCATGGAGTTACTGATCACTTGGGTAATGTCGTTAATCATTCCAAGGCGGTCGAGCCCTTCAATTTCGATTTTCACTCGGTTCTTAAAGCTTTCCTCATTGACCCATTTGGCTGGCATGACGCGGTAGTCGTACTGCGCCCGAAGGTTGATGGCATTGGGGCAATTGTCGCTGTGTACTTTTATACCTTCCGAAATGGTGATAAATCCAAATATTTTGTCTCCAGGAATCACGTTGCAGCATTTTGCAAACGTGTAATTCAGTTTCTCTTCATCCTTACCAAACACAATTAAATCCAAATTACTTTGTCCGTGGTCTTCGAAGACTTCGTTCTTTGTAGGGGATTTCCTAAACCGGTTGATCAGGTTATTGAAAACATTTTTACTTTCTATGTACCTTCTTAAATCGCCCGTATCAAGGTTGCCTTCTTGGAAGCCCAGAAAGAGTTCCTGAGAGGTTTTCAAATTGAAGAACTTCTGCATTTTGTTGATTTCTTCATCATTGAATGGTAGTTTCGCATGACGAAGCTTTCTTTGAAGCATCTCTTTGCCTTCCGTCACAGCGCTACTTTTCTGCGAATTTAAGTAGGTTTTTATTTTGCTTTTCGCTTTCGAGGTTACCACAAACTCGAGCCAGTCCATTTTAGGTTTTTGGTTTTGAGAAGAGAGAATATCCACCTGGTCGCCGTTTTGAAGCACGTGGGAAATCGGCACTAATTTGCCGTTGATTTTCGCGCCCAAACATTTGTTTCCAAGATCGGAGTGGACCGAAAATGCAAAATCTAGGGCCGTTGAACCCACGGGAAGAATTTTGATTTCCCCTTTTGGTGTGAAGACAAAAACTTCCTTGGAGTAGAGATTAAGTTTAATATTGTCAAGCAGCTCCGTGGTGCTTAGATTTTGCTGTTGCTCTAAAACCTCTCGGATTTCACCAACCCAGCGCTCAAAGTTCTGATCGTCGGAATTGTTTTTAAAGCCTTCTTTGTAGCGGTAATGCGCGGCGACACCTTTTTCTGCGATCTCGTCCATGCGCTCGCTACGGATTTGCACCTCGATCCATTTCTTATCTGGCCCCAACACGGTCAAGTGAAGACTCTCGTAGGCGGTCGAGCGTGGACGCGTGATCCAGTCGCGCATACGAAGTGGGTTACTGTGGTAAAGATCGGTGACTATTGAGTAGATTTTCCAAGCTAAAAATTTTTCATTTTTCGCATCGGATTTGTAGATAATTCGAATGGCATAGTTGTCAAAGACTTCCTCGAAAGGAACGCCTTGTTTAAGCATCTTACGGTAGATGGAGGAAATGGCTTTTGCCCGGCCTTTAATCGTAATATTTAAGCCTTCCTCTAAAAGACGCTCGGAGACTTCTTTTTTAAATTCTTCAACGTATTTTTCCCGGTTTTCTTTAGCGAGTGCAAGTTTCTCAGTGATTTCGCTATAAATTTCTGGGTTGTTGTATTTCAGTGAGAGGTCCTCTAATTCGCTTTTCAAATTATAAAATCCGAGGCGGTGGGC
>DCJS01000042.1:7515-23128 GCA_002319955.1 Flavobacteriales bacterium UBA1694
CGCATGTTATGAAGACGGTCGGCAATTTTTATTAAAATCACACGAAAATCCTCAGAAAGCGTAAGAAGTAGTTTTCGGTAATTTTCAGACTGAATCGAGATGTTTTGGTGGTTCATTACCGAGATCTTCGTCAGACCATTTACGATGCCCGCAATCTTAGTTCCAAAGCGTTTTTCGAGGTCTTCGTAGGTGTAATCTGAATCTTCAATTACGTCGTGTAGTAGGGCGCAGGCAATAGAGGTGGCTCCAAGACCAATTTCATTGGCCACGATTTTGGCCACTTCAATTGGATGGTAGATATAGGGTTCACCTGATTTGCGTCGTTGGTCTTTATGCGCATCAAGTGCCAGATCGAACGCCTGGCGAATGAGTTTGTTCTGCTCCTCGTCAAGTGTGCGGTAGGTGTTGGAAATTAAGTCCTTGTAACGGGCTAGAATTTCTTTATTTTCTTGTTCTAAATCATATATCATCTACACACTTCTTTAACCCTACGAATGTAGAAAAAAAACAGCAGAACTCCAACAAATATAGGTCTAGAGAATGGATAATCTTCAAGGCTGTATTTGGTTTTTATTAGCCCAGTAAAATGATCGAAGTGGTGGGTTCAAAGCACGTTGGGATCTGTTCAACTAGAGTTTGCGCTGTGGAAAAACAAAAAGCCCACTTGCAAGTGCAAGCGGGCTCTATTGAAAAAATTTAATTTGATATGAAAAAACAAAGTTATGTCGTAGTAACTAGTGTTCTTTTAAATCGTCGCAAAAATACGGCCATTCCTGCTGAGTTTTAACATTTCCTAATAGAATTAACACAATATTAATAATAGAACACTTCTATATTAAAGAAATCGTAAATTTTATGTGAGCCCACTGCCTTTTTTGTATTTAAATAGCCTTTTATTTAGCGAGTTAAAAGCTTTTCGCCGGATAAATTGGTTTACTTTAACGCATTTTATCATTTCGATTTGTGAGTAGGGTTACTAAGCAAAATCTTAGACCTTCTCATTTTTTATTTCCTCTACGACCTCTGGATTTAACAGCGTCGAGATGTCTCCGAAGTTGCTCTGTTCGCCTTCGGCAATTTTCCTTAGAATCCGGCGCATAATTTTTCCTGACCGTGTTTTTGGCAGGGCACTGACAAATTGAATTTTATCCAATTTGGCTATAGGGCCTATGGTATCCGAAATGAGCATGTTAATCTCTTTTTTCAGATTTTCTCGGTCACGGGATTCGCCACTTTCTTTTAGCGTGACGAAGGCATAGAGCCCACTGCCTTTAATCTCGTGCGGGTAGCCTGCAATGGCAGATTCTGCCACAGCGGGATGTTGGTTGATGCTGTCCTCAATGGGCGCAGTCCCTAAATTGTGGCCAGAGACAATGATCACATCATCGACGCGTCCGGTAATTCGGTAGTAGCCGGTTTCATCCCTTAGGGCTCCATCGCCTGTAAAATACTTCCCAGGGAAGGTGCTAAAGTAAGTGTCCTTGTAGCGCTGATGATCGTTCCAAATCGTTCGGGCGATTCCAGGCCAGGGGAAGCGAATGCATAGGTTTCCATCGACTTGATTTCCGGTGATTTCGTTTCGCTTATCATCCATTAACACGGGCTGAATTCCAGGGAGTGGGAGCGTCGCGTAGGTGGGTTTGGTCGGTGTTACAAAAGGAATGGGAGAGATCATGATTCCGCCCGTTTCCGTCTGCCACCACGTGTCCACAATAGGGCATTTCTTTTTACCAACATGGTCGTTGTACCAGTGCCAGGCTTCATCGTTAATGGGTTCGCCTACCGAACCAATGACTCGAAGGGAACTTAGATCGTGCTTTTCCACCCAGTGTGTGCTCTCCTTTGCTAAGGAACGAATGGCGGTAGGCGCTGTATAGAACTGCGTGACTTTATGTTTAGCAATGACTTCCCAGAAGCGGTCTGGCTCGGGATAGGTTGGAACCCCTTCGAATAAAACGGTCGTTGCGCCACAGCTCAGGGGTCCATATAAGATGTAGGAATGGCCTGTGATCCAGCCAATGTCCGCCGTGCACCAGTAGACATCATTCTCTTTATAATTAAATACATTTTTAAAAGTGTACCCACAATACACCATGTAGCCGGCTGTGGTGTGAAGCATTCCTTTTGGTTTGCCAGTCGAGCCTGAGGTGTAGAGAATAAAAAGGGGATCCTCCGCGTCCATAATTCTTGAAACAAAGTCGCTTGAAGCCTCGCTGTAAAGGGGCTCAAGCCAAAGGTCTCGGCCCTCTTTCATGACGACTTCACCGCCCGTTCGCTTTACGACGAGCACGCGTTTGACACCCGGAGATTGTTCCAGAGCTTTGTCTACGATGCTTTTAAGATCCAAAGATTTTTGACCTCGAAAGCTTCCATCGGAGCAGACCAAGAGTTTGGCATCACAATCGTTTATTCGGGAAGATAAGGCGGCATCCGAAAATCCGGCAAACACGACCGAATGCACGGCGCCTAACCGGGCACATGCGAGCATGGTTACTGCAAGTTCTGGAATCATGGGAAGGTAGATACACACGCGGTCACCCTTCTCCACGCCTTGGCTTTTTAAGACATTGGCCATTTTACAAACCCGCTCATGAAGTTCCTTATAGGAGATGTGTTGGGCGGACTCTTCTGGATCGTTCGGTTCAAATAAGATGGCCGTTTTGTCACCGCGAACTTGCAAGTGGCGGTCAATGCAGTTTTTTGTAATGTTTAACTTGGCATTTTTAAACCACTTGATCTTGGCCTCTTCCATATCAAATTCCACCACTTTAGTCCAACGTTGGTACCAAACAAAGCCTTCTTCAGCCACTTGGTCCCAGAATTTTTTCGGGTTTTTAATGGATTTTTTATACTGTTTGAAATAGTCAGGTAAATCGTCAATGTAGAAATTTTTCATAGGGCTCTAATAGATTTAAGATGTGCGGAGCGTTTAGTTCTTAAAATTAGAAAATATTTTAATGTCATAGCAGAATTTAAAAAGTTTATTCTTTAAAATCAAAATAGGAGGTCTTTAATATTGAGTTCAGTTTGAATGTAGGTACGATCTTGAGTTTTGATTCACTAAATTTAAGGTTTCCGCCCTTCTTTTGGCAAGCGGCGAAAAGTATCGTATTTTTGCTTAATGTCAAACGATTGATTATGGCTCAACTTTTTATTAAAAATATGGTATGCAACCGCTGTGTGATGGTGGTGCAGGCTGAATTCGAAAAACAGGGTATTGCCACCCAGGAGGTAACGCTAGGGGAAGTCGTGCTTGAGAAGGAACTTTCAACCCCTCAGCGCTTGGCACTTGGCAGCTCTCTTGAATCCTTAGGCTTTGAGATTATTGACGATAAAAGGAGCCAGACGATTGAGAAGATAAAAAACGTGATAATTGCGCTTGTTCACCAACGTGATAACGAGAGTAAAATAAATTTATCAGAGCTCTTAACTCAGAAGTTCCACCAAGATTATAGTGCCTTATCGCACCTCTTTTCCGAGGTAGAGAGTACAACCATTGAAAAGTACTTCATTGCGCAGAAAATTGAGAAAGTGAAAGAACTTCTGGTCTATGATGAGCTGACCTTAAGTGAAATTGCGCATCAATTAAATTATTCAAGTGTGGCCTATTTAAGCAACCAGTTTAAAAAAGTCACCGGACTTTCCCCAAGCCACTTCAAAAAGATTCGTGAATCGAAGCGAAAGCCTTTAGACTCAATTTAAAAACGCTGATTCCAAGTGACGCTTTTTAGATTCTACGGTGTGATAAAGTGCCTAGGAATGAGTCATTTCATAAATCTTACAACTTAAATCAACAAAATTACAAGTGAATCGGCCTTAAGTAGTCGCATCTTTGTGCTGTAAACTTAAAGACATTTCTTATGGCATCAACGAAAGACTTAATTTATCTTCCACTTGAGGGTGTAGACAGTGAACACTGCGCTTTGATCGTGGACAAAGGCCTATCTCAAGTTCAAGGCATCGATAGCCATAAAGTTGAACTTAACAATGGGCGCGCCGCAATCACAGTCGAAAACACCCAAGTGGTTTCAAAAGCGGTGCAGGCAATAAAGGATCTAGGGTATGGCGTGACGACAGTCAAAGGAAGCTTCCCGGTCTTAGAAATGACCTGCGCCTCATGCGCCTCCAGTTCTCAAAATATTGTTAGAATGCAGCCCGGTGTACTTAGTGCCGAGGTGAATTACGGGACGGGAAATCTTGTGGTGGAATACCTTCCCTCTATGACCGATCCCTACCAATTACAAAAGGCGCTGCAAGGTGCCGGTTATGATCTGCTCATAGAAAAGGAGTCGGCCCAAATAGAAACCCTTGAGGCCATCCACGAGAAAAAATATAAGGCCCTAAAAAGACGAACCACTTGGGCGGTGATCCTTTCACTTCCTGTGGTGGCTATAGGCATGTTCTTTATGGATCTTCCCTTTGGAAACGAAATTATGTGGGCGTTTTCAACGCCTGTGGTTCTCTACTTAGGACGAAGCTTCTTTATTAATGCTTGGAAGCAGGCTAAGCACGGCTCGGCCAATATGGACACTCTTGTGGCGTTAAGCACCGGGATTGCCTATATCTTCAGTGTTTTTAATATGCTGTTTCCCGAGGTTTGGGAGCGACGTGGTTTAGAGCCGCACGTCTACTTTGAGGCCGCAGCCGTTATTATTGCATTTATTCTTCTCGGGAAATTACTTGAAGAAGAAGCAAAAGGGAACACCTCGAGTGCGATCAAAAAACTGATGGGGTTGCAGCCCAAAACGGTGGTGCTCGTAGAGGCCGATGGCACCCAAAGAACAGTAGCAATTGAGTCTATATCTAAAGGGGATTTAATTCTTGTAAAGCCAGGAGAAAAAATTGCCGTCGATGGAACGGTTAGCTCCGGGCAATCTTATGTGGATGAAAGCATGTTAAGTGGGGAGCCTGTCGCTGTTTTAAAATCTGAGAATGAACCGGTCTATGCCGGAACGATAAACCAAAAAGGAAGTTTTCAATTTAAAGCCGAGAAAGTGGGTAAGGAGACTTTACTTTCTCAAATTATAAAAACCGTGCAAGATGCGCAGGGCAGTAAAGCCCCCGTGCAGAAACTCGTTGATAAAATTGCAGGAATCTTTGTTCCAATCGTTATTGGCATCGCTCTATTAACTTTGGTGCTCTGGCTTATTTTAGGCGGGGAAAATGGACTTGTACACGGCTTACTTGCGGCCATCACTGTGCTGGTTATTGCCTGTCCGTGTGCTCTAGGACTTGCGACACCAACGGCCATTATGGTTGGCGTTGGCAAAGGTGCACAGCAGGGAATCTTAATTAAAGATGCAGAAAGCCTTGAAACGGCAAAGAAAATAACGGCTGTTGTACTGGATAAAACAGGAACCATTACCGAGGGAAGACCAGAGGTTAGCGCCACGCAGTGGATTGAAACAACGGATTTAGACCTAATTCAAAACGTTTTAGTTGGACTAGAAAATAACTCAGAGCATCCACTGGCCGAGGCGGTGGTCAAGCATTTGAGCGCTTCAGCGGGAGTTCAAATCAGAAACTTTGAGAGCGTCACGGGCAAAGGTGCCAAAGGCGACTTTGAGAATGAGACCTACTTTGTTGGAAATAAAACCCTCATGCGCGAAAATGGGATTTCTATTGAGAACCTATTAGAGCAGCGTGCCCAGCAGTGGGCCCTAGAGGCCAGTACGGTGATTTGGTTTTCGAATAGCAGTAAAGCCCTGGCTGTTTTTGCCATCGCAGATAAAATAAAAGAAACTTCGGTCAAGGCCATTAAAGAGCTTCATGAAATGGGTATTGAGCTCTATATGCTCACAGGCGATAATGAAGCGACGGCAAAAGCCATTGCTGAGCAAACAGGCATCACCCAGTATAAGGCCGAGGTCTTACCGCAGCATAAAGCGGATTTTGTAAAAGAGCTGCAGGCTAAAGGAAACACCGTGGCGATGGTCGGGGACGGGATTAATGACAGTACAGCTCTGGCTACTGCAGACGTAAGTATTGCAATGGGCAAAGGCTCTGATATTGCGATGGATGTGGCGAAAATGACGCTTATTTCATCCGATTTAACGAAGATTCCTCAGGCTATTCGTTTGTCTAAAAATACGGTGCAAACCATTCGACAGAACCTTTTCTGGGCCTTTATTTACAATATCATTGGCATTCCAATTGCAGCAGGAATACTCTACCCAATCAATGGTTTTCTTCTAAATCCTATGATTGCTGGGGCTGCAATGGCCTTAAGTAGTGTCAGTGTGGTGAGTAACAGTCTAAGATTAAAATGGAAAAAATAAGTCTAGGCCCTTTTAAATGAGCTAGGGGTCTGAAGCGAATTAAAACGAACGAAATACTAGAATTAATACTAACCTATAAATACAGCAACCTTATGGAAAACAAGGACCTTAAATTTAAAACAACGCTTGACTGTTCAGGCTGCGTCTCAAAAGTACAATCCGATTTAGATGCTGCGCCAGGAATTCAGACTTGGGCGGTCGATACGACAACACCTGACAAAATCTTAACCATAAAATCCAATGGAATCACTGAGACTGAGGTAATCGACATTCTTAAAAGCAAAGGTTTTGAGGCAGCACTAATGAACTAAGCCCGAAAGAGCGTTTTCACCAGCTATTTCAAGCGTCCTTTTTTTTAAAAAGGGGCGCTTGATTGTTAAATTGCGGCGGAAGAGTAAAATAATTTGGCCTGTAAATTTTTACTTTTCAAATTTATGTTTATCTTTGCACTCAATGTGTAAAACGCTACATCTTGACAGTACATCAAGAGGCAAAGATGCCTCAGAAACGATATTTTTTATAAAGAACGAAGTCTTTTTGGCTTCGTTTTTTTTTGTATTTTAGAGGGAAATTTAAAAACGAATGATCAAATTATCAAAACTTAGCAAAGAGGCTATACATGCCATTATCGAAGATAGCTTAGCGTTTGCCAGCGGCAAGCGCCTACGCTCCAAAGAGCCAATTTTCGTGGCTAATTTATTTTTTGAAAACAGCACCAGAACGGTGGTGAGTTTTGAGATGGCCGAGCGAAAGCTTGGACTTGAGGTCGTGCCTTTTTCAGTTCAGGGCAGCTCGCTTAACAAAGGAGAAAGTTTAAGAGATACGGTAAAAACTCTAGAATCTTTAGGCCTAGACCTTCTTGTGATTCGGCACCCTGACGATAATTACTTCCACGATTTGCAAGATCTCGATCTGAGTATTGTGAACGCGGGCGATGGCACTGGGCATCATCCAAGTCAAGGTCTTTTAGATCTGGTGACCATTAAGCAGGAATTTGGCAGTTTTGAGGGACTTACCGTAGGCATTGTCGGGGATGTGAAGCATTCGCGTGTAGCGAACTCTGATGCCGATGCTTTAAGACGCCTCGGGGCGAAGGTTCATTTCTCAGGTCCAGAAGATTGGTTTGACCAAGGGGCTATGATGAATGGCACTTACCGAAACTTCGACCATTTGATTCCTGAAGTGGATGTGCTAATCTTACTTCGTATTCAACACGAACGCCACTCGTCGAAACATCCAATGGCAAGCCAAGAGTATTTAACGAAATACGGACTCACCAGATCGAGAATGGAGATGATGAAGTCCGGGGCAATAATTATGCACCCGGGGCCAGTTAACCGAGGCGTGGAAATTGAAAGTGATCTTGTCGAATGCGACAAATCTAGAATATTTAAACAAATTGAGAATGGCGTTTATACCCGCATGGCTATCTTAAAGCACGAGCTTGAGGGCCGAGGCTTTGAGTTTGTGCCTTGGGAATAAACGGACTTAGCCCCATTTCTCTAAACAGACCTAGGCTAACCTAGGACATATACATTAAATCGAGTAGGGCCCTTAGAGGGCAAAAGAAAGCGCATGAAAAAGAAATTAATATTAGAATCGGGCGAAGTGTTTCACGGCACTGGCTTTGGAGCAGACACACTAAGTGAAGGCGAGGTGGTTTTCAATACAGGAATGACGGGATACCAAGAACTCATCTCAGACCCGTCCTACTGTGATCAGATTGTGACCATGACTTACCCATTAATTGGGAATTATGGCATTAACCGAGATGATTTTGAAAGCATTGAACCGAGAATTAAAGGTCTTGTGGTGAAAGAGCTTTGCGATTACCCGTCTAATTTCAGGAGTAAAATCACTTTAGATGAATTTTTAAAATCCAAGGGTATTGGCGGTATTCAGGGTATTGACACGCGCCGACTTACGCGTCTTCTTCGCGATAAAGGAACGCTTAAAGGCCGCATTGCATCTAGTGATGCCGTGGAGAGTGAAGTCATAGCGGAATTAAAAGCTCTTGAAGCGCCTAAGAATCTCGTGCAAAAAGTTTCAACTAAAACCTCCTATGCAGCGCCAGGTCGCGGTTTAAAAGTGGTCCTTGTAGATTTTGGATCAAAACTAGGAATAATTCGTGAGCTCTCACACCGCGATTGCGATATCGTCGTTGTGTCTCAAAACACAACTGCAGAAGAAATCTTACGATTGCATCCCGATGGGGTGATGCTCTCTAACGGCCCTGGGGATCCACAGGATGTACCGGAAGCTTTAGAGATGATTCAAGGGCTACTAGGCATAGTGCCCGTCTTTGGAATTTGTCTTGGACACCAATTGATTGCGCTTGCCTGTGGGGCAAAAACCTTTAAACTCAAATTTGGTCACCGCGGGGCTAACCACCCTGTGCTTAATCTTGAACGCAACACCGTAGCGATCACTTCTCAAAATCACGGGTATGCGGTCGATTCTGCGAGTTTAGCAGGAACCGATCTGATTGAAACCCACGTGGCGCTAAACGACCGCACAAACGAGGGGCTTCGACATAGGCACTACCCATGTTTCTCAGTGCAGTACCATCCTGAGGCCAGTCCAGGTCCAGAAGATGCAAATTATTTATTTGACGAGTTTATTAACCAAATGGAGGCATTCATAACTAAAAAGGCCTAAGAAGAAAATGAAGAGAACAGACATAAAAACGATTTTAGTTATTGGTTCGGGCCCAATTATTATTGGACAAGCGGCTGAATTTGATTATGCAGGCACCCAGGCGTGTTTGGCACTAAAGGAGGAGGGGTACCGCGTTATTCTTATTAACTCGAATCCAGCCACCATTATGACCGATGTGGAAATTGCAGACAAGGTTTATATTGAACCGATCTCCCTTCCTTTCGTAAGTCATATTATTCGCAAAGAAAGACCGGATGCTCTTTTGCCGACTTTAGGTGGTCAAATAGGGTTAAATATGGCCATTGAACTTGAAAAATCAGGAATCTTAGACGAATGCGAAGTCGAAGTTCTTGGAACCAAGCTCTCAGCGATTAATAAGGCCGAAGACCGGGATTTATTCCGCGCCTTAATGAATGAATTAAACGAGCCGGTACCAGAGAGTGATATTGTGACCACGGTTGAAGGCGCCATTGCCTTTGCAAACGAGCTTGGGTATCCTGTGATCGTTCGTCCAGCCTTTACCATGGGAGGAACCGGCGGCGGTATTGCGGATACAGAGGCTCAGTTAAAAGAGATTACGGAACTTGGTCTTAAATACTCGCCAGTAACGCAGTGTTTAATCGAGCGCTCAATCGCTGGGTTTAAGGAAATCGAATACGAAGTTATGCGCGATGCTAATGACAACGCTATTGTCGTGTGTAACATGGAGAATATTGATCCCGTGGGTGTGCATACAGGAGACAGCATTGTGGTAGCGCCTTCACAAACGCTTTCAGATCGTGAGTACCAACTGCTAAGAAACGCCTCGTTAAAAATTATCAGAGCCCTTGGAATTGAAGGCGGCTGTAACGTGCAACTTGCTTTAGATCCGCACTCCTTTAACTACTATATTATTGAGGTGAATCCCCGCGTTTCACGCTCCTCCGCATTAGCCAGTAAAGCCACGGGCTATCCGATTGCAAAACTTGCAGCGAAAATTGCGGTGGGTCTTACTTTGGATGAAATGATGAATCCCGTGACTGGGAAAACCTACGCCTGCTTTGAGCCGGCACTCGACTATGTCGTGACCAAGATTCCACGCTTTCCTTTTGATAAGTTTGAAACAGCGGACCGCCGCCTCTCCACGCAAATGAAGGCGACGGGTGAAGTGATGGCCATTGGAAGAACCTTTGAGGAAAGTATTCAAAAAGCGATTCGCTCACTAGAAACAGGCATTCGTCATTTAGGCCTAAAGAAAAAACAAGCGGACGCCTTAACACATGAAGAAATTGAGCGCCGTATTCGCGTGTGCGACGACGAAAGACTCTTTATCATTGGAGAAGCCCTTCGACGTGGATACGACTGGATGCAGATCGTCGAATGGAGTAAGATCGATGCGTTCTTCATTTGGAAACTGAAAAAACTCGTTGATTTCGAATCGGTTATTGCAGCAAATAAAAAAGACCTTGAGGTGCTTGGGGATGCTAAGCGTCTTGGATTTTCCGATAAAAACATAGCCTTTTTATGGGAGATGACTCAGCGCGAGGTTTTCGAATTTAGAAAAGCGAGCGGCCTTATGCCGGTTTATAAAATGGTTGATACCTGCGCGGCTGAATTTGAAAGTGAAACCCCGTACTTCTACGGCACTTATGAGGAGGAGAACGAAAGTGTTCGCAGTGCAAAAGAAAAAATCATCGTCCTTGGATCGGGGCCTATTAGAATTGGCCAAGGGGTCGAGTTTGACTACGCAACGGTGCACAGCGTTTGGGCAATTAAACAAATGGGCTACGAATCCATTATTATCAACAACAACCCAGAAACGGTTTCAACGGACTTCTCTATCGCAGACAAACTCTACTTTGAGCCCCTTACGGAAGAAGACGTCATGAATATCATCGAGCTCGAACAGCCCAAAGGGGTAATTGTTCAGTTCGGGGGACAAACCGCAATTAACTTAGCGGATAAACTAGCGAGCCATGGGGTTAAAATTCTTGGAACTTCATTAGAGGATCTAGACCGTAGTGAAAACCGCGATAAATTTGAAAAGGCACTTCAGGAAATGGGAATCCCAATGCCAAAAGGCCAAACCTCTTTCTCCAAAGAAGGGGCAATAAAAATTGCAGATTCCATTGGCTATCCAGTGCTTGTTCGTCCAAGCTACGTGCTGGGAGGAAGAGCTATGGAAATTGTGTACAACGAAACGGAACTTGCCCATTACATGGAAAATGCAGTGGAAGCCAGTCCAGAGCACCCCGTGCTAGTTGACAAATACATGACCGGAAAAGAAGTCGAAGTCGACGCCATTTGCGATGGAAAAACGGTGGTGATTCCTGGCATTATGGAACACATTGAACGCGCTGGGGTTCACTCGGGGGACTCCATTGCAGTGTATCCGCCTCAGAATATCAATGAAAAATGCATGGCTCAGCTTGTGGACTACACGGAGCGTCTTGCCCTAGGACTGGGCGTGGT
This sequence comes from Flavobacteriales bacterium UBA1694, assembly GCA_002319955.1. Classification (GTDB taxonomy): domain Bacteria; phylum Bacteroidota; class Bacteroidia; order Flavobacteriales; family Weeksellaceae; genus Planobacterium_A. The sequence continues at coordinate 18,903 of DCJS01000042.1, forward strand.
GGGTCTAATGAACGTTCAATACGTTCTTTATGAAGACCAAGTGTACGTGATTGAGGTTAACCCACGCTCCTCTCGTACCGTTCCGTTTTTATCAAAAATCACGGAAATTCCGATGGCGAACCTTGCCACGAAGGTTATCTTAGGGGCAACACTTGAATCCCTAGGCTACAAAACAGGACTGATAGACTCTAAGCCGGGCGTTTATGTCAAAGTTCCGGTATTCTCCTTTTCAAAACTGACCAAAGTGGATACCTCACTAGGGCCAGAAATGAAATCCACTGGCGAGGTGATGGGCAAAGATACAACGCTTGAAAAAGCCCTATATAAAGGCTTTATTGCCGCAGGTCGCCGCATGCCTTTGCATGGCGCGATTCTCTTTACCGTAGCAGACAAACACAAGGAAGAGGCCGCTGTATTTGCGCGCCGATTCCATGAAGTTGGTTTTAGAATCTGGGCAACTCAAGGAACGGCAGACTACTTTGAACAGCAAAATATACCGGTAAAAATCGGCTATAAAATTGGCCAAGAGGATGTAAACTTAATTGATCTTATTCAAAAAGGAAAAGTACAGTATGTGGTAAACACCACGACGAAAGGAAAACAGGCTGAAAGGGATGGTTTCCAGATTCGTCGTATGAGTGTCGAGAATGGTGTACCGTGTCTTACGTCCATGGATACCGTTGAGGCAATTTTGAAAGTGATCGAGAGCATGAGTTTCAAAATGCAGCCGATGTAATTTAATTAAACGCTCTAACTGGGCTGATAAACATAAGACCTCATTGCTTTTAAATGCAATGAGGTCTTTTTTAATTTAGTGGCTAGAAGAGGACCTCAGTGGAAAACAGTTTGCTTTGATTTACCAAACTTAAAAGCGTCCATGCCATTTTGAACGTGATTGAGCACCTGAGTTTCATCCTATTTAGGGGCGTAATTTTACTTTGAATTCAGATTAAGTTTTTGCGCTCCTGCATGGATAACGTCTTTTTTTGTTACCTTTAAACTCTAAATCAACCCTATGAAAAAGATTCTTCTTACTGGCTTTTTATCGGCCTTTATTTTTGCGCAGGCCCAGTACACACTGCCAGCGCAAAGTCCAAGACAAAAAATTGAACAGCAGTTTTCTTTAACTAAAATCACCGTAGATTATGGCCGTCCAGCGCTCAAAGGCCGCTCGGTATTTGGCGAGCTTGTTCCCTTTGGTGCTGTTTGGCGCGCTGGGGCAAATTCCTCGACAAAAATCACCTTTAGCGAATCGGTGCGCTTAGGAAACGAGTTGGTGCCTGCGGGAACTTATGGACTTTACATTGAGCCTTCAAAAAGTACTTGGCGTGTGATCTTAAATAAAGACAGTCAAAGCTGGGGAACGCAGTATAACAGTGCGCTAGACTTTGCTAGTGTCAGTGTTCCAGTAATCGCTTTAAAAGAGAAAGTGGAGTGGTTTACCATCGCCATTGAACCAGTGGATCAATCCTCAGCGATGCTCGTTTTTTCATGGGATCAAACCTCTGCAAAAGTTCCAGTGAGCGTCCAAAATCCTGAAAAAACAAAGGCCATTACAGAGAAACTGACTGAAATTAGAGCAATAGAGCGCGCGAAGTAGAGCCTGGTCTCTACGTCAAAAAGAACGTGTTAAAAAAAATGGTTGCTCAGTTTTCGGTTGCTTAAACCTAAGGTGGCGCTTAACTTTGTAAATCAATACAAATCCCACGCTTATGCCGACTCTAAATCACCAAACCATGTACCAGGCGAGTCTAGACAAAAACCCCGAGTTTGAAGGGGTGTTTTGGATGGGCGTCAAAACCACGGGCATCTTTTGCCGACCCACGTGCCATGCACGAAAGCCAAAAATCGAAAACGTCGAATTTTTCCCCTCAACCCATGAGGCCATTTTAAAGGGGTACCGGCCGTGTAAAATATGCCGTCCTTTAGAGAATCCGGGAGAAACGCCTGAGCCCATTGCGAGACTCATTCAAGAGCTCCAGCAGAGCCCCGAACTTAAGCTTAAAGATTACGATCTACGTCAAAGAGGCCTAGACCCAAGTGGGGTGCGTCGCTGGTTTGTGAAGAACCATGCAATGACCTTTCATGGCTTTCAGCGGATGCTTAAGCTTAATACCGCCTTTAAAAAACTTCAACAAGGTCAGGGTGTCCTTGATACGGCTTTAGAAAGTGGCTTTGAAAGCCTTAGCGGCTTTAATGAGTCTTTTAAGACACTCTTTGGCGTGCCGCCAAGCCACGCAAGTGACGGGGTGATTCTTGATCTAAAACGCATTGAAACGCCACTGGGCACCATGATTGCTGTGGCGTCTAGAACCGGCATTTGCCTTTTAGAATATGCCGATCGAAAAGCCCTTCCAACCGAACTGAAACGACTTTCAATCGCATACAAAGCCAACATTGTGCAAGGCGAGAACCCTCATTTTGTGCGGTTGGAAAACGAACTCGCTTCCTATTTTAAGGGCGAATTAAAAACCTTCACTGTGCCATTGGAACTTATTGGAACCCCTTTTCAAAAACAAGTCTGGGGTGTTCTAAGAGAAATCCCCTACGGCTCAACAAGAAGCTATAGTGAGCAGGCCCTACGTCTTGGAAACCCGAAGGCCGTACGGGCCGTAGCCAATGCCAATGGACTTAATACGATTTCAATTTTAATCCCTTGCCATCGGGTTATTGGCGCCGACGGCACGATGACGGGCTATGGCGGTGGCGTGTGGCGAAAGCAGAAGCTTTTGGAACTCGAGCAGGCCATTTTGTTCTAAAAAACACAGGGCCTTCAAGGCCAATTTACAGAGCGTTTTGCTTTGTTATCACCAATTTAATTCTTTGCAATGAATCTTCAACCAAGCCTTTACGGCAAGCGCTACGAACTTCTTCCTTTAAAGGAATCTGATTTCCCGGCCCTCTTTGCAGTGGCCAGTGATCCCTATGTGTGGTCCCAGCATCCAAACCCGAACCGCTACCAAGAGGCCGTTTTTAGAAACTTCTTTGAGGGCGCCTTAGAAAGCGGAGGGGCATTTAAAGTAAGACGCAAAGAGGATGGCGCTATTGTAGGCTCCACGCGTTTTTATGACTATGATTCAAAAAGTAAAACGGTTTTGATTGGGTACACCTTTTATGGGGCTCAGTATTGGGGCCAAGGGGTAAACCAGGAAATAAAGACCCTGATGCTTGACTACGGCTTTGATTTCGTGGATCAGGTGATTTTTCATGTGGGACGTGAGAATTTTCGCTCGCACCGAGCGATGGAAAAACTTGGCGCCCTCGTACTTCGGGAATTGGAAGTGGCCTACCACGGGGAAGAATCGAAAGTAAATTTGGAATATTCGATACTAAAATCCGAGTGGCTGGCGCATAAAAGCAAACAGGCTCGCTAGGTCGCTGCTTGCTGCTTGTTTAGCTAAAAGGTATTTTAGTGTCCTAAATAGTTGTCCAGTCCTTTTAGAGTTTTTATATTTAGGTCCATCGAATTAAGATATTATGGCAAAAAAAGAATCAAAATTTTCTATTGAAAAATCACTTGAACGCTTAGGCATTTCTAAAGAAAATCAAGGCGTGAATACCGGAGGGAAATCCTTTGCTAAAGGCAAAGTTATTGAAAGTTATTCCCCAGCGGATGGAAAACTCATCGCAAAAATTAAAACTGGATCCCCAGCGGATTATCAAAAGGTTATTTCTGAGGCGAAAAAGGCCTTTAAAGAATTTAGAACTATTCCAGCCCCTAAAAGGGGAGAGCTTGTTCGCCAGTTTGGCCAAAAGCTTCGCGCAAATAAATACGATCTTGGAAAGCTCGTTTCCTATGAGATGGGGAAATCCCTTCAAGAAGGACTTGGTGAGGTTCAGGAAATGATTGACATTTGTGATTTTGCACTTGGACTCTCAAGACAGCTTTACGGCTTTACCATGCACTCAGAAAGACCCTCTCACCGGATGTACGAGCAGTACCATCCACTTGGGATTGTTGGGGTGATTTCTGCCTTTAACTTCCCGGTAGCTGTTTGGAGCTGGAATGCAGCCCTGGCACTGGTTTGCGGAAACGTAGTGGTATGGAAGCCTTCCGAAAAAGTGGGTCTTTGCGCCCTGGCGTGTCAAAACCTATTAAATGAAGTTTTAAAAGAGAATGATATGCCTCAAGGGGTGTGTTCTGTGATTGTGGCTGACCACAAAGTCGGAGCCACACTTGTGGAGGATCCATTGGTTAACCTCGTCTCCTTTACAGGATCCACAAA
>DCJS01000042.1:23217-47279 GCA_002319955.1 Flavobacteriales bacterium UBA1694
CGCTGCACCTCGACGCGTCGCTTAATTATTCATGAAAGTGTTTATGAGGCCGTAAAAGAGCGCCTTGTAAAAGCCTATGGGCAGCTTAAGATTGGGAACCCATTAGATGTGGCAAACCATGTAGGACCACTTATTGACCTTGATGCCGTTAAAAACTATGAAGCGTCCATCAAAAAATGTGAGGCCGAAGGAGGGAAGTTTGTCGTGAAGGGAGGCGTTTTAAAAGGCAAAGACTACGCCTCAGGGTGCTACGTGAAGCCTTGTGTCGCGGAGGTGGAAAACCACTTTGAAATTGTCCAGCACGAAACCTTCGCACCCATTCTCTACCTTATTAAATACAAAACGCTTGATCAGGCAATTGAGCTGCAAAACAGTGTTCCCCAAGGACTCTCTTCGGCTATTATGACCCAAAACCTTCGTGAGGCAGAGCTTTTCTTGTCAAGCCAAGGCTCAGACTGTGGAATTGCCAATGTAAACATTGGGACTTCAGGAGCTGAAATCGGGGGCGCCTTTGGTGGAGAAAAAGAAACGGGCGGGGGCCGCGAAAGTGGATCGGATGTCTGGAAGTATTATATGCGAAGACAAACCAACACCATTAACTACGGGCTCGATCTTCCTTTAGCGCAAGGCATCACGTTTGATCTTTAAAAAACGAAATTCTATTAAGCACCAAATAATAATATTATGCATACTGAAACTCATCAACATACCATCGCTCCTGAAAACGTTCAAAGCGTTCTAGCAAGACATCTTCTTGTGGACGGCTTTAGCTTTGTCATGGATATCGAAAAGTCCCACGGGTCTTGGATTCACGACAGCCTTTCAGGGGAGGACTATTTGGATATGTTTTCGATGTTTGCCTCGGCATCCATCGGTTACAACCATCCTTACCTTTTAAAACACGTTGAATGGCTTGGAAAAATGGCCGTAAATAAACCGACTTTAGCCGACGTATATAGCGTTGAATATGCAGAGTTCATGGAGGTTTTTGAACGGGTCGCCGTTCACCCTGCACTTCAATATGCTTTCTTTGTTTCAGGCGGTGCTTTAGCCGTAGAGAACGCCATGAAAGCGGCGTTCGACTGGAAAACAAGACTTAATATGGAAAATGGCCAGAATTTGGAAGCAGACATCTGCATTCACTTTCGTCAGGCATTTCATGGCCGAAGCGGCTATACTTTAAGTCTAACCAATACGGCGGACCCAAGAAAGTACGCGTATTTTCCAAAGTTTGATTGGCCACGAATTTTAAACCCGCATTTAACTTTTCCTATTACAGAAGAGAACCTGCAAGAAACGATCAAAAATGAACAGCTTGCTTTATTAAATATCGAGGAGGCGATTTTATCGAATCCAGGCCGCGTGGCTTCAATTATTATAGAGCCCATTCAGGCAGAAGGAGGCGATCACCACTTCCGTAGTGAATTCTTTGAAGGACTTCGCGCCATTTGCGATTCGCACGATGTGCTTCTAATTTTTGATGAAGTACAAACGGGAATTGGAATGACAGGGAAAATGTGGGCGTTTGAACACTTTAATGTAATTCCTGACTTAATTGCGTTTGGAAAGAAAACCCAGGTATGCGGTGTGTTGGCCAATAGAGAAAAAATGGATCGAATTTCGAACAATGTCTTTAGAGAAAGTTCCCGCATCAACTCGACCTTTGGTGGAAACTTCATCGATATGATGAGGCTAAAGCTCGTTTTAGAAGTCATTGAGAATGAAAACTTAGTCGAGAACTCAAGAGTTCAAGGCGAGGTGCTTGTTAGCGGACTTAGAGCCTTAGAGGCTAAATACCCGCAAGCCGTTTCTAACGCCAGAGGCCGAGGCCTAATGTGCGCGATTGACCTAAAGGATCCTGCTTCAAGAGACAAACTTCTTAAAAAAGCATACGAAGCAAAAGTGATTCTTCTCTCTTGTGGAGAGCAATCCCTTCGCTTTAGACCGCATTTGAATGTAAGCCAGGACGAAATTGAATTGGCCCTTTCTAAACTCGATGAAATTTTGGCAGCGGAATTCTAGATGTCTCGTTAAATCTCCTTAAATGTTTAAAAACCGTACAGTGTTGTGCGGTTTTTTTTGTGAATACATAGCTGAATTTTGATATTATTGTCTATTTTTGATACTTTGATTTTTTAAATCCCCACTCAACTATGAAAAAACGAGTAATTTCAGCCTTGGCCCTTGTTCTTGCAAGCCAGTTCTGGGCGCAGGTTGGCTTTTGGCCCAACGACACAAAGGGTAAGGACAAAAGCCTTTACGCCTTAAGTAATATTAATCTATACCAAGATGCCAAAACACTCATTCCAGGCGCTGTATTGATTTTCAGCGAAGGCAAAGTGATTGCCTCTGGCAAAGCTGCTATTCCCAAAGGGGCGGTGGTGATTGATGGAAAAGGGGCTTTTGTTTACCCTTCCTTTATTGATCCCTATGCCAATGTGGGGGTGGAGAAAAAGCAAAGAAAAGTCTACAATCCAGGATCAAGTTATCTTCCAACTGATGCCACATCCGCCGCCTATAACGATGCGGTAAAAGCCGATACAAGAGCGGTGGAAACCTTTACGAATCAATCTAAGGACGCAGCTGCCTATTTAAGTCAAGGGTTTGGCTCCGTTCTTAGTTTTAATGAAGACGGTTTAGTACGAGGCTCCGCGGTTCTTATAGGGCTGGGTCAGGGTCCAAGTGCAGAAAAGATTATTAAAGAGGATGCGGCCCTTATGCTCTCCTTTTCAAAAGGCGATTCCAAACAGACCTATCCCTCGTCTTTGGTCGGGTCCATAGCGCTTTTGCGTCAACTCTATTTAGATGCGAAATGGTACGAAACTGCCCAAGGCTCAAAAGACTTTAATGCGAATCTAGAAGCGTTTAATAAACTTAAAGGCTTACCAACTATTGTTGAGACTTCTGAAAAATGGGATGTTCTTAGAGCCGACAAGATCGGGGATGAGACCAATAGACAGTTTGTTTTTCTGGGTTCTGGAAATGAATACCAACGGGCCAGTGAAATAAAAGCTACCGGCGGCACGTTAATTTTACCATTAAACTACCCCAAACCTTATAAAATTAAAGATGCGCTCGATGTCGAGCAGCTCGATGTGGCCGTGCTCAAGCATTGGGAGTTGGCTCCTTATAATGCCGTTTATCTTGCAAAAGCCGAAGTTCCCATTGCCTTTACCATGCACGGACTCAAAGATAAAAGCCAATTTTTAGAGCAGCTCCGAGCGCTTCATAAAAAAGGCATGAGCAAAGAGCAACTTTTAGAGGCTTTAACACAAGTTCCAGCGAAACTGCTTAAAGAAGAGCGGCTTGGAACTCTTAAGGCAGGTGCCCTTGCGAACTTCTTTGTGAGTTCTGCAGATCTTTTTGAGAAGGATGCTCAAATTTATGATAATTACGTTTTAGGCACGCGCTACCAAATAACTCAGCGCCCCTCGCAAGATTTGCGAGGAACTTATAAATTAACGCTTAACGGACAGCCTTACGATCTTAAAATCAAAGGGAAGCTGACAAGTCCTGTCGCTGAAATCACCCAAGGAACGAAAAAGGGCAAAGTAAAGCTTGCCTTAGCGGACTTCAAACTCGCCATGGAATTAAAGCTTCCAGGCGATTCACTTGAAAATTACCGCCTCATGTATGAACTTGATTCCTATAAGAATGCCAAGGGCCTCGCGCTTAATAAAAGTGGTGCAGGCGTGGCGTATTCTTTAGTACAGTTAGGAGGCTACGTGCCCGAGGCTGTAAAACCTGAGAGCGCCCAGGCCTCTAAGGTGGGGGAAATCTGGTACCCGTTCTCGGCCTTTGGCTCTGAAACTCTTGCGACTCAAAAGGATTACCTTATTAAAGGGGCCACGGTTTGGACGAATACCGATAAGGGAATCGTTCAAAATTACGATGTGAAAGTCTCGAAAGGAAAAATTGTTGCGGTGGGTCAAGGGCTCTCTAGTGGTGGGGCTCAAGTAATTGACGGTTCTGCCATGCACCTTACTAGTGGTATTATTGATGAGCACACCCATGTGGGCCTAGCGCGCGGGGTAAACGAAAGTGGCACAAACAATTCAGCCGAAGTACGAATGAGTGATGCGATCAATCCAGACGATGTGAATTTATACCGCCAACTTTCTGGTGGTGTGACCATCGCCCAGCAGCTTCACGGTAGTGCAAATCCGGTGGGCGGACAGTCCTCACTCATTAAATTTAAATGGGGCGAGGATCCGACAGATCTTCAATATAAAGGCGCAAAGCCGTTTATTAAGTTTGCCTTAGGAGAAAACGTGAAACAGGCCAATTGGGGTGGGAATCCAAACCGTTTCCCTCAAAGTAGAGCGGGCGTGGAGCAGGCGTTTGATTTTTGGTTCACTCGAGCGAAAGAATACGAAAAAGAAAAGAAAACATCCAAGACCTACCGCAAAGATCTTCGTCTTGAAGCCATGCTTGAGATCCTAAATAAGGAGCGTTTTATTACCTCGCACTCCTATGTACAAAGTGAAATCAACATGCTTATGGAAGTGGCGAACCGCTTCAATTTTAAAATCCAAACCTTCACCCATATTTTAGAGGGGTATAAAGTGGCAGATCTTATGAAAGCCCATGGGGCAAATGCCTCAACCTTCTCCGATTGGTGGGCCTACAAAGAGGAAGTGCGTGAGGCCATTCCTCAAAATGCAGCTTTACTTCTGCAAGCGGGTGTGAATACAGCGATTAACTCAGACGATGCTGAAATGGCTAGGCGCTTAAACCAAGAGGCTGCGAAATCCGTGAAATACGGCGGTATTTCTCAACAGGATGCTTGGAAGATGGTGACCTTAAACCCAGCTAAAATGCTGATGATTGATGATAAAGTGGGCTCTGTAGCCGTAGGGAAAGATGCGGATTTAGTTTTATGGACTGACAACCCCCTGAGTGTCTACGCCACAGTTGACAAGACCTTTGTGGACGGTACGCTTTACTTTGATGCAAAGACCCAAGCGCTCAAAGATCAGAAGGTTAAAGATGAAAAGAACCGCCTGGTTCAAAAAATGCTTTTCTCTGACGATCAAAAAGCGGGCAATACCCAGAGTGTAGTCAAAACCGAGCCGGTGCTCTACCACTGCGATACCCTTGAGGAACATGCGGAATCAGAAGGTCATTCTCATTACTAAACACTAAATTATTATGAAATCTAAACAATATAAATACAGCGTATTTGCTCTTTTTATTAGCCTTGCCGGGTTTGCCCAGCGCCCAGAGCCAGCCCCAAAACAAACCTCGCCAATTGCCATTACAGGTGCCACACTTCATACGGCCGCGGGTCAGGTGCTACCAAGCACCACCCTTGTTTTTGAAAACGGGGTGATCACCGCCATTGGTGGAGCCGTGCCTCAGGGCGCAAAGGTCATTGAGGCGACGGGAAGCCATGTGTACCCGGGATTTATCTTAGTAAATAACTCATTAGGGCTGGTTGAAATTTCCTCTACAAAAGCGACGGTGGATTTCACGGAATCCAATGGGCTCGTGCCTGAAGTTCGAACGCTTATTGCGTTTAACACCGATAGCCATGTTATTCCAACGGTACGCAGCAATGGGGTGCTTCTAACGCAGCCCGTGATGGAGCGGGGACTGCTCTCCGGCACCTCGTCTATTATGCAGCTTGACGGCTGGAACTGGCAGGATGCGGTTGTTCGTGAAGATAACGTGCTTCACATGAACTGGCCACCCATTTATAGACTTACCGATGAAACCCGAAATAAACTGCTTAACGAACGAAGAGAAAACGAGCTTTTGGAGCTTAAGAGTCTTTTTCAAAGAGCAAAAGCCTACGAGAAAAATTCAGGCTATAAAGAGTTTAAATTAGAAAGTATTCAGCCGCTTTTCACGGGTGAAAAAATTCTATTTACTAGTGTGAGTGGACCGAATGAGGCGCTAGAGGTTATTAAATTTTCTAAGGATCATGGGGTGAAAAGAACTGTTCTTTTAGGGGATGCCTCCCTTTCTTCCATCTTAGATGAAATCAAAGCGAGTGGCTTTCCTTTAATTGTCACCAATCCACATTCACTTCCTCATAATGCCTCAGCCTCACCCAGACTGCCTTACCAATTTGCAAAAATGGTGGCAGACAAAGGAATTTTGCACGGTCTGGATTACAGTGCTCGTAAAGACTTCTCCGACTCAAGAAACCTTCCGTTTCTTGCTGGAACCACAGCGGCCTATGGTTTAGACAAGGAAAAGGCGCTGCAAAGTATTACCCTGAACCTGGCGAAAATGCTTGGGATCGATAAAACCCACGGGAGCCTAGAGGTTGGAAAGAGTGCCACGCTATTTATCTCTTCGGGCGATGCGCTTGATCAATTGACCAACCAAGTCACTAACGCGTTTATTGATGGACGAGCTATAGAGCTACAAAACCATCAAACTAGGCTCTACGAGCGCTACAAAGAGAAATACGACGAGAACGAATAAGAAAGTGAAAGATTTAAAGAATTGTAATTTTTAACAGTTTTAATGTTAACTTTTTGTAATAATGTTAAATTTGTGATAATTTTTTTCTATATTTAGGATCTATTAACTGAACTATTATGGAAAGACAGACTAAAGTTTCGGTTTTTGAGAGTGACGTTCAACAAGAGATCCAACTCGTGAAATCGAAATTAAATGAGGCCGGAATAGAAAGCGCGGTCGAAAATGCATACATGACATTTACAACGACCCCAACGGCAACGACCCTTAGTGTTAAGGTAGACTTAGCACAGGAAAAACAAGCCTTTAAAATTATTGACAAGTGGCTCTTAGAGTCACGCTCAAGTCACAATTGAACCCAATTACTTTCATATTATTAAATTTTACTAATTTTTGCAGCCGTGGGGTTTTGGGCCCCACGGTTTTTTGTGGCCTAAAATTCCGAAATTGACCCTTTTCAATTTTACTCAAATGACGTAACTTTGCTCAAGACCGACATAGAAAAAAGACTTATCATGGAGAATCTAGCCCCAAATACTGAATTTCGAATCGCCCAATCAAAGGACCAACAGGGCATTTGGGAGATTCTTCAATGGGGTATTGCGCTTCGAAAATCCCAAGGCTCGACCCAGTGGCAAGATGGGTATCCAAACGAAAATACGGTCTTGGATGACCTTCGTAAGGGCGCAGGCTACGTTCTACTAGAAGAAGGCAAACTCGTTGGCTACTGCGCCATTTTTCTGAGTGACGAACCTGCCTATGAAAACCTTGAAGGAGAGTGGCTCACAGAGGGCGACTTTTTCGTCGTGCACCGCATTGGTATTAGTAAAGAAGCCAGTGGCAAAAGCTATGGAAAAAAGCTTCTTCAGCATGTCGAGGCCAAGGCGTTAAGACAAGGAATTCATTCAATTAAGGTCGATACCAATTTTGACAACCAGGCGATGTTAGCTATTCTAAAAGCTTTAGGCTATCATTATTGCGGCCAGGTGTATTTTAGAGGCTCCGCAAGGCGCGCGTATGAAAAAGTGTTTTAAATCAAGACAAAATTCAACGAGTATGTTTTACTATTCAAATGGATGAGCTAACAGGTATGGAAGAAAAGGAAAAATGCGCCATGGGCCTTTTGTACGATCCAAACGATCCGCTGTTGGTATCTGAGCGTTTGCGCTGCAAGCAAGCCTTACAACAGATTGAAAAATTGCCATGCCTAGAAAGTGACGAAAAAAGAGAGCAGTTGCGCGCAGTTCTTGGATCCACCAAGGTTCATTTTACCATTGAGAGTGGGTTCTTATGCGATTACGGCTATAACATCCATTTAGGGGCTGAATTTTTCGCTAATTTTAATTTAGTGGTTCTCGATGAGGCATCTGTTACGTTTGGAGACCATGTGTTTATAGGCCCAAACTGCGCCTTTTACACCGCAATCCATCCACAGGATGCAAAAAGAAGGAACTTAGGTGTAGAGACCGCTAAGCCGATTTCGGTTGGACATAACGTCTGGTTTGGAGGAAACGTGGTGGTTCTGCCAGGCGTAAGCATTGGGGATAATTGCGTTATTGGGGCAGGAAGTGTGGTTAGCCGTTCCATTGAGCCCGGAATGCTAGCTTACGGGAATCCTTGCCGCCCTATAAGAGAAATTGATCAAAATCCCGACTCCTAAGTAGGACTAAAGCTAAAAAGATTAGTTGCTGAGGAGCTCAAATTTAAGGAGTTACCCGCGAATATATTAAGAAATCATCCTTTAGATAGGCATTTAAGCGAGAAGAAGTGCGAGAGTAGGCGACACCCAAGGATTTAGAAGGTCTAATTTATTTTGTCAATAAGTTTAATTGGTTCGCTTGTATCCGAACCAATTTTTATACCTTTGCGCTTGTTAAATTATAACCTATGCATAGTCGTTTTAATATTGATCAGGCTCTTTTTGAAGATTGGGCTGCGTTCTTTGGCGAGTGTTTTCACTTGCCCCCATTAGCGGCAAAAATTCAAGCACTTTTGATCTTTGATTTTACAAGAGAGGGCGTCACGTTCGAGGAATTGGTGGCCGCGTTTTCAGTTAGCAAAAGTTCAATTTCGACGAGTTTGCATATTTTACTGGATATTGGTCTAATTACGGAGCTTTCTAAAGTGGGTAGAAAACGCTATTTTAGCATCAATAATGAGTTTGTGAAACTTCGGTTTGAAGAGCTCCTAGAGCGACTTACAACCGAGCTTGGACTCTATGATCGACTTATTGCTCATCGCGAAGCGCAGGGTGAGGATCATCAGGAAAAGTATCAAATTTACCGAACCTTAATTAAGAATAGTATCGATAATATAAAAAATTCTCTAAGTCAATTATACAATGAATAAACGAATCGTTTTATTACTAATCGCCACCCTTTCATTGGGGGCTTGTAAGAAAAAAGAAACTCAAGCTCCAAGTGAGACTAAAATGGTTTCCAGTGTGAAAGTAGAGACCCGTGACATTATGGGATTTACCGCGTATCCGGCCAGTATTCAAGGCCGAGTGAATAACGAGGTTCGAGCCAAAATCCAAGGCTACATTACCCAGGTTCTTGTTGATGAAGGGCAGTACGTGTCCAAAGGTCAACCTTTATTTCGCTTAGAAACGAACACTTTAAACCAGTCTGCCTCTGCTGCAAGAGCAGGAATCGGTGCGGCAGAAGCCAGTATTAAGGCGGCGCAGAGCGCCGTGAGTGCCGCGCAGGTAGAGGTGAGCAAAATTAAACCACTAGTTGAAAAGAATATCATCTCTAGTGTTCAGCTTCAAACGGCTCAGGCGAATTTAGCTGGAGCCCAGGCGCAGCTCTCTCAAGCTATTGCCGCCAAGGCCCAGGCCAGTGCAAACTTCCAAGGCGTGCAGGCTAATATTGATTACTCCGTTATTCGCTCACCAATTTCGGGTGTGGTTGGAAAGCTTAATATGCGCACCGGAAGTCTTGTCGGTCCTTCAGACCAACAGCCTATTACGACGGTTTCTGATACAAGTGAGTTGTATGCGTACTTTTCAATGAACGAATCAGAGTATTTGAATTTCTTGAAGAATTCGTATGGGGCAACCATGTCTGAAAAATTGAAAAATTTACCAGCAGTGGAACTTATCATGGCTAATGGTGTTACCTATTCCCATAAAGGAGTGATTAAAGCCGTAACCGGTCAGATTGATCCCTTGACTGGAACCATTCAGTTTCGTGTCTCGCTTCCAAACCCTGAGAAAATGCTAAGCAATGGGAATACCGGAACTATTCGCGTTCCTAAAGCCTTTAATAACGTTCTTGTTATTCCGGAAACAGCTACTTACGAACAGCAGGGTCTTGTTTACGTTTATAAAATTGTGAAAGACACGGCTAGCAATGCGGTGATTCAAGTGGTAGACCGAATCGACAATCTTGCAATCGTCGAGAGTGGCCTAAAAGAAGGAGAAGTTGTCGTAGCCGAAGGTGTGGGTAGTGTAAAAACAGGCACACCAGTTAAAGCCAAACCAATAAAGTTGGACGATCTCCTTAAGGCCCTTAAACCTCAGTTTAACAACTAGAAAGCGACACGTGAACTCGACCTAGTGAACCTATTTAAGATAGGACTGAGGTCAAAATCCAACAAAAAAAATGATAAAACGATTTATAGATAGACCGGTACTCTCGAGCGTAATTTCGATTCTGATCGTGATACTTGGTATTTTGGGACTCATGGCACTGCCCATGACCCAGTATCCGGACATTGCCCCTCCTACGGTAAGAATTTCGGCCAACTATACCGGGGCGAATGCCCAAACGGTAATGAACTCGGTAGTGATTCCGATCGAGGAGCAGGTGAATGGGGTAGAAGGCATGGATTATATTAATTCCACAGCCCAAAACAACGGGTCTGCAACCATTCAAATTTTCTTCAAACAAGGTGTTGATCCCGATATTGCAGCGGTAAACGTTCAGAATAAAGTGCAGCGGGCAATGCCGCTACTTCCTTCTGAAGTAACGCGCTCTGGGGTAATTACTCAGAAGCAGCAGACCTCTGCTCTTATGTTTTTGTCGTTCTATACCTCGAATCCGGATTTGGATGAAGTATGGCTTCAAAACTACATGAATATTAATATCGTTCCGGGCCTCAAGCGTGTGAACGGTGTGGGCGACGCCATGGTGTTTGGGGGTAAGACCTACTCGATGAGAGTTTGGTTAGACCCTTCAAAAATGGCCGCCTTTGCTATGGAACCTTCCGAAGTTTCTGCAGCCATCAATGAGCAGTCTCGTGAGGCGGCCGCGGGATCCATTGGGGAGAATGATGGGAACTCATTTGAGTACGTTATTACCTACAAAGGGAAATTTGATGAAGTGGCCGAATATGAAGATATTGTAATTCGTTCCTTAGGAAACGGGCAATTCTTAAGATTAAAAGACGTCGCTAAAGTGGAACTTGCGGCTCTGTCGTACTCCGGAATTGGTGAAAGTAACGGGCGACGTGCCATTAGTATGGGGATTTTCCAGACCCCTGGATCCAACGCCCAAGAAATTATTGAAAATATTAATACCTTCCTTAAATCTCAAGAAGCTTCCTTCCCAGAGGGAATTGGTTACACCGTTAACTTCGATTCAAACGAATTCCTAGACGCCTCTATCAATAAGGTGGTTGTCACGTTATTAGAAGCCTTCTTATTGGTGTTTTTAGTGGTGTTTATTTTTCTTCAAGATCTTCGTTCAACCTTGATTCCAGCTGTAGCGGTTCCGGTTTCGATTGTTGGAACATTCTTCTTTCTTAACCTCTTTGGGTACTCCCTTAACCTTCTTACGCTTTTTGCACTTGTTCTGGCCATTGGTATTGTGGTAGACGATGCCATTGTCGTGGTGGAGGCCGTCCATGCGAAACTAGAGCAGGGCGTCTCCGATGCGAAGCGGGCCACCGTGGAGGCCATGGATGAAATTACGGGTGCAATTATTTCCATTACCCTGGTAATGGCCGCGGTATTTATTCCAGTGACCTTCCTAGAAGGCCCAACGGGAGTCTTTTACCAGCAGTTTGGTATTACTTTAATTATTGCCATTTTGATTTCGGCGGTTAACGCCTTAACCTTAAGCCCGATGCTTTGCGCGTTATTACTAAAACCAAATGCGCAGCACAATCAGCCCTATAAAGAGTTAAACGTTCTTAATAAGTTTTTCTATAAATTCAATACTGGATTTAATTCAGTAACGAACCGTTATGGACGCTCGTTTCTGTTTTTGTTAAGACACAAATGGGCTACAGTTCTTATTTTCGTAATGGGTGGTCTTACCTTTTGGTGGGCGAACTCCTCCATGCCTACAGGATTTATTCCGAGTGAAGACCGAGGGATAATCTTTGCCGATATTCAACTGCCTCAAGGCGCTTCGATGGAGCGTACTTATAACATCTTAAAGGACCTTCAAGCGGAAGCTCGAAAGATTGACGGGGTAACAAACGTCACGTTTACGTCCTCAAGAGGATTTATGTCTGGTCAGGGCTCCAACGTGGGTCAGGCGTTTATTAAACTGGCGCCCTTTAAGGATCGAACCTCGGAGGCTGCTACGGTTCAAGCAATCACGGGACAGCTCTTTGGCATCGCACAAAAATATCCCGATGCGAAAATGATTTTCTTCTCACCACCAAGTGTGCCCGGGTTCGGTCAAAGTGAAGGGTTTACCTTTGAGCTACTTGACAGAGCAGGCGGAGAGCTTTCGAATTTAAGTACTGCGGCTCAAGGCTTCATCGGGGAGTTGATGAAACGCCCAGAGATTCAGTTTGCGTCAACGTCATTTAACACGAACTTCCCTCAGTACGAGATGGTGATTGACATTCCACGAGCAAAAGATGTTGGGGTTTCTGTTACAAGCATCTTAAGTGCGATGCAGGGCTATGTTGGAGGAATTTATGCCTCTGACTTTACCAAGTATGGAAAGCAGTTTAGAGTGATGATTCAGGCCCTGCCTGAGGACCGCGCGAATGCCCAAGACTTAAGTAAACTCTACGTTAAAACCGCGAGTGGCCAAATGACGCCGATCTCTCAATTTGTGACTTTGGAGCGTACCTTTGGACCGCAGTCAATTGAGCGGTATAACCTTTTCACCTCCGTTGGAATTAGTGGGGCAAACGCGCCAGGCTATTCCACTGGGGATGCCATTAAAGCCGTTCAAGAAACTCAGGCTCAGCATTTGTCTACGGACTATGATATTGAGTTCACCGGTCTAACCAAGGAAGAAATGAAAGCGAGTTCACAGACCTATGTCGTGTTCCTTTTAAGTTTCTTATTCGTTTACTTTATTCTTGCAGCGCAGTATGAGAGTTTCATTCTTCCATTTGCCGTTATTGTATCCTTGCCTTTAGGGGTGATTGGGGCCTACTTCGGACAAAGTATTATGGGACTTGAAAATAACATTTATTTTCAGATTGCCATTATCATGCTTATTGGTCTACTTGCCAAGAATGCGATTTTAATTGTAGAATTTGCCGTGCAACGTAGACACAAAGGCGAGAGCATCGCTATGTCTGCAATAAATGCTGCAAAGGCCAGATTAAGACCAATTCTAATGACCTCATTTGCCTTTATCTTCGGGATGGTTCCTCTGGTATTTGCAAGTGGTATTGGAATGGTTGGAAACCGATCTATTGGAACTGGGGCAGCCGCAGGACTACTGATCGGAACCCTCTTTGGGCTCCTTGCAATTCCAGTGCTTTATGTGGTTTTCCAATGGTTGCAAGAAAAGATCAAACCGATCAAACCTCAGTCAATTAATTTGAATGAATAATAGGCAGTGCGCCTCAAAACTAAATTAGAAAGACAATGAACATTTATACACAACTAAAATCGGTACTTTTTCCCCTGCTTTTGGCTGCAGTACTTACCTCGTGTGCTACGGCCACGGCGTATGAGACGCCAAGCGCAGTGGTGGAAGAAACGCTCTATAGAACGGACCAGTTGCCCACAGACTCCTTGAGTTTCGGGCAGGTCTCTTGGCGAGAAATTTTTACGGATCCTATTTTGCAAGGCCATATTTCTAAAGCCTTAGAAAACAATATTGACGTTAGAATTGCGCTTCAAAATATCGTTTCAGCAGAAGCGTATCTTAAACAAAGTAAAGCGGCGTACCTTCCAACCATTAGTATTGGACCGAATTACACCTTCAGTACCCAGTCCTTAAACACGCAGTCTGGACAGATGCTCTTAGAGCGTTCTAACCGCAGCCAGTGGGATCTTACGGGATCATTGAACTGGGAAGCAGACATCTGGGGGAAAATGGCCTCGGAGCAGCGCGCTCAAATGGCCTCTTACTTAGGAACCGTTTCGGCGCACCAGTCCATTAAGAGCGATCTTGTGGCTGCCGTCGCTGCGTCGTATTTTCAGCTCCTCACCTTTGACGAGCAGAAACGAATTATTAACGAGACCATTACACTTAGAAAGAAGAACCTTGAAACAACCCAGGCCCTTAAAGAGTCTGGTACCCTAAGTGAGGTAGCCGTGCAACAAAGTGAAGCGCTGGTGCATAATGCCGAGTCGTTACTGATCAACATTGATGTTCAAATTGAACTCCTTGAAAACACGATGAGTCTGCTTTTAGCGGAGCCATCGGCGGCCATTCAAAGAAGTTCGCTTGAAACTCAGAATTTGCCAATCGCTTTGGATTTAGGGTATCCTAGCCAGCTTTTGAGCAACCGTCCTGATGTGAGACTTGCCGAGCTTAATTTGATGCAAGCTTTTGAGCTTTCAAAAGCAGCGAAAGCGCAGTTTTATCCAAGCCTTCGCATCACAGCGAGTGGGGGACTGCAGTCGAGCGATCTTGACAATCTCTTTAGCGCCAATTCTCTTTTTGCGAATGTCGTTGGTGGTCTATTACAACCGGTCTTGAACAAGAGACAAATTAGAACCCAGTACGAGGTGAGTTTAGCCAATAAAGAAATTGCTTATTTAAACTTTAGACGCTCGGTTCTCGGTGCTGGAAAGGAAGTCTCGGACGCGATTAAGATGTATAGTTCTCAGGATGCATTTATCGCTTTAAAAGAGAAAGAACTTAATGCCTACCGTAAATCGGTGGTATTCTCTCAAGAACTTGTGAACTACGGGATGGCAAACTACCTTGAGGTGATAAACGCCTCGGTAAATCAATTGAATGCCGAACTTAACATCTCGAATGCACGGTATGCTAAAATGCAGTCTGGAATAGAGCTTTACAGAGCTCTAGGAGGAGGCTGGAAGTAAGAAGATAAGAAATTAAGCAAAACGTAGTGGATTTTTCACCCCTGCGTTTTGCTAATTTTAAAATATTACCTATTATTGCACTCTGAATTCAGATGCTTAAATCTGAAACTAGAAAACGGGGGATTGGCGCAGTTGGCTAGCGCGTTTGACTGGCAGTCAAAAGGTCACGGGTTCGAATCCCGTATTCTCCACCAAAAGAGACAAATCAGCTCAGCTGATTTGTCTCTTTTTTGTTTGACGTATTTGAATTTTTCTGGATTACTTATAGGTTAATTGATTAAAAAGGAGTCGCAAATAAATACGTCGCATCGACTGATTTCTAAACTGCCTGGTGCTTAGTTCTTGGAAAATTTAAATGGAAGTGTAACAATGTCTAGTACTTCTTTACCACTGCTATTTTCACCGGGAATCCATAGGGTTGTCATGGTGGTCTTTTCAGCCGCTTTCTTAAGCTCTTTACTTAAGAGTTCATTTGGCCCATAGGTCGAAATATTAAGCACTCGGCCATCAGACCCAATTTTTAGAATAATCTTTGTAAGTAATCCCGATGGCAAGGATGCCACCACGTTTCCTATCTAGATTGTTTTTTACCTTTTCGATAAAGACTTTATTTCCGCCAGGATAATGCGCAGGATACACTGTTTTTGGCGGTGGAGGAACCAGGCGGTCTTGCGGCTGCATTGCGACAAATTTTTCTTTGATTTTGCCTTCGCTTTCTGTTTTTTGAGCAAATCCGAAGTTGAATACAAAGAGTACGAACAAAAGACTTATTTTTTGCATGGTTCTTAATTTTACTAGCTATTCTTTGGCCCCAATGGATTACGGGCTTATTGATTGGCGCGATATGATTTCAAAATGAGGCTATTTGGGCCCGACCTAACTCATCAAATTTAATACTATTATAATCATGTTTGCGAGGTGGAAGTAAATTTTGCTGATGATTATCTAGTCTTTAAGTCTATGCACACAAAAAAGCTGCCTTCTGAAGGCAGCTCAATTTGCTAAACTTGATTTTAATAGAACCATTTATCTGCTTCTAAAAAACAAGTCTAATTGGTCCTCTTATTAAATTCAGCTCTTGCGTCCTGCGCTTTGTCTTTCAAAGAATCGGTTACATCATTCGCCGTGTCTTTTGATCTTTCCCACGCCTGATCGCTCCAATCTTTGGTTTCTTCCCATGCATTGCTTACGGCATCTTTTGTGTCCTCCCAAGCCTCAGAAACATTCTCTTTTGCTCTTTCGAACCAGCCTTCTTGGGTAGGTGTCGCATTTTTCTCTTTTTGTTCACGGATATAATCTTTCGCTCTATCCGCATAATCGTTCACGGTCCATTTCGCATTATTCACTGCGTTTTCGGCTTTGTTGTAATCTTGTCTGTCCATAATAGTATGTATTTAAATGTTGTTTGGTAAACTAGATTTTGCAATAAACATTCCTTAGGACGTTAATATTATGTTAAACTGGGCGCTTGTGGAAATTATGTAAATTTGAACCCTGAATCATTAATATGGAATTAAAACGTTGCCCTTGGTGTGAAAAAGATGATCTGTACCGCCGATACCACGATTTAGAGTGGGGAAAACCGGTACGTGACGATCAAAAACTTTTTGAATTTTTGACTCTTGAGAGTTTTCAAGCAGGACTGAGTTGGTACACAATTCTTTCAAAACGAGATGATTTTCGTCGTGCCTTTGATCAGTTTGATTATGCAAAAATTGCGAAGTATGAACAAGTAAAAGTAGAGGAGTTAATGCAGGACGCTGGAATCGTAAGGAATCGACTTAAAATTTTAGCCACAATTAATAACGCGAAATGCTTTATGGAAATCCAAAAAAAACACGGTAGTTTTTCGTCGTACATTTGGGCATTTGTGGGAGGCACTCCTATTATTAATACCCCGAAGTCGGTGAGTGAAGTGCCTGCCAGAACCGAGCTATCGGATGCATTGTCTTTAGATCTTAAAAAAAATGGGTTTAAGTTTATGGGCTCTACGGTAGTTTATGCCCATATGCAGGCCACCGGCATGGTCTGTGACCATCTGATCAGTTGCCCCTCAAAAGCGAGCTAGGGATCTCAATAATGAAATCCCTAGCGGTTATTTTTCTTTTTGCGGTATGATTTACTTTATAATGCGCTCTAAAACCCAATCAATCATTCGCTTCTCTGAGGCGTGATGGTCTGACACAAACTCGCCCCGTCGGCGATTTGCAACCACATTATTAACCGTAAGGGCTTTATGTCCTAGAAGCGAAGAGAGGCCGTAGATGGCCGACGTTTCCATTTCAAAGTTGGATACCCCAAGCTCGTTTAAGGTTTCCAGAAATTGATCATCGAGGCTTTTTAATCGGAGTTGTCGACCTTGCGGGGCGTAGAAGCCTGGGAATGTCGCTGTATTTCCGTGGTATGGGGCGTCTTTATAGTAATGGGAAATTTCCGTTGACTGCTGCGCAAAATACAGCATGCCTTTAATACGCTCGTACGGGAAACCGCTCATGAAAGCCTTTGAAAATTCATTTTCAAATTCATATTCTGGATAGAAATGAAGAAGCCCATCTAAACCCACGACGTTTTGCGTCACGAGCATTTGATCCACCTCAATGTCGGGGTGAACTGAGCCGCAGGTGCCTAGTCTAAAGAGCTCAAGGGCTGTATGGGCCGTTTTTATTTCTTTTTTCTCTAGGTCGATATTTACTAGCGCATCAAGTTCGTTTAAAACAATATCGATATTCTCGGTACCGATACCTGAGGACATCACGGTAATTCGCTCTCCGCGAAGTGTGCCTGTATGGGTGTAAAATTCACGTTTGTTCTTCTTTAATTCGATCGTATCGAAAAAAGCAGAAATCTTAGGGACGCGGTCTGGATCACCAACCAAGATGATTTTTGATGCGATGTCCTGAGGTAATAAATTGAGGTGGTAGACACTGCCGTCTGGGTTTAAAACCAGTTCGGAGGCTGCAAGTTTGTTTTTCATAAAGTAAAATTGATGCGGTGTTAGATTGTCTTTAAGTAAGCTTGAGCATTTTAAGGTCACTTACCCACCCACGCGCTTGGTCTTATAACCCATACTATGGAGTAGGGTCATAATCTTATCGCGGTGATCGCCCTGAATAATAATGACGCCATCCTTTTCGGAGCCGCCTAAAGCTAGGCGGGTTTTAAGTGTTTTGGAAAGCGCTTTCAATTCAGCTTGTGAGCCTTCAAACCCTTCAATAAGCGTGACGGGTTTCCCAGCGCGCGCTTTCTTTTCGAATTTGCATACAAGGGGGGCTTTCTGCTCAAATACGTCAATTGGTTCTTCTATTTCCTGTTCCTGATGCTCGGGAAACAGATTTTTTAATTGATCTCTTAAATCCATAGCCCAAAATTAGGAATTAATCCGGAAACTTGAGGAAAATTTTGAGCCTGGTTTTGCGCCCCACGCACAGCTCGACTCTTCTAGCAGGGGAATAATTGGAAGGTTCGGGCTTTAATCTGCGCGATTTCCTATTATATTTGATAAATTTGTAAGTGTAAAATATACCATCATGTCAAAAAAAGCAATTTTAGCAATACTCGATGGCTGGGGCCTAGGAACGGATCCCAGCGTTTCAGCACTTGATCAGGCCTCAACCCCTTTTATGGATCAACTTTTTGAGAAATTCCCACACACCACCTTAGAAGCAAGTGGCCTTGCAGTTGGCCTTCCCATAGGTCAGATGGGAAATTCAGAAGTAGGACATATGAACCTGGGCGCTGGAAGGGTAGTCTACCAGAACTTGGTGAAGCTAAATATGGCCGTCGAAAATGCCACGTTAGGGAAAGAAAATACCATTACTCAGGCTTTTGAGTATGCGAAGGTGAACCACAAAAAAGTGCATTTAATAGGACTTGTCTCTAATGGAGGCGTCCACTCCCATATAAATCACCTTAAAGGTTTACTAACGGCTGCCCATGAAAATGGGTTATCGGATCAAACCTATGTCCATGCCTTTACAGATGGAAGGGACTGCGACCCGCATTCAGGGGTCCATTTTATTGATGAACTCTTAACCCACATGCAAACCACGGGTGGGAAGTTAGCCTCATTGGTGGGACGGTATTACGCGATGGACCGGGACCACCGCTGGGAACGCGTGCACTTAGCATACGATGCCTTAGTTAATGGAATTGGGCAGGCCTCGTACGATGCCGTGGCCTCGCTTCAAAAATCCTATGACGCTGGAGTTAGTGATGAATTTGTTCTGCCTATAGTGCTTCAAGGAGATAGCCATCTGCCGGTAGCCACCATTGATGCAGGCGACGTGGTCCTGTGTTTCAATTTCAGAACGGACAGAGGCCGTGAAATTACTCAGGCGCTTAGTCAACAGGATTTTCCGCAGTATGGCATGAAGGCTTTAGAACTCTACTTTGTCACCCTTACGAATTACGATAAAGATTTTAAAAATGTGAAGGTCGTTTTTGACGAAGAAGTTCTTGAGGGAACTTTGGGAGAAGTCCTTGAGCACCACGGAAAATCACAGATTCGAGTCGCTGAAACAGAGAAGTACCCACACGTGACCTTTTTCTTTTCTGGAGGACGTGAAGTTCCCTTTTTAAATGAGAAAAGAATTCTCTGTCCAAGTCCGAAAGATGTCCCGACTTACGATTTTAAACCCGAAATGTCTGCCTACGACATTACAGAAAATATCCTTGTTGAGATTGAAAATGAATCCGCCGATTTCATCTGTCTTAATTTTGCCAACACCGATATGGTTGGCCACACAGGCGTGTTTGAGGCCGCAGTCAAAGCAGCTGAGGTCGTGGACTCGTGCATTGAGAAAGTCGCCACTGCCGCTTACGATCATGGCTATACCGTGTTTATTCTGGCCGATCATGGCAATAGCGATGTGATGAAAAACAAGGACGGATCGCCCAATACGCAGCATTCGACTAACCTGGTGCCACTCATTGTGATGGATAAAGAAAAAGTATGGCGCTTACAGCCTGGAAAACTTGGTGATGTGGCCCCCTCAATTCTTCGGGCCATGGGACTCGAAATACCTGAAATTATGACCGGAGAGGTCTTAATTGAAGCCTAAATTCTTCTTAAGGTATTATGCTAAAAAAAATTATTTAACTATATTGCGACTTAGAAAACCACCCTATGTATAATAAAGCAGTAAGACTCGAGGTAATGAGATCTCTAAGTCCTGAAGTCAATTCTTTTATCGATACTTATTTAACCCCAGTCGAAAAAATATGGCAACCAACCGATTTTTTACCCGATCCAACGAGCGATGATTTTCATAATGATGTTCAAGAATTGCAGCATTTCGCTCAGATGATGGACTATGATTTATTTGTTACCCTAATTGGAGACTGTATTACGGAGGAAGCGCTTCCAAGCTATGAAAGCTGGATTATGGGAATCGATGGTGTGGAGCAAGAGAAACGTGGGGGCTGGAGCCACTGGGTTCGCTCTTGGACCGCAGAGGAGAACCGCCATGGTGATCTTCTAAATAAATACCTCTACCTCTGTGGAAGAGTTAATATGAGGGAAGTGGAAATTACGACCCAGTATTTAATTCAAGACGGTTTTGATATCGGAACCTCAATGGATCCGTACCGAAATTTCGTCTATACGAGCTTTCAAGAAACGGCCACAAACTATTCTCACCGACGTGTAGGAACCTTTGCCAAGCAGAGCGGAAACAAGAAATTGGCTAAGATGTGTGCGGTCATTGCAGCGGATGAAGCTCGGCACGCAAAAGCGTATAAGCATTTTGTCACAAGAATTTTTGAATTAGATCCTTCAGAAATGATGATTGCTTTTGAGGACATGATGAGAAAGAAAATTGTGATGCCGGCCCATATGATGCGCGAGAGCGGACAGGCCGCAGGCGAACTTTGGTCTCATTTCTCCGATGCGGCTCAGCGCTGCATGGTTTACACGGCCCAAGATTATATTGACATCTTAAAGCAACTCATTGACGATTGGAAGATTGAAAACATTGGGAATCTAACAGAGTCTGCTCAAAAAGCCCAAGAATATTTAATGAAACTTCCTTCACGTTTACAACGCGTCACGGATCGGATTTCGACTCCAGATCAGGAGTATAAATTCAAGTGGATTCGAAGCTAGACTTGTAAGTTTCACACCTATGTTAAGAGCTGGAGCATCCGAAAGATCCAGCTCTTTTTTGTACCTTTGCACTCGGAAAATAGTTTTAGCATGATGAAAAGCAATAAAAAACTGGCGATTGATTTCGACGGTACTATTGTAGACGATGCCTATCCAGGAATCGGAAAACCAAAAATATTTGCATTCGATACTTTGAAAAAGCTTCAAAGTGAAGGGTACCGCCTCATCTTATGGACGTACCGCAGTGGAAAAGAACTTGACGAAGCTGTTGAATTTTGCCGAAGAAACGGTCTTGAATTCTACAGTATCAACTCAAGTTTTGAGGGCGAAGTCTTTGAAGAACTTCACGCCTCACGAAAAATTGATGCAGATTTATTTATTGACGATCGAAACTTAGGTGGATTCCCAGGTTGGGGAGAAATATACCGAATAATTGATGAAAAAATAGAATTTCGGGTCGAAGGCGGGGAAGTCCTTGCCTTTTCAAAAATGAAACGCGAAAAGAAAAAAGGCCTTTTTTGGTAATACGATATGATACAGTTAAAGACAATTGAAGAATTAAGACTCATGCGTGAAAGCGCTCAACTTGTGTCTAAAACCTTAGGAATGGTGGCCAGGGAGATTAAACCCGGGGTCACAACGAACTATATTGACAAGATCGCAGATGAGTTTATCCGCGACCACGGTGGGATTCCTGCGTTTTTAGGTCAGTATGGCTTTCCAAAGAATTTGTGTATATCTCCAAACGAAGAAGTTGTTCATGGAATTCCAAATGACAAGCCTTTGGAAGATGGCGATGTTCTATCCGTCGATTGTGGCGTGTACATGAATGGATTCTACGGAGACCACGCTTATTCTTTTGAAGTGGGTGAGGTTCTTCCTGAAGTTAAGAAACTACTTAAAGTGACAAAGGAATCTCTTTACAAAGGAATCGAACAGTGTGTTCGTGGCAAGCGCGTTGGCGACATCTCCTTTGCAATTCAATCCCACTGTGAAGCGCACGGCTATGGTGTGGTGCGTGAACTTGTAGGACACGGTCTTGGACGTAAAATGCACGAAGACCCGCAAGTCCCAAATTATGGTAAAGAGGGGAGCGGTAAAGTTTTAAAAGATGGCATTGCCCTAGCAATTGAGCCGATGATTAATCTTGGCACTGAAAAAGTGAAATTTCATTCGGACGGCTGGACTGTTACGACCCTAGATAATAAACCTTCTGCGCATTTTGAACACGACGTCTGCATCATCGGGGGAAAACCCGTTTTGCTTTCGACTTTTAAATACATTTACGAAGCCTTAGGAATTCAATCAGACGAAGAAGCGGCCTTCACGCTTGATTTCTAGATGCAGAAACTGGCTAAATACCTCTTAAACGCGTTACCTCGACCGGTTCTTATTCGGTTGAGTTTAGCGCTTAGGCCATTTCTGTACCTCTGGTTTAAGGGCAAAGCGTATACCGATCCAATCGACAAGTTATCGTACCGGAAATTTCTACCCTACGGGTATGGAACTCCAAGACCTGGGGCCTTAGCTCCAGGCACCTTGAGCCTTGAAAGGCACCGCCAGATGTGGTTGTACCTCGAGCGTGAAACTTCATTTTTCACAGCGCCTTTAAAGGTGCTTCACATGGCTCCCGAACAGGCCTTTTTCAAGCGCTTTAAACGCATGAAGAATCTGCGCTATGTCTCTGCAGATCTCTATTCACCAATTGTTGAGGTAAAAGCCGATCTACTAGACCTACCTTTTGAGGATGAGAGCTTTGATGTGGTGCTTTGTAACCATGTTCTAGAGCATATTGTAGAGGACACAAAAGCCATGCAGGAATTGTATCGAGTGCTAAAACCGGGAGGCTGGGGGATCCTACAAGTTCCCTTAAAAATAAATCAAAAAGACACTTACGAGGATTTTTCTATTACCGATCCTAAAGAGCGCCAGACGCATTTTGGTCAGTACGACCATGTGCGGTGGTACGGCATGGATTATTTCACGCGCCTCGAGTCCGTTGGATTTGAAGTTCAGGCGCTTTCTTATTCTAAGAACTTCTCTAAAGAAGAGCAAAAAAGATTTGGACTAAATGAGACTGAAATTCTACCGGTGGTAAGAAAAAAAATAAATCAGTAATTTATCCTTAACTTTGACCTTACTTAAAAATATTGCCGTGAATACGCATAAAGCTGGATTTGTAAATATCGTGGGGAAACCCAATGCTGGGAAATCAACCTTATTGAATGCACTCATGGGTGAGAAGCTAGCCATCGTCACTCAAAAGGCCCAAACAACCCGACACCGGATTTTTGGGATTTATAATGAGGAGGATGTGCAAATTGTATTTTCCGATACACCAGGAGTTTTAGATCCAAAATACGGTCTGCAAGAAAAAATGATGGATTTTGTGAAGGACTCCCTCCAAGATGCAGACGTTTTTCTTTTCATAATTGACATCACGGATAAAACTGAAGCTTCCGAGTTTTTAATCGAAAAACTTAATAAAATTCCAGTGCCGGTCCTAATTTTGATAAACAAAATTGACATTTCAGATCAGAAAGCCATGGAAACGGTGGTCGACTTTTGGCATGAAAAAATCCCAAAAGCAGAAATCCTTCCAATCTCCGCGATTGCAGAGGTCAACACCGCTCTGATCTTACCAAAATTAAAGTCTTTACTCCCAGAAAGTCCCCCGTATTACGACAAAACACAGTACACAGACAAACCCGAGCGGTTTTTTGTGAACGAGGCCATTCGCGAAAAAATTCTATTGAATTACGAAAAGGAAATCCCTTACTCGGTGGAGGTGGTTACCGAACAGTTCCTAGAAAAGGAAGGTTCCATTGTAATTGATTCCGTTATCTATGTCGAGCGTGAAACCCAAAAAGGGATTATTATTGGGCACAGGGGAGAGGCAATTAAAAAGGTCGGAACTCAGGCTCGAATTGATCTAGAGACCTTCTTTTCAAAGAAAATTCACTTAAACCTGTTTGTTAAAGTCAAAAAAGACTGGCGTAAAAATGAACGGGATCTTAAAAGTTTCGGTTACCATTAAGAGGTTACTTTGTTTTTTTTCCTTTGTTTAAAGGTTTTTTTCTTAGTTTTGTTATCTAATCGCTACGACTTATGAACTTTTTAACATCCATTAAAAGCTATTCTCGCATTAACGATTTTATTCTACTCGCTGTGCGACTTTTCGTCGGATTTGGGATGATTTCTCATGGATTTCCAAAACTGATGAAGTTTTCATCTGGAGAGCCAATTGAGTTTTATAATTTTCTCGGCCTTGGTGCGGAGTTCTCCTTAGGCTTTTGCATCTTTATAGAAGTCGTTTGTTCCATATTT
>DCJS01000042.1:47320-49511 GCA_002319955.1 Flavobacteriales bacterium UBA1694
ACAGCATTCATCGCTTTGATCGTCCATGGAGCAGATCCCTTTAGCAAGCAAGAAATGGGTCTACTGTACCTTTGTATTTATTCAGTTTTAATGGCCTTTGGCCCTGGAATTTATTCTGTGGACGGTATGATTAGTCAAAAACGGGCCAATTCAGGCTGGTAATTCGGTTTCATGATTTAGAAAATTTAGGGTCATCTAGTCTCTAAATCACTCCAATTTCAAACTCTTTCGCATTTTATTTTTTAGACCTCTTCGCTCTAACGGTCTCTTTTGCACGTGGATAAGATTGGGCTTTTGTTAAGTTCGCAAGGATTTACTCCAAGAGCTTCTAATTTGTTATGCATACGCTTGGACTTTAGTTAAAATTTCTTATTTTCGTTTAAATTGTATAAACTATGAAGTTAAAATTAACCGCCGTACTTCTGGCGTTCATGGGCCTTACCACGGCTCAGGAAAACATTACGTATCAAAAGCCTTCGGCCGAGATTCTCAAACTTGCAGATTATGAAAGACCACCATCCGTATTCATGGACAGTGGACGTGACTGGATGATCTTTACCTACCGAAACACTTACAAAACTTTAGATGAATTAAATCAGGAGGAGATGCGTTTAGGTGGACTGCGGATTAATCCTGTAACCAACATTTCTAGCTCAACGACTTACGTCAACAATATCAAAGTGCGCAGGCTCTCTGATAAGACTGAACTGCAGGTTAAAGGTCTTCCTTCCAACGCAAAAATCACGAACTTCGGATTCTCTCCAGACGAGACGAAACTCGCTTTTACCAATACCACAGCAAGTGGGGTAGAGCTCTGGGTGGTCGAGCTTAAGACGGCGACAGCGAAGAAGATAACCGGTGATAATTTAAATGCGAATCTAGGGTCTCCATACCTTTGGTTTAAAGATTCTAACAGTTTATTATTAAAGGTAATTCCAAAGGACCGTCCGACTTTGATCGACCCATCGAAAGACCTTCCAAAAGGCCCAATCGTATCCAACGCCGATGGTCGCGTATCACAGAATAGAACGTACCAAGATTTACTAAGTAGTCCACAGGACGAGGCTAATTTTGATGCTTTAACGAATTCGGAACTACACAAAGTAGATTTAAATGGGAAGGCAAGCTTATATAAAGAAAAAGCAATATACTCCTCACTAGATTTTTCTCCTGATGGAAATTATTTGCTTGCAACGACCATTCAAAAGCCTTATTCCTATATCGTTCCGCTTAATCGTTTCCCAATGATCACAACGGTTTTTGACGCCAGTGGAAAGGAAATTAAAGTGGTGAACGAGGTGCCTAGAAATGAAATTATGCCTAAAGGTTTTTCCTCTGTAAGAACAGGAAAACGAAGCATGTACTGGCGTAGTGATAAACCTTCTACCTTAGTGTTCACAGAGGCTCTTGATGGCGGTGACCAAGCGCAAAACGTGGAGTACCGCGATCAGATTTCTACGTGGGATGCGCCATTTAACGCAGAGCCAGTGCCGTTCTTTAAAACCAAGCAGCGGTATTCTGGAATTAATTGGACGAATGCCAACTACGCTATTGTGCACGAAAGCTGGTACGACACTAGAAACACAAAGTCTTTCTTAGTGGATTTAACAACACTGGACTCGAAAGTCATTGCGGATCGCAACTCCCAGGACGTTTATAGCGATCCAGGATCCTACAACCGTGCCCGAAATGAATTTGGACAATCTGTCGTGGATGTGCAAAATGGAAAAGTACTTCTCATTGGAGACGGCTTTACTAAAGAAGGTCAAAAACCATTTGTTGAGGAACAAGATCTAAAGACCCTCACGAAAAAAAGACTTTACACCTCGTCGTTAAAAGGCGCAAAGGAAGACATTATCGATATCATTGACATCAAAAAAGGAATGATTCTTGTTTCCCAGCAATCAGCGAAGGACTATCCAAATACATTCTTAAGAAATATTAAAAATGGGAAAGCCACGGCGGTGACTCATTTTGCGAATCCATTTGAAAGTTTAGGAAATGTCTATAAAGAAGTAATCAAATACACGCGTCCAGACGGTGTTGAATTAAGTGGAACTCTTTACTTACCTGCAAACTACGACCGAGTGGGCAAAAAGGAAAAACTACCACTTCTAATTTGGGCCTATCCGGCAGAATACAAAGACAAGAAAACAGCAGGTCAGGTGACGCAAAATCCAAATGATTTCAC
>DCJS01000038.1:0-9579 GCA_002319955.1 Flavobacteriales bacterium UBA1694
GGGTATGAAAATTCTTTTTGTCCCCTATCTCACGGATACTCAAAATGCGTACACGCGGGTTAGCCACTGTGCAGCGGCTAGAGCCATTGAAAATGAATGTTACGTCGCGATTGCAGGCTGTGTGGGCAACCTGCCGAAAGTAAATAATATGGACATCCAGTACGGTAAAGCCGTTGTGTTTACGCCCTCAGATTTTCAATTTCCGTCCAATGCGATCAAAGGTGAGGCAACACCCAATACGGAGATGACTTTAATTGTAGACGTAGATTTGAATTTATTAAAAGAACTTCACCACAATGGGGCGGTGCGCACCCTGACTGACCGGCGCCACGATCTCTATCAAGTCTCGCTCAAAGAGAGTCCAGAGTCCCTTTAATTTAAAATACTCAAGCATATTGTTTGCTATTTTATTTAAAACTTTAGTATGCTTTTCCATGTAGTTATGAGAACTTCTAGCATCAAATTTTCACTTATGTAAGATAGTACTCCAATTTTTATGTTTTTGGCTAGCAAAGAGTAACGCGTTGGTGCAGGAACTTACAGATTGTTAAAAGTGTGTTAATTGTGCCAATTGCAAAAAAGGGGTATCCCCCCCTAAGTAAAGTGCCAAAAAATACCAGAGTCCAATTAATAAAGGACCCTGGATGATTTTCTGACTATAGCGTGGAAATTAGAGAATGGCTTCTCTTACGCGAGTAAGCTTTTCAAGCAGTCCGTCTAAGAGATCAAGACGAAGCATGTTGGCGCCATCCGATTTGGCCACACTTGGATCTTTATGGGTCTCAATAAAGAGACCGTCTGCACCCACAGCAATACCAGCTTTCGCAATGGTTTCTATTAGTTCCGGGCGCCCCCCAGTGACACCAGAACTTTGATTGGGTTGTTGAAGTGAATGCGTCACATCCAAAATAACAGGCGCGTAATTTCTCATGACAGGGATTCCGCGGAAGTCTACCACTAAATCAGAATACCCGAAGGAATTTCCTCTTTCAATAATAGCCATCTTTTCGCTGCCTGAATCCTTTACTTTATCCACGGCAAACTGCATGCTTTCAGGCGATAAAAATTGGCCCTTTTTGAGCGTTACACATTTTCCTGTTTTGGCAGCGGCGACCACGAGGTCCGTTTGTCTTACTAAAAAAGCAGGGATTTGAAGCACGTCCACATACTGCGCGGCAAGCGCAGCATGGGAAATTTCATGAATGTCTGTTGTGGTCGGAATTTTAAAGTGGTCCCCTACGTTTCTAATGATTTCAAGTGCCTTCTCATCGCCAATTCCTGTGAAAGAATCAACGCGGCTTCGGTTAGCTTTTTTAAAACTGCCTTTAAAAATATAGGGGATCTTATATTTATCACTAAGTTCGAGAACTTTTTCTGCAATCTCAAAAGCCATATCCTCACCCTCAATGGCGCAGGGCCCAGCTATTAGAAAAAAATTGTTTGAATCTTTATGACGAATGGTATCTAAATATTGAATCATATTGGTATTTTATTGGGTTCTAGCCTTCTTACGAAGGCAGTATACTATTTAATTTTTGATAAATTTTCTCTACTGTATTAAAATTACGTACCGTGGTTCGAGGCTTAAGAGCTCTTCGAGCCAGGGCCTTGGATACGTTTGAATCTGTTGTTGAGTTTTTAGAAACTTGCCAATAAAGAACCCCACTTGAAATCTTGAGCAGCTCGCCTGGCAGTAACTCTAAAGGCAGGACTTCATTTAGAAGCCACTCCCCAGTTTGCTCACTAATCACTACGTAAGAATGAAAATCGGCATTCTGTTTCAGTGGATTTTCTTTCAAAATGGAAGCAATCTGCTCAATGGTTAAAAGAAAAATCTCGCTCTTAAAATTAAAGCGTTTCTCTAAGGTAGCTCTTAGAAGTTCCTTAAGTTCCACCGCCGGTAAGTCACTTTGAAAAAGTAAGTTTCCCGAGGCTAAAACTGTACTCACCTGCTTAAGCTCTTCAATTTCAAAAGCCTTCACCAGGGCCTGCATTTTTAATCTAGACCCATTTACATTTATGGCTCGCAAAAAGGCGCAGTAAAGTCCAGTTGATTTCATAAAGGAGTTCTGTGTTCGGCTTGTTTCCCCGAACTGACTACAAAAATAAGGCTAATTTTGGAAACTCACATCTTACACTATGAAATTGCAAGCTTCAGAGTTTATCTACGAAAACAAAATCTCCTTTAAATCGCTTTACAGAAGGTTGTAAATTACCCGCATTATGCGAAGTTATTTTAATCGGTAAAAGAAAGCTCTATTTGGTTATTAAAACAATTAATTTACTAAAAAAAAGCAATTAAATTCTTTTTGCAAATAAAATTTACAAAACTTGATCGCAGGTCCATTATGTCTCGCCTAAAGAAAAATGGATACGAGTAGAAAGCTTTTAATTACCTTTAAGAAAATCGCCCAACACTAAATAGTAATTAATGCTGGGCGATTCTGCTAAAAGTTGATGTGGAAAGCTTCCCTTTCCTACTGAGTAACTTGCATTAATTGCGTTTCAATCTGCTTTAATTTCTCAGGCCCGTAAGTGGAGTCGTAAGGTTTGAATACTTCAAATAAATAGTGGTAGAAAGGGATGATATCCTGAAGCTTGTCGGCCTGCGAATAAGCCTTCTCCTTGCCCATCGCTTCTAAGTCTTTCATGAAGTCTGCATAGCGCTTATCAATGGGTGCAAGACCTTTAACAAGGTAGCCGTAGGCTTTCTTACTCTCCCCACGGGCCTCATAGGCTTCTGTGACTGCCCCGATAACCATGGAATATTCTAAAGGTTTGGTGCGAAGTGCACGGCCTGTAAAGCGCTGCTCCTCTTTTGAAAACCCTGTATAGTAGTCGTATTCTTCGAAAATACCCTTAATAAGCTGTTGCGCTAAGGCAAGTCCTTTTTCATCCTGTCCTGCAAGGATATACCCATAGACCATGGTGCTTAATGTACGGGGATCGTCATACTTTTTGACTGGAATTTCTGCTGCGGCCAAATCAAGAAGCTCGATGGCCTTAGCTTTCTGTCCTGATTTAACGAGCGATTCTGCGGCGCGAGCAACTGAATTCCGATACCCAATGATATTCTGAGTACAGGTTTCATCAAAATGAACCGAAAGATCTTTGAAATTTCCCCAACGGTAGTTCTTTACAATATTATAGAGTGATTCTCCATCAACGCGGCCTAGTTCTCCTGTGTCACTCTCTGGCGTATGAATTGGTACGAGACGGTAAGAGAACCCATCGTATTGCAGATACTCGCTTAAGTAAAATATATTTTCATTGTCGTACACGCCTCCTGTAGAGAAATTAATCGAACGTTTCCAATCAAAATTTGCTAAGATATCAAGCAGAAGCAGATTGTTTTTAAAGAGATTCGTGCTGGCATAATCAATCGTAATTTGATCTACAACCTTGTCTAAGTCGCTTGCCTTCACGATGCCAGCTTTAAGCGCATTCTGCTTATTTACGGGAATGACTAATTTTGAGACTGGAAGAATGTTAAAGCGTTCGTATTTCCCCTCACCGAAAAGGATCTTTAAGATCGCATCCTTCCCTGGTGATTTTCGTTTCAAGAATTCTAAGGCCTCTTTAATTGGCATGGAATCCATCTGCTTAAATTTCTGGAACTCCTCCATCTGAGCGCTTGAAAGGCCTCGCCCCGGCAAATCACTAAGTAAATCTTGCCATTGGTCCTTAGACATCACATAGATTTGGTCGTTTACACCCTCGCGGAAATGCTCATGGCTAAGAGTGGAAGGAATCGGCATCGAATTATACGTTCTTCGCTTCATCTGGTCAATATTCCAAGGTGTGGATAAAAGCGTAAAATTCACCACCTTCACATCGTCTCTAAACTGCTCTGTTTCCTGAAGTCCCCAAATTGGGTACGTATCATTATCCCCATAGACAAATAAAAGGCCATTTTCAGGGAGCGATTTTAGGGTAGAATAAGAAAAATCATACGCAGCGGAGCGGCCGCTTCGGTCGTGGGAATTGTAATTTTGAAAGCCCATCATAGCTGGAATTCCTAATAATAGAACCCCTCCAACAAATAAGGCGGCATTCGATTTCACTTTCTTTTGTAGCTCTAATAGCAAAGAGCCGGCCCCAAGTCCAATCCAAATTGAAAAGGCAAAAAAGGATCCCACCATGGCGTAATCTCTTTCTCTTACTTCAAAAGGTTTCACGCCCGTGTAGAAAATAATTCCCACACTGGTAAGCACAAAGAGCGCTAGAATCGCATAGAACCTACCAAAGTCTCTATTGAGTTGGAAGAACATGCCCAAAAGACCGAGCAGTAGCGGTAAAAAGAAAAAGGCTACGGTGCTTTCGTTTTTATATTTTTGAGGAACTTGGTCCTGGTTCCCCCAAAGCGCATTATCAATAAAGGAGATTCCAGAGATCCAATTGCCCCGGTTATTCTCCATGTGGCCTTCCAGGTCGTTTTGACGTCCCACAAAGTTCCACATCAAGTAGCGTACAAAGTAATAGCCGTTTTGAAAGGTTACAAAATAATCCAGATTCTGCAAAAACGAGGGCCTCTGCACATTAATCAAATTGTAAGGCTTTATTTGTAAATAATCCGCCACTTCAATTTCTCCACTTTCGTATTTCGCACGAAGCTCGTCAAAGATTTGATGCGCTTCTTGAGAATCGGCATACTCAGGGTTATCAAAATTAAAGGTGAAATCCGGAGCGCCGTACATGGCGATATAATTAGCCATCACGTCTTTATCGTCGTTAAACATTCGGGGCATAATAGAAATATGGTCCTGTCCGTAAACGTAATTAAAGCGCTCGCCTACTTTTCTATACGATTGGGTGGATTCGTCTTTTTCATAAACATCACCCGTTTTGATTTGCTTGAAAGACCCGTCTTCGTTTTTGACCATGCCATCAAAATCGAGGGCTTGGGTGTAGTTTTGGCCTTTAAAAATTGGCCAGTCGCCGTACTGGACTCTGTTGTAATAATCCAGCATCCCAATGGCATTATCCGGGTTATTTAAATTCATTGGCGGATTTGCATTGGCCCGAATTGGAATCACAAGCCAGCAGGAGAAACCAATAATCATGAATACCACCGCAAGTACAGAGCTTTGAAGTAGCGCCCCTTTTGTGCGGGCAAACTTAATCAGAAAGTACGCCGCGCTAACTAAGAGAATAAACGCAATTAAGGTTCCCGAGTGAAATGGAAGACCAATACCGTTGACAGCAAAGATTTCAACTTTCCCGAAAAAGCTCATAACCACGGGGAAGATTAGCTTAAACACAAAAATAAGGACCCCAAGGGTGATTAAATTGGCGTAAAGAAAGCTCTTCCAAGTAAAGGCGTAGTTTCGTGCGTAATAAATAAGACAAACCGCTGGAATAACGAGCATTGACATCATGTGTACCCCCACAGAAAGGCCTAAGGTAAAAGCAATAAGGATTAGCCAGCGCTCACTTCCCTTCTCATGGAAATCGGCCTCCCATTTGGTGATTAGCCAGAGCATTAATGCAATAAATAAAATGGCCATGGAGTAAACTTCTCCCTCCACAGCGGAAAACCAGAAGGTATCCGAAAAGGTGAAAGCCAAAGCCCCCACAAGCCCTGCAAAAAGGACCGCTATTTTTTCATTTTTAGAAAGATCGCCATCTTGTTTAAGAAGAATTCGACGAATAAGATGGGTAATGGTCCAAAATAAGAACAGAATGGTTAAGGCTGAAAACAGGGCAGACATCCCGTTAATTACAAGGGCATAATTTGAGCCATCTCCAAGAGCAAGCATGGCAAACACGGCGCCAACGAGCTGAAATAAGGCAGCACCGGGCGCATGGGTCACTTCAAGTTTCACGGCAGATGAAATGTATTCTCCGGTATCCCAGAAACTTAATTTTCGTTCCATCGTAGAGAAGTAGGTCAGTAGCGCAATGCCAAATACGCCCCATCCTAAGGCTGTATTCCAAGTCTTAAACGTCCAGTTTTTCATTCGTCTTAATTAATGATGCGAAAATAGGATTTTTTATCGTAAAAGGCTCGGTTCTTGAACTATAAATTTAAGTTTCCTTACAAGCTTTCAAGGGCGATTTTCCTCGTCTTAAAGTACCTAAATATGAGAAATCACATGCTAAAAGCAGGGCCGCCTCTGCCTTAAATCAATAATTTTTCGTATTTTTGCAAATGCTTTTTTAGCACCATTTAAAATGACAAAAGTTTACAATAACATTCTGGAACTGATTGGAAAAACCCCTATGGTAAAACTCAATCATGTGACTGAAGGTACTGAGGCCTCTGTGTATGCAAAGTTGGAAGCGTTTAATCCTGGACACAGTGCCAAGGACCGAATCGCCCTTCACATCATTGAATCGGCAGAGAGAAAAGGGCTTCTTAAAAAGGGCTCAACCATCGTCGAAACAACCTCAGGAAATACCGGTTTTTCGGTGGCTATGGTTAGCGTTGTGAAAGGCTACCAATGCATTCTTGCGGTGAGCGATAAAACCAAGCCAGAGAAGATTGCATTTCTTGAATCTTTAGGCGCTAAGGTTCACGTCTGCCCGGCGAATGTCGAGCCAGACGATCCAAGGTCGTACTATGAAGTGGCTAAACGCATTGCTCAGGCGACCCCAAACTCAGTCTATATTAACCAGTATTTTAACGAACTAAATACCGAGGCGCATTACCTAAGTACTGGACCTGAAATTTGGGAACAGACGGAGGGAAAAATCACCCATCTTTTTGCCTGCACAGGAACGGGAGGAACCCTAACAGGAGCCGCCAAATTTCTGAAACAGCAAAACCCAGACATTAAGATTATTGGTGTTGATGCCGTAGGATCTATTTTGAAAGGGTATTTTGATACCGGTAAAATTAATCCAGCAGATATAGGACCCTACCAAATTGAAGGCATGGGTAAAAACCTTATTCCTGGAGCCCTTCTTTTTGACCAAATTGATTCCTATGTTCGTGTGAACGACCAGGAGTCTGCTTATCGAACTCGCGAGATTGCTCTTCGCGAAGGAATCATGGGGGGTTACACAACGGGCGCTGTAACTCAAGGGTTTATTCAATATAATGAGCTTCACCCCTTTAGTGCTACGGACCTTGTGGTTCTTATTTATCCCGACCATGGCTCGCGCTACATGACCAAGGTCTATAGCGATACATGGATGGCCGAACAAGGCTTCTTAGAACCCTTAGAAAAAACTAAAGATTCAAGCCTAAGCCCCGAGCGAGTCGATTAACCTTAATTAGGCTTTAACACTCAGGTCTTTGCCAATGCAAAAGACCCAATTTTTGTTAAATTTTCCTTAACTTTGTCACTTAATAAATTACGCAATACATGGTAGATATATTTGATCGCATTAAGCAAAACCCTGGACCTCTAGGACAATTTGCAGATTATGCAGAAGGTTACTTTATTTTCCCAAGACTTGAGGGGCCAATCGGACCCAGAATGCAATTCCAAGGACGGGAAGTTATTTTTTGGTCGGCAAACGACTATTTAGGACTTTGTAACCATCCCGAAGTACTAGAAGCGGATGCGAAAGCAGCAGCTCAGTATGGAATGTTCTACCCTATGGGGGCTAGAGCAATGTCTGGCGAAACAGATCAGCATTTAGAGTTAGAAAAAGAACTGGCTTCTTTCATTAAAAAAGAGTCAACTTATTTATTAAACTTCGGTTACCAAGGAATGGTTTCGACCATTGATGCCCTATTATCAAGACATGATGTCGTGGTCTACGACGCCGATTCCCACGCGTGTATCGTGGATGGGGTCAGACTGCACATGGGTAAAAGCTTTACCTTTAAGCACAACGATATGGTGAGCTTAGAGAAAAACCTTGCCAGAGCCTCGAAAGTGGCTGAGGAGCAAGGCGGCGGTGTCCTTGTAATTACTGAAGGTGTCTTTGGAATGCGTGGGCAACAAGGAAAACTTAAAGAAATTTGCGCTTTAAAAGAGAAATTCAACTTTAGAATTCTGGTGGACGACGCGCACGGCTTTGGAACTCTTGGAGAAACCGGCGCTGGTGCTGGAGAAGAGCAAGGCTGCCAAGATCAAATTGACGTTTACTTCTCAACCTTTGCTAAGTCCATGGCTGGCTTTGGTGCTTTTATTGGCGGAAATAAAGAAATCATTCGCTACTTAAAGTTCAACCTAAGATCACAGATCTTTGCCAAATCCCTCACCATGCCTATGGTAATTGGAGGGCTTAAGCGTTTAGAGCTATTAAGAACCCGTCCAGAGATTAAAGCAAAACTTTGGGAAAACGTAAACAAACTTCAAAACGGTCTTCTTGAAAGAGGCTTTAATATTGGAGAAACCAACACATGCGTGACACCAGTCATGATGCAAGGCTCTCCAGTGGAAGCAACACTTTTAGTAAAAGACCTTAGAGAGAATTTTGGTATCTTTACCTCAGTGGTTGTGTACCCAGTCATTCCTAAAGGAATGATTCTGCTAAGATTAATTCCAACGGCTTCTCATACCGATGCCGAAATCAATGAAACTCTCGCCGCCTTTGAAGCAATCCACAGTAAATTATCTGAAGGATTCTACAAACAGAAAGCTGAGCAATTTCTAGAAGATAATAACCTAAGTTTTAAACCTTTGTAAACTTTACTAAGTTAAATACAAAAACCGTTTGAAACTTTTTCAAACGGTTTTTTTTGTCCTTAAACCAAAATACATTTTAATATGAGCACTTTAATCGTTAACAAAAACGACTACGCAAAAATCTTTCAGTGCATTAGCACAGCGAAGCAGTCCAATAGCATAAAGCCCGCTGAGGCGGAGCAGCTTTCCAATGAACTTAAATCCGCTAAACTCGTGGATCCGAAAAATATCCCAGGAGATGTCATTACGATGAACTCAGTGGTTAAGTTCCATTTCCAAAATAATAAAACGCAGAATGAGATTAAACTCGTCTATCCAAGTGATGCCAATATCAAGGAAAGGAAAATCTCAATTTTCTCGGCCGTTGCAATTGCGCTTATCGGCTACAAAGTAGGCGATGAAATCGAGTGGCAACTTCCTACGGGTTCAACCAAAATCGTTATTGACCAAATCGTTTATCAACCCGAAGCGGCTGGCGACTTTGAAGCTTAAGCACCGGGTAAAAAAAGCATCAATAGCGCAAAAACAAGAAAGACCTCTATAATTAG
Source organism: Flavobacteriales bacterium UBA1694 (assembly GCA_002319955.1). Classification (GTDB taxonomy): domain Bacteria; phylum Bacteroidota; class Bacteroidia; order Flavobacteriales; family Weeksellaceae; genus Planobacterium_A. Next base: position 9,134 of record DCJS01000038.1, read on the forward strand.
AGGTCTTTCTTATGTCTATACTCTTTTGCCTTAGTCGGCTAGAATAATTCCTTTTTCATGGTTGAATTCCACCACGCCACTTTTGATAGCATAAGAAAACACAGAATCTTTCTCGTTCTCTTTCGTGAAATACTTTGCGTACGGCTCGCTAATCTCGTTTGTGTAGAGTCTAATTTTACCAAACCCTAGGGAAGAGACAATCGCCGCGTGATTTTTCATGATATGGAACTCTCCAGCATTTCCAGGAAGTAAAACAGATTTCACTTCACCTTCAAATACGACAAACTCCGGAGTTAAAATTTTAATATTCATACGTTTTTGCTTTGGGCTTTAAGCTTTGGGCATAAAGCGTTTTTAACTTCTTAAGCTTCAGCAAGCATTTTCTGCCCTGCCTCAATCGCTTCTTCGATGGTTCCTTTAAGGTTAAAGGCCGCTTCTGGATATTG
>DCJS01000038.1:9629-71553 GCA_002319955.1 Flavobacteriales bacterium UBA1694
TGGAAAGGTTGAGATAAGAATCTCTGAACTTTTCTCGCGCGGTTTACAGCAAGCTTATCTTCTTCAGAAAGTTCTTCCATTCCAAGAATTGCAATAATATCTTGAAGGGCTTTGTATTTCTGTAGAATTTCTTTTACTCTTTGTGCACAGTCGTAATGCTCAGCTCCTAAAATTTCAGGAGTTAAGATTCTAGAGGTTGATGCGAGTGGATCTACCGCTGGGTAAATACCTAATGAAGCAATTTTTCTATCAAGTACGGTTGTGGCATCAAGGTGGGCAAACGTTGTTGCAGGTGCCGGGTCAGTAAGGTCATCCGCAGGAACGTAAACCGCTTGTACCGAAGTAATGGACCCATTTTTAGTAGAGGTAATTCTCTCCTGCATCGCCCCCATTTCAGATGCTAATGTTGGTTGGTACCCTACCGCTGATGGCATACGACCTAAAAGTGCAGATACTTCTGATCCTGCTTGAGTGAAACGGAAAATATTGTCAACGAAGAAAAGGACATCTCTTCCTTGACCTTCGCCATCACCATCTCTAAAGTATTCCGCAATGGTAAGACCTGAAAGCGCCACACGAGCTCTGGCTCCTGGAGGTTCGTTCATCTGACCAAAAACGAAAGTACATTTTGAATCTTTCATTTCTTCTAGATTCGCTTTCGAGAGATCCCATCCGCCTTCTTCCATAGACTGAAGGAACTCATCTCCGTATTTTATAATGCCTGATTCTAACATCTCTCTAAGTAGGTCATTCCCCTCACGGGTTCTTTCTCCTACACCGGCAAATACGGAAAGTCCTCCGTGGCCTTTAGCGATGTTATTAATTAATTCTTGAATAAGAACGGTTTTACCAACACCGGCTCCACCGAAGAGTCCAATTTTCCCTCCTTTAGCATAGGGCTCAACTAAGTCAATTACTTTAATCCCTGTGAATAGAACTTCAGCAGAGGTTGTTAATTGATCAAATTTAGGTGCTTCTCTGTGAATTGGAAGTCCTCCTTCTTTAGAAAGTGCTGGAAGTCCATCAATCGCGGTTCCTACAACATTAAAAAGTCGTCCGTAAACCCCTTCGCCTGTTGGCATGGTAATTTGATTTCCTAGGGCGATTACTTCCTGTCCTCTTTGAAGTCCATCCGTTGCATCCATTGCGATACATCTTACTGAATCCTCACCGATGTGCTGCTCTACTTCTAGAATCAACTTTTCACCGTTTGAATAGGTTACCTCCAGGGCGTCGTATATACTGGGAAGCCCTTGAGCATCGCCAAAAACAACGTCGATTACCGGACCAATAATTTGAGAAATTTTTCCTTTAATTTGGTTTGCCATTGCTAAATTTTTTCTTGAGTGCAAATATAATGATATTTAACAGATTTGCAATTTCAAAACTGAAGATTTTTAACATGATTTTTGTTTGCTCCTTATTTTCTTAAAATGCAAAAAATCAAATCAGTGCCGATTTTACTACCGGGCGTACTAGCGCAATTTTGATTATACTTTGAAGCTCATTTCATTTTATTACTTTTGCACTTAAATAGAATCGCTTGCAAATTTACCATAATATAAACAAGAATACGAGCAAAGGGCCTGTGGCTCTTTCCCTTGGCATGTTCGATGGCGTGCATCTCGGCCATCAATCCATCATCGAGAAACTACACCAGCGCGCCCAATCAAAGAATCTAAAGACGGGAATTCTAACCTTTTGGCCCCATCCCCGCCTTGTTTTTAATCCAAGCGATACCCTAAAGCTCCTTAGCACACTGGAAGAAAAAACCAGTCGATTTGAATCCCTTGGACTTGACTTTTTACAAATCCAAGACTTTTCACCTGAATTTAGAAACTTAAGTGGCGCTGAATTTGTCGAAGAAGTGCTTGTTAAGCGTCTTAATGTAAAACATTTGATCGTCGGCTACGACCACGTGTTTGGAAAAAACCGTAGTGGCAATTTTCAGCTCCTAGAATCTTTAGCTCCAAAACTTGGTTTTGAAGTGGAACAAATGGAGGCGGTCAATCTACACCACCAAACAATCTCCTCCACCAAGATAAGAGCGTGCCTCGAAACGGGCCAGATTGAACAAGCAAATGCCATGTTAGGGTATTGCTACACCTTGACGGGCAAAGTTATCCACGGCAAAAAACTAGGACGCACCCTTGGCTATCCCACGGCAAATTTAGAGGTTAGTCCCTTAAAATTACTTCCGCAAAAGGGCGCGTATAGTGTTGAAGTATGGCATGAACGCCAACCTTATATGGGGATGCTAAGCATTGGCACTAATCCCACGGTGGGCGGACAAAACCTAACGGTAGAAGTAAACCTTTTGGATTTCAATCAGGACCTGTATGATCAAACACTCGAGGTATACTTTAAAGCCTTTTTGCACGAGGAAATAAAATTTGAAGGAATTCAGGGACTCATCGACAAACTAAAGGATGATGAGAAAAGAACGCGCGCTTATTTTCAAGCGCTTTAACTCACATCTCAATACCCGAACTCCTCTCTTTTCTTCTTTGAAAACTGCGAAAGGATAAGCTCGTATGAATGGTCTATCAACCGAAAGATTAGATCCTTTGGCAACCCCTCGAGCTGAACGGAATTCCAATGGGTTTTATTCATGTGGTAAGCCCCTTGAATCTCGCTGTGGGATTCGCGTAGCTCCTCACTCCAGGAAGGCTCCGTCTTTACGGCAATACTCGGAGGAATGCCATCTAAAGACATCAGTAAAAACATTTTCCCCCCAACTTTGAACACCAGGGTCGTAAGATCAAAAGGAAACCCCTCGCTCACGCCATTTTTCTCAAGGCAGTAGGCCCGAACTGTTTCGACATCCATAAGTCAATTCTATTTAAAAGACACGGCTCTCGAATAACGAGCCTCTTGTCAATCAAATTTAGTAAATTAGGCTGATATTCCAAACAACAAAAAATGAAAGCACTCATCATAGGCGCCACTGGGGCCACGGGCACCGATTTAATTCAGGAACTGTTAGAAGACGCAAGTTTTGAGTCGGTCCACGCCTTCACAAGACGCCCGATAGGCCTAGCACATCCGAAATTCCAAGAAGAAATTGTTGATTTTGACTCGCCTCAATCGTGGCGCGAATCCCTCCAAGGAGACGTGGCGTTCAGCTGCCTTGGGACGACCCTAAAGGTGGCAGGCGGAAAAGAGGCTCAAAGAAAAGTGGATTACCAATACCAACTCGATTTTGCCACAGGCTGTAAAGAATCAAACGTTCCCAACTTTGTTTTGGTCTCCTCTTACGGCGCAAACGAAAATTCAAAATTTTTCTATCCCAAGATGAAAGGCGAATTAGAGCAGGCGGTTCGATCGTTGCATTTTGAAAAACTTACGGTCTTTCAACCCGGCATGCTCGAGCGAAAAAAGAGCGACCGCGTCGGGGAAGTCTGGGGTGCGAAATTCCTTAATTTGGCCAACCGATTTAAGTTATTGCAAAGCCTAAAACCATTAAAAACAAAGACCTTAGCGCAGGCCATGGTAAATTCCTCCAAGATTAAATCGAGTGGAGAGACCTTTATTAAGCTGGGGGCAATTTTCAGCTTCGCCCAGAAAAGTGCGCATTAAAAAAGCCTCCTTGAAAAAGGAGGCTTTTTGCTTGTGGTCTAAGACTAGTTTAAATGCTTGGTAATGGCCTCATCTGTTGGTTTTGTAGTACTAATATAAGAGTCAATAAGCGTTCCATTCTCGTCCACTAGAAACTTCGTAAAATTCCAAAGAATGGTGGTGTTTTTAACCCCATTAAGTTCTTTCTCAGTTAGGTATTTGAATAAAGGCGCCGCGTCGTCCCCTTTGACAGAAACTTTTGCCGCCATAGGGAAAGTCACCCCGAAATTCTTTTGGCAAAAAGCGCCGATCTCTTCATTGGATCCTGGCTCCTGGGAACCGAAATTATTGGCTGGAAATCCAATGACTACAAGTTTGTCCTTGTACGTGTCACTTAAGGTCTCTAGATCTGCATACTGAGGGGTAAATCCGCATTCAGAGGCGGTATTTACAATAAGAATTTTCTTGCCTTTAAAATCTGCAAAATTAATTTCACCTCCCTCTAAACTCTCGACTTTGAAGTCATAAATTGATTTTCCCATTTGCTCTTTGGTTTGTTCTTTTGAAATTTCGCTTTTTTGATTCGTGCAGGATTGCAGAATGCTTAAAGCGGAAAGCATTAAAATAAATACGCGTTTCATCGGGTTTTTTTTAAAATTATTGAAAACCAATTAGAATTTAAAAGTCTCCGCTGGGATCACTTTATTCACCTCGATTTTACTAATAAGCATGACGTAATCCGATTCTTGCCCCGGCGTTTCACTCACTAGGCGGTGCGCAAAAAGGAGTTGGCCCACTTTCTTATAGTCCGAATACAAAAGGGTTTCTTCTTTTGTTTCTTCTTTAATAAGCATGTAACTTTTGGTGTCAAAAAAATAGACTGTGCGGTTCACATTTTTTATAAGTTCGACCTTAAAACAGTCGCTCTCTCCTACTTTTTCTTTTCCCAAGTACTTCGCCTGAAAGCCTTTGTTCTCGAAATCGATAAAATCGTTATCAAAGCTCTCGGGTGTATAGTTCGGGTATTTCTGCAGTTTATTGGCCGCGTAGTTCATCGCGTACCCGTCCTTGCCATCATAGCCTTCAATAGCCATATTCTTCTTTCCAATGGTGATCATTGTTTTGGTCAAATTGGGTCTTTGCTGATAAATCCGAATCGGATAATCGTCCTTTACTCCTAAAGTGACTTTTCCCGAAAGAATAACCGAGTTTAACAGCTTCCAATTGACCAGACCTCCGGAGAGCTCAATATTTTTTTCAATAATTTCTTTGCCCGTCTGAGCGAATCCCGTTTGCCAAAGACCCACGAAAAGAACAAAGAGAATTTTATAGACTACTTTCATATTTGTATAATAGACCAAAGATAATTTTTTTTTTATTTAAAACCATTGGTTTTCCTCTAGGATCCTAGAAGCCTTCTTGCTTTTTCTAAATCCTCCGGCACATCAATGCCCACTCCAACAAAGTCCGTTTCGACCATCTTAATTTTCATGCCGTGCTCTAAATAGCGAAGGCATTCAATTTTTTCAGCAATTTCTAACGGGCTTTGTTCCAAACTCGCAAAGCGTAGTAATGCCTCTTTTCGAAAGGCATAGACGCCCACGTGTTTATAGTAGTGCAGCTGGGGCGTTCGCTCTCTTGGAAAAGGGATCACTGAGCGGCTAAAATACAGCGCGTGCCCAAAGCGGTCCGTAATGACCTTGACGTGGTTCGGATTTTCAATTGCCTTCTGCTCAAAAAGTTCAATTTTCAAAGAGGCTAGGGAAATTTCCTTATTTGGATCGTTTTTAAAAACAGCAATTAACTGCTCAAGGGGGCGTGTTTTTAAAAACGGTTCATCCCCTTGAACATTTACCACAATATCGCAGTCAAGATCTCTTACTGCCTCGGCAATACGGTCACTACCCGTTTCGTGGGCGCCAGTGAGTACAGCGTGACCACCGTTAGAGACGATTTCATCATATATTAGGGGGCTATCGGTCGCCACATGCACCTGGTCAAAAAGACCGGTTTCAATCACGTTCTGATAGGTGGTTAAAATCACGGAGCGCTCCCCTAATTTTTCTAAGAGTTTGCCTGGAAAGCGCGTGGCTTCGTAGCGTGCTGGAATCACCGCAATGGTTTTCATAAATTGAAAAGTTAATGGTTCAAAGGCGCCTTGTGGTAAAACACGCGCTTTTGTATTTAATTTAAGTCAGTTTTGAGAGCGCCGCTTCTAAACGGGGAAATAAGCCCTGGATTTGCTCGAGGCTAAGGCCACCGACCGAGGCTCTAAACCAAGGCATTTTAGTATCTGTACCAAAAGCGGAGAACGGCACGAAGGCTACCCCTGCGTGTTCTATTAGATAGTAAACCAAATCACTTGTGGTTTCTAGGGGCATACCGTTGGGCATTTTTTTACCTAAATAATCGAATTTTACGGTTAAATAGAGGGCGCCCATCGGCTCGATACTGTCGGTGTGAAACCCTTTTTCTTTCAGATCCTGGATTCCTTGGTGCAAGGCTTTAAGACTTTCATTTAGACGGCCTTTATAGTGCGAAATATACTGATCAACTTTCTCGCGTTCATTTAAGAATTCCCCTACAGCCTGCTGCTCCGGTTTTGGAGCCCATGCGCCTACATGCCCTAAAAGCGCTTTCATTTTTGAAATCACCTCAGTGGGCCCAAAGCCCCAGCCCACACGAAGGCCTGTGGCGGCGAAACTTTTTGAACTTCCGTCAATGAAAATGGTATAGGGCTGCATCTTTGCATTTAAGGAGACCGGATTGAAGTGGGTCTTTTCAAATGTTAAGAGGGCATAAATTTGATCGTAGAGAAGATAGAGCGGTTTCTGATCTGGGCTTCTCGATTCATTTTCTTCCACGACTAGGTCGCAAATGGCCTCCAGCTGCGCTTTAGAAAACATGGTTCCGGTGGGATTCAGTGGTGAGCATAGGGCGAGCAGTGTCGCGCCCTTAAGGTGGGGTTTTAACTCCTGGGCTGTGGGTAAAAAAAAGTTCTGCTCCGAGGTTTGAATTTCAACTTTCTTAGCTTGAGAAAGGTAGGAATAATGGTTGTTGTTCCAGGAGGGCACAGGATACACAACGGTATCTTCAGGGTCCACCACCGTTTTGAACGCGGCGTAGATTAGGGGTCTTGAACCTCCCGCCACTAAAATATCGTCTTCGCTGTACGCTAAAGCGTACCGATTAGCCAAGTCTTTTGAAATCGCTTCACGCAAGCTTTTAAGACCACTAGCAGGCGGATAATTAGTGAAATTATTCTGATACGCTAGGGCAATGCGGGCCTTTAAATAGTCAGGAATCGGATACAAATCCGAATTTAAATCCCCGATCGTTAAATTGGCAATGTCCGCCCCTTGGGCTTTCATTTCATTTACTTGGTTTCCAATCTTGATGATTTCCGAGCCGATGAGATTCTCGGCGAGTTGAGATACGTTCACAGTTTTGAGATTTAGCGGTAACAACATTAGTAATTCCCTGAGAGTCCATACTTACCGAAGTAAGGCAGTCAGGTTGACCAGTCAAAAATACAAAAATAATTTTGCACTTTCTGCGCTCAAAGCGGTTTTTCGCCCGCCCAGGGCGCTTTAGTGCTAAAAAAGGCGGCTGCTTAGTTTAGCAGCCGCATTAGGAGGTTAAAGCTTACAAACTTAAATCCCGTTTGATGTCTTGGATTCTTGATTCTAAATGCAAAAGTTTTGCATTAAACTCCTGCGCGCTATTTAAGGTGTCTTTTAAAGACACATAAAACTTAATTTTCGGCTCAGTTCCTGAGGGTCTTACACAGACTTTCGTTCCGTCCTGCGTATAATAAATCAACACATTACTCTTTGGAATACCCTCCATGGGTGCTGTTTTCGATTGAGACACAGTGGTACAGCTTTGCGCTTGAAAATCTTTAATTTCCTCTACAAGGGAACCGGCAAGGCTTTTTGGTGGGTTTTCACGAAACTGTTTCATCATTTCTTGAATCTCTTGGGCGCCTTTCTGCCCTTTTTTCACCACGTTAATAAGCCCTTCGTAATAGAGCCCTAAATCTTTATAAATTTCAATGAGGTATTCAAAGACCGTTGTACCACGGGATTTACACCAGGCCGCTATTTCGCAGGCTAAGAGTATTGAGCCGCAAGAGTCTTTATCTCTAACGAAATCCCCGGTCATAAACCCGAAACTTTCTTCCCCACCGCAAATGAACTTTTCCTCGCCTTCAAAATCGCGAATCATTTTTCCGATCCACTTAAAGCCGGTTAAACCCACTTTACAGTCGACCCCAAATTTTTCAGCGATATCAAAGAATATATCTGAAGTGACAATGGTGGATCCGATAAATTCTTTTCCTTTGATCTTCCCTGCTTTTTTCCACTGCTCTAGAATGTAATACGTTAATACCGTGTTGCATTGATTTCCATTGAGAAGTTGCATTTCTCCCTCTAGGTTTCTTACCGCAATCCCGAGACGATCTCCGTCTGGATCCGTTCCAATAACAATATCCGCATTGGTTAGTTTCGCTAGATCCAAAGCCATTTCAAGCGCCGCAGGTTCCTCCGGATTCGGACTCGCCACGGTTGGGAAATTACCACTTGGAATCATTTGCTCTTTTACGAGGTCAATCTTTTTGAATCCGACCTTTTCTAAAGCCTGTGGAACGGTGGTATAGGTGGTTCCGTGAATCGAAGTAAAGACGATATTTAAGTCTTCAAAACCCACTTTTTGGTAAATAGAATTCTCAATACAGGCGTCAATATAGGCCTGGTCCGCTGTATGGTCTTGCCATTCAATTAGACCGTCGTTTCCGTCAAATTTAATAGCATCAAATCTAACGGAGGCGACTTCTCTGATAATGGCTTCGTCGTGCGGAGGAACGATTTGAGCCCCGTCATTCCAATAGACCTTATAGCCGTTGTATTCTGGAGGATTATGAGAGGCTGTAAGCACGATTCCGGCGTTGCAGTTCTTATTACGCACCGTGAAGGAAAGTTCAGGCGTTGGCCTGTGTTCTTTAAATAAAAGTACTTTTATACGGTTCGCCGTTAAAACGTCTGCAACCAGTTTAGCGAATTCTTTTGAATTGTGGCGCACATCGTAGGCAATGGCTACTTTAATTTGCTCCGAAGGAAACTGCTCGTGCAGATAATTGGCGAGACCTTGGGTGGCCTGGCCTAGAGTATAGCGATTTAGGCGGTTGGTTCCTACGCCCATAATACCTCTCATACCGCCAGTTCCAAATTCTAATTCCCGGTAAAAGCTATCCTCCAAATCTGGAGAATTGGAATCAATTAACGCTTGTACTTTTTCTTGAGTCTGAATATCAAACGGACTACTGAGCCATAAATTTGCTTTTTCTAATGTTGTCATTTCGCTAGCTTTTAATTAATTAAGGGTTTTTGATTGACCTCTACCGAAGAAGCCTTCTTAAAGGTGGTTACCGGCTTATTGTAATACAGCAGTCGGGTTGTATTCTCAACCGTTCCTTTCAAGGTATCCACCGCCTGGACCTCCACGTACGGGCCATTTTTAGCCTCCAATTTTAGGGTTCCTACAGCCCAATAAGGGGCTATGAGATGCGCCGTATCTTGCATTTTTATCTCGGCCTTTTTCGAGGCGCCTGAAAAATTAGCGCGCGCTAAGCCGCTCATTTCAAGAGTGGTAAGGGCCGTCTCCACCGCGCCAATAAATTTGGCCTCATCTTTTAATTTTAAATTTAGCGATTCGCCGCTGATAGCGCCCGAAATAGAAAGCTCTACCTGATCCCCTACCTCGATTTGCCTAGGCACCGAGGGGGAAAAGACCGTTACGTTATAAAAGTCCGCACCCTGAGTCTCGCGCTTTTCTGAAATGGAGAGCGTTTGTCCACTCTGCTTTATGGCTAAATTTTTTATAAAGTTGCCATAGGTTTCAATAAAGACCTGCGAGGTGTTATTTTGCACATAAAAAACGCGGAATTTCCCATTTAGTTCCAACGTTTGGAACCCTTCAATTGGAACCTCCTTGGTCTCTAAATCCCCTTTTGGACTAATCGGTCCACAAGCCCCTAGGATTAAAACGAAACAAATATAAAGTGGAATTGTTTTCATTATATCACGTCTTCAATATGGTAATTCTTCTGGTCGCGGTTGGTGCGTATTAAAAGTTCGCCTAAAAAGCCTCCGATAAAAAGAAGCGTTCCTAAAACCATCATAGTAAGGGAAATGTAGAACCAAGGATTCTGAGCAATTAGGCTTCCGTACACACCCTTAGAGACATCGATTAGTTTGGAAATCCCTAAACCTAAGGCCGAGAGCAGTCCTACGAGGAACATAACGGTGCCTAAGGCGCCAAAGAAATGCATTGGTCGCGCGCCAAAACGGCTCATAAACCAAAGGGTGATTAAATCCAAAAAACCCCGAATAAAACGCTCTGTACCAAATTTAGAAACCCCATAAGGTCTGGCCTGATGCTGAACCGGTTTTTCTGTGATGTTTCTAAAGCCTGCATTGGCTGCTAGAACGGGAATATAGCGGTGCATGTCGCCATGCACATCAATGGTTTTCACCACCTTTTTGCGGTAGGCCTTTAGGCCACAGTTAAAATCATGAAGCTCTACCCCCGACACTTTTCGTGCGGCGGCATTAAAGAGTTTTGAAGGAAGATTCTTAGTCATCACGTTGTCAAAACGCTTTTTCTTCCATCCTGAAACTAGGTCATAGCCTCCGTCTAAAAGCATATGGTAAAGTTCAGGAATCTCCTCAGGAAAATCTTGTAAGTCCGCATCCATGGTAATTACCACATCGCCCTGTACGCGCTCAAATGCGGCATGAAGCGCTTGGGATTTCCCGTAATTCTTGGCAAATCGAATCCCATGAACTTGAGGATGTTGAATTTTTAGATTTTCAATAATGCTCCACGACAAATCGGTGCTACCATCGTCCACAAACCACAGCTCATAGCTTAGATTCTGCTGGCGGCAGACGGTATCAATTCGTGTGAAGAGCTGCTCTAGGGAGTCTTCTTCGTTCAGCAGTGGAATAACTAGTGAGAGGTTCAAAGGGCGTATTTTTTTAATTCAACTTTGGTTTTGTAGCACATCCTTACGCAAATTTACGCATAAGTTCTCGTTCTGAAAAAGGATCCAAAAAATAAGGAAAAAAGTAAAAAGAACGCACTGTAGCCCGCGAAAACATACGCGAAATACTTCATAGAAAACATATCCTCTCCCACTTGGCGTTTCATTTCAATACGCTCAAGGCCTTGAGCGTACTTGGTTTCAATGTCTTTCATTTCCTCGCTATCCGGTTTAAAAACATTTTTTCCTTTAGTATACTCTTCAGTTAATGAGCGCTCAAAACTCTCAATGTATTGGTAGTTTAAAAGGTCTTTACTTGAAGAGTCTCCATAGTTTAAGTAAGCGAAAATAGAGAAAAGCGAAAGACCGCCCCCCACAAACATGGGTATAAAAGCCCGTCCATAGGCTTCTCTAAAGCTGACTGTTTTCGAGTTTTTCACAAAGGTCGTAACAGAAAAAAAGGCGCCTAGGGCAAAAACAAAAGGCATAAAAAACGCATTCAGCGTAATGGAGGTCCGGTAATAGTCGACATCTCTGAAAAAAATATTTGTAATGAAAAAGGCGATCATCACAATGATAAATAGCATAAGGCCAGTGGTATAAACGTTTTTAAACATATGGTTTGAATAAGAATTGATTAATAATTTCTATTAGGAATTTTGAAGTTTGAAAAATTGCCTTATCTTTGCATTCGGCAAGTCCTACACAACCAGCTCCTGAGAATCCTCCAGGGCGGGAACGCAGCAAAGGTAATTGGTTGTAGCGGTGTGATGTAGATCGCTTGCCGTTTTTTTATGCCTATACTTCAAATTCTTCCCCTAATTTAGGCAGTAACAATTCCACCTTTTTTTCTTTAAATTTCAAATGAGCCTGTTCATGGTCAATTTTGATGGGCTCAAATGTGTCGAAATGACACCCAATGACCCGACTTGTTTTTAAGAGCTCTGAGGCCGCAAAACTAGCTTTCGTGGCGCACATCGTGTAATGGGAGCCAATAGGCAGAATGGCTGCTGTAATGGCTCCAAACTCTAAAGGAAAAATAGCCATGTCGGCCATTACCCCTGTATCGCCCGCAAAGTATAAATTTTTGCCTTCGTAGCGAAACATATACCCACATGCCACGCCCCCGTAGGAGCCGTCTGGAAATGAGCTAGTGTGCTGCGCAGGCAGCATAGTAATTTTAAGAGCTCCTATCTTAGCCGATCCGCCAAGGTTAATATCGATTTGATTTATGCATTTGAAATGCGCGCACAGTTCAGGCTGCGCAATAAGTGTTGCCTCAGGATAAAAATCAAGCACCTTTGAAACGTCTGCGATATGATCCTGGTGGGCATGGGTAAGAAGCACATAATCGATTCTTTGGTTCTCGAGCTTAAAGCCCGATTCACTTTCTTGAAAAGAATAGAAAGGATCGCTTAAAATGACTTTGTCCTCGAAGTGAAACAAAAAACAGTTCTGTCCTAAAAATTGTATTTTCATATAATGAAGGTTGCTTTCAGCCCTTCTAGGTCCTTTGAGATCTAGCAGGGCGGCTGTTAATTAAAAAAGGTAAGCCCTGCCGCAAGTAAGATACTTACAGTTAGGGTCTGAATTCCGAGTTGCTTTAAAAAGGGATCAAGCTCCTGGGGCGATTTTGTTTGCAGAATCCGTCGGCGTAAGGCGGCCATTGGAAAGAGCATAATCATCACGATAAAGGCGTAGTAATTTCCTTTCTCATGAAATTGATTTACCATCAAAAACACCAAAATTAAGATAATCGGTAACTGCAACAGCACCATCTGGTAAACCATCGCGTAGCGGTAGCCTATTTTCTGGGCAAATGTTTTTTTCCCCGAGGCGATATCGCTCTCAAAGTCCCGCATATTATTCAAATTTAACACCCCTGTTGCTAATAGCCCAATGGCTGCAGCTGGAAGCAGCACATCGTAGTCGAAGGTTTTGGTGAACAGAAAATAACTGCCACACACGGCCACAAGGCCAAAGAATAGAAAGACCATGAGATCTCCAAGGCCCAAGTACCCGTACGGCTTTTTGCCTACCGTATACCCAATAGCTGCGAGGATTGAAGCCACGCCTAGGGCAATAAAGGTGTAGAATTCATTCGTTAGGCCGTAGCGGTAAAACGCTTGGTAAAGCAGCGCAAGGGTCGCAATTAGAGAGAGGGCGGCAAAAAGAATCACCGCATTTTTCATTTGCGCCGCACTAATTTTTCCAGAACTCACCGCTCTAGGCTCCGCACTACTTGAGCGCAGGGCGTCTGTGCCCTTAATGCCATCGCCATAATCGTTTGCGAAATTTGATAAAATTTGGTAAAGTAAGGTGACCAGTAGGGCCAGAATAAAAAGGCTCCAATCCCAAAACTCTCCCCGCTCCTCTAGGCGCCACTTGGCAATAAACGAGCCCACGATAATTCCACTAACCGATAAAGGAAGTGTTCTTAAGCGCGCGGCTTTAATCCATTCTGTCATTTTTATAATTTATGCTTAAACTCGTTTTTATTTCTTTAGGAGATCCACTGATCGTCTCCAAATTCCGGTTTGCGTTTTTCTAAAAACGCGTTACGCCCCTCTTTCGCCTCCTCAGTCATGTAGGCTAAGCGAGTCGCTTCGCCTGCGAAGACCTGCTGCCCTACGAGTCCATCGTCGGTAAGGTTCATCGCAAACTTTAGCATGCGAATCGATAGCGGTGATTTCCCAAGGATTTCTTGTGCCCACTCATAGGCGACTACTTCGAGATCCTTATGAGCCACAACTTTATTAACCATCCCCATTTCAAAGGCTTCTTTTGCCGAGTAATTGCGGCCTAGGAAAAAGATTTCTCTTGCTTTCTTTTGACCGACCATTTTGGCTAAATAGGCCGAACCGTAGCCCCCATCAAAACTGGTTACATCGGCATCGGTTTGCTTAAAAATAGCGTGCTCTTCACTCGCTAGGGTAAGATCGCATACCACATGAAGCGAATGCCCACCACCCACAGCCCAGCCGTTTACCACGGCAATGACTACTTTAGGCATAAAGCGAATCAAGCGTTGGACCTCTAGGATGTTAAGTCTGTGTCTTCCGTCCTCGCCTACATACCCTTTTTGGCCTCGTGCCTTTTGGTCTCCGCCACTGCAAAATGCATGGCCACCGTCCTTAGGACTTGGTCCTTCACCTGTGAGTAAAACCACGCCGATTGACGGGTCTTCAGAGGCATCAAAGAACGCCTCGTAAAGCTCTGAGGTTGTCTTAGGCCTAAACGCATTGCGGACCTCTGGTCGGTTAAACGCAATACGGGCCACGCCCCCACTTTTTTTATAGGTAATATCTTCAAACTCTCTGACGGTTTTCCAATTGGTCATAACACAAAATTTTTGGTAAAAATAGGCAAAAGAAGACCAATTTAAAAGAAGAAATCAAGGCAAAGGCTTTCTAAAATCAAAAAAGCCTTTGAGCATCGCATCAAAGGCTTTAAGTTTAGACCGCGAGCTAGCGCATTGTGCGCGCTGCGCCTTGTTCTAAATAAAAGGTTTGCATCTATTTTGAGCGCTTTCGAATTACGAAATAGTAGACCGGAAGACCCGCTAAAATAAGCAAAAAGCCTGGCCACGTGTATTGGGGCTTATAAAGGATTAATAAAATACAAAAAGCAGAGCCAATTAAAAGGTAAAGGAGTGGCGTTATTGGGTAAAGCCACGCTTTATAAGGGCGCTCAAGCGCTGGTTTTTTAAAGCGAAGGTAAATCACTCCAAAGACAGTGATCATGTAAAACAGCACAATGACAAAAGAGATCATATCGAGAAGGTCCCCGTACTGACCCGAGAGGGCAAGCACACTGGCCCAGGCACCTTGCATCCATAACGATTTTGCTGGAACCTCGAAGCGGTTGTTCTCTTGGGCTGATTTAAAAAACAGGCCGTCTTTCGCCATAGATTGGTACACCCGCGCTCCTGCAAGCACAAGGCCATTGATACAGCCAAAAGTAGAAACCATCACAAGGAGTGCCATCACGATGGTACCGCCATTCCCAAGCATAACTTGAGCCACAGCCACGGCTGGCCTATTTTTATCGGCAAAGGCCATCGCATCGCGGTCTAGCGCGTTCAAGTAAACAAAATTGACAAGAAGGTAAAGAACCATCACCGCTGAGGTCCCAATAACCATCGAGCGCACCATATTGACTCGCGGGTTTTTCATTTCCCCAGACATAAAAGTAACATTCTCCCAAGCCACCGAACTAAATACGGACCCAACCATAGCCGCTGCAATGGCGCCCATTAAGGCCATTCCATTAAGGGGCTGCCAACTCGTGGGTTTTAAATCGTTTCCAATCTGCTCTCCAAGGTTTTGAAACGCGCTCCACCCCATACTTAAGTTCTGTGTCCAGTACGACTCTTTAATAAGTAAGAATCCAAAAACGATAATACCCAAAAGCGCTATGATTTTACAAGCTGTAAAGACATTTTGAAGGAGTTTCCCATTTTTAACCCCTCGGGTGTTAATGTAGGTAAGGAGTAAAATAACCACGATAGCCAAGAGTTGCACGTAAGTAATACGAAAACTACCGCTTTGAAACAAGGGATCAGAATTATTAAGTGCCGGGATTAAATAGGCGGTAAACTTTCCAAAAGCCATGGCCACGGCCGCAATCGTACCCGTTTGGATCACGGTAAAAAGGCCCCACCCGTATAAAAACCCAGTGCGTTTTCCAAAGGTTTCGGTCATATAGGTGTACTGCCCCCCTGCTTTAGGGAACATGGAGGATAGCTCCCCATAAGAAATTGCGCCCGCCACAGTCATCACCCCGGTTAGTACCCAGACAACAATTAGCCAATAGCCAGACCCCAGATTCCGCATCATATCCGAACTAACGATAAAGATGCCGCTTCCGATCATCGAGCCCATGACGAGCATAATTCCATCCCAAAGACTGAGTTGTTTTTTCATAGTGTCCATTTGAATAAGTAAATATATTAATTTATGCAAAAGATGCGGTGCGAACGTATCAAAAATTTAACTATTTTTGTCAAATCATGAATAATAGTAAAATAAAGATCAGCATTTTATTATTGGGCTTAAGCACCTTAGGGCTTGCTCAGGAAACGACAACTTCGGTTCAAAAAGATTCTATAGGGGCACTTAAGGGCAAAACCTTCGGTGAAAAACTTTCCCATTCGAGCTCTGGCGATTCCTTAGAATCGATCCATAAGGCGTTAAACACGAAGTCCTCGAGCACCACGGTGGCTTTAGAGGGTGAAGTGACCCAGGTCTGTGAAAACAGAGGGTGTTGGATCGTAATTAAAACACCTAAAAACGAGAAATTTCTTGTAGAGATGAAGGATTACGGCTTTTTTGTCCCAAAAGGCATTGAAGGAAAGCGTGTGGTTCTTGAAGGCATTGCTCAGGAAAAAGAGGCTAAAAAACAAACCGATTCCAAATCGAAATCAAAAGAAATTCGCATCATTGCAAGCGGCATCAAGGTTCTTGACTAGGGAATAGTAAGAAAATAGCCCCCTCTAAAGAATCTCAAAATCCATCGGTTCATCTAATTTTGGGTAAAGCCGCGCACTTTTATACCGCCTACCGGTACAGTCTATCTCCACCCAGCCCTTTCGAGCACCGCAATCGCCAACTTCGACAACAATTGGAACAAAACTAATATCGGGGTTTTGCTCAAGTTTCTCTTCCTTGTACTGCACAGCCACATCTAACACACAGTCAAAATCGGTATTAAGCTTTACATTTCGATAGATGATATCGTAGTGGGACTCCTTATTTTCAGGAAGATCAAAATAGGCCTCGTAGCCTTCAGTACTTCCTTTTAGTTCTGCAATAAACTGTAGGGCATAATAAAGCGCAATAGTATAATACTTCCTAGTTTCCTTCCTTAGGTAATCTCCCTGAAAATGCCCGCCTTCAAAAAGAATGGTTGGCAGCCCCATCTTCATAAAATTATCCCCCGTGGAGCTTGGATAAAACGTATCGCTATAGCGCGCCACTTGATTGGGAATTAATCCCTGCAGGACTTTAGCGAGCTCTGCAATAACTGCCATGGCTTTCTTGCGCGTCGGGGTAAGGTCTTTATCCACATTCATGGCTGGAGCTAAGAAACTAAGAGTTGCTGGATTCACTCCGTCACTTGAAAAGAGCGTGCGCTGTTCATGGAGGTTTAACCCATAGTCGTAGTCTCCCGATTCTGCTATCTGGCGAAGGATAGGAAACTCTAAACTTGAGCAAAATAAATAATCGCGATTCAAATCAATTCCCAAGGCATTGCGTCTGGTCCAGAGTAAAGAGCCGTCTGGATTTAGCATCACAAGAAAATCCATGGTGATTTTAGAGAATAAGTCCTGGAAGAGCGTGGATAACGGTTCTAAAGAGTACAGCATATCCAAAAGCGCATGCGTTGAATTGCTCTCATTTCCATGCATCTGCGACCACGCAAGCACCCTGGTCTTACCCGTGCCAATTGAAAGTTTGTAGAGGTTTCGTCCTTCATAAGACTGCCCGACGACTGAAATCCATTCGCTGAGATTCTCTTGTAGGTATTTTTCTAGACTCTCAGGCGATATAAACCGATTTGGGAAGCTTGGGCAGGCGCGGTAGAACGATTCGAAACTCATTTCAATATAATTTACAAAAATCAAAAATAGATTTTTTTTACCTTATTCCAATGGTACACATTAGTAAATTCGTTAAACACCTTGAAATGCCAGAATGTCTGTGGATAATTTTGTGGATTGAATTTAATTCAATTCACTACATTTAAAAAACATAAATTCAGGTACTTACTTAACCTATCTAAATTCAAAATTCAACTTCACTTTAACTACATTAACTAACAAAAACTTCAATTTAGGAGTTATTAATTTAAACATGTCACTACTTTCAATCGGACGAGCTCTTGCAGTAATACACAATTGTAAATTCTTATAAAACTTAGTTTTTCATTATATTTGCCCCTATAAATAACTCTATGAACAACGAACTTTTATTCCTGGGTGGATTCCTTCTCTTTATTCTTTTTATTTTAGCCATTGACCTTAATATGGGACGTAAATCTGAAGGGGTTGTCACGATGAAGAAAGCAGGTTTGATGAGTTTCTTCGTCGTCATGCTGTCCATGGGGTTCTACTTCTTATTAACCTCCTACGGTCACCTACTCCATGGCATCGATTCGATTGCGCAGTTGCAAGAGGTCATTGCAAAGCATAAACACCCGGTTAAAATCATTCCTGACAACTTTGAGCAATCTATTCATCTCTATAATCAGAATTTGGGACTCGAGTACCTTACGGGGTATATCGTGGAGTATGCCCTTTCGGTAGACAATATATTTGTTATGATTCTGATCTTCTCAGCTTTTGGGGTTGCAGAAAAGAACTACCACCGGGTCTTATTCTGGGGGATTTTAGGAGCGATTGTACTGCGTTTTATCTTTATCTTCCTGGGAGCGGCCCTAATTGCAAAGTTCGGATGGATTATGTACGTCTTTGGAGCCTTTCTAGTGATTACTGGAGTGAAGATGTTCCTCGAAAAGGACCATGATGATAAAATTGATCCAGAGAAACACCCAGTGGTTCGCTTTGCGAATAAGTATTTTAAGGTGCATAATCAGTTTGTAGGGAACCATTTTTTTGTTGTTATCGATGGGGTAAAGAAAATGACTCCCCTGTTTTTAGTGCTTCTAATCATTGAAGCCACCGATTTAATTTTTGCTGTCGATAGTATTCCGGCAATCTTCTCCGTGACTCACGATCCTTATATCGTCTTCTTCTCAAACATCTTTGCAATCATCGGGCTGCGCTCCATGTTCTTTCTACTGGCTGGAATTATTGATAAGTTTAGATTCCTTAAAGTGGGACTTTCCTTCCTATTAACCTTCATCGGCCTTAAGATGATCTTCCACAATCAGCTTGAAAATTGGGGCTTTCAAACCTCCCATTCTCTGATCATTATTGTCTCGATTTTAGCCTTGAGCATCTTAGGCTCACTCATCTTTCCTGAACAGAAAAAGGAAAGAAAACTAAAATACGATCCAGAAAATGACGATCAATTCAGACACTAGTTTACAAAACTAAATAACATAAAACCATATAAAACCAATGCTTTACGTGTTGGTTTTACTTTTGTAATCAAGCTCAATTCCTTTTAGGTTACATTTGTATTTTAGTATTGTAAAATAATGCTTTACATTTGTAATTACACAAAAGCGATGCTTTATGAGCCTAAATAAGAGAATTTCTGAATTTATTGAGTTTACGCAACTTTCACCTTCTGAGTTTGCAGATGCTGTGGAAGTGCAACGCTCCTCGATCTCGCACATTACTTCAGGGCGAAATAAGCCCTCACTCGATTTCTTAATTAAGGTGCGAGAAAAATACCCAGAGCTCCAGTGGGAATGGCTCATACTTGGTGAAGGTGAGATGCTTAAGTCGAACCTCTCCCCTGAGAGTGACAAACAAACTCAGGACAGTAAAGCCGGCCCGCTACCCGATTTATTTTCCCTAATCAATGATGAAAATTTTGGATTAACCGAATCCGAGGACCGCGTAATGAACAGTCCGTTCCCCAATCCACAAACTGAGATGGCCCTAGAACAGCCTAAAACAGAAGCAAGTCAAGAGAAGATGATTTTAAGCGATTCTCAGCCAATAGCCACTACAGTAGGAAACAGTGAAGCGCAAGGTGCTAATAATGAAGTAAGTAAGTTAAAGCGCATCGTGCTTTTCTACGAAAATGGTAAATTTGAGAGTTTCGAACCTTAAAAGTCAAGGGCACTCAATAAGAATTCCAGTTTTAACCGCACTAAAACAATTCGGCCAAGATATTTAAATCTTGGCCAATTTTATTTTTAACGCATACCCTCGCTGGTAAATACGTTTGGATTTAAATTTAAAGTTCTCTGTGTTTTTAGTCAAACTGCATTTCTGGTACCTCCCCATTGATTATAAGTTGCGCCTGCGTTGACTTCACGACTTCTTCGACTGACACACCGGGCGCGCGTTCTAATAGAACTAGCCCCTCAGGGGTCACTTCCATTACGGCAAGGTTTGAAACTATCTTTTTAACGCATCCCACGCCCGTTAGAGGCAGGCTGCACTTTTTGAGTACCTTACTCTCTCCCGCTTTATTCGTGTGCATCATCGCCACAATAATATTTTCGGCTGAAGCGACTAAATCCATTGCACCGCCCATACCTTTGACCATTTTGCCAGGAATTTTCCAGTTTGCAATATCACCGGTCTCAGAGACTTCCATTGCTCCTAAAATCGTCAAATCAACCTTTTGACTTCGGATCATTCCAAAACTAAATGCCGAGTCAAAAAAAGAAGCCCCTGGAAGCGTGGTAATGGTCTGTTTTCCCGCATTGATTAAATCGGCATCTTCTTCGCCCTCAAAGGGAAATGGACCCATACCAAGTACGCCATTCTCACTTTGAAATTCAACGGCCAGATCCTGCGAAACATAGTTGGCAACCAACGTTGGAATACCAATTCCTAGATTGACATAATACCCGTCTTTTACTTCTTTCGAAATTCTCTGGGCAATCTGTTCTTTTGTGAGCATAATTAGTAAGTTTAACTGCAATTTATTGCTTTTCCACTTCCTATCCAAAGAAAATCAAGACAATCTACCGTAACCTCGAAACAAACAATTAATAACTGTACTTTTGCATAATTATTTTTTTGAATTTATAAATGAAAACTTTATTTCACTATTTAAAACCACATAAATGGCTTCTGATTTTATCTTTAGCTTTGGCAACAGTCAACCAGGTATTTTCTTTGTTCGGCCCTGCGATTACAGGAAATATCTTAGATCAGCTTGTCACGCATCCAAAATTTTTCGATACGGAAGAACAGCTGCCCAGAACCTTAAACGAGTATTTTTATGGAACCTCAATTTACCACGGGGTATTTTATTTTCTAGGTTTACTTATCGCAACCGCCATGGTGAGTCGAATTGCCAAAGCATTTCAAGACTATGTCGTAAATGTCATTACTCAAAAATTTGGTGCAAATATTTTCACCGATGGACTGCAACATTCCATGGCACTGCCATTTCAGGAATTTGAGGATCAAAGAAGTGGCGAAACTTTATCGATTTTAACGAAAGTAAGAGAAGACTCGGTGAAATTTATCACCAATTTCATTAATATTTTCTTTGGAATTTTAGTGAGTATTATATTTGTTTCAATCTACGCTATTCAGCTTCACTGGTCCATTATGCCGGTCTACGTCATTGGAATATTAATTATCTCCTTCATCACAAATTTTCTCAGTAAACGAATTAAAAACATTCAAAAAACAATTGTTGCAGAAACCAATAGTTTGGCCGGAAGTACAACGGAAAGCTTACGAAATATCGAGATTGTAAAAAGTTTAGGTTTAACCACACAGGAAGTTAAACGCCTCAATAGCAATACATACAAAATTTTAGGATTAGAACTTCGCAAAGTAAAAAGCATCCGCTCATTAAGTTTCATTCAAGGAACGATGGTGAATTTTCTGCAACAGATGATTACCTTCACTTTACTTTTTCTTATTTTTAAAGATATCGTGACCCCAGGACAGTATTTATCCTTAATGTTTTACGGATTCTTTATTTTTGGACCTATGCAGGAAATTGGAAACATCATTATTTCCTACCGTGAAGCTCAAGCTTCGCTTCATAACTTTGACACGCTTATGAAAAAGCCGGCAGAAGAAAAGCCGCATACTCCGAAAAAAATTGGTGCAATCGAAAAACTCGCGTTTGACACCGTTTCATTTCAACATCAATCCACTTCCTATAAAGCTTTAAATGCCATTTCCTTTAAGGTGAATAGTGGAGAAACCATCGCGTTTGTTGGTCCAAGTGGTTCGGGAAAAAGCACACTTGTAAAATTATTGGTCGGCTTATACCGCCCAAAACAAGGCGCTATCTTTTACAATAACATCAACGGAAATGAATTTGATTTTGACGAGCTGCGCAATCAGATTGGATTCGTGACCCAAGACACCCAACTATTTGCTGGAACCATCAAAGAAAACCTACTCTTCGTGAATCCAAATGCGAGTGATGAAGAAATTCAATTGGCCTTAGAAAAGTCCAGCGCAACGGGCTTAATTAACCGCGCAGACAATGGCCTTGAAACCATTATCGGCGAAGGTGGACTTAAATTAAGCGGCGGTGAAAAACAAAGAATTGCCATTGCAAGAGCACTTCTGAGAAAGCCCCATTTACTAATTTTTGATGAAGCCACTTCCGCTTTAGACAGTATTACCGAGGAAGAAATCACCTCTACAATCCGCGAGATTTCTGCACAGAAGGAACAGATTACAGTTTTAATCGCCCACCGCCTATCAACCATTATGCACGCTGATACGATCTTTGTTCTAGAAAAAGGAAACGTTATCGAAACCGGCTCCCATAAAGACCTATTAGAAGAAAAAGGGTTGTATTACGCGATGTGGAGGCAGCAAATTGGGGAGCGAAAATAGTGCAGAAGGTTATTTAATTAACGAGTTGATTTGCTCTTCGTGGCTATGCACGAAAGATAGACCTATTAAAATAAGGGCTAAAACCCATTTCTATTGACTAAAAAACACCGCCAAAGCGTCGATCTTTGGCGGTGTTTTTTGATAAAGTGAACGTTTCTGAACTGTTAATTTCTTTTTCTAACCGTTCTCTGTTCAATTCTTTTTTCAAATTTTTCTCCCTGGTATATCCGTTGGACCATAATTCCGGGAATGTGGATTTCATTGGGGTCGAGTTGCCCTGGTTCTACCAGTTCTTCCACTTCGGCGATGGTTATTTTCCCACTTCCTGCCATTGGGGCGTTGAAATTTCTGGCGGTTCCTTTGAAAATCAAATTTCCGGCATGATCGCCTTTCCAAGCTTTTACAATCGAGTAATCTGCTTTAAAAGCATGTTCCAAAATATGCATCTTGCCATTAAACTCTTGGACCTGCTTTCCCTCAGCCACTTCTGTACCGTATCCGGCTGGCGTGTAGAATGCGGGTATACCCGCCTGAGCTGCGCGGCATTTTTCGGCCAACGTTCCTTGTGGGGTCAGTTCTACATCGAGTTCACCAGTAAGCATTTGCCTTTCAAATTCGGCATTTTCGCCAACGTAGGAAGCAATCATTTTTTTGATTTGCTTTTTTTGCAAAAGCAGTCCCAAACCAAAGTCATCTACTCCGGCGTTATTTGAAATACAAGTTAACCCTGTCACGTTGCTTTCGACTAGCGCGTTGATTGAATTCTCCGGAATTCCACATAGTCCAAATCCACCAATAATTAAGGTCATTCCATCGGAAATACCGGCGATGGCTTCTTTGGCATTTTTAACTCTTTTATCGATCATAATCTTAACTTTTATTGTGCACTCCAAGCTCCGTCCAAAGTCAATGTGGAGCCGGGAACGGTGGTTGCATTCTGTGCAGCTAAAAATACGGCAATTTCTCCTAATTTCTCAATCGAAACGAAACTTTTTACAGCTTGTTTCTTAAGCATCACCTTTTCTACCACTTCTTCTTCGCTCATAGGGCGTATAATTGCCTGACTTTTTTATCTGATTTTTCACCAAGGGGGTTTTTAATACTCGGGGTAAATTGCATTGCAAGTAACAATGAAAGGGCGCCTTCTAAAGCCACAACTCTTGTTAAAAGAGCAGGCGACCCCGCAAGGGAGAGCCCAGCTA
This sequence comes from Flavobacteriales bacterium UBA1694, assembly GCA_002319955.1. Classification (GTDB taxonomy): domain Bacteria; phylum Bacteroidota; class Bacteroidia; order Flavobacteriales; family Weeksellaceae; genus Planobacterium_A. Next base: position 32,899 of record DCJS01000038.1, read on the forward strand.
TCCAAGGCGAAAAATTGATGGTTCCAGCGGCAAAATCGTTCAAGTCTTTGGTTTTTCGAGCTACTCTGATTACATAAAATATACTGGTCGCGGCAACTCATTACATCGCTACAGCAGCGTTTCGTAAGGGAAATTATGAAGTGTGACTTATAAGTATTAAAATAGAATTTTTAGTACATACGACTATAATTAAGGGTAGGACTTATAAAGACTTGAAATATTAAAATATTGTAAATGAAATGTTTGGTTAATAAAAATTTTGTCGTATTTTTGCACACCGTTAACCAACCTCTGACGAAGGACGTGCACGTTGCTTAGCTTAACAGATTTTTATTTATTAAAAATGGATTTATTAAAGTACGTACAAGATAAGTACATTACGAAAAACGAATTCCCAGAATTCAAGGCCGGTGACACCATCACTGTGTATTACGAAATTAAAGAAGGTGCTAAAACAAGAACTCAGTTCTTCAAAGGAACCGTCATTCAGTTGAGAGGAACAGGCTTAACTAAAACATTCACGATCCGTAAGATGAGTGGCGATGTTGGAGTTGAGAGAGTATTCCCACTTAACCTTCCTGCACTTCAAAAAATTGAAGTTGACCGTAGAGGTAAAGTTAGAAGAGCTAGAATTTTCTACTTCAGAAATCTTAGAGGTAAAAAAGCGAGAGTTAAAGACGCTCCTTACACAAAGAGATAAGGTAATTCAGACAACAACGATAGAAAAACCACTAGAGCTTAGGCTTTTAGTGGTTTTTTGTTTTTACATCGTTTAAAAAAAAGTCACCTTTTGCAAGGTGACTTTTGATCTCTACTGTAAGGCGTTATTTAGATTGGCTGCACCAGCTGCAAGAACCATTCTTTCACATCGCCAGAAAGGTGCCCCGAAAGCTTCTCGCTCACCCACTGGTGGTAGCTATTGAGCCACTGAACCTCCTCGGCATCTAAAAGCTCTTTCTTAATCGCTGAGCTGAAGAATGGACAAATCGTAAGGGTCTCAAATTCATAGAACTCACCAAAGTCAGTGGTCTGTGATTTTTTAACCGCAATTAAATTCTCATGACGAATTCCGTACGCATTCTCTATATATAGCCCTGGCTCATTCGAGACAACCATGCCAGGAATTAACTCTTGAAAATTCATATCCTTACGAATGTTCTGTGGACCTTCATGAACATTCATAAAACTTCCCACGCCGTGGCCAGTGCCATGGTTGTATTCTTTGCCTTCCATCCATAGGGGTAACCTTGCAATGGCATCTAAATGCACACCCTTGGTTCCCTTGGGAAATTTCACGCGTGAAAGACGGATCATTCCTTTTAAGACAAGCGTGCTGTCATTAATATAAGCCTCACTTACTTCGCCCAGAGGAAACGTACGGGTGATATCTGTGGTGCCTTCTAGGTATTGGCCTCCAGAATCAACTAGGATACTTCCTTTCGCTTCAACAAGTTCACTCGCTGTTTCAGAAGGGGAATAATGCGGAATAGCATCATTGCCCTTGTAGCCTACAATACTACCAAAACTTAATCCCACAAAATTTTCTCCTTCTCTTCTAAAGCCTTCTAACTTTTGAGCGATCGAGTACTCGCTCATAACTTCAGTCCCTACGCTGGTTGTCAACCAATGAAGGAATTTCACCATCGCCACACCATCGCGTACCATGACGGTTCTAAAGCCTTCGAGTTCCGCCTCATTCTTAACGGCTTTCATTAAGTTTCCAGGCACAGGTGCCTCGATGATTGTATTTCCTGCAAGCGCCACAAAGATGGCTTGGTTGCTTGCTGGAGAGAGTAAAACCGACTCCCCTTTTATTGCGATTAAATAGTTATAAAATTCCGTGTAGGCCCTAATTTGCACACCGGACGCCTCAAGGTGAGCCCTTACCTCCTGGTCCACTTTGGACTCATCTACAAATAGAAGAGCGCTTTGCTTTGTAATGACTACATAGCCTAAAAAGACCGGATTACATTCCAGATCACTTCCTCTAAGATTAAGAGTCCACGCGACATCGTCTAAACTTGCAATCACATGCAGCGAGGCATTCTTCTGAGTCATCTTTTCACGAATCGCGATAAGCTTGTCTTCAACACTTTGTCCAGCGCGCTCGAGTGGATGCACAAACACAGGATTTTTTACCTCGGCGCCACGCTCGCTCCAAACAGACTCTAAGAGTGGAAGGTCCACCACCGTAATAGCTTTCTCTTTTAACCCGTGGGTCATTTCTTCCCAATGGCTGTGGGCAGTCGCAAGGGCGTTTAGCGCAACACTTCCCCCTTCTTTAACTTCTGATTTGAGCCACGTTACGTAATCAGGCACACCCTCTACACCCATTTTCATGAGTTTAAAATCAGACCCTTCAAGTTCCTTTGGGCCTTGAATAAAGTAACGTCCGTCAGTCCACACACCAGCCTTATCCTGCGTTACCACAGCAAAGCCTGCAGACCCAGTAAATCCAGAAAGCCAAGCACGTTCTTTCCACTGCTCGGGTAGGTATTCACTCATGTGGGGATCCGCTGAAAACACCACAAAGGCATCAATATTTTTAGCTTTCATCTCCGCTCGAAGTAAAGCCACTTTTTCTTTTGAGGTCATAAATAATAAGTATTAAAACGTAAAGTTACGGAATTTTGTTTTTTTCAAACCTAAGGAAGCAGGAATATTTATTTTCTTAGGATCAATCCTCCACGGCTAAAAACAATTCAAAAGAGGCATTGTTAGCCTATTTCGAGTGAAATATTTCAAAAAAATTAATATCTTCATCAAAAATTTAATTAATGAGGAAATTTACACAAATTTTTACAGTATCCCTTTCCCTTGCTGTGGGCGTCGTAGCCGCACAAAATCAGCAGGCTACGGTTGATAAAATCATGAAAGAAACCTATGAAAACTCTCAACTTGAGTCTCTAGCGTTTGAACTATTAGACGGTATTGGACCTAGACTTGTAGGCAGTCCAAAGATGCAGCAGGCGCACGATTGGGCCGTCGCTAAGTTCGGCACTTGGGGCATAAAAGCCACAAACGAGCAGTGGGGCGAATGGAAATCATGGGAACGAGGGACTTCCTCTACCACCATGGTTTATCCGTACGTAAAATCCTTAGAAGCAATGCAACTTGCCTTTAGTCCAGCCACGAGCGCAAAAGGCGTCACGGCAGAGGTCATTATGCTTCCTATATTCAAAACAAAAGCAGAGTTCGAAAAGTGGCTGCCACAGGTTAAAGGAAAACTCGTGATGGTGTCTCAGTACCAACCGACAGGAAGACCAGAGGCGAACTGGAAAGAATTTGCAACGGAAGAGTCTTATAAAGCCTACGTCGAGAGATCGCAAGCCCAGAATAAGGCCTGGAATGAAAGCCTTGGCGTTATGGGACTTTCTTGGAGAACCTTAAATAAGCCTTTTGAAGAGGCGGGCGCTGCAGGTCTTGTATGGAGTAACTGGAGCCGTGGGTTTGGTGTAAATAAAATATTCTCCGCAGGAACTAAGAAGATTCCTGTGGTCGATGTATCCTTAGAAGATTACGGACAACTCTACCGTTTACTTGAAAACGGAATCACGCCAAAACTAACGATCAACACCTCGAGCAAGGACCATGGTATGGCCCCTACGTTCAACACGGTGGCTGAAATCAAAGGAACAGAAAAACCAAACGAATACATAATTCTTTCCGCTCACCTTGATTCTTGGGATGGCGGAACGGGTGCAACCGACAACGGTACAGGAACCATTACCATGATGGAAGTGGCCAGAATCCTTAAAAAGCACTACCCTAACCCAAAGCGGACCATTATTGTCGGACTATGGGGAAGTGAGGAGCAGGGACTAAACGGCTCACGCGGGTATGTGTCTGCCCACAAAGACCAAATGGACGGAATTCAAGCCGTATTTAACCAAGACAACGGAACCGGACGGATTCAAAACGTGAGCGGGCAAGGATTCTTAAACGCCTACGATTATTTAGGCCGTTGGTTTAGTGCTGCCCCGTCAAAGCTTACACGAGGAATTAACTTCACTTTCCCAGGAACGCCTGGCGGGGGAGGAAGTGACCACGCGTCGTTTGTTGCCGCAGGAGCCCCAGCCTTCATGTTAGGCTCTTTAAATTGGGCTTACGGGAACTACACGTGGCACACCCAAAGAGACACGTATGATAAAATTGTCTTCGATGATGTAAAATCAAATGTGGCATTAATTTCAATCTTGACCTACATGGCAAGTGAAGATCCAGAAAAATCTTCCAATCAAAAAATAAACCTTCCAATCAATCCACGAACAGGGAACGTGATGGAATGGCCTAAAGTCGTTGAACCTACCCGCAAAGGAGGACTTGACTAAGTCGCTTATTTAAAATAGAGAATCCGCCTAATTTCAAGAAATTAAGGCGGATTTTTTTTGCCCTAAATTCTCTAGAACGCTTGCGCCCTAAGGATTCGAAAAGGGAATAGTTCTTGGCCTTATTAAACTTTGCCTTTTCATTAAAATCCCTTAACTTTGTAAAACTTCATTTAATTTAAATCAATACAAATATGTCTAAAGCTATTTCTCAGGTGCCATTCGCAGTGAATGAACCGGTAAGAACTTACGAACCAGGATCTGCGCAGGTTAAATCCCTCATTGCCACCTATAAGAAAATGTGGAAAGAAAAAGTGGCTATCCCAATGGTCATTGGTGGAAAAGAAATTACCACGAAAACCGAAGTGAGAATCTCCTCACCACAGGACCACAAGCACGACCTTGGGGTTTATTACCAAGGGAACATGAAACACGTGGACAGCGCCATTAAAGCGGCCCTTGATGCAAAAGAAAAATGGAATGCTCTTGGATGGGAACACCGCGCAGCGATCTTCTTAAAAGCAGCCGATCTTCTTGCTGGACCGTACCGTGACAAGCTAAATGCGGCCACCATGATTGGGCAAGGCAAAAATGTGCACCAAGCTGAAATTGATGCCGCTTGCGAATTCATCGATTTTTTACGTTTTAACGTGGAATTCATGACCGAACTTTACAGCGAACAACCGGTGTCTGACGAAGGCATTTGGAACCGTTCAGAATACAGACCACTCGAAGGATTTTGTTTTGCAATTACCCCGTTTAACTTTACGGCAATTGCAGGAAACCTTCCAACTTGTATGGCTCTAATGGGGAATGTCGTCGTATGGAAGCCCTCTAACATGCAAATTTACTCGGCTACCGTTATTATGGAAGTCTTAACTGAGGCAGGTCTTCCTGCCGGTGTTATTAACATGGTCTTTACAGACGGGGCACAAACGGCCAAGCAAGTTCTTGCCCATCCTGATTTTGCAGGTCTTCACTTTACGGGATCTACGCCTGTATTCCAGAGTATGTGGAAAACAATTGGAGCAAATATTGACCAGTACAAAACCTACCCAAGAATTGTCGGAGAAACTGGTGGAAAAGACTTTGTCATGGTCCACCCTTCCGCTAATGTCGAGGCTGTTGCCACGGCCCTTGTAAGAGGTGCTTTTGAATACCAGGGACAAAAATGTTCTGCGGCTTCAAGAGCGTATATTCCTAAATCCCTTTGGAAAGACGTTAAAAAAGTAATGGACGCGCAATTAAAGACTGTAAAAGTCGGTTCTCCAGAGGATCCTTCCAACTTTGTAAACGCTGTAATCGACCAAAAATCCTTTGATAAATGCAAAGGGTATATTGAGAGAGCACAAGCTTCAAAATCCGCTAAAGTCGTTTTCGGAGGGCAGTGTGACTCTAAAAAAGGCTGGTTTGTTCACCCTACGGTTATCGAAACCACCGATCCTCAATATGAAAGTATTGTTGAAGAAATTTTCGGCCCAATTCTAACTGTTTACATCTACGAAGATAAAGCTTGGGAAGAAACCCTAGAGCTTGTGGACCAAACATCACCTTACTCTTTAACAGGAGCAATTTTCGCGCAAGACCGTTACGCGATCGCAGAAGCCTACCACGCGCTTGAAAACGCTTCAGGTAACTTCTACATCAACGATAAACCAACAGGTGCTGTCGTAGGTCAGCAGCCCTTTGGAGGCGCAAGAGCTTCTGGAACAAACGACAAAGCAGGCTCCAAGATGAATCTTCTTCGTTGGGTGTCTGCGCGCTCAATAAAAGAAACCTTTGTATCGCCAAAAGATTACAAATACCCATTTTTAGGCTAAGCCTATTAATGCAACATTCTTTGAGCCGCTTCCTATACTAGGGAGCGGCTTTTTGTTGTTATAAGGTCGAATTTCAAGAGTCTTGAAACTTTAGCATAGTATTTGAACCACTAGAGCAAAAGAACCCCTATTATGAAATTCCTTAGTCTTACGACTGGTTTACTACTGGCTCTCACCGCCTGTCAACCAAAGCCGACCCAACCGACAGAAGATCCAGCGGATACCATTACCTCAGCCGCCCTCGAGGATTCATCTACTGCCCAGACCCTAGCTCTTGGGGACACCACGCAGAACGCCCTAGATTGGCAAGGAAGTTACCAGGGCACCCTTCCGTGCGCCTCATGCAGTGGGATTGAAACCACACTGACCTTAAATTTAGATAACACCTACACCCTTCACCAAGTCTATGAAGGAGCAGAGACGGATCAAGGCCGTGAATATGAAGAAAATGGAACTCTTAAGTTCAGTCCAAACGGATCGTATATTACGCTTTCAGCAGAGGGATCCAATGGTTCAACGCCTGAGTTCATTTACTTTGTAGGGGAAGGCCACCTCTACCAGGTGATATCGATCAGTGATCGCGAATTTGACCCGAAGTATAAACTGACCAAGAAGTAAAAAATAAGTAGTACAACCCCTAAGTAAATAACACCTTGATTGTAAAAATCAAGGTGTTCTTTAGTTTCTCTAAAAGCGCTGCATTTAATAGACAAGCAGCACACTTCCCCACGTAAATCCACTTCCAAAAGCGGTAAGTAGAACTAAGTCTCCCCGCTTCGCCTTCCCTTCACTTACAGCCTCTGAAAAGGCTAAAGGAATTGAAGCAGCCGTGGTATTTCCATACTTCTGAATGTTGTTAAAAACCTGATCATCCTTAAGTCCTAGTTTCTTTTGCACGAATTGAGCAATACGTAAATTGGCTTGGTGTGGAATAAATAGATCGAGATCTTCCAAGGTCTTTCCAGCCGATTCTAGTGCCTCAAGCATGGATTCTGGAAAACGGGTTACGGCGTGTTTGAAAACAAAATTCCCGTTCATATTAGGGTAAATTTCTGCGTTGGTTACCGCCTCGGGTTCAAGACGCATGCGGTCGCTCCAACCGAATTTTGAACCCGGGAATTTAGTAGAAAGCTCCTCAGCATGTTTTCCCTCAGAATGCATGTTGAAGGCAAGCACATCCCCTTTCTCATGGTCGCTCGCTTTGGATAAGATGACCGCTCCAGCCCCATCGCCAAAAATTACGGAGACGCCTCGACCTTCATCTGAGAAGTCGAGCCCAAAGGAATGCACTTCTGCGCCAACGACTAAAATATTCTTGTAAGTGCCTGATTTAATAAACGCATTGGCCACACTTAAGGCGTAGATAAAACCTGAACATTGGTTTCTGACATCTAAAGCGCCAATGGTATCACAGCCCAAAGCTTCTTGGATTTGCACGCCGCACCCTGGGAAAAAGTAGTCCGGAGACAACGTTGCAAAAATGATAAAATCAAGATCTTTTGCCGTCAAGCCGGCATTTTCTAGAGCCATTTCGCTGGCTTTTAGACCTAAATAGGAAGTCGTTTCCTGAGCATCGTTGCGCTCCTTACGGTGTCGACGCTCCTTAATTCCGGTACGCTCGGTGATCCACTCGTCGCTCGTGGTCATTATTTTTGATAGGTCCTCATTGGTCACCACATTTTCTGGTACATAGTGTCCGGTTCCTTTAATGATGCTTCGTATCATATTCATTTGTTGGTTTATCGATCTAGTGAATTCTGTAAGTCTTATCTCGCGCTCCAGTCAATGGACTTTCACGTGCTTGTGTCGGTTTAAAAAAAAGAAATCTCTCTTTAGTTCAACCCGACATTCCCTTGTAAATATAAGAAAAAAAAACACGCGCCCTCAGAGCTATCGCCCATGCTTTCTTATCGGCTAGCCCTAAGAAGCTCTTCCACTAGTAGGCCGTAGCCCCAAATTTCAGTACTTTAAAGCGTGAACTTTCCTACTCTACCTGTAAGGTTCTAAGCACTTTAGAGGAAATCCCACATTTTTTTTGGCGAGTTTGCCTATTTTTGTATTAAATTAGTTCCGAGCAATTTTCTAAACTCTTAAAATGCAGAATGCCCTATGCCTAGTGAATCGCTGTACAAAAACGAAAAGTCTGAATGGCTCGATTTTGAAAATCCAAGCAGAGACGATTTAGAAACCTTACATAGGGACTTTGGTATAGACCATCTGCTTCTAGATGATGTAATGGATCCTAACCATTTACCAAAATACGAAGTGGATGAAAAGCTCGAGTTTTTCTTACTTCGGGAAAGCGTGGATTCTAAAAATCATGCCCACCATACCATAAGCTATGTGTCCTCGAGCCTCGGGGTATTTTTAGTCGATTCAAAACTTATTACAGTTCATCAGAGCAAAAGCAATTGCATCCGAAATGTAAGAGAACAACTCGAAGCGCCAGGCAAAACCTATCGGGCGCAAGAGATTCTTTTAAAACTTGCCGTGGACGTTATCAAAAGTTTTGATGGCAAATCCCAAGAACTCTTCGAACTCATAAATAAAAAAGAAGATCAGATTTTTCTAAGAAAGGCCGACCGGGCAATCCAACTTCGCGAGCTCTATAAACTAAAGCGCAAGATTGGACTTAGTGTCCGCATCCTAAATAACTTCTCCCAGTGGATTGAGAAATTCTCCAATCTGGACCTTTCCACCACCAAAGCTACCGACCTTCATGATAAATATGTGGATGTCATGGCTGATTTTGAGCACCTGCAGTCTCAAATCACCAGCCTCATATCCCTATTTTTAGCCATTGCCGATCAGAAAGCGAATTATGTCATGAAAGTTCTTGCCATTTACTCCATGTACTTTCTTCCTCTAAGTTTTATTGTGGGACTCTACGGCATGAACTTTAAACACATGCCAGAGCTCAATAGCCCTTATGGGTATATTGGGGTTTTGACTGCCATGGCAATCCTCGTAGGCATCACGTACATTTATGTGAAGCGGCGCAAATGGTAGGTCCTATTTTGTGGCGCGTCCTGTAAACCCCGTCATCGTGTCGTAGATTCCAAACCCATCGCGCATCACCCATTCATAGAGTCTTTGAGGCAAAATTCCTTGCGAAAGCCGAATAAACCAGTACGGTAAAGGCAAAGCAAGAAGCGCCGTTTGCTTTTCAATGGCACGCATAATTTTCTCAGAGGTTTTTTCCGGATCAAGAATGGGTAACACTTTGGATTTTACCCCGTCAAACATGCCTGTATTAATGAAAAACGGCATAATCGTCGTTAAATGCACCTGAGTTTTAAGTTCCTGCATCTCGAGACGAAGACTGTCACTCCAACCTACCACAGCCCACTTAGAGGCAGCATACACAGCCATCTTGGGGTTTGCTATGAGACCCGCAGAGGATGCAATATTACATATCGAGCCGCTTTTCTGAGCGATCATCTCCCCCAGTAGCGCCCTAGTAAGAAGCATAGGCCCAAGTGAATTAACCTCCATGGAGCGCTCAATGTGACTCACTGTATTTTCATGAAAATAACCCTTAAAGACGACTCCCGCGTTGTTTATAAGAACATCCACTACCCCATGCTCTTGCAAAACGCGCTGGGCAGTCTGAGAAATCTGCTCCGGCACTGAAACATCCACCTTATACGTATAGACCTTCCCCTCAAATTGCTGAAATTCTTTAGAAACCTCAGAAGCAGCCTGTTCATTTAGATCCCAAATGATAAGCGCTTTACAGCCCCGTTCAAGACTTTTGCGTCCCATTATTTTACCGATTCCTGAGGCCCCACCGGTAATGAGGACCGTTTTATTTTCAAAGTTCATTTTGTTTTCCTATTTGGTTATTAAAAGAATGGGCGAAAATTCGCTATTTTTACCCTTTAGCTTATAAATCTAATGAAAACCACAGAGATAATCCGCGCGCAAAGAACTTTTTTTCAATCGCATAAAACGAAAGATTTAAAATTCAGAAGAATTCAGCTCGAGCTGCTTCTTTCCATGTTAAAAAAGAATGAGGCCTTACTTTATCAGGCCATTGAAAAGGATTTTGGCAAATCGCCATTTGACACCTTTACTACGGAACTTTCCATGGTCTACAGCGAGATTAACTACTACCTTAAAAACCTTTCATCCCTCGCTCGAGCAAGGCGGGTCTCCACGAATATAGCAAACCTTCCAGCCAGCAGCCGCATCCTTAGCGAGCCCTTAGGCTGCGTTTTAGTAATGGCCCCTTGGAATTACCCAATTCAACTTGCCCTTTGCCCTGCCATTGCAGCGATGGCCGCTGGAAACACGCTAACCCTTAAGCCCAGTGAACACGCGCCGCACACGATGGCTCAGCTCGCGAATCTGATTAATAGCACCTTCTCATCCCATTACTTCTACTGCGCAGAGGGAGCAATTGAATGTTCAAGCGCCCTTTTAGACTTCAAATGGGATAAGATCTTTTTTACGGGAAGCTCCAAAGTAGGCCAGATTGTCTACCAAGCGGCGGCTAAGCATTTAACCCCGGTCGTTCTTGAACTTGGCGGAAAATCCCCTGCCATTGTTACGCGCTCCTGCAATTTAAAAGTCGCTGCAAAACGGATCGTTTGGGGCAAATTTTTAAATGCGGGTCAAACCTGCGTTGCACCGGATTACATCCTTGTGGATAAGGCGGTTGAATCCGAGTTTTTGGCGCATGCAGCCCATTACCTCAAGCTTTTTTGCTACGAGCCCCAAAGCCCGCATTATACCCGGATTATTTCGGTCTCTCATTTTAAACGCCTTGAAGCGCTTCTTGAAGGTCAGTCCATTTATTATGGGGGAACTCTTAAAGAGGAGTCCCTCTACTTTGAGCCCACCATCTTAAGGGATGTAGCGCTGAGTAGCCCCATAATGCAAGAAGAAATTTTCGGACCAATTCTCCCGGTAATTTCATTCAACTCTTACAACGAGGCACTCTCTACGGTACTACAGGGGGAAAAACCGCTAGCCGCCTACCTCTTTTCTGAGAAAGCCGACGAAAAAAAGGCCTTTTTGACCCAGCTTTCCTTTGGTGGCGGCTGCATCAATGATGTCGTGATGCACCTAACCAATCCAAATTTGCCCTTTGGCGGTGTGGGAAATTCTGGACTAGGCAATTACCACGGTGCGTCTGGCTTTAAGGCGTTCTCTCATGAGAAATCTATTTTAAAACGCGTCACTTGGGGGGAACCCTCTATCAAGTACCCGCCCTACTCACCAGCCAAACTTCAATGGATAAAAAGACTTTTCCAAGTCTAGAAATTCCAAATAAAAAGGGGCTAACTTTGAAGTTAGCCCCTTTTAGTATCCGATTTTTGGCCCTTAAGCCTTTGGTTTCCATGCGTTGAAAAAGGCCTTGACCTTTTCAAGACTGTAGCCTTTATCTTGTTCTAAACTCCCGCTTTCCTGGGTGTGGATTTGGGTTCCATTTTTGTCAAGCACAATAAACACGGGGTATCCGTAGGTATCCCCAGGGTTCCCGTAACTTGCAAAAACCTTCTCATTCTTATTCTTAGGCGAATAATTCAGGTGGTAGTAGAGATAGTTCTGGTCAATAATTTCTTTTAATTCAGGGGTGGTTTGCACATACTGATTAAAACGAAGGCACCAGATGCACCAGTTTCCACCGGCTTGAAGGATAATGTTTTTATTTTCTTTCTGGGCTTGCACCACCAGTTCTTTGATTTTTTTCTCCGCATCCTGCGTCTCGTCGTACGGCTTAGGAAGTGCGGCCTTCTCTTTAATTTGATCTGCTTTTCGCTTCTCTGCCAGAGCTGCGCTATCTTCAACGACTTGAATAGTGTCACTAAGCCCCCTAGTAGTGACGGTGTCCGAGGTCTTCTTTTCACAAGAAAACAGGGCGAAAGTTAGAAGCCCAAGGGCTAAAATTTTACTCTTTTTCAATTTCATTAGGTCATATTTGAGTCAAAAATACAGCTTTTATTTTAGTCCTTAGGCGCACGTGGATTTAATTCTTAAATTTGCGTTTGTTATGACGGTAATTCTAGGCTTATTTCGCTGGATCTCAAAACTGCCCCTCTGGATGCACTATGGCATGTCGGATGCGTTTTATTTCCTTAACTATTACTTCATTGGGTACCGAAAAAAAATTGTTAGAACAAACTTAGAAAACGCATTCCCTCACAAGAGTAAAAACGAAATTACGACTATTCAAAAAGCGTTTTTCAAAAACTTCATAGATTATTTAGTCGAAACCGTAAAGCTTGCAACGCTCAGTGAGCGTGAGCTTCGAGTTCGTGTGCAACATATTAATCAAGCTCTATTTCACGAGGCCAAAGTCGAGGGCAAAAACGTCATACTCTTAGCCGGCCATGTGTTTAACTGGGAGTGGATCTCTGCCCTTATTACGGTCATTCCCCAAACCCACTCCTTCCCAGTCTACCGACGAATCAACAACGCTTTTTGGGACGCGCAAATCTTAAAAATAAGGAACCGCTTTAATAACCAGTCTCTCGAGGATCGAGACGTGATCAAACATATTTTAAGCCATCCGAACGATGGCGATTCAGTCTATATGTTTGTAGCCGACCAGTCCCCACACTCATCGCAAGTGGATAAGGGGCTAGAGTTCCTAAACCAGGAAACCCCAGTATTTATTGGGTATGATAAACTTGCCACGCGAAAAGATCTAATTTTCATTTATTGTGACATGAAAAAAGTGAAACGCGGGTACTACCAAGTCAACTACAAGCGAATATATCCAGATCAAGAGCGTTTTAGACCCTTTGAAGTGGTGCAAAAATTTCATGATTTACTTGAAAACACCATAAACAAGAGGCCATCAAATTACCTTTGGTCGCACCGCCGCTGGAAATACAAAAACGAGATAAAAAGTTTTCTTCAGCGCCTTTAATCCCCTATTCACTTATGACTTCAAACTCTGATTTAGCAATCGCCATTTTGAATTGGAACGGAAAAAAATGGCTTGAAACTTTTTTACCTTTTGTTGTAGAACACTCGAAGGGCGCTCAAATTTACGTGATTGACAACGATTCTACGGATGACTCCCTAGCGTTTTTAAAAGAAAATTACCCGCAAATTGGTCTGGTGGTGAATTCAATAAACCACGGCTTTGCCGGGGGATATAACGAAGGCTTAAGTAAAATTAAGGCCCGGTTCTACTGCCTCTTGAATTCTGATGTGGAGGTCTGTTCTAATTGGCTTGATGCGCCACTTGAACTTTTTCATTCCCGACCAGATGTTGCGGCTATTCAGCCAAAAATCCTGAGCTACGCCGCGCGCGATACATTTGAATTTGCAGGCGCTGGGGGAGGGCTGATTGACAACTTAGGCTATCCGTATTGCCGAGGACGCAAATTTGAGACATTAGAAAAAGACCATGGCCAGTACGACGACGAGTGTGAAATCTTTTGGGCCTCGGGAGCCTGTCTCTTTATTCGAAGTAAAGACTTCTGGGCTCAGGGCGGTTTTGACCCGCGCTTCTTCGCCCACCAAGAAGAAATTGACCTTTGTTGGCGACTGAGAAATGCCGGACGTAAAATCTATTACACCGGCCTCTCAAAAGTTTACCATGTTGGAGGCGGCACGTTAAACAAACAAAGTCCTCAAAAGACCTTTTTGAACTTTCGCAACAACCTAACGATGCTTTTGAAAAACCTCCCATTTCCTTCCTTAATTGGACTGATTTTTTTCAGGCTCTGCCTAGACGGTATTGCGGGACTTCGCTTTGGCTTTAAAGAAGGCTTTCCACACCTATGGGCCGTGGCGCGTGCTCATTTTGGATTTTACGCCCAGGCAAAGCAAACGTGGCGCTCTCGGGGACCGCATCAAATTAAGCGGTTCTATCAGAGTAAATGGCTTATATTCAAACATTTTCTATAAAGAAAGTCAAATGTTTTAAGTAAATTATCCGCTCAATTTTTTTACAAATGAACCTCTACAATCGCCTTATTATTTTTAGCTTCCTTCTTTTTACAAGCTTTACATGGGCGCAAAAAAAGGACAGTCGCTACGAGCCTAAGGCCTACGTGGAGCTAAACTCCCCTTCTTGGCTCAAGAGCGCGACGCTTTACGAATTAAACATTCGCCAATTCTCTAGCGAAGGTACTTTTAAAGCCGTCGAAAAAGCCTTGCCTGAATTAAAAGCCATGGGCATCGATATCATTTGGCTCATGCCAATCCATCCCATTGGTGAAAAGAACCGAAAAGGCAGCCTTGGAAGCTACTACTCGGTCAAAGATTACCTAGGCGTAAATCCAGAGTTCGGCAGTGAGCAGGAATTCAAAAGCCTGGTGCAGGCCATTCATGCCCAAGGCATGTATGTGATTCTCGATTGGGTAGCCAACCATAGCAGTTGGGACAACGCCCTTGTCCAGGCCCACCCAAGTTGGTATTTAAAAGGCCCTGACGGGCAGTTTGAGCCTACGCCGTGGCGCGATTACGAGGATATTATTGATTTTGATTATTCAAACCCAGAGCTTAGAGCCTACATGACAAAGGCCCTGACCTATTGGGTTGAAACCTTTGACATCGACGGGTACCGGGCCGATATGGCTAGTTTTGTTCCCATCGAATTCTGGGAAAATGCCCGCAAAGAACTTGAACAGATCAAACCGGTGTTTCTTTTGGCTGAGGCCCAAGATAAGGAGCTCCACCGACGGGCCTTTGATGCCACCTACGCCTGGGAACTCTACAGTGCACTTCACACCATTACGACTAAGAACACGCCGATTCATCCCCTTACAGAGGGGTATATCGCCGAGCATGTTTCCATTTTTCCAAAAGAGGGAATCCGACTTCAATTCACCGATAACCACGATAAAAACTCGTGGGAAGGCAATCAATACCTTAATTTTAAAGAGGGCCTAAAAGCCGCAATGGTTTTAATGACCACTTTAGATGGAATGCCTCTAGTGTATAATGGACAGGAGGCCGGTCTTGAGCGCTCTTTAGCGTTCTTTGAAAAGGACCCAATCCAGTGGAAAGCCCATGAAAACAGAGCGATCTACACCACACTTTTTAAACTAAAGCATGAAAACCAGGCCCTTTGGAATGGAAAATGGGGCGGGCAGCTGCGGCGTATTAAGAATACAAAAATGGACCGGGTTCTTAGTTTTGCAAGAGAGAAAAATGGCGACAAAGTCATCACCATCGTAAATCTAAGTCCCACCACTCAAACATTTTCCCTAGAACTTTCCTTAAAGCAGGATCTTGGGACCTACCAAGACGTGTTTAAGGCCGCTCCAAAGTCCATTAAAGAGAACCCGACGCTCACCTTAGAGCCCTGGGCGTATCTTGTGTTAAGTCAAACCCCTTTGCGCCCATGATTAATTTTTGTGCCATTGATTTTGAAACCGCGACCCATGAGCGCAGCTCGGCCTGTGAGCTCGGCGTCACGGTGGTTGAAAACGGGCAAATTGCCCAAACGAAAACATGGCTTATAAAACCACCAAGTTTTCCCTATTTCAGTCCGAGAACTATCGCAGTTCACGGCATTCTGCCAAAGGATGTGGCTACTGCACCCACTTTTGCGGATATTTGGGATGAAATCTACCAGCTCCTTTATGGGAATTTAGTGCTCGCACACAATGCGAGCTTTGATGCCGGAGTCATGAGAGCCAGCTTAGAGCATTATGGCCTGTTCACACCGAAATTAAAGTATTTATGCTCCATTCAAATTGCAAAACGCTCTTGGAAAGGCCTTGGAAGTTATAGTCTTAAGAATTTAGCCCAGGCGCATCAATTGGAGTTTAAGCACCACCGCGCGGGTGAAGATGCCGAGGTCTGCGCAAAGCTCTCGCTGATGGCCTTTGAGCGCCTTATCGTAACGCGTACCGAGGAAATCGAGCCCCTGTTTCAAAAAAACATTAAAAACCTTTAAATCGCTCTAATTGCAAAGCACCTGGGAGTGAAGGGAAAATCTAGGGATTTCAACCTCTAAAAGCTCACCGGTGACATTGTTCTTAAACTCGTAGGTTCCACTCATAAATCCTACTCCTGAACTTAGAATCACATTGGAGAAATAGCTAAAGTCACTTCCCGGTAAAATCACTGGTGTAAGGCCAATAACACCCTCCCCGCTCACCTGAGTAAAGCCAAACCCGAGGTCGTAAATCAGCCACTCTCGAGTAAGAAGTTGCATTGGTACGGCGCCAATGTTTTCAATTGTAATATCGTACCGAAAGACAAACCGATTTTCCAACGGGTAACTATTTTTACTATCGTACTGAGGCCGGGCGCTCACCTTAATATTAAAACTCGTTTTTGACTCCATCTCCACTTTTTCCTTTGTGCTGCAAAAAGGTTGCCTAAGTTGAAATTAAAGCAAAAAAAATCCTGCGGCCTAAGCGGCTCGCAGGATTTATATAAGTCTTCGTGACTTTTAATTTAGAGTTCTAAACCTTTAATCTCGTCCCCATTAAGAAGGAATTCAAGAGGATTATCAATCGCTTCTTTTACAGCCACAAGGAATCCAACAGATTCTTTTCCGTCAATAATTCTGTGGTCGTAAGACATCGCCAAATACATCATTGGACGAATTTCTACTTGCCCATTAATGGCTACAGGTCTTTGAAGAATGTTGTGCATTCCTAAGATGGCCGATTGCGGCGGGTTAATAATTGGGGTAGAGAGCATAGATCCAAACACGCCACCATTGGTGATGGTAAAGGTTCCTCCAGTCATCTCGTCTACACTGATGCTTCCTTCACGCACTTTATCTGCAAGCGTTTTTATGTTTGATTCAACCCCTCTAAAACTCATGTTTTCCGCATTTCTAAGCACAGGAACCATAAGACCTTTTGGTCCAGAAACCGCGATAGAAATATCTGCAAAGTCGTAATTTATTTTGTAATCCCCATCAATAGACGCGTTCACATCAGGATACAGTTGAAGAGCACGGGTTACCGCCTTAGTGAAAAAGGACATGAAACCAAGTCCAATGCCGTGTTTTGCGATAAAGGCTTCTTTATGGGCCTTACGTATTCTAAAAATTTCGCTCATATCGACTTCGTTGAAAGTCGTAAGCATGGCAGTTTCGTTTTTCACAGAAACCAGTCTACTCGCTACTTTTCTTCGAAGCATTGAGAGTTTGGTTGTCGTCATTTCTCTAGACCCAGAGGTACCTGAAGCCGCCCCAAAAGAAGGAACTGCATTAACGGCATCGTCTTTTGTAATTCTTGAATCTCTTCCTGTTCCTTGAACACTAGAGGCCTCAATGCCCTTTTCGTCTAGGACTTTCTTGGCTGCAGGGGAAGGAGTTCCTGCCGCGTAAGAGGCCGGCTTTGGCGCTTCTTGTTTCGGGGATTCTGTCTTAGGAGCTTCTACTTTCGGAGCCTCAGCTTTGGGAGCCTCAGTTGCGCCCTCAGTTGGTTTAACTCCAGAGCGGTCAATCAAACAAACCACTTGACCGACTTCCACCAAATCGCCTTCTTCCGCCTTAAGAGTAATAATTCCACTCTCTTCCGCTGGAAGCTCTAGGGTTGCTTTATCAGAATCAACTTCAGCAATAGGCTGGTCTTTCTCTACGTAGTCACCGTCTTTCACTAACCAAGTTGCAATTTCGACCTCAGTAATGGATTCGCCCGGTGAAGGAACTTTCATTTCTAGAATTGACATATTTGAATGTTTTTTTTCGTTATTTATATTAAATTATTTTTCAGCAGCTTTTCAATTTTATCCTAGGCGAAGACGCGTTTAATTAAATCGCTCTGGTTGTTTTCGTACATCTTATGGCTTCCTGGTGCCGGCGATGCGCTGGCGACAGGCGCCACCACTTCGATTGACTCGTTGCGGAAATTTCTAAGCATGTAAGACCAAGCTCCCATGTTCTCTGGTTCTTCTTGAGCCCAAATAAGCTCCTCTCTAGCGCTATACTTAGTAAGGATTTGCGCCATCATATCTTCTTGAATTGGATAAAGCTGCTCTAAACGAACGAGTGCGACATCCTCTCGAGAAAGTTCTTCTTGCTTGGCCAGTAATTCAAAATACAGTTTGCCACTACAAAGCACCACTTTCTTCACATTTTTTGCCTCAACTTTCATATCGTCAATAATGGGCTGAAAGTGCCCTTGCGCAAAATCCTCCATCGCCGAAACGACTTTTGGATGACGTAAGAGGGATTTAGGCGACATCACGACAAGAGGTTTTCTAAAGTTCCATTTAAGCTGACGTCTTAAAAGGTGGAAGAAGTTTGCCGGGCTTGTCACGTTGGCAACCACCATATTCTCATTGGCTGCAAGGCCTAAGAAACGCTCTAATCTTGCTGAGGAATGTTCAGCGCCTTGGCCCTCTGAACCGTGTGGCAAGAGCATCACAAGTCCGTTCTGCGTTTTCCATTTTTCTTCAGCAGCCACAAGGTATTGGTCAATTATAATTTGAGCACCGTTAATGAAATCGCCAAACTGTGCTTCCCAAACAGTTAGGGTGTTTGGGGAGGCCATGGCATACCCGTAATCAAATCCAAGCACACCATACTCTGATAAGTGCGAATTGTAAATGTTAAAGGGCGTGGCACTAATCTGTGCTAAGGGCACGTATTCTTCCTCCGTATCTTCCGTTTTCACAACCGCATGACGGTGGGAAAAGGTTCCCCGTTCCACATCCTCTCCAGAGATTCGGATGTCGTGACCTTCCTGCAGTAAGCTCGCGTAAGCAAGCCACTCTCCCATGGCCCAGTCCAAAGAATTGGTCTCAATCATCTTGAGTCTTTGATCAAACAAACGGGTGATCTTCTTAATGAAGTTTTTATCTTTTGGAAGACTAACCATTTTAACGGCTAAATCTTTTAGGGTATCGAGATTAAAGCTTGTATCAACAGGCTCTTGGATTCCTCGGCGCTTGCTCAGTGGGAATTTCAACCACGCTTCGCTCATAAAGATATCCATAACATTCTTTTCAATTTCTTTCGAGGCATCGAAATCTTTATCTAAAAGGGCCTTAAAGGCCGCTTCCATTTCTTTTAGAACCTCATCAGAAACCACCCCCTCCTTCACAAGCTGGGTTTTGTATATTTCCCGTGGATTTGGGTGCTTTGAAATCGCTTTATAAAGATTCGGCTGCGTGAAACGCGGCTCATCCCCTTCGTTGTGACCGTATTTACGGTAGCCAAGAAGATCGATGTAAACGTCTTTTCCAAACCGAGCTCTAAATTCAGCCGCAAAGCGAATGGCGTGCACAACAGACTCCACGTCGTCGGCATTCACGTGCATTACAGGAGAACTTGTCACCTTCGCAATATCGGTACAATAGGTTGAGGAACGGGCATCCACATAATTGGTGGTAAAGGAAATTTGGTTATTCACTACAATATGAACACTTCCTCCGGTTTTGTACCCCTCAAGATTCATCATCTGGGCAACTTCGTACACGATGCCTTGGCCGGCAATGGCTCCGTCTCCGTGAATCACAATTGGAAGTACTTTTGAGTAGTCTCCCGCATAAAGGTGCTCCACTTTCGCGCGGCAAATTCCCATCACCAAAGACCCCACAGTCTCAAGGTGAGACGGGTTTGGCGTTAGGTTAATCGAAACCGATTCGCCGTTGGCAGTGACAATGCTTTTCGAAGATCCTAGGTGGTACTTCACATCGCCCGAGAAGACATCTTCTTCGAACTCTTTGCCTTCGAATTCTGAGAATATTTGTTTGTAAGATTTTCCGAAAATATTGGTGAGCACGTTGAGTCGTCCTCTGTGCGCCATGCCTAAGACCACCTCGTCCACGCCCAATTGGGAAGAGCGGGTAATGAGTTGATCAAGGGCTGGAATTAAGGATTCGCCCCCCTCGAGTGAAAAGCGCTTTTGCCCCACGAATTTCGTGTGCAAGTAGTTTTCAAAGGCCACCGCTTGATTTAATTTGTGTAGAATTTCTGTTTTTTCCTCTGCGCTCAGCGTCGGATGGTTCTCATTGACTTGAAGCCATTGTTGAACAAACGTTTTCTCCTCCACACTATCGAGGTGCATGTACTCCACACCAATCGAGTCGCAATAAATCTTCTCTAGGTGCGTGATAATTTCCTGAAGCGTTGCAGCACTTGGCATGCCGGTTTGCATGGCGCAGTTAAATTTGAGGGAAAGATCACCCTGGCTCAGGCCAAAGTTTTCGATCTCCAAACTGGGCTCAAAATGACGGCGTTCTCTAATGGGATTGGTTTGGGTATACAAATGCCCTCGCTGACGGTAGGTGTTAATGAGATCTAAGACTTTAAATTCTTTCACAATTTCCTGTGGAATCTCGCCCTGCCCTGGGGCAAGAGTTGAGTTCACCGCTTTTTGAGGAGCGCTGGAAACAACAGCGCTTGGGGCCTCGTCGCCATAAGTCTCGATGGCAAAGTCAAATCCTTGAAAAAAGGCCTTCCAAGAAGGCTCAAGAGAATCAGGGTATTTTAAATATTTTTGGTACAAATCCTCAATGAGTTGAGAATGCGCTGCGTTTAAAAAGGAAAATCGATCCATTATTTACAGTTTCTGTTCAATAAAATGTTAGAAGACAAATTTAATAAATTTCTATGACCCAAGGGGAAAGAAAAACCTAAAATAATTGCTTTAAAGTTCCCCACAAAACTTTCTAGCGGTAAACGGGTAAAGAGAGCTTTAAATTCACCTCAGCATTTTCTCTAGGCGGGGCAAAAAAGCGCTGAGAAAGTTCTCCAAAACGCATCGAATCGGCCTTTGCTTTGGAAATTAATTTCGAAATAACAGCCTGCCTTTTTTCATACGGTCCTTTATAATAAATCACATAAGATTTTGAGGCATTGAGCGTCTTGAAACTAAAGTTATTATCGGAAAGTCCAATGCGCTGTTTCACTGGAAATCCGTAAAAATAAGACACTTCACTCGCTTTGCTCGGAGCGGCCTGAGTCACTAAGACCGGAAAGCCAAACTGCTCCTGATCCTTTTTTAAATCGGTGGTGATGAAATTAAAAGTTTTGTTGTGATTCAAAACGATTGTTTTAAAAAGCGCTTCATTGCGGTTTGTCGCGCTCACGTTCACCCCCAAAAGCAGGGCTCCTTCAAACTCTTCAACCATCAAAGAATCGTAAGTGATGTTTGAAAGGAGCTGGTCTCTATCCACGCGATTACTAAGTAAAACAAAGAGCTCACTTAAGCTTTTGTCCATGAGCCCTTCGAACTCCTCAGGACTCCAGCGGCTAAGAGCACTTTTAAATACCGAGCGGCTGGGCGTTTTCACGCTCCAACGGATGGTGGTTTTTTCAGCACTAGGCGCGATGAATTTTAAATCAATCGTGTAAGGCAGCCCTTCTGTCCCCTCAAAGAGTTGGTAGCGAAGCGTAGCGTTTGGATTATGGTAACGAATAAACAATTCAAGAAACCGATCTGATTCTGGATCTGAAAAACTTAAGGAAGCGCCCTTGCCTTGGTAAGGTCTAAAGAAGTGTGTTTGCGCTGTTTCAGAGCCTTTTAATAAGGCATTCCATCGGGCAAACTGCTGTAAATCATTAAACATCGGAAACACTTTATCCACCGGATAGTCGAGCTGTTTCTCAAAGGTGTACTGCTCACTGTCTTTTTCCAAAAGCAGCGACACGCCGTAGCCCGTAAGGAGCAAAATAGCAAAAATGACGGCAAATCGAATCCAACGCATGGGCAAAAATACCAATTCGCTAGCGAGTGAGCAACACCGGCCCACCCGATAACGAAAAATAATTTAAAATTCAGATCGAAAGCCCCCTACCCAATTTGTGTGCCTTCCGGAATACTCGCGCCTTTTTTAATCACCACGATGCCATCTTTGATGGAATGCGTATGAAAGTCACCGTCTTGCAAATGCTTGCCACCAATAATTTTAACATGGTTGCCTATGCGCGCATTCTTGTCAATAATGGCGCGGTCGATATAGCAGTATTTACCAATCCCAAGGTTTGGTTCCCCTGTGCGGTCATTTTCCACGATTTGATCGGTGGGTTGGTAGAAATCAGCCCCCATGATGTAGGAATTGAGAACTGAGCTTCCTTTATCCACACGTGTTCGGTTTCCGATGACGGAGTTCTCAATTTTATCAGCCATAATAATACAGCCGTCTGCGAAAATAGCGCGCTGCACGTAGGAGCCAAGAATTTTGGTTGGTGGAAGCATCCTGGCGCGCGAATAGATCGGCTTGCTGCTAAAGAGGTTGAATTTCGGGAAATCCTGCACCAAATCAATATTGGCCTCATAAAACGATTCAATGGTTCCAATGTCGGTCCAATACCCACCATATTGGTAGCTTAGGGTTTTATAGCCTTTTTTAATAGCGTTCGGAATTAAATCCTTTCCAAAGTCGTCCCCCGGATCTTCCTCAAACATTTTGCGAATGATGCCCTTATTAAACACGTAAATCCCCATGGAGGCAAGGTAATGTTTGCCTTTTGCAAAGTTCTCTTCAGACACCTCACTGCGCCACTCGGAAAGTACATCGTTACTTGGCTTCTCTATAAAAGATTCAATGGCACTCTGAGAATTTGATTTTAAAATTCCAAAGCCACTCGCGTCTTTCTCTTCGACCGGGATGGTCGCAATAGTGACGTCTCCTTGATTGGCAATGTGAAAGTCTATCATTTGTCTAAAATCCATCTCGTAGAGCTGATCTCCCGAGAGGATTAAAACGTAATCGAAATCGTATTTCTCTAAATGCCGCATGCTCTGCCTTACGGCATCTGCGGTCCCTTGAAACCACTCATCGCTGTCGATATTTTGTTCTGCAGCAAGAATATCCACAAAGCCACGGCTGAAAATATCAAAATGGTAGGAATTCTTAATATGCGAATTTAAAGACGCTGAATTAAACTGCGTCAACACCATTATTCGGTTAAATCCAGAATTCAGGCAGTTCGAAATTGGAATATCCACCAGTCGGTATTTGCCAGCAATTGGAACTGCAGGCTTACTTCTTGACTGTGTTAAAGGGAAAAGACGACTTCCTCGCCCACCGCCCAGTACTATGGAAATCACATTGGGTTTCATAAGCTATTTGTGTATTTTGTTAGTGCAAAATCTAAAATTCAATCGCAGAACAGGGCTCTACGCTTAAACTCGTTAATAAGATTCATATAAAGTTACATAATTTTTAGCGGAACGCTCCCATGAAAAATCAAAATCCATGTTCGAGTGAACAAGGGCCTTCATGGTTGGAACCTGCTGATAAAGGCTTAATGCGCGAAGCATTGCCTCGACACAGGCCTCACTACTTGCGTAGGTGAAATTTAAGCCCGCACCACCGGAACTAATATCCTTTACCGTGTCTTTTAGCCCCCCTGTGTAGCGCACAATGGGCACGGTTCCGTAGCGCATTGCATACATTTGGTTCAGTCCACAAGGCTCCACGCGAGACGGCATCAAAAGAAAATCAGAAGCGGCGTAAATTTGATGGGAAAGCCCCTCATTATACCCCAGACCAAGGGCGAAATTCGAAAACTTGAGCGTAAGCTCCTCAAGGGTTTTCTCTAAGCCAGGATCCCCAGATCCTAAAACGATAATATTAAGGGCCCCGTAGGTCCTCACGATGCTTTCAACAATAATAGCGGGAAGGAAATCAGCCCCTTTCTCCCCCGCAAAACGGCCAATAAAACCAAAGAGTGGTAAGTCGGGATTAAGGCCAAAGGCTTCACAGACGATTGCTTTATTTTTTGCTTTTCCTTCAAGGGCTGTACTTTTCTTATAGTGGTAAGGCAAATGGCTATCCGTTTGAGGATCCCAAATCTCGGTATCAATGCCATTTATAATCCCATAGGCTTTCGCGCGCTCCATTTGAATTAGACACTCTAGACCTTTAAAATCCACAAGAAGCTCCTCCATATACCCCATCGATACGGCATTGAAGGCGTGCGCGCATTTAATCATAGCGGCCAGGGGGTTAATCTTGCCATCCCAGTCTAATAGACCCAGATGAGCGCGGTCACGAACCGGTGGAAAATAAGAGAGCATCTCCCAATGCATTTGTCCCTGGTATTCGCCGTTATGAATGGTTCCAATCGTGCGCACCCCTCGAAGCGGCTCAAATTCTGGGCAGTGCTCGATCAAAAATGGCACGAGCCCAGTATGGGAATCGTGGCAGTGCAAAACATCCACTTTACGGCTCATCGCGCTTAACCAATGGAGCGCCGCGTGTTGAAATGCGAGATACTGCTGACTTTCATCCCAATAGCCGTAAGGGTTTTCCCGATCGAGTAGGCCTGGAATCCGAACTAAATAAAGCTCAAAGCCTAGAGTCGAGTCCTTTTGTTTTAATACTTCGACCGCGTAGGGCGTCTGATTTTGATGAATCCAACCCTCAAAAACAGATTCAAATTCATGGCTACGAACATACTCACGGTTGTACCAAGGCATGACCACGCGGGCCTGAATCCCCGGGATTTTATTTTGATATTTCGGAAGTGCCCCCACCACATCGCCCAGTCCACCGACTTTGGCGACAGGAAAACATTCCATAGAAAGGTGGTAAATAACCATACGCTTTTAGACTTATAAATTAAGTTGCTTCTATTTAATTTTAGGCCTTTCCAAAGGCGCTATTTCAAGTTTTTCTCAGGGCGCTGTTTTAAGACCAGGGCGCAAAGGGGCGGCACCTGAAGCCTAAAACTTTGCTCATGCTGTTTCCAAGGGATCTTCTCGAGGCTTTGGAGCTCTGCCTTCACCCCACTTCCCCCATAAATTGTGTCATCCGAGTTTAACACCACCTCCCAGGACTGCTCACTTCCCACGCCAATGCGGTAATCCAAAACCTGGGGTTTAAGGTTTAACACCACCATTACCTTCTCAAAAGCCTTGGAATCTGGGGCGGTTTTACGAAGGTAGATATAGAGTGAATTTTGCCTATCGTCCGCCTCTACCCACTCAAAACCTTGAGGGCTAAACTGGGCCTGATAGAGCGCCTTTTCATTTCGGTAAAGCTTATTCAGATCCTTTACGAGCCTTTGTAGGCCTTTATGCGGCGCATGAGCAAGTAAAGACCAGTCCAGGCCTTTAGCAAAATCCCATTCGCTTGTTTGGCCGAATTCGCCACCCATAAATAGAAGCTTGGCTCCAGGATGCGTGAACATATAGGTATAGAGCGCCCTTAAATTTGCGAATTTCTGCCACTCATCGCCTGGCATTTTATAAATCAAAGGACTTTTTCCATGCACCACCTCATCGTGTGAAAGCGGCATCATGTACGATTCATTATTCATGTAGACGCTTGAAAACGTCAGTTTGTGGTGGGCCTCAAAGCGGGAATCAAACTCGGTTGAAAAATAGGCTAAAGTATCATGCATCCAGCCCATCATCCATTTCATTCCAAAGCCAACCCCTCCCTGAGAAACGGGTTTGGTTAGCATCGGAAAATCTGAACTTTCCTCCGCAATACTTAAAGTATCCGGAAAATAGGTGGCTATCGCCCTATTAAACGCTTCTAAAAAGTCCTTCGCTTCTAAATTGACATTGCCACCAAATTGGTTTGGAACCCATTGGTCAGGCTCTCTGGCATAATCTAAGTACAGCATTGAAGTGACGGCATCGACTCTAAGGCCGTCGGCATGGTAGCGCTCGAGCCAAAATAGGGCATTCGAAATAAGGAACGACTTGACCTCAGGTCGGCCGTAATTGAACAAATGAGAATTCCACTGCGGATGGTAACCCTGGCGTGGATCTTCGTGTTCGTAGAGAAAGGTGCCATCAAAATAATGCAGCCCGTTGGCATCGCCTGGGAAATGCGAAGGCACCCAATCTAAAAGCACCCCTATTCCATTTTGATGCAGCACATCAATAAGATGCATTAAATCTTGAGGAGGTCCAAAACGAGAATTGGCTGCAAAAAAGCCCGTGATCTGATAGCCCCAGCTTGGTTCGTAAGGATGCTCCATGACGGGCATAAACTCGACATGGGTAAAGCCCATTTCTAGAATATAGGGTACTAAGGCGCTTTCAATTTCTTTATAACTTAAAAAGCGCGTCGGGTTTTCATTCTCGCGCTTCCAGGAGCCTAGATGAAGTTCATAGACTGAAAGAGGCGCACAAAGACTGTTTTTCTCTGCGCGACTTGCCATCCAGGCTTTATCTTTCCACTCGTACCAGGTGCTTGAAATAAGGGACGAGGCTTGTACATTTTGTTCCCAACTGAGCGCAAATGGGTCGCTTTTTTCGAGCAGTTCGCCCTTTTGAGTGCGCACAGCATATTTATAAAGCGTCCCTAAGGTTAGCCCCTCAATAAACCCTTCCCAGATTCCCGATCCATCCCAACGCGGATAGAGGGCATGCGATTCCGAGTGCCAGGAATTAAAATTCCCAATGACAGACACCTTTTGAGCGTTTGGAGCCCAAACGGCAAAATAGGTCCCCTGTGCCCCTTCGTGTTCAAGGGTGTGGGCACCAAATTTCTCGTAAAGACGGTAATGTTTACCTTCACAAAAAAGGTGAACATCTTGTGGACTAAATAGAGAATAGGGTTTTACGGGCTTCATCGGGATTAAACGGCTAGTATTATACGACTCTAATTTACGAATATATAGCAAGTAGAATAAAAAAAGTGTGAGAATTTCCAATTTAATTCCCTTGGGCGCAGTAAAGTCTGCAGCAGCAGGCAATTTAATCGAAAACCAAACTCTTAAAGGGGCCCTAAAGGGGTAATTTAGGTCGAAGCACCTTTGGCGTATTAAGACAATTCACCGGCCTAGCACTCAGGGGTCTGTGGCGCAGAATCGTTAAGGTGAGAAGTGAAAAGAGGGCCTATATTACTGTTTTTAATTTTAGGCTTTGTCAACCGAATGAAAAACAATATCTTAGCTTTAGTCGAAAACTCACTTGCAGTTTAATGCCTCAAGCTCATGCCAAAAATTGAACACACCGACTTTTATTCTCACGTTCTTGGAAGGGAAATCGCCGTCCAAGTGACGGGGCATGAGGGGTACCCACTGCTGATGTTTCCCACCTCTCTTGGCTCCTATACGCAGAATCATGACTTTAAATTAAACCAAAGTATTGAGTGGTTTGTCACCCAAGGCAAACTTAAACTTTATAATATCGAGACTTTAGACCGACTTACCTTTTACCACGAGGGGCTCACTCCTTGGGAGCGCCTTAAAAATTACGACCTCTATATGGAATTCCTGGCCACAGAGTACATTCCTTATTTACAGAGGCTTCATAGAACACCGAGAATTGCGGTTGCAGGAGTCAGTTTCGGGGCGTATCACAGTGCCAATTTGACCTTCCGTTTTCCTAATTTGGTGTCGCATGCTTTTTTGCTCTCAGGCCTTTATTCTATTCGCGAATTGATGGAAGGCCTAAACGATGATTTAGTGTATTTTAATTCGCCTGAAGAATTTGTCAGAAATGACGATCAGGCCAAGTACACCCACTTGCAACTTGTGTTAAGCACCTCGGATCAGGACGTGTGTAAAGAACCGACTCGGCGTCTAGCCGCTTGTTTAAATGAGAAAAATATCACCCACTGGTACGATGAGAAAATCGGCATGCCCCACGACTGGCCACTTTGGAGAGAAGTCTTACCCCGTTTCATAGGCGCCTATTTTTAAATCGATAGAAATTTAATAGAAAAACACACAAAATACGTTGAAATAAAATGAAAAAAATCGGAATTCTTTTTGGCATGGAAGACACCTTCCCCTGGGCCTTTATTGAGCGGGTCAATGCCCTTTCTAACGGGGAGTGCCACGCGCAGGCCCTTAAAATAGACCAGTTGCAACAAGGGAAGCATTACGGTTACGCGGTGATTATCGATCGAATTTCGCACGATGTGCCATTTTACAGGGCGTATCTTAAAAATGCAGCTGCCCAAGGAACCTATGTGATTAACAACCCATTTTGGTGGAGTGCGGATGAGAAATTTTTCAATAATACCCTAATGACTCGTTTAAATATTCCGGTGCCCAAAACCATGTTACTGCCCTCGCATCAGCGGCCGGCAAACACCACGGAATCGTCGTTTCGAAACTTGGAATTCCCACTGGATTGGGAGGCCATCTTTTCCTACGTTGGGTTCCCTTGTTATTTAAAACCCCATGACGGTGGCGGTTGGAAAAACGTCTACCGCTGTGAAACCAAAGAGCAGTTCTGGGCCTCTTACGCCCAGAGCGAGCAGCTCGTTATGATGCTTCAAGAAGAAGTGGATTTTGATTTGTATTACCGCGTGTACTGCGTGGGGCAAAAATACGTTCACATTATGCCCTATGAGCCCAGAAACCAGCCCCATCTTCGCTACCAAACGGATTCTCGATTCAATAGAGAAGGGAACGAAAAACTCTTTTCGCAAATGCACGAGTTAACGCTAAGAATTAATAAAGCCTTGGGTTACGATTTTAACACGGTTGAATTCGCAGTTCGTGATGGCATTCCTTATGCCATCGATTTTTGCAATCCAGCACCTGACGCGGATAAGAACTCCGTTGGTGAAGAAAACTACCAATGGATTGTGGAGCACTCAGCGCGCTTTGCGATCGAAAAAGCGAAACAACACAAAGAAGGGAAAGTTTCTCTGGCGTGGGGCGATTTCGTCAAGGACTCATTAAAAGAGAATTAATCCCTTTAAAGGCTAAAGCATGCATAACTTTACTATAGGCATCGAAGAGGAATACCAGATTATCGACAAAGACAGCCGCGATCTGGTTTCCCACGTCTCAAAAATCATTGAGGGTGGCAAAGCCACCCTGGAAAAGCGCCTTAAACACGAAATGCACGAATCTGTGGTGGAAATGGAAACGGGCATTTGCAACACCATTCAAGAAGCTAAAGCGGAGCTTTACGATTTGCGCGCTAAACTCATTAAAACCGCCTACGAACAAGATTTAAGAGTTTGTGGCGGCGGAACCCACCCATTTTCCCAGTGGCGATCGAGCACCATCACTAGCCAGGACCGCTATGATAAAATTGTGGAGGACATGGGCGATGTGGCCCGAGGCAACCTCATTTTTGGACTCCATGTGCACATCGGAATCCCGTCGCGAAGCGAGGGGCTAAAAATCCAAAATGCCATGCGCTATTTTTTGCCGCATATTTATGCCCTCTCCACCTGTTCCCCTTTTTGGATTGGACGCGAGACGGGTTTTAAATCCTACCGCCAAGAAGTCTTTGCTAAATTTCCAAGAACCGGGATTCCAAGCTACTTTGCCTCCATCGCCGAACTTGACGAGTATATCGCCCTATTGATAAAGACGGGCGCCATTGACGATGCAAAAAAGATCTGGTGGGATCTCAGGGTTCACCCCACCTACCCAACCCTTGAGTTTCGAATTTGCGACATGCCACTTCGCGTGGAAGAAACCGTCTGTTTAGCGGCCATCATGCAAGCTCTTACTCTAAAACTCTACAAACTTCACCAGCAGAACATCACCTTTCGCTCCTACCGCCGTTTAATGATTAATGAGAATAAATGGCGCGCTTCAAAAAAAGGAATCCATAGCGAACTCATTGACTTTGGAAAAGAAGC
This sequence comes from Flavobacteriales bacterium UBA1694, assembly GCA_002319955.1. Taxonomy (GTDB): domain Bacteria; phylum Bacteroidota; class Bacteroidia; order Flavobacteriales; family Weeksellaceae; genus Planobacterium_A. The sequence continues at coordinate 62,450 of DCJS01000038.1, forward strand.
CTCTGTGCCTTATGAAACGCTTTTAGTGGAACTCCTTGAGTTTATAGACGATGTCGTGGATGAACTGGGCTCCAGAGACGAGGTGCAGTATGCCTGGGAAATTATGCGCCACGGCACAGGAGCCGACCGTCTCTTAAAAGTCTACCACGACACAAAGGATTTAAAACAAGTGGTCGATTATATGATTGCGGAAACTCAAAGCGGGATCCCAATGCCTTTCGACAGCTGCGCTTGCACCCCAATTAATGACGTTCAAATCAAAGATTCATGAGACCTCTAAAAATAGCCTTACTCGATTTAAATAACCAAGTGCCCAACCAGGGCATGCCCAGTATCTTAGCCCTCACTCAGAAGTTTCAAGCGAGCTCGCCCCTAGAAATCGAAATAGACGCCTTCGAGGTGCGCATAAAACAGGAGCTTCCAAAGGTGAGGGATTACGATATTTTCATTTCCTCCGGTGGCCCGGGAAGCCCTCATCCCCGTGGCGAGCCTTGGGAAGGGCCCTACGCTGAATTCCTAGAGGCCCTTTGGGAGCACAACAAGACACACGCCGTTAAAAAATACGCCTTTTTAATTTGCTACTCCTTTCAACTAGCGGTTTTGCATTGGCGCCTTGGGACGCTTAATAAACGTTTTTCGTATGGCTTTGGAATCATGCCTGTCCATAAAACAGACCGGGGTGATAAAGAGCCGTTATTCGAGTACTTACCCGATCCATTTTATGCCGTCGATTCACGAGGGTTTCAATTTATTGAGCCCGATTACCCCCGTATAGAAGCCCTAGGAATCGAGCTCCTTGCGCTTGAAAAAATTCGACCTCACATTGATTTTGAACGGGCAATCATGGCCGTGCGCTTCTCAAATGAAATCATTGGAACCCAGTTTCATCCTGAGGCCGAGCCTGAAAGCATGCTGATAAATTTAGAACTTTCGGAAAATAGGGCGGCAATGATTGAAAATTTTGGACTTGAAAAATACGAGCAAACCCGCGCGCAATTAGACGATCCGGATAAAATCCGCCTCACTCAGCGCACTATTTTACCTGGCTTCTTAGAATCCGCTGCAAAGGCGCTAACCACACAAATCACCTCCTAGAAATCCCATAGGCCAAATTGCATCCTAGAATGAAAAGCCATGATTGAGCATTTAAGAACCCACTTTAATAAAGACTACAGTAAGGCAAAGCAAACTCGTGTGCTTTCTGAGCTCACCCAGGTGACTGGCAAAGCCCCGGACTTTCAAATTTCACAGAGCCCTATTTTTCTCACTTTGGCCCTAAAGCAAAAACTTAAAGAGACCTGCGAGGCAATCATCGATCAAGTTTTTAAACTGCCAAGTTCCCTAATGGACCAGGCGGTTCCCTCGCACCTAAAGGTCCCAAATTGCAGTGCCCGGCCGCATTTTCTTGCCATTGATTTTGCGCTTTGTCAAGACAAAGAAGCAGACGTTATACCGCAACTTATCGAGCTCCAAGGTTTTCCATCACTCATGGCTTTTCAATACGAACTTACCAAAGCGTTTGTATCCACCTACCCTTTTCTAGAGTCCTTAGAACCCTCCTGGGATCTTTCGAATCGGCTTGAGCTTTTAAAATCTGTCCTCCTAGGACCCTACGACCCAAAGGAGGTTGTGCTTTTAGAGCTCTTTCCACAGAAGCAGAAAACACAGATTGATTTTGCTCTGACTGAGCATCATTTTGGCATTCGAACGCTCTGTATAACAGAAATTAAAAAAGAGGGCAAAACACTTTACTATACTGCTCAGGGCAAGAAACACCCCATTCGACGCCTCTACAACCGCGTCATTTTTGATGAACTTGCAAGACACCCTCATTTAGACCTAGCCTTTAACTTTCAAGATGACTTAGACCTCGACTGGGTCACCCATCCGGACTGGTTCTTTAAGATCTCAAAAAACATTCTTCCCGAATTAGAGCACCGCTACATTCCAAAAAGTTACAGACTCTCGGAGTTTGAAAAGCGCGATGAGCTCGATACCTATGTCCTTAAGCCTCTATTTTCCTTTGCAGGCTCCGGGGTAAATTTGGAACCAACCCAAAGCGATTTAGATCAAATTAAGGATCCCGAAAATTACATACTTCAGAAAAAAGTGCGCTACGCCCCCCTTTTCAAAGATCTTGAAAGTCAGTATTCAAAAGCAGAAATTCGCCTCTTATATTTATGGCCAGATAACGCTCAGCACCCCGTTTTGTTTGACACGATTGTGCGCATGACCAAATCTAATATGGCCAACATGGACTTTAATAAAAAGCAGGCTCTTTGGACGGGGAGTTCTGCGGCTTTTTTTGCGCCCTAAAGAGGTTCAAAAAAGCGATCAAGAGTTCTTTCATTTCAAAGAATTTATCCTTAATTTGCCTGAGTGAACTACAAAGCCGAAATACAAAAACTTTTATTCTCTCAATACCTGTATTCGGGCACTCGAATGGCCCTGGCTATTCTAGTTCCAAGCCTTATTTTAGCCTATTTTGGACTTTTAAAAGAATACTTCTTATTTCCTCTAGCCACAAGTTTCATTGGATTTGCGGATCAACCCGGGCCTTTTATTCGCCGGCGTAATTCTTTAATCCTGGCTGTGGTCGCTTTTAGTGCGGCCGCCCTACTGGCTTCAATTTTGAGATTCCATCCGATCCTTGTTTTTATCGGGCTTGGCCTTCTGGGCTTCTGGTTTTCCATGGTCGGAATTTATGGCCAGCGACTCATGGCCATTGGAAGTTTATCCCTCGTGGTCTTCTCGATCTTTATGGACGGGCATTTAATTGGGGAGAACCTCTTACAAAGTCAAATTGTTTACACCCTTGGGAGCCTTTGGTTTGTTTTGGTCTTCCTTGTTATGAGTAAGCTTCAGCCCTACAAACTTGCCGGACAAATGGTTGGGGAGAATTATCTCCAGTTGGCAGAATACCTGCAAATCCGAGCCAAATTCTACTTAAATCGTCCGCAGTACCAGTTGCTTTATACAGAGGCCATCACCAAACAAATTGAAATTAAAAATCTTCAAGAAGAAACCAGGGAACTGGTTTTCAAAACCCGGACTTTGGTTAATGAATCAACCACCACGAGCCGCGTTCTCATGCTTCTATTTCTAAATTCAATTGATCTATATGAAAAGCTATTCACCACCGATCAGAATTACGAGAAGATTCAAGATCAGTTTCACGACAAGGCGATCCTTCCCGAAATCCACCAGTATCTCGTTGGTCTCTCGCAGGAAATCACCAACATCGGCCTTGCCCTGCAAAGTGGGCTTAAATCTCGTTCCTTAACTGATTTGGAACACGAACACGCAAAGGTCTACACCACGTATTTTGAATTAAGAAGCCAGGAACTCTGTGCTTCTAACTTGAGGCAGTTCATGGCCCTTCGCCTCATTTTAAAACGGCTAACGGATCTTAAAGACCAAATTAAAAGCATTTACCGGGTGCTCTCGCAGGATGAGAAAATCGCAAAAAGCCTTTCTTCAGGTTTAGATTTACAAAAGTTCGTTCCTAAGGAGGCGCCTTTAAAGCTCAATATTCTTCGAAATAACCTTTCACTTCGATCGGCCCATTTTCGCCATGCGGTGCGCCTTACCGTGGCGCTGCTACTGGGGTATCTCGTCTCACAGTTCGCCTTCTTAGGCATTGGACACGCCTATTGGATCTTAATTACAATTCTAGCCATTATGCGCCCGGCATACAGCGCGACGAAACACCGAAACCTACGCCGCTTGTACGGCACCATTTTAGGCGCCATTGCGGCCTATATTCTTTTGCAATACGTAGAGTCCTCCGGTGTGCTTCTTGCCATCATGCTGGCCTGTATGATCTCTTGTTTTGCACTACTCAAAGGCAAATACGCTTGGGCCGTGTTCTTTATGACCCTTTACATCTTTATTGCCTTTAACTTCCTTAACCCCGGTAATGTAAATGGTTTATTTAGAGACCGTATTTTAGACACGGCCCTAGGCACCCTAATTGTCTTTCTTGTGTCGTATTTCGTGCTTCCTTTATGGGAACACACCCAGAATTTGGATCTCATGAAAAAGCTAAGCCATTCGAATTCAAATTACTTCAATACGGTTATTGAGGTGCTTCAAAAAGGCCAAAGTAGCATGCATTTCTATAAATTAAAGCGTAAGGAGGCGATGATTGATTTGGCGAACCTCTCGGATAATTTCCAGCGGATGCTTTCGGATCCAAAAAAAGAGCAGCGCAAACTTCAAACCGTGCACCAATTTGTGAATACCGCCCACCTTATTACGGCCTACACGGCCTCCTTAGCCCAGTATACCGGAGAAAATCCGCAATTCCAAGAGATTGATTATGAAGCGTGGCAAAAGCGAATTGCTTTCGAACTAGAAATGACGATCTGGCTATTGCAAGGCGATACCCTTGCCCTGGCCCCAAGCCCGGTTCGCGATATAAAACCAAGGGATCCTGTAAAGCCACTGTTGGAGAAACGCCAAACAGAACTACAAGAGGAAAAAAACTATAACGTTCAGGACCCTCAAAAAATCACCCACCTCACCCAGCTCAATAGTATCCAGGAGATTCTAGAACTCCTCTACGATGTCGCCCGGGAGCAGAGAAAAATCATTGAGACTTACACTAAATTTGTAAAAGCTTAATCGGTCTTTTTTTGCTTAAGTTTAATAAGGAATTTTTAACGCATTAAGCCGCCTCAAAGTCCGATGAAATTACGTTCTATCGCTAATCTTTAGAATAAGGCACCTGGCTGTAGTGGGAAGTTTAGGGTATGGTGCTCTTCAATTATGGCAAAATAATAGTCTTCAATCTTCTCGACTCTTGCGCTGTACGAATCCTTAAAATGTGTATCAAACACTTCACAGGGCAGGTGCGTTAAGTTGTCAAGAGAAAAAGGCGCGACACGGTAATGCTTCTTCAAAGACCAGTATTTCGAGGGATGCAGTTTATAAAGCGCTTCTTTAATCACCCAAATTACGGTCAGATAGTCAATTTGAGCCTCGTTTCTTGTCCAGGAGATTTCCGATTCGTGCAGAAACTTATGCTCAATACGCCTGATTTTAGGCATAATTTTCTCGATATCGATTCCCACCCGACGCTGAGAAATCGCTAAGGCGGCAAAAGGAAAAGAATGTGTGATAGAAATAAAGGCCTCTTTGGGATCCAAATACGGCTGACCAATACTTTTATATAAAATTTGATGATTTGGAAGGCTTTGCTTGAGCATTTGGCGCACCATCAAATATTCTTTCCGCTTTTTTGGATGGTAGTTCTCAACCTGTTCCTGGGTTTCCAATCCAAGGAGATTCACAAGCTCAAAGGCGTCCGAATCATGGTATTTCCAAAATAAAATCTGGGAGTCGTGGGTCGTAAAATCCTGATAAAATGGCATATTTTGTTGCACGAGATTAAGTTCGTAAATTTGCACAAAATATTTGAGATAATGGATACTGAAACAAAATACGTTCCTTACAAAGTTAAGGACATCTCCCTAGCAGAATGGGGTCGCAAAGAAATTGAACTTGCTGAGGCCGAGATGCCAGGGCTTATGGCACTACGTCAAGAATTTGGCGCTGAGCAGCCACTTAAAGGGGCCCGCATCGCCGGATGTTTACACATGACGATTCAAACCGCGGTGTTAATTGAAACGCTTGTGGCCTTAGGTGCCGAGGTGACTTGGTCTTCTTGCAACATTTTCTCCACCCAAGACCACGCCGCTGCCGCTATTGCAGCCGCTGGAATTCCTGTATACGCCTGGAAAGGGCTTACAGAAGAGGAATTCAACTGGTGTATTGAACAAACTTTGTTCTTTGGAGAAGACCGCAAACCCCTTAATTTAATCCTTGACGATGGTGGGGATTTAACGAATATGGTTTTCGACCAATTCCCTGAACTTGCAAAAGGCATTAAAGGACTTTCTGAAGAAACGACCACTGGGGTTCATAGACTCTATGAGCGCATGAAAAACGGCACCCTTGTGATGCCAGCCATCAATGTGAACGACTCGGTTACAAAATCAAAATTTGATAACAAATACGGGTGTCGCGAATCTGCAGTCGATGCAATTCGTAGAGCAACCGATGTGATGCTAGCAGGAAAACGCGTGGTTGTTTGTGGCTACGGCGATGTTGGAAAAGGAACGGCCATGTCCTTCCGTGGAGCTGGTTCCATTGTTACCATCACTGAAATTGACCCTATTTGTGCGCTTCAAGCCGCAATGGACGGGTACGAGGTGAAGAAACTTGATACTGTTATTCCGGTTGCTGACATTGTCATTACCACCACAGGGAACTTCAATATTGTTCGCGAACAGCACTTTAGAAACATGAAAGACAAAACGATCGTTTGTAATATTGGGCATTTCGACAACGAACTGGACATGGCGTGGTTAAATAAAAACTACGGTGAGACCAAATCTACTGTTAAGCCCCAAGTGGACATTTATAACATAGACGGCACCGATATTATTATTTTAGCAGAAGGCCGTTTAGTGAACTTAGGCTGCGCCACAGGGCACCCAAGTTTTGTAATGAGTAACTCATTCACAAACCAAACCTTAGCGCAAATCGAACTTTGGAAACACAGCGATAACTACAAAAATGAAGTCTATATGCTTCCAAAGCACTTAGACGAAAAAGTAGCGGCGCTTCATTTAGCGAAGTTAGGCGTGGAACTTGAGACCTTAAGTGACGATCAGGCCGCGTATATTGGTGTGGATGTCAAAGGGCCATTCAAGCCTGAGTACTACCGCTACTAAGCCACATTTCAGCCTATAAAGGCAAGACCTATACGGCGGTTTCCTATTTGGAAACCGCCTTTTTTTTGCTTTGTAAAGGCCTTCAAAGACTGATTTAAGGGGTGGATCTTGCCGAAAGGCTCAAAGACTCAAGGTGTTAAAACGAACGAAAAGGGGCCGCGTTAGTATCCTTTTTTGTAATTTCATTGAATGAAACTCATTCGATTGCTTTTTTTGCTTTTAGCCGGTGTGGTTTTTTCTCAAAGTCATTTTGAATTTTTAGGGGGTAAAAGCAAAATCGATATTCCATTTCAGTTAATCAATAACTTGATTTTCATTCCCATCACCGTGAATGGGGTGGAACTAACGTTTCTATTAGATTCCGGGGTAAACGAGACGCTCCTATTTAGTCTTGAGAACAAGGAAGTGGATTTTGATCAGGTTGAAAAAATGCGGTTTTCAGGCCTGGGGGACAACGTGCAAATTGAGGGACTTCTTGCCGTTAATAACCACGTTCAAATTGGGAAAAACTTAGCCGATTATGAGCATAAGATCTACCTCATACTCGATGAAGAGTTTAATTTCTCTTCTCATGTAGGCATTCCAGTCAATGGCATTATTGGCTACCATTTCTTCAAGGATTATGTCGTAAAACTAAATTATGTCACACGAAAACTAACACTTTACGAACCGAGCCATCCCCCAAAAATAAGCAGAAAGTATTCAAAACTCGATTTGAGCCTTGAACTAAACAAACCCTACGTGATGGCCGGCATCGAACAAACCACCACTCAAAAGCAGTCTAAAATGCTAGTGGATCTTGGAAATAGCGATGCGCTATGGCTCTTTCCCAGTGTTATTTCTGGATTTCAATATAACCGCCCAAACATAGACGATTTTCTGGGCCGGGGCTTTAGTGGCGATATTTACGGGAAACGAAGTCGGATTCGCCGCCTGGTGGTGGCCGATTTCGCTCTTGAATACCCCCTGACAGCCCTACCCGATGAGTTCTCCATTCAACATTTAAAACTTGTTCCACAGCGCAAAGGCTCCATTGGCAGTGAAACGCTTCGGCGTTTTACTTTGATTTTTGATTACCCCAATAAAACGCTGCACTTAAAGAAAAACCGCTACTTTTCCGATCCCTTTCACTTTAATATGAGCGGACTCGACATAAAGCACGACGGCATGTTTTGGGACCGAGACTTAGTGCAAGTGGAAAGCCTAAAGAAATCATCCAGTGAGTCTGGCGATCGCGTTTATACGGCGCCAAGCGCCTTTCAGTACCGCTTTGTTTTAAAACCGGAGTATTCGATTTCTGGCTCTCGCCCCGGCTCACCAGCCTATAATGCTGGGCTAAGAAAAGGGGATAAAATCCTTTCGATTAATCGAAAAAAGGTCACGACTTATTCTTTAAAGCAAATCCTAGAACTCCTAAAATCAGAACCTGGAGATAAACTCACCTTTGAAGTTAAACGACTCTCTAAGGTGCAGTCTTTCTCGTTTTTTCTAGTCGATCCCATTCCTTACGAACCGTAGGCAAATACAACTCGGATTCCTCTACGTGCTACTAGCCTTTTGCTGACGAATTTGTTTACTGTGTTCTTGAGACTCCAAAATAGTTTGTAAAAACTCAGAGACAACCCCCGTAAGGGCCTTTTCGGACACCTCATTCGCGCCTGGATTCCTTAGGAGCTCAAGCCAAGGGCGCGTTTCATAATCGGTCTCGCCAAACACAATCACGGGCGTTCCATTGGCAAGGACCTTTGTGCCATCGGGGGTTATCACCCACATGTCTGCCCAGGAGTACATCCATTTGGCATCTTCTTCAAGAAGTCTCAAACAGGAGTGAGAGGCATGAAAGCCGGGAAGATCGTATTGGTGCCATCCAATTCCTAAGGTGTTGTGCGTATTAAAGTTCCAGCGGAGTTTCCAATCGGAGTTAACGGTGCTAATAGCGATTTTTTTCTTCCAGTTGGTGAACATCAACCCTTTTTTAGTCGGCGCGTTTTTGGTTCCCATACTGGAGGGGCCCCATTTAACTAGTTTGCCGTTTTCATAAAGCGCATAGGCCATTAAGGGGTACGAAAATAAGGCAATTTTATCGACTTGTTTCAGGGACTCAACACGTCGTGCAAAAGGCGTATAGATTAGAAAGTCGGACTCAATTTCTTTTGGAATAACAAGCGTGTCCGCGCGCCACTTGTTTTTTAAATCCAGGCGGTTGAGCGCTAAAATAGTATGCTGCTGCTCTAGGCTATACAAATCGTTGAAAACAGCCATCGCCGAATCGCGGGTTTTCTTCCCTTTTGGAAAAACAAAACTGCTGTAGTGCATCAGCTCCTTTTCAGGCTTTTTCTGCGTTTCAACAGCCTCTGATTTTGC
>DCJS01000038.1:71582-122797 GCA_002319955.1 Flavobacteriales bacterium UBA1694
GCTAAATACGACGATCCAAACTAAGATCCCGTGCTCTCTATACTTCATTGATAGTCTTTCATTAAACGACTCAATTTTAATACCAAACCCCTTTAATCCCTAGCGCTAGTGGGTTAAATACAAAATCCTTCAAAAATGATTGAAGGATTTTATTAAAAATTATTTTATAGATCATTCCCACTCAATGGTTGCCGGGGGTTTACTTGAAATATCATAAGCAATTCGGTTAATGCCTTTCACTTCGTTTATGATTCGGTTAGAGACCAGTTCTAGAAACTCCCAAGGAAGTTTACTAAACGTTGCCGTCATAAAATCAATCGTATTGGCAGAGCGTACAACGGCCGTATATTCATACGTACGTTCATCCCCCATGACACCAACCGATTTAACGGGCAGAAGCACCACAAAGGCCTGAGAAACCTTTTCATAGAGCTCGTGCGCATAAAGCTCCTCAATAAAGATGGCGTCCGCTTTTTGCAGAATGGCCACCTTTTCAGAATCGACCTCACCCAAAATACGAATCCCAAGACCTGGGCCTGGAAACGGGTGACGGTAGACTAAATGGTGCGGTATTCCAAGTTCTTCCCCTACCTTACGCACTTCGTCTTTAAAGAGCTCGCGAAGCGGCTCTAAGAGCTGAAGTTTCATATCCTCGGGCAGACCTCCCACGTTATGGTGTGATTTAATAACCGACGAAGGACCATTGACCGATTGGCTTTCAATCACATCCGGATAGATGGTGCCTTGAGCCAGAAACTGGGCGCCTTCAAACTTTTTAGACTCTTCATCAAAGACCGCCACAAATTCATTGCCGATGGCTTTACGCTTCGCTTCAGGATCTGAAATGCCTTTGAGTTTTGAAAGGAAACGCTCTGAGGCGTCCACCATGTCTATATTCATGTTAAAATGCGCGCCATAGTTCTCCATCACTTGGCGGCCTTCATTTAGGCGCAAAAGCCCCGTATCTACAAAAATACATTGGAGTTGGTTGCCGATCGCTTTATGGATTAGCACCGCAGCCACAGAGGAATCGACCCCACCCGAGAGCCCAAGAATCACTTTGTGATCCCCAACCTTCTCTTTAATGTCTTGAATGGTTCGCTCAATATAGCCGCTGAGTTTCCAATTTTGTTTGGCTTTACAAATCTGGAACACAAAATTCTCCAGCATTCGTGCACCTTCCGCCGTATGGGTTACTTCGGGATGGAATTGAATAGCAAAAATGTTTTTCTTTTCGTTGGCCATGGCTGCGATCACGCCGCTACGTCCTGAGATCTCAAAACCTTCCGGGACCTGCTCCACTTCATCAAAATGACTCATCCATACAGTAGAGCGCCTTGATATCCCCGTAAAAAGAGGACTGCTTCGAAGAATTTCAAATTCACTTTTTCCGTATTCACCCTTGGCGCCTTTCGTTACTTTACCTCCTAAAAGGTGAGCCGTGAGCTGCATGCCGTAGCAGATTCCAAGAATCGGAATTCCGGCTTCAAATAGCGCTTTATCCACCAGATGGGCCTGGGGTGAATTTACCGAGCTTGGTCCGCCAGAAAGGATAATTCCCACTGGTTTTTTAGCTAGGATAGTTTCTAGGGGCGTGTGGAAAGGAATAATTTCCGAATAGACTTCCATTTCTCGGATTCGCCTTCCAATTAATTGATTGTACTGGCTTCCAAAATCCAGAATAAGAATACCATTTTTCATAGGTAGAGTCAGTGCTTAAAGTGTTGAATTCTCTAGCTCTAAAGCCCTGAGTCTTTAGAGCTAGAGAACTGTATTATTAAAATTTGGCGATGTCTTCGCGGTAAAAGGCGTAATCAAAGTTAACGGGGATTGCGTCTTTGTAAACTTTTTCTCGAGCCTCCTCATACGTAGCGCCAGTGGCCACTAAACAAAGGACTCTTCCCCCGGTGGTAACCACTTTGTCGGCGCGCTGCGCTGCCCCTGCAAAAAGCACCTCACTTTGCTTCACCTGGTCAAGACCATGAATTTCAAAGCCGGTTTCTATATTTCGTGGGTAACCGCCCGAGCACATAACGAGGCAGACCGCTTTTTTGTCTGAGAACTTAAGTTCCACTTCTTTTCCGTCAAGGCAGTCTTCAATCACATCTAACAGTTTGTTCTCCATTAAAGGTAAAATAACCTGAGTCTCGGGATCCCCCATACGCATGTTATACTCTAATAAATAGCAGCCTTTCTTAGTGACCATCAGACCAAAGAAAATAAAGCCTTTGAAATCAAGGAGCTCGGCTCTTAAACCTTCTAAAGTCGGCTTTAGAATGTTGGCTTCAAAATCGGCTTGGTGCTGCTGGGTAAACTGTGGGCTTGGCGCCACACTTCCCATGCCACCCGTATTGGCACCTCTATCGCCATCAGAGACTTTTTTATAATCTTTAACGGGAATACAAGTGAATATAGACGAGCCGTTTGAAAAGCCAATAATAGAGGCTTCAAATCCTTCAAGATACTCTTCAATGACGAGCTGAATTCCCGCATCGCCATAAATTCGGCGAATCATGAAATCGTGAATGGTTGCCTGCGCCTCTGCCAGAGTGTCGCAAATAACCACGCCCTTACCTCCGGCAAGACCACTGGCCTTGATTACTAAGGGATAGGCATGTTTCTCAATGCAGGTCTTAGCCGCCTCATAGGAGTCGACGACTTGGGCGCTGGCCGTTTTAATGTTGTAGGTCTGCATGAATTTCTTTGAAAAGGCTTTACTGCCTTCCAAATGCGCTGCACGCTGCTTGGCACCAAAGATTCGAAGACCGTGGTGTCTAAATTCATCAACAATTCCCTCAACAAGAGGCGCTTCTGGCCCCACAATAGTCAGGTCAATTTGCTCCTTAATAGCTAAGTTTCTTAATTCAACCACGCTGGATTCAGGAACGTTTTTTCCTAAAGATTCGGTGGTGGCATTGCCTTTTGCAAAGAACATCTTCGTGACTCTTGAATCGGCATGCAAATTTTTTGCAAGGGCGGATTCTCTCCCGCCTTCTCCTACTATTAGTATTCTCATAGTGTTATATTAATCGCATTTGTGTCTGACAAACTTACGTTTTTTGTTGGTTTCTTTCCTTTCGATCAATGCAAAAAGTGACGCATTCCGGTAAAGACCATTGGAATGCTGTGTTCATTGGCTGCTTCAATACTTTCCTCATCGCGCATGCTTCCACCCGGTTGAATGAGGGCTTTGATCCCCATTTCAGCGCAAAAATCGACCACATCTCTAAAAGGGAAGAACGCATCGGAGGCCAAGACCAGCTCGCCATCGAATTTTTGCTTTGCCCGAGAGATTGCCTGTTCAGTGGCCCAAATTCGGTTCACTTGGCCGCCCCCAATTCCCAAAGCTTGCGTGCCGTTGGAAACGACAATGGCATTGGATTTTACGTATTTCACCACACGTTGGGCAAACAAGAGCGCCTTTTTTTGCTCCGCTGAGGGTTGAAAGACCGTGGTCACCTGGAACTCGGTTGAGAAACTAGAATCCACGTCTTGAATGAGCATACCGCCGTCAATTTTCACCCATGTTTTTTGATCCACAAGCGGATTCACAATTTGAATGATCCGAAGATTCTTTTTCTGATTGAGAATCTCAAGGGCTTCAGGCTCAAAGCTAGGCGCCATGACAATTTCAAGGAAGGTTTTATTAAGTTCTTCTGCCGTGGCCTTATCGATGGGATAATTCATTGCGACAATCCCACCAAAAATAGAGACCGGATCGCATTCAAATGTTTTCTTATACGTCTCTACCGGCGTCTGGCCTATGGCCACACCACAAGGCGTGGAGTGTTTCACCGCGCAGCAGGCTTTTTCATCTTTAAACTCCTGAACCACCTTCCAGCATAAATCCATATCCCGAAGATTATTGAAAGAAAGTTCCTTTCCTCCAAGCTGTTTAAAATCTTTCATTGCGCCGTTCTCAAAGCTCGAAACGTAGTAGGCCGCTGCTTGGTGTGGGTTCTCACCGTAACGCAGGTCAGCCACTTTTTGGTAGGATGCATTCAAATAACTCGGTGCAGCCTCGTCTAAAAGCATACTCGAGATGGCAGCATCGTAGGCCGAAGTCAAATTAAAGACTTTTCCTGCAAGCTTCTTTCTCATTTCAAGAGAAGTGTCGCCTAGCGCACCGATTTCCTGCATGACACTTTGGTAATCGCTCGTATCGGTTAAAACCGTGACGCTTTGGAAATTTTTAGCCGCAGAGCGCAGCATGGAAGGGCCACCAATATCTATAAATTCCACTTTCTCAGAGAGGGAAATGGCTTTGTTCACGTTTTCAAAAAACGGGTATAAATTCACAACGACCAAATCGATCAAATCAATGCCATGCTCCTCAACGGTTTTCATATGCTCCGCGCTGTCTCGAACGGCTAAAAGACCACCGTGGACTTTAGGATGAAGCGTTTTAACGCGTCCGTCTAGCATTTCTGGAAATTCCGTCACCTGCTCAATCCCAATGGGATGAAGTCCGGCCTCAGATAAAAATTTAAAGGTGCCTCCAGTGGAAATAAGTTCGTAGTCTTTGGCCTCAAGAAATTGAGCCAGTTCAATGAGTCCCTCTTTGTCAGAGACGCTTAATAACGCGCGTTTTTTCATTGGATTTAATCGTTACTTTTATTAATTTATTATTTTTTATTTCAGTTCTCAGGGTCTTGGTTTAAAACCTGCTCAATGGCGAGAGGAAAGAGGCGGTATTCGAGCTCATGAACCTTTTGTGCGAGGGATTCTGGCGTTTCATTTGGCTCAAGAGCGATGGCCTCTTGCATGATAATCTCTCCAAGATCGACCTGAGCACTTACAAAATGCACCGTAGCGCCGCTTTTCGTATCGCCCGACTCAATGACAGACTGATGAACCTTTGAGCCCCACATGCCGGCTCCCCCATGCTTAGGAAGGAGTGAGGGGTGAAGGTTAATTATTTTCCCCTCGAAGGCCTGACAGAACTCACGATCTAAAATGGACAAAAAACCGGCCAAAACAATGAGATCACAGTTCTTTGGAATCCGCTCTAAAAGTCTCTGACTTAGGTCTTTGCCACGCGGAACAATTTCAAAGGGAATCCCCCAGTTTTCAGCCCGCGTTAAGGCGTAGCAGTCGCGGTCAGCAAAGACGTTTGTCACGGCGGCGTTTTGAATCGCTCCAGACTGAATACTTTTAAGAATTTGCTCTAAATTGGTTCCCCCTCCAGAGACCAAAACGGTAAGGTGCTTCATTTGGGTCTATCTACTGAATAACCAAATTAATTTTCTCTTCGCCTTGGGTAATTTCACCAATAGTATAAGCCTCAGGAACAAGCGCTAAGACCTGCTTTTCGAGAGCTGAGTCCACTACGACAACCATTCCTACGCCCATATTAAAGGTACCGTGCATTTCCAGGCGCTCGATGCCCCCACGTTTTTCTAATTCGAGCATCACACTAGGCACTTTAATTAAAGACTCCTGAATGGTAGCACATAATCCCTGAGGGATAATGCGCGGCACATTCTCAATAAGTCCCCCGCCCGTAATGTGCGCAATACCGCTAAGGGTAAGCTCTTGTCTCAAGGTCTTAATGGCCTGATAATAAAGGGTTGTTGGCACCAAGAGAGTCTCGTATAGAGGTTTGCCTTCAAAGGGCTCATAAAAATCGTCAAACACTTTACGCACTAACGAAAACCCGTTGCTATGGAATCCTGAACTTGGAAGCGCAATAAGTTTATCGCCGGGTTTAATTTGGGAGCCGTCGATGATCTCGTCTTTTTCAACAATCCCGACACAAAATCCTGCGACATCGTAATCGCCGACTTTGTACATTCCTGGCATCTCGGCTGTTTCACCACCAATGAGTGCGCATTCATTGTCCTTGCAGGCCTCAACCATCCCCATAACAATTTCAGAGGCCACATCGGCATCCAGTTTGCCACAGGCGAGGTAATCAAGAAAAAACAAAGGCTTGGCACCATGGCAAACGATATCATTGGCACACATAGCAAAGCAGTCAATTCCAATGGAACTGTAATTTTTGGTGTCTAAAGCAATTTTAAGCTTTGTACCTACCCCGTCCGTACCAGAAACGAGCACCGGATTTTTGTACCCACCAATTTCGTAAAAGGCACCAAAACTCCCCAAATTATTTAAAACATTGGGATTGTGAGTGCTTGCGACAGCGGATTTGATTTTATCCACTGTTTTGTAGCCTTCTTCTTTGTCAACCCCAGCGGATTTGTACGTATTACTCATATACTTATCATTTATTGCCTAGACTCCTTGGCCCTTGGCGCATTAAAGTTACTAAATTCTAGCAAAATCTCTTTGGCTTTGGCCTCGTTTTAGGCCATTTAAGGTCAATAAAAAAGCCGATTATCCTCGGTAATCGGCGTGAATTCTTCCTTAGCACGTGTGCATGACTCATTAGTGTGGGATTTCACCGACTGAAAATGGCATGGAGACTGATTCAAAACTCTAAATTTTACTTCTGCGAAAATAAGAGTTTTTAAGCGCAATTAAAAATATTTGAGACATTTAATCGCTTCTGTTTTTTAAAGTGAAATTTTTAATCGGTTTTTTGAGATTCTATAATTCATTCTAGTGAGAATGCATTATTTTTGCTTTTTACATTAATTATGGCATCAGGATTTTTCGCAATACTCGACGACATCGCCGCCCTCATGGACGACGTGGCACTCGCCTCAAAGGTGGCTACAAAACAAACCGCAGGAATTCTTGGGGATGACTTAGCCGTAAACGCGGAAAAAGCGACCGGATTTCTTGCCTCCAGAGAGGTGCCCGTGCTGCTTGCCATTATGAAGGGCTCGTTTATAAACAAGCTTATCATTGTGCCAATCGCCTTTGTGCTTCAGGCCCTTTATCCCCCGGCCATCACGGTTATCTTAATTCTAGGAGGACTTTATTTAGCCTACGAAGGCATGGAGAAGATCGTCGAATTTCTATTTCACCGCGACAAAAAGGCTGTGGAGGTTATCGCGGAGCAGGACCAAAAAGATTCGCCTAATGAACAGGCTAAAATTAAATCGGCCGTGGCCACAGACTTTATTCTCTCCATTGAAATCGTCATTATCGCCTTAGGATCGGTTTTACACCAAACACTAAGCGTTCAAGTTCTCACGGTAAGCGTTGTGGCTATAATAGCCACTTTAGGGGTTTACGGCATTGTTGCGCTCATCGTGCGCATGGACGACTTAGGCTACAAGCTTATTAAGCGCTCGAATGAGAAAGGCCTACTTAACTTTACGGGTGAGATTCTAGTTAAAGCGCTGCCCATTGTTATAAAAGCTCTTGGTATCGTGGGAACTATTGCGCTACTTCTTGTATCCGGCGGCATATTTGACCATAACATTGCCCTAATACACCAGAGCCTACCACAAATTCCCGGCATGCTTAAACAGCTCCTACTGGGCATTATTGCTGGACTCTTAATGGTTCTTTTTTTAGGAATCGGAAAAAAACTCCTTCCAAAGAAAAAACTCTAATAAAAAAAAACGGCGCGCTCTTAATCTTAAGAACGCGCCGTTTTTACTTTTATCTAGTCATCTTAGAGACTCATTGGCACTTCCATTAAAAGCACCTCTGCATCTTCCAAGGCTTCAAGTTCAAAATCAGCTAAAGATTCCAATCCTACAGCATCTCTTTCAAAAAGTTCGGTTTCCCCCACTTTCGCCTTGCCTTTTAAGACAAACACGAAGACACCGTTTCCTTCTTTATGAAGCGTGTAGCGTCTTTTTGTTCCAGCGCTGAAATTCGCGAGGTTAAACCACGCATCTTGGTGAATCCAAACCCCCTGATCCGTTGGATCGGGTGAGAGTATTTGTTGAAATTCATTTGGTGAGGCCTCGCGCGCTATATCTTGTTGATCGTAACGGGGCTTCACACCCATTTTATTTGGGATCACCCAGATCTGCAAAAATTTCACTGGCTCATCGGCATTCTTATTATACTCGCTGTGCATCACGCCTGTTCCAGCGCTCATCACTTGGATTTCTCCCTGACGAATAACGGCGGTGGTTCCCATGGAATCTTTATGTTCTAGGTCCCCTTCTAAGGGAATTGAGATGATTTCCATATCGCGGTGAGGATGGGTTCCAAAGCCCATGCCCTGGGTAACGGTATCGTCGTTAAGGACCCGAAGGGCGCCAAAACTAAGGCGCTCAGGATTATAATAATTAGCAAAACTAAAGGTATGGAAGCTTTTAAGCCAACCGTGGTCGGCAAGGCCTCTTGAATCTGCTTTAAATACGGTTGCTTTCATAATGTGATGGTTTATCGGTTAATTTGGCTCAGCAAAGGTCGCATTTAAGCGCTAGAAACCTCTTGACCTACGGTAAGAAATAAGCCCGCTGTGATACCATTTTTTCAAATAAAAGTTTTAACTTTCCCTTAAGGCTCAAATCAACCCTTGAGACTGACCTTAAAATGAAAATAAGAACCAAACGAACCTACGACACAATTGACTCTGAGGATGAGTTTCGCGTTCTTGCCGACCGTCTTTGGCCGCGAGGGCTAAAGAAGTCCGTGGTTAAAATTGATTACTGGGCAAAAGAAATTTCCCCAACCACAGGGCTTCGTCAGGCTTACCATAATGAGCAGATCACCTATGAGGAGTTTAGCTCGCTTTACCGCGAAGAATTGGAGCAAAATCCACTCTCACTCCCCTTCATTGAGCGTTTAAAAGGCTATGATACCATTACCCTTCTAACGTCTAGAAAACCCATTGAGCTTAGTGAGCTTCCTACGTTAGAGGCCTTTATCAGAAAGTATCAGTAAGACACTAACGAAAAAAGGCTTCCCCTCGGGGAAGCCTTACATTAGGTTTTATCGAGCGCATCGCGCGCTACAAACTTAAAAAAACTATAGGGCTGTATACCCCCCATCGATGGCATAATAGCCTGCATTGATATTTGAGGCTAAATCGGAGCTTAAAAAGAGAACCAACTGCGCGACTTCCTCAGCCCTGCCTAAGCGTCCTACAGGATGTTTCTGAACCAATGCCGCTTTTGTTTCGGCGTCCAGCGCATCAAGAAGCGGGGTGTCAATATAGCCCGGTCCAACGGCATTTATTCGAATGTTTTGCTTCCCATACTCCGATCCCGCCGTGCGGGTAAGTCCTAAAACACCATGCTTGGCAGCAGCATAGGCGCTCGAGCCTAAGACCCCTGTAATGCTGTGGATTGAGCCCATATTTATAATCGCTCCACCTCCCGTTTTTAGCATTTGGTTGATTTGGTATTTCGTGCCGTAAAACACGCCGTTTAGATTGATGTCAATCACTTTTTTCCAGCCCTCGAGACTCAAGTCTCCAGCCATATTCATTTCGCCACCGATTCCGGCATTGTTGCACGCGATGTCTAAACGGCCAAAGGCCTGCACAGTCTTTTCCACAAGTTGCTCAACGTCCTGCGCGATCGCGGTATCCGCTTTGATAAAGACAGCCTCTGCTCCCTCACTTACCAACTGCGTGACGAGCTGCTCACCCGCTATTGGATCAATGTCGGAAACCACAACTTTCGCTCCATTTTGAGCATATATTTTTGCAATAGCCTTCCCAATTCCAGAGGCTGCGCCAGTCACAAGGGCGACTTTTCCACTAAGTAAACTCATAAGTTCTGATTTTTATTGAAATTTGTAAATTTTTAAGGCCGAAGGTCCCATTAACACGATGTTAATGCACCCAAAAGGCACTTAATAAAGTTACGACTCTTTTTCAACAAAGACCTTAATCTTAAGCGTTTTAACGAAACTTTATGAGGCGTTTCTATCGGAGGCGAGGGACTCTACAGCGTTTCGGTAAGTTCTTCTACTTCCCCTTCCTTTCCAATGCCTTTAAGGAGTAATGAGAAGACCCCCGCCAGGAGCATGGCGACACCACCAACCATCAAATAGCCCATGGCGTGGTTGCTGAAAAAAGCGCTCACAATCGGTCCGCCTACAAGGCCGTTTACAATTTGTGGAAGGACAATAAAGAAATTGAATATTCCCATATACACCCCCATTTTATGAAGCGGAATGGCATGAATAAGCATGGCGTAAGGCATGGCTAATATACTCGCCCACGCAAAGCCAACACCGATCATTGGAATCCATAGATAGCCTGGGTTCGTGATGAAATACATTGAAATAAGCCCAATTCCGCCACAAAACAAGGCTAAGGCATGGGTTTGCTTCTTCCCAATTCGGCGCGCCAATGGCGTTAAAAGAAAGGCAAATCCAATAGCAAAAAGGTTATAGAATCCAAAGAGTTCCCCTGCGAGATTACCCGCCTGATTAAACGTCTCGGATGAGGAGTCCTCGGGAGATAGTCCAAAATGGTGGGTGGCAATCGAAGTGGTGGTATAAACCCACATGGTAAATAAGGCAAACCATGAAAAGAACTGCACCAGTCCCAGGCGCTTCATAAGCAGGGGAATCCGGGCAAAGTCCTTGGCTATATCCGAAAGTCTTGGTTTCTCTTCACTCACCTCTGACTCCGCCGAAAACTCACGAAACTCGGCTGGTGAGTACTCCTTGGTGGTAAAAATGGTGTAGAGAATGGTTAAAAGTAAAACGACAGCGCCAATGTAAAAGGAGTAGATCACGGAATCCGGTACAAACCCCACTGGCGCCATATTAGAAACACCTAATTTGGTTAACCAGAGCGGCATACTCGAGCCAATCACCGCGCCTATTCCAATAATAATTGTTTGGACAGAAAACCCAATGGTTCCCTGGTGCTTTGGAAGCATATCGCCCACAAGAGCCCGAAACGGCTCCATCACCACATTAATGGATGCGTCCATTAATGCTAAAAAAAGCACCGCAAAAAGAAGCACTCCTGCGGCTAAAAACACGCTCACAGAGGCAGAATTTGGTAAAAACACTAAACCGATCGCCGTCAAAACAGCCCCGATTAGAAAATACGGTTTTCTTCGTCCCCATTTGGTACTCCACGTGTGGTCACCCAAATGCCCAATAATGGGTTGCACAATTAGGCCTGTGATGGGGGCTACAAGCCAAAACCAAGACAAATGGTGCACATCGGCCCCAAAGTTTTGAAGAATTCGACTGGCATTCCCATTTTGAAGGCCAAAGGCCATTTGGATTCCTAAAAAACCCATGCTCATGTTAATGATCTGTGCGAGGGAGAGGTTTGGTTTGATACGTTTTGACATATAATGTTTAATTAGTATTAGGGACTAATAAATTCAAATTTACTTAAGTTTTTCCTTTTGTAGAGCCTCGGCTGGAAGTTTTATTTTCAACACCTGCTCACTCACTGAATTTGGTACGGTAAAGCTAAGGACATACTGGCGAAGTTTCCACTTCCCATCAATTTTCTCAACGACCCCAGAGCCGCGGCAAAGCCCGTAATGGCTGTCTAGAATCTCACTAAACCAACCTAGGCGTGCGTTTGAGCTTAGGGTGATACTTCGAGAAATCGCCTTATAGTCCCAACCTCGGCCCTTATCAAAATGAGGCTTGGCATAAGCCATGAATGCAGCTTTATCCCAAGTTTCTAGAGCATCGGTTCCGATGAACTCCGACTCGGGCGCAAACAAATCGAAATACGCCTCAAACTTGGCCTCTCTTGCCATGGCATGAAACTGCTCGAGCATAGCGAAGACCGCCGCCTTTTCAGACTGACTCTCTAAAGGAGTCGTCTGTCCTTGGACAGCGACTGCCCCTAGGGAACTTAGGATAAGGCACAAAGAAAAAAGAAGTGTTTTCATAGAATTAATTGAGTTCTAAAATAAGGGCGGTTTTTGCTGGAACTGTTAATTTGCCCTCAGCTGAAACGCCAAAGGTCTTATCCGAAAGAACATCCTTTCCGTTTTTTACCCCCTCAAGGCTTTCCTTGTATCTCGAGAGTGAAAGCTCAACTGGTTTTTCATTTGTGCTTAAAACCACCATGACCTTCTTGTTCTCATTGTAGCGAAAATAGACATACACCTGCTCTACGGGCATAAAGTGCGTTGTTTTCCCCGAGTGGATCACCTCGGCCGATTTGCGCCAGTTAAGAAGTTTTTTGGTAAACTCGAAATACGTTTTCTGATCTGCAGTTTGCTCCTCAGGGTTAAACGCATTTTGAGGGTCCTTAGGCCAACCGCCTGGGAAATCACGGCGAATGTCCGCGTCACCCTTTGATTTCTCGCCGCGCATGCCTATTTCAGACCCGTAGTAGAGTTGAGGAATTCCTCGAATAGTTGACACAAGACTAAGGGCAAGTTTATAGTATGCGGGATCGCCATTAAAAATTTCGTTTAGGCGCTCCGTATCGTGGTTCTCAAAGAAGACTAAAAGGTTATTGATATCGGGATATAAAAAGTCGTTACTTAGTGAGTTATACAATTGAATCATTCCCTTGTCCCAAGACTCAGGGCCTTTAAGAGCTGAGGGAAGTTCTGTATACAGAGCGAAATCCATCACCGAAGGGAGCTCCGAGTTGTAATTATCAATAGCACCCACTTTTGAATCCTTTTGCCAGTAGGCAATGTGCGCCGAGGATTGCATCCAGGCTTCTCCAACAATATTTAAATTCGGGTATTCTGTGGTTAGCGCCTTGGCCCAGAGCGCCATGGCTGCTTTATCGTTATACGGGTAGGTGTCCACACGAAGTCCACCGAGCTGCGCGTACTCGACCCACCAGATTGCATTTTGTGTCAGGTACTTTAATAAGTGTGGATTGCTTTGATTTAAATCCGGCATGGTTAGGTCGAACCAGCCATTGAGCGCTTCGCGGCGATCGTAGCTTGACGCATTTTGATCCATCTGGGAGGTGATACGGTAGTTTGAACGCTTAAAGCCCAGGGGACCCTGTCCATCCTCAAACTGATGAATCCATGTTTTTTCAGGCAGATCTTGAATCATCCAATGGGAAAGCCCCCAGTGGTTGGTCACGTAATCCTGAATAAGCATCATGCCGCGTTTATTTAATTCTTGTGAAAGCTCTAAGTACTCGGCGTTGCTGCCGTAGCGCCCATCAATTTTGTAAAGGTCGGTTTGCGCGTAGCCGTGGTAGGAGTACGCCTTCTCGTTATCCTCATTTACGGGTGTAAGCCAAAGGGCGGTGACACCCAGATTCTCAAGGTAATCCAAATGGTTAATAATCCCACGTAAATCTCCACCGTGGCGACCACCGGGAAGCGCGCGGTTGGCTTTTTCAAGTAAATCCTTTTGATTGTCATTTGAAAGGTCCCCATTGGCAAAGCGGTCCGGCATTATTAAATACATCACGTCCGAGGACGTAAAGGAACGGCGCTCTTTTGAGCCCGGTTTTCTATCTTTAAGTTCGTAGAGGTAAGTTGCACTTACTTTCCCATTTTTCTTTAGGGTAATTTTAAAATTAGCACCAGAAACCTCCCGCGTATCGAGCGTTACAAAGAGGTAATTGGGATTCTCAACCTTTTCAATTGATTTCGGTTTAATCCCTCCAGAGAGCTCCACCTCTTGCAAGGCAATCTGTGGCCCGTAAAGAAGAATTTGAAGTTCAGAGTTTTCCATGCCTTTCCACCAAAAAGCGGGTTCCACTTTCTTTAGCTGCGCTAGAGTAAGACCAAAGGCTAATAATAGAGTTAGTAAAAGTAGTTTTCTCATGATCAAAGGGGTATTAAAAAAAACGGAGACGCTTAAAAAAAAAGCGTCTCCATTCTATAAACGAATTAGTTAATAGGATTCAGTGAAATAGCGTAGCCGCCACTTCTCACTAAATGAATTGGTAATTTCGTACGGCTTGTGACGGTCTTTTTGACAATCTCATAGCTTTGCGGATTCTTAATGTAATCCGCGTCTTTCCCATCCATATAAATCACGGCTTCGTACTTTTTATTTTTTGGAAGAAACGAGAAGTCCACCGTGTATGTTCTCGCATTTTCATCGGTGACTCCCCCGACGAACCACTGGTCTTTCCCTTTGGTTTTACGCGCCGTATGAATGTATTCTCCTGGCTCTGCCGAAAGAATCTTAGTGTCGTCCCAATCCGCTGCCACATCTTTAATAAACTGGAAGGCATCCAAATGCCTTTGGTAGTTTTCCGGTAAATCCGCTGCCATTTGAAGCGGTGAGTACATCACCACATAAAGCGCTAATTGTTTGGCTAAAGTCGTTTTAACAAAACGCGTATCGTCTGGGAAATAATAGTTTAATTGGGTTTGGAAGATCCCAGGGGTGTAATCCATTGGACCGCCAATAAAGCGCGTGAATGGCAAAATGGTTTGATGGTCCGGATCGTTTCCGCCAAAAGCCTCGTACTCTGTTCCTCGCGCTGCCTCTGCAGCCACCCAGTTCGGGTACGTTCGACTTTGACCTGAAGGTCTTACACTTTCGTGAGAGTTCACCATAATCTTGTATTCGTTCGCTTTTTCTGCAATACGTATAAAGTGGTTGTTTGTCCATTGCGAATAGTGGTGTTCGCCCCGTGGAATAATCGCGCCAACGTAGCCCGTTTTCACCGATGGATAGTCGTATTTATTCATTAACGCAAAGGCCTTGTCTGCCCAACGTTCGTAGTTGGTGGCAGAACCTGAGGTCTCGTGGTGCATCATGAGTTTTAAGCCCTTCGAATGCGCGTAGGCATTAAGCTCTTTAATATCAAAGTCTGGGTAAGGCGAAATAAAGTCAAAGACGTATTCTTTTGAATTTCCAAACCAATCTTCCCAGCCCTCATTCCAACCTTCAATCAAAAGCGCATCAAAACCGTGCGTTGAAGCAAAATCAATATACTCTTTAACTTTGGTCGTATTGGCCGCATGGTTTGCGTTTGGAGTCAGTTTAGAAAAATCCGTTTTTCCTAAATGCACATTTTTAGCCGTAGAATAAGCCCAGCTTGATTTCCCAATAATCATCTCCCACCACACGCCCATATACTTGGTCGGTTTAATGTAAGATGTGTCTGTATAATCCGTTGGCTCATTTAAATTAAAGAGCATTTTAGAGTCCAAAACCTCCTCTGCCTTATTCGAGACTATGATGGTGCGCCAAGGCGACACGGCAGGCGTTTGAATGTAGCCTTTCACGCCCTGAGCATCCGGCGTTAAATGCGTTTTGAATTTAAACTCTTTCGCATCCACTTCAAGATGAGAAGTTGAATAATTTACAACGGCGGCCTCAGCAATATTTAAGTAAATAGGATACTTGCCTTCTTTTTTAAGCATCACCGGCGACTGCACCGAGTTTTTCACTGGAAATTGAGAAGCGTTGCTATCGAACGAGCTTGGCCAGCGCTCTGGAATTTCAGAAAGTTTAGTGGTTTGGTATTGGTATTCCTGAGAATCGTAATCGCCCGTGATCCACCAAGCTTTGGTATCCCAAGGCAGGTCAAACTCACTATCTTCTTCCTTTAGACGAAAATAATTGAGATTTTCTTGTTCTGGAAATTCGTACCGAAACCCAAGACCGTCGTCAAATAGTCTAAACTTCACCACAATATAGCGGTTGTTGGCGGGTTGAGTTAAGGTGACAGCAAGTTCATTATAATGGTTAACGTACTGTTTTTTTTCTCCAAGAATAGGCTCCCAAACTTCGTTTTTTAAATCAAATTTTTCAGCCGTTTTTTCAAAACCTCCAAGTAAGTCACTCGTGGCAGTTCCACGCGTGTCTATGGCACTCGCAAATTCAATTCCTTTGTCGTTCAAAAGTCTAAGGCCTAATTTAGAATCCTCTACGACCGTCTCGCCTTTGTATTTTAAATGGTAGTAAGGCACGCCTTCTTTGAGTTGAAAATTCAATTCAAACTCGGCGTTTGGCGATTTTAATGTTTGAGCGTTAAGAGCTAGATTACCAAGTAATAGCGCTAAAATACTCAGATTTAATTTATGCATTATAGGGTATTTTAAAGAACATGAAAGATAAAAAAAACTGTTGCCAAAAGCAACAGTTTTTCTTTTTAGTTTAAAGTCTAGTCTTCTACTGCTTGATCAGAAGGTATCGTCCATCTAAATCATTGAAATAGATATCATAAACCCCAGCCTCCGCAACAGGAATGTTTGCACCTCCTGGGGTTCCTTGTCCAGCAAGCGGGACTGCACTGCCCCAGTTGTTTGCCCAAGTGCCGTCTTCTCTGAATTTGAATTCGCCTGCAAGTAATGGGATGCCTTTTAGACTCCATTGGTGCACATCGAAAGTGGAATGCACCATTGGTGTTTGGTCATTCCAATCTAATGGGGTGCTATTGCCAATGATACCCATTTGGGTATACGTCGTAAGGGCTCCAGTGTATGGCTTGATACTATAGGTTTTGGCCAAAATGTCCATTTCAAAAGTATAGTACCCTGCACTTGGAATCGTAAAGACTTCCGGTGCATTACTTCCGTCTGGATTACTTGCATGCATCACACCGTTGGTCAATCCCCATGAAGGATTCCATGTATTGTCTCCAAGTTGTTCCAGAACCTTAAATCCACCTGCTGCGAAATAGCCCACATACGTGAATTTATTTGCATTGCTGCCATCTCTAAAGAGCGGTTGGTTGTTATTGTTCGTATTCCAGCCCGCTTCAACAGCTTCACCAACAAGATAAAGATTCTTATAAGCGACGTAAGGGGTTACCGTAAGGCTTATTGGCGTTGAAATGGCCATTAAGGTCCCTCCAATGGAGCTTGTACTGGCTTTCACACGGAGTTGAATCTCCGCCTCTATACCGGGTGTAAGACCTAGTTTAAGGACCGCATCGTTAAATACCTGGTGGGTAAGTTCTAATGCCGTTAAATCCTCGGCGCTACCCGCCGCAATAAACTCCTGGGATCCCACCTTAGCGACTTCCACCAAATAGCTCACCGTTGTTCCATACTGGTAATCGCTCCAACTAACCGTTGTAGCGAGCTCTGTCGGGGTTGCTGAGTCAAGTACAAACACCGACCCTGCGCTCGGGCTTGTAATAATTGGCTTAGCCGTTGGATAGGTCGTAAGATCGGTTGAGACCACGTTTGAAACGTTTGAACCGCTTACCACTCTAAAAAACACTTTCTGGTTTTGGTACGGAAGAAGTCCTGCTGCAATTGCCGCTTCGTTTAATGCGCCAATGGTCGTGGTGAAACTCGTTGTCGTTGAGCTCCCCAATTCCACTTTCGTACTAAAATCTTCAAGCGTGGACACCTCAACAGTGTAATCGCTTGCTCCACCTAAACTGTTATCCCATGCCAACCGAAAACTGTTGTTTTCCATCGTGGGGTACAAAACACTACTCGAAAGAGTCGTGTTATATAGCTCAAACGTAGGCTCTTTATCGCCTACTGTGAACTCCTCGTCACGACACGACTGCAAAGCGATCGGGAAAATTAGTGCGAGAATTAAAAATTTAAATATCGTTTTCATAGTAACTTCTCTGTTTATTATTTTAACACGATTGAATAGGTTCCTGCTTTTAGATTCACTGTAATTGTGTGAACCGCGCCACCACCAGAGAATTGAATATTTCCGTTGTCTCCCTTAGGTCCAAGGAATCCAGAGTATCCAGCATTATCCTTAAGAATATTTGCCCATTCTAAGTCTCCAAAAGATTTTTGGCCAAGGAACTTAAGCTCCTCATTGTCTCCAAGAGCAATATCCAGAGTGTAAATACCAGGTGCGGTTGCCGCCATTGGAAGAGCCGACTCTGCCGTCCAGCTGTTAACCGTTCCTACAAGGTAAATTTCAGGGAAATCAAATCCAGCCACTGGCGAGGCTTCTACAGTAAGTGACTGAGCGGCACTTGCGGCATCAATCTCTATTTTGTACATACCCGTAACGCCTGAGAATTTCATGTTCTCGGCACCATCTTGAGCTAAGTTAGTCGATACTTGTTTAAAGTAACGGTAATCGTCATTTGTTCCCGCAAGGTCAATACTATAATTGATTGGGTTCCAGTCCTGCTGACCTAAGAATCTGAAGCCATTTCCACCTGTTAAATGGGTGTAGATAACTGAAATATTATCATGTTTGTAAAGAACTTGAGCATCAGTCGCTGTCCAACCCATGTACCCAGCATCGCCTACAAGATAGAACGTTGGGTAGACTAAGTTGTATGGGGTGATCGTAAGATGCGTCACGTTAGAAAGCACGGACAGGTATTCCCCTGCTTCACCTAAGTAGGAAGACACTCTTAAATAAAGCACGCCCTGCTCATTTGCTGAAAGGCCTAAGGTCTGCGCCGCTTTATTCATCTCTGCTACAGAATACGTTACTGAGCGAATCGATCCACTCACGGTACCTAAAGTATAAGGCTCTTCAAAACTCTCCGTAGCGGAGGCTTCGATTTTGTATTTTATCTCCGTAGGCTGGGTGTATTTAGCCTGGTCCCAGGTAACGTTCAAGGCCGCATTGTCTGGAAAATTTCCATCCAAAAATACCGACTCCTGACTCAAATCCATAAGGATTGCTGGCGTCTCGCTACTGATAGTTAGTTCCTCTCGATCCTGGCAAGCCATTAAACCTAAAAACACCACTAGAGCAAAGACCCCTTTTTGTATTAATGTTAGTTTTTTCATTGTAAAAATCATTTGAGTTCGAATTAATAACCCTCGTTTTGAATCAGGTTAGAATTAGCGATCACATCGTTTGTTGGAATCGGATAGAGTTTTCTGTATTCCGCCACGGAGGCGCCATCTTTTGAACCGCCTTTCCACTGCCATAGTTTACTAGAGCCTGTGAATTTTCCGAAACGAATTAGGTCGGTTCTTCTGGTCATTTCCCAGGAAAGCTCACGCGCTCTTTCTGCAAGTAAGAAATCAAGGTCTAAACTTACGGCTGGCGTTACCCCGGCTCTTTCTCTCAGCGCATTGACGTACTGTAAGGCAAGTGCCATATTTCCATTTCCGCCTCTTACAGTAGCTTCAGCGTACATTAAGTAAACATCGCCAAGTCGATAAAGCGGCAGATCTGCATCAACGAAATCTCCTTTGGTGTCGCTTCCTGCACTCCCATCAGAGAAGTTTATGTTCTTGTATTTCGTAAACGCGTACCCTTGTGTGAAATCGCTGATGTCGTTAATCTCAAGACTTTGACCGTCTGTATAAAAACGACCTCTTTTATCTGTTTGAGAGAAAAGATCAACAAATTGCTTGGTGACACGAAGACCACCCCAACCGCCATTTACGCCGTAGTCAGAGGCTTTCATAGAACCGCCAACAGCGGCATGGACTAGGAACGTCGTTCCCCCAAAGGTTCTTGTTTTATTTCCGTCGTAGTTAATCGCGAAGATTACCTCTGGGTTATTTAGGTGGTTATCTGCCATAAACAAGTTTTGGTACCCATAATCGACCCCGCCTAGAACGTCCTTCTTAAGGGCGTAACCGGCGTTAATAATTTTCTCAGTGTACGTAATGACATCGTTATAGCGGGAAGTTCCCGCGTAAACCTCTGCATTTAGGTAGAGCCTAGCTAAAACGGCCCAGGCCGCTGCTTTGTCCACTCGTCCTGACACATTCATTCTTGGATCCTTCAAGTCCGCTTCTACAGCAAGAAGCTCACTTTCAACCCAATCGAAAAGCGCCGCTCTTTCAATACGCTGTGGCTTTTCTGCGCCCCCAGAAACGTAATTTTCGTCTACAAATGGGACGTTTCCATAAAGGTCAAGGGCATGGTAGTAAGACTGCGCTCTTAAAAAACGAGCCTCTGCACGCATGCTTTTTGCTTCCTCTAAGTTGGCACCCGAAATCCCATTAGCGGCCAATCTTTCATCAGACGTATTTTTAATAAATTCATTTGTGAAGGCGATTTCCCCGTAGATACGGTAATAAAGTGCCGCAATAAATTCATTTGATGCCGTCCAGGTTTGCGTGTTCATTTGTGGTAACGTTCCATCCTGCCAGGCAATTTTCGCCTCATCAGTGGGAAGAACCTGGTGGTAGAACATCTGGCGCATATAGCTCGAGAATCCTCCATCAATTCCACCGATGTCAGAATTTCCGTCACCCCCTTCTTGTCCTCCAACGGCAAGGCCGCCATAGAGTTTGGCAAGAAGACTATGGTAATTGTTAAAATCGTTAAATAAGTTCGTAGAAGAAGGATCGGTGATAGGTTCCCTTTCCAAATCTTTCATACAAGACGCTGCAGAGAAGGCTATCAAAAGACCAAGAGCTCCTACTACGATACGTTTAGCTTTTATATTAAAAAGTTTCATCTGTCTGTAAATTAATTAAAATTGAAAATTAAGTCCTAGTGAATACACTTTTGGTCTTTGGTAGAAGCCATTGTCAATATTCCCGAAGATCTCTGGATCCACGCCTGTATAGTCAGAAATCACAAAGACATTCTGAGCCATACCATAAACTCTTAAGTTACTACGGCTTCCAAACACCTCCCCAAAGTTATACCCTAGGGTAAGGTTGTCCATTCTGATGAACGACGCATCCTCAACAAAGGTATCAGACCAAAGGTTTAATTGTGGGAACTGATAGTCTACGGTAGAGCTGTACACATTTTGCAAATAGCCATTGGTTCTTAAAGAAGCCATGGAACTATTTGATGCCGCGTTGTTATAAACGTAGTTTCCTATCACGGCGCGAAGCGACGTACTTACGTCCCAATTTCCAACTGCAAGACGTGTTGAGAACCCAATAAGGGCGTCCGGTGTCGTTGATTTGTAGAAATATTTATCGCTATCGTTGATTACACCGTCTTGGTTTATATCCACGTAAGCGCCAGGAACGGGCTTTCCAGCGGAATCGTATAATTGTTTAAAGACTAAGAAGGAGTAAGGCGCATGGCCCACAGAGTGCGCCTGAATGTTGTTTCCAACCCCTCCAGAAAGACCACCAACTTGGATTTTGAAATCCGCGGCGACTTGATCCGATAAACTGGTGATTTCTGAGGTGTAGTGGGTGGCATTGACACTTAGGTCCCAAGTTACGTTTTCTGTTTTCACTGGGGTGAAATTCAGAATAACCTCGATTCCTTCGTTACTCATATCTCCAACGTTTTTGGTGTTGTAGTTACTAAGTCCACCTGCGGCTTCGGGAACGTAAGCAATAAGGTCTTCCGTATCCTTTTGAAATACATCAATGGAACCACTAATGCGATTGTCTAAGAATCCAAAATCAAGCCCGATGTTTTTGGTCAATGTTTTTTCCCACGTTAAATACGGGTTATACTGCTGTGGACGGTACATTGGATAAAAGACATCACCAAAGAGGTATTCCGCCGTATCGTTACTTAAGTTATAACGCGCGAAGGCAGGATAACTTCCACCGACTTCCTGCTGACCGGTTACCCCGTAGCCTAAACGCAGTTTCAAATTCGAAACGACATTCGATTCATTTAAGAAGTTCTCCTGGTTAATCTTCCATGCTAAAGCAGCTGCTGGGAAATTACCCCAAAGGTTATCTGTGGTTCCGTTATAAAATCTTGAGGATGCATCGCGTCTAAGGGATCCTGTAAGAATATACTTATCTGAGATCGTGAAGATCGCACGTCCAAAGAATGAAAGTAAAGTCAATTGATCGGCATACTCTCTAAAAGGAGTCAACTCAACTTCCCCTGTTGCAAGGTTTGTTCGAACTGAATTTCCTGCTGGATTCTCTTTGTAGAAATCTTGGTAGGAATACCCGGCCATCAAATCGATGTTCGTGTCAATTGAAGTGATTGTTTTCACGTAGTTCAAGTACGTTTCAAGTAACTTGTTTTTCTTTTCTTGTTCGTAAGGTCCCATGCTATCAAATCCATTACCAGCACCACTTAGTCCGGTGGTACGGCTTGCTCCGTAGCCTTTGGCATAATCGTAGGCTAGGTTCACATTCCAACGTAATTCTGGAAGGAAATGGAATTTATAATCGAGCTGAATGCTTGGCATAAAACGGATAACCGAACCCACATTCTTTGTCGCATTTAACAAACTGACAGGGTTACGGTTTGAAACGGTGTTAAGACCGCCGTCGGCATTAAGCCATTCGAAGTAGCCGCCAAAACGCTGGTCATCCATATACACTGACTGCGTCGGGTCAAAGTAAATTGAATTATTAATGGCCCCACCATCGGGAAAACGGTTGTCGGTGAAAGACCCTTTAATGCTCGCATTCACTGTTAGGTGATTGTCAAAGAATTTTGGATTTAAGTTTAAGCCAATGGACGTTCTTCTAAACTCGTTGGTTTTTACAATCCCGTTTTGTTCGTTGTATCCAATGGATAAACGGTAAGGCAGTCCTTTAAGACCTCCAGAAATTGCAAGGTTGTTGTCTGTTCCCCAAGCCGCTTGGTAAATATGGTCTTGCCAGTTTGTGTTCGAACTCCCTAAAAGCGCTTTTGCAGCATCGGAGCCTACTTGGTTTACAAAGCTTCGGTAGTCGTCAGAACTTAATACGTCTGCATTCCCCATCTTGGTTGAAACAGAGGCCATGGTGGAGAAGTTAATACGAAGGGCACCGCCGCGTCCCTTCTTGGTCGTAATAAGGATAACCCCATTCGAGGCACGGTTCCCGTAGATCGCCGCCGCTGAGGCGTCTTTCAAGATATCGAAGGTTTCGATATCGTTCGGGTTAATTAAGGATAAGGGGTCTGAGGCGCCAGAGATTCCGTTGAAATCCTGAGGAACACCGTCGATAACAATTAGAGGGGAGCTGTTGGCGTTAAGCGATGCACCACCTCGAATACGAATGGTCGAACCCGCTCCGGGAGCACCGCCGTTTCCGGTGATTGCGACCCCGGGAGCTTTCCCTTGAATCAATTGTTCAGGAGAGGTTGCCCCACCGTTAAAATCTTTCTCGGAAACCGAAACAATCGAACCGGTTAAGTCCGATTTTTTACGTTGTCCGTACCCAATCAAAACAACCTCCTCGATGGCAGACTCGCGTCCTACCCCAAGGGTATCGGTGGTTTGTCCTTGGAGCATTGCGCCTGCCAATAAAAAGGCCGGAGCAATTTTCAAAACTGTACTATAGTTTCTCACAAATATAAAGTTTAAGGATTAATATTTTTTTTCAACTGCTTTTAACTCCCTTAAATTCTTTTAAAAAAATTTCACATAGGGATCAGTGGTCTAATTTACTCTTTTTTGTATTAACAAAACCTTAATACAATTTAATATTGAAAATGCTGATAATTTTCACCTATACCGTAAATTAAAAAAATTAAATACCTGATTTACAACACTATACAAATTATATTATTTGGCGCATAATTAAAACATACCCGGTGAAAACTAAACAAACATTTAACCGAAAATTAACGTTACTTAAGAAAATTGGCTCCAAGTCTTAAAAAATATTAGAGTCTCGTATTCGAAAATTTTAAAAACCTTGGAAGATACCTTATATTTGCATTTAATACGAAAAAAAGCATGTCGAAAAGAAAACTTATCACGGCCGCACTCCCCTACGCCAACGGTCCATTACACATTGGTCATTTGGCTGGCGTTTATATACCTGCAGACGTTTACGCGAGATTTCAGCGCAGTCAAGGCCGTGACGTGGCATTCATTGGCGGAAGTGACGAACACGGAATTCCAATTACAATTCGTGCAAAAAAAGAAGGGATAACGCCGCAAGATGTCGTAGACAAATACCACGAAATCCTTAAGTCATCCCTTGAGGAGCTAGGCATCTCGTTTGACTATTATTCTCGAACGACCTCAAAGAAACATAGCGAAGTAAGCCAAGGCTTCTTTAAAAAGCTTTACGATACAGGGAAATTTAACGAAGAAACCTCGGAGCAATATTACGATGTGCAGGCCCAAGAATTCTTGGCCGACCGTTACATTGTGGGCACCTGTCCTAATTGTGGGCAGGACGGCGCCTATGGGGACCAGTGCGAAAAGTGTGGCTCAACACTTTCCCCTCGAGAGCTTTTAAATCCGAAGTCTATGCTTTCGGGTGAAGTACCGGTATTAAAAGAAACAAAAAACTGGTATCTGCCCCTTGAGCAGTACCATGACTTTTTGGATCAGTGGATCCTTCAGGGTCATAAAGCCGATTGGAAACCCAATGTATACGGCCAAGTAAAATCATGGCTTGATCAAGGACTTCGTCCAAGAGCCATGACCCGCGATTTAGATTGGGGCGTTCCTGTTCCCCTGGATGAGGCTAAAGGCAAAGTTCTGTACGTCTGGTTCGATGCGCCCATTGGCTACATTTCTTTTACTCAAGAATGGGCCGAGAAAACGGGGAAAAACTGGAAAGATTATTGGCAAAGTGACTCGAGTGAGCTTGTCCATTTTATAGGGAAAGACAACATCGTTTTTCATTGCATCATTTTCCCAGCAATGCTTAAGGCGCATGGGGATTATATCCTTCCTACCAATGTGCCCGCTTTCGAGTTTTTAAACTTGGAGAACGACAAAATTTCAACCTCCAGAAATTGGGCGGTTTGGGCGCACGAGTATTTGATTGATTTCAAGGACCAACAGGACACGTTGCGCTACGCGCTACTCTCTTCTGCACCGGAGACCAAAGACAATAACTTCACTTGGAAAGAATTTCAAACTAAGAACAATTCTGAGCTCGTGGGAATTTTTGGTAATTTCATAAACCGTGTCGCCGTACTGATTCATAAATACTATGAAGGAAAAATTCCGACCTACAGCCCAGAGTCTTCTGAACTAAAGGAAATTGTGAAAGCCACTGAGGAGATTACCAATTTCTTAGAGCACTATGAGTTTCGTAATGCCCTAAGTGCCCTAATGAATTTAGCGCGCTTTGGAAACCAGTACCTGCAAACAAACGAACCTTGGAAAACCATTAAGACCGATCCGGAGAAAACCGCGCAGACGCTTTTCGTATCAAGCCAAATTGCAGCCGCACTGGCCCACCTTTGTGAACCGTTTATGCCGTTTACATCCAAGACTTTAATGGCTCAGTTTAACCTTGAAAAAACCTTATGGACGGACTTACCCTCTGTCTTTCTTGAGGCGGGTCACCAAATCGAGGAGCCTTCACTTCTGTTTTCAAAAATTGAAGACGAGGCGATTGAGGCCCAAATACAAAAACTTCAAAACACAAAAAGTGACAATACTAAAACTAACCCAAATGCCAAGGCTATGAAAGATGAAATCACCTACGATGAGTTTGTTAAAATGGACATTCGCACCGCCACAATCCTTGAGGCTGAGAAAGTTGAAAAAGCAGACAAACTTTTAAAATTCAAAGTCGATACCGGAATCGATGTTCGCACCGTAGTTTCTGGCGTGGCCGAAAGCTTTACACCCGAGGAGTGCGTGGGAAAACAAGTGAGTATTCTACTGAATCTTGCCCCAAGAAAAATTCGTGGAATTGAAAGCCAAGGGATGCTTTTACTAACCCAAAAGCCGGATGGTAAATTAGCCTTTGTGACGCCTGAAATCAATGTCGAAAACGGCATGGAAATAAACTAATCCTTAGGGATTAGCTCGACAAAAAAACTCCGGATTTACCGGAGTTTTTTATTTTAAAGTTTTCAGGAACAAGCTGTATCGGTTGAATACTAAGCTTTTATAAAGATAATCAAAAAAGTCAGGTAACGATTTAGTAACGGTGCTTACTGCGTTGCTTTTCAACGTGTTTCCGTTCGCTCAATACAAATATACAAAATTTATATTTTTGTAATCAAAATTATATAAAAACAAACCTCGGTAAAGTCATTCTTAAAACAACGCTTATTCATTTTATAAATTATACAACTTCAATATCAAAATTTTTATTCAGACTGATTTGATTAGTAGCAGATAGTGCAGGCACAGAAATAAATAACCTATTTCTAGCTCTGCTGATGGCGACATAATTTATTCGATATTCTTCATTTGAAAGCAAATTCTGTTCGATTAAAAAATTAATATCCTTCTCTTCTCTCAGAACTAAAAGCACATTGTCAAATTCATCACCTTTGGCTTTATGAATCTGTAATCTCACCCATCTTAGGCACACTCAAAAGTAGAGTTTTTTGTTTGTAATGCATTTTTAAAATTATTGCTAATTGAATAATATGTTGCTCCCATTTGACTACGATAGGATTTATCCTTTGTTGAATCTTTATCAAAGGTGTTCTCAATATCTCGTTTAAACCAATACAGATTAGTTTGAGAATTCAGGTGAATAAAAAGTGCTGAGAATATAATTAAAAATGTCGCTTTCATACGCTTTATGTATATAATTGCCGATAACGTTTTGGGGCTTTGCGTTCGGGCGGGATTTCGAAGCCGAAACGTTCAACTATATACAAATTTCAATAGAAGTACAAAATTTGAATTTTGCACTTCAGCCCGCCTGACGCAAAACCCTTGTTGGCAAATCGTTTTTTTTATGCTTTCGATTTTTGTCAATTTTTAAACAGTTTGCTTATATTCAGTCATTTTTAGATTGTTGATGAAATAATTTAGGGTTTCTGATATATGAAGCGAAAATAGTTGACATAAGTATTAGAATTACAATTTCTGATGGTTTTCCCTTATACATATGAATTAAAACAATAAAAATCATATATAAAACTAACATTGAAGTTCCAATTACCATAGTTTTATTGTATAAAAACAAACCTGTTGCGATTAATAGAAATATTCCAGCAGTAATCATAACCGCACTATTTTCAACAATTTTTCCAGTTTGATTTGGGTCAAGTAATTTATCTAAGGCATTAGGAATATAGTACAGAATTATTATTAATGAGGGTAACCAAATTAATACTCTGCTCAATGTTTTTTCTATTCCTGCTTTTTTCTGTTCAGTCATAATTTATTTTTTATTTGTTCGGTTTTTCTAAAATGTTTGCCAACGTTTAGTATATACGAAGTAGGCGATTGCGGGCTTCAATCCTATCAAACCGAGATGAAGTTGAAGCGGGCTACAGCCCTTGAAAACACTACTATCTCGCCTATTTTGTATATACATTGTTGTGCATTCGCCTTTACTTATTTTGTCTTCCTAACTTTTCAACTTCTGAAATCCATTTCTTTCTTTTTTTGTCGTTTGAGCTTTTAATGATCCCAAAATAAGAAACTTTAACTGGATTTATTCCACAAAATTCTAATGTTGATTTTTTAAGTTGATTTACACTTGGTCTGCCATATACTAACCAATAGTACCAACTTGGTTGATCAAGTGTCGTAATGATACGGGCAGTTTTACCTTTTAACAATTTGTCCCAAAGAATGGAATTTTCTCTGTACTGAAAAGCAAATCCTGGCAAAAAGAGCCTATCAATAAATCCTTTCATAATCGCAGGAAGTCCGCCCCACCAAACCGGATGTATCCAAACTAAATGGTCAGCCCATTTAATTTTTTCCCAAGCTTCTAATAAATCAGGCTCTAATTCAGTTCTTCGTTGATAACCAAATTCAAGATTTGGATTAAACTTTAAATGAGAAATTGTTAACACTTTTACTTCCGCATTCGTTTCTAATACTCCTTTTTTGTAGGCTTCCGCAAATCCGAGGTTCAGACTTTCTTTGTTTGGATGTCCGTTTATTATCAATATTTTTTTTGCCATTTTTTCCGTTTAAAGATTGTATTGGCAAAATTCGGGTTAAAGAATTTGATAGTTTAGGACAAATGTCTAAAAAGTGAAATCTTTACGAATTCTACTTAAATGTCGCTGTGTAATTCCTAAATAAGAGGCTAAATATTGTAAAGGGATTTTTTGAATAAACTCAGGTTGATTTTTCACTAGCTCAGCATACCGTTTTTTTGCATCACTTTTTTGTAATTGGAAAATTCGTTTTTCTAATTCAATGTATTGCTGTTCAGCTATTGTTTTTAAGAAATAAGTCCAGTTGGAATTTTGGTGAGACAATGTTTCAAACTTACTTTTTTGAATGATTAGTAGTTCAGTTTTTGTGATGGCTTGAATATTTTCTTGTGTTGGGTGTGCTGTCAAAAATGAAGAATATGCAGTCATAAGGCTGTTGGGAAATGTTATACAATAAGTTATTTCTTCCCCTTTGTCCGAAGTATAATAGGAACGTAAACTACCTGATAAAACAAATGCTACTTGATTGCAAGTTTGTCCTTCCTGAATAAAATATTCATATTTTTTAAGAATTTTGTTGCTTAAAAGTCTAATAAAAGTGTCAATTTCACTATCTCTCAATATGTTGAAGGACTTCAAGAAGTGCCTTATACTATCGTCTTTCATTTTTCATATTTAAGTTTTTTAGTATCCGTTGTAACTAGGTGATGCACAACGTTTGGCAGATTGGCGATGGGCGGGCTTTTCAGCACAGAAGTTTGTTCGGAGAACTGAACTTTCGGCTACCACAAAACTGTCAAGCGGAGACGAAACTCCGCCTATAGCCAATGTGCTGTTAGCGGTTGCCTTTCTGTCCGTCATTGCTTCCAGTGTTTGGTTTAACTTCTTCGTCTGGTTTGTCCAATTCAGGTGTCGCCATTATTCTTGACTTAAACCAAATAGTTCCTTTTCCTTTCCATTGTTTTGTCGCCCAAATTACACCTATAACAAGTCCCAAGGTCGCTACAATAATTCCCAAAGCAAGTCTTGTCGTTGTTGGATCAGGAAAATAGATAATTGCACCTACAATTAGTCCAATCAAAAGAGGAGAAGCAACTATTTGTAACCAACCAATCGATTCCGTAATTAATTCGAATATTCGAAAAATTCCTCCGTCAGTTTTCTGTATGTTCTTTTTTTCCTTTGTCATTTTACTATGGTCGTCATAAGGTTACCGCTAACGGTTGGGTATTTCTGTTGGCGGGGGTTTTTATAACTAGTTTTTGTAAATATAACGAAATGAACAATTAGCGAAAATCTTCATGATGTAAACTTCAACCCCGCTAATAGAAATAGTTAGCGGCTGCCTTTTTTGCGTTGTTTAATTCGTTAGTTTTAGTTTCATCATAATGTCTGTTTGTTCGTCATTTCCAAGTTTAAAAATATGCTTGTCAAAGTCTACAAAACCATTCTTTTTATAAAAATTTATTGCTCTCGGATTTTCTTCCCAAACTCCTAACCAAACATAATCCGCATTTTTGTTTTTGGCTATTTCGATTGCTTTGTCATATAGAATTTGGCCAACTTTTTTTCCGTGAAATTCTTTGAGAACATAAATTCTTTCAATTTCTAGAGCTTTGTCGTCTTTTAGTTCGGTTTGAGATTGTCCGAAGTTCAGTTTTAAATATCCAATTATTTTTTCGTCAATTTTCGCAAAATAAAATTCTGCGTTTTTGTCATTAAGTTCAGTTTTTAATTTGTCAGTCGAAAAACCATTTTCTAAATAACTTTCCATATTTTCTTCGGTGTTACTTTCAGAAAATGTTTCGTAAAAAGTTTGTCGTCCAATTTTTTGTAATTGGTCAATGTCATTTATTGCTACTTTCTCAATGTCAATATTTTCCATTCTATCTTTGTTGGTCGCAGTTTTGATAAGGTTGCCGCTAACTCGCTTATATGTATAACTAAGTCATACAAAGCCAACATGCTGCCGGCATATAGGTATGAATAACTAATACTTTATTGCTCCGATAAAAGTAGCGGAAAATATCTTACAAATCATCAAACGGACTTTTTATTTGCCGAAGGCTCTTCATACTCACATGCGTATAGATCTCGGTCGTCCGGCTGCTGTTGTGCCCCAACAATTCCTGGATATACCGCAGATCCGTGCCACTCTCCAGCAGATGCGTCGCGTAGCTGTGCCGAAGCCAGTGCAGCGTTACAGGTTTAGTAATCTTTGCTTTCGCTAAAGCCAATTTCAGCACACTCTGCAGACTTTGCTCACTGTACGGTTCGCCCACGCGCTGTCCCTCAAAAAGCCACGTTTTGGGCCGGTACACTTTATAATATTGCCGCAGCAAGTCCAGAACCTTTAAGGAGAGCGGCGTAATTCTGTCCTTCCTACCTTTAGATTGCCTGATCAGCACCACATTCCTGTGGGAATCGATATCCTGTGGTTTCAGGTGAAGCAGCTCACTCCGCCTCAAACCGCAACTGTAGATCAGGCACAGCATCGTTTTATGCTTAAGGTTATAATGAGCCTCCAGGATAATTTTCACTTCCTCTTTACTTAAAACATTAGGTAATGTTTTAGGCTTCTTGGGGCGGTCGATTTTATCTGTTTCAATCTGTGTATCCAGCACAGTCCTGAAAAAAAGTTTTATCGCATTGGTTACCTGATTCTGGTAAGACGCCGAGAGATTTTTCTTCAGGATATAATCATTATTAAAGTCGAGCACATCTGCGTTGCTGAGTGCGCATACCTCTTTACCGCGGTAGTACACCAGAAATACTCTTAAGGCCTGTGTATAGGTGTCGATCGTGCTTGCGCTGTACCGTTTGGCCGAAAGCCAGCGGCCGAATTTCACCAAATGCTCTTGCCCTTCTGCCGAAGGCTCAGTGTCGTGTTTCTGGATGAGCTTAAACCTTTCCCTGTTTTCCGGCGTATCCGGCAGATGCCAGTATTTTTTTCGGGGACTCCAGCGGGCATCATCAAGCAGCTTAATCCTTCGGATCAGCTCCGCGTCGCGTTCGAATTCTACTGCAATACGGTCGGAATGATGATGTTTGATCAGTTTAGCTTTCCATCTCATGGCATTCAGCTTTTCAGAATAAAGGTAAATAAAATTCGGAAAGTGAGTTCTGAATTGTTCAAAGGTTATGCATGTACACTTAACATGAACCGAAAGCTGCCTTTGCCATTGTTTCGTTTGTCAGATGCTATATGGCAGCCTCAGGTTTTCTTCTGCCTATGTGCAATATAGATGCAGTATAGGTGCAATATATCTCCAATAGATTATTGGAGATTCAATGCTGGGATAATGCTTTAATGTTGTATCTTTATCGAACAGAACCCATTGGAGGTCAGGAAGTAGAGGATCTTCAGCAAAGGTTTTAAAGAATAACCCACATTCGCTGAAATGCTATGGCAAATATAAAGAAAAACGGCAACCTGAGTGGTGCAATAGGCAATATTGTTTTTGTAAATGACGGCGACCGCGTGTTCATGCGCGCTAAGCCAGCCCGCGTGAAGCAGTCGGCGCGCACCAAAAATTCTTCAAAAGCGTTTGGGCTGGTCAGCAGCCGTGAAAAAATTTTCCGGCTCCGGTTATTGCATGAAATGGGCATCCCCGCCATGCAGTATTTTGCTGCACGCCACCGCGCACGGATCAGGAAAACACTTACACCAGATAACGGCGGCACCGCCACAACCAACCCCACATTCGGCAATCCGCAGGCGCTCACCGGCTTCAGTTTTAATCCGAAAACGGAATGGCAAACCTGCACCAACTTCTTTCCCGAATTCAACATGCAGCCCGGAAATGAAATGAAGATCATCTTGCCCGACCTGAAATGGAAAGACCAGATAATACCGCCTAAACACAGTAGTTGCCAGCAAAACTCACCGCAATGCCCAAATCATTAACCTTCCAAAAGGGAACTTCTGCTTTGCGCAGAAATCCCAAAGACTCTTATGGACAAAAGTAAAAACATCTCTTAAATTGCTTTTAAAGAGGTTGTTTTTATAAAGTTTTCAATTAACGCTGAAATTTGAGGTTGTGCAACGGTTACCACTGTGTTATCTGCTTGTTTTTTTAGAGATTAAGAGTTAATTTAGGTTTAAAAATTTTGAAATAAATTAGATTTAAATAGCCGAAAAATCAAATTAAACTTTCTTTAGGCGAACATTAATTAGTTTTTGCCAGACTGCCGTTGGCGGGTATTTTTTCAAAATAACGAATTGGATTTGCCATCCCTCTAATTTTTGGAATTTCTTTATTCATATATATATCAAGAATTTCTTTTGAAGTAACTTCTGAACCTTCAAAGCCCCATCTTTTTACACCTCTATTTTCAATATCTTGAACCCATTTTTCAGGTTTAAATACCGCTCTTATTACGCCTTTATATTCTGCCAAAACAAAATCTGAATTTTCTGCTCTGTTTCTGTCTAATACCCACCAACCTCTGGTTGCTTCATAAATGTTTGGTCTGTCATAAATAGGATTCTCACTTTTCTTTTTGTGTCTATTATCGTATGTTTTGTTTATAT
This sequence comes from Flavobacteriales bacterium UBA1694, assembly GCA_002319955.1. Taxonomy (GTDB): domain Bacteria; phylum Bacteroidota; class Bacteroidia; order Flavobacteriales; family Weeksellaceae; genus Planobacterium_A. The sequence goes on from DCJS01000038.1 coordinate 103,423, forward strand.
TGATTACTAAAACGTTATGTTTAATATCTTCTTTTTTTAACACTTCACAATTGTAAAGTATTTCACACTCACTCACCGTTTTAATTCCTTGATTAAATGAATAATGTCCTGCAACAATATTTGAAATTTTCGCAACCTCCGCAAAATCCTTAAAAGTTAAAAAATCAATTAAAACAGATTCAACTATTAGTGCTTCATTTTCTTCTATGCCGTGCCGAACTATAAAGTGTTTTACTTTTAGATTTTCTAATTTTATCGCTCTTATAATCTCTAATTTTTCAGTCCCGATTGGGTTAAATATTGCTTCATTAATATGAAAAAATACACGATTACCATAACCTTTTCCAACATAGAATATTTTATTATCTCTGGGGTCTATTAGAATATAGACATAATATTTTAATTCTTCTTGTGTCTTTTGTGAAAATTGTTCAATCATAACTTGTTGTTCTATTGACTGTAAAAATACAAAAAGCCAACGCAAAACAGCATTGGCTTTCTTTAATCGTATTATTAGTTTTCAAAGTTGAGCAATAAAGGTGCTCTCCATTCCCTTAAATTTATGAGACACCTTTTGCATATCCTTTCCTACTTTCTCGTTGAGTATCTTGGCATAAATCTGTGTTGTGGCAATGTTTTTATGCCCTAACATTTTGCTCAAACTCTCCAATGGAACACCTTCGCTTAAAAATAGTGTTGCAAAGGTATGACGTGCCAAGTGAAAGGTTACTTTCTTTTCTACAAGGCAGTCAATCAGTTGAGATATTCTCTTTAAGCTGTCATTACAAATCGTATTTGATGGTACAGGAAATACCTTTCCGTCCTTTGACAATCCTGCATATTTTTCAATAATCATTTTTGGAATATCTAAGAGCATCACGTTTGACGATGTAGCCGTTTTCTTTCTGCGTACGATTATCCATTGGTTGCCATCAAAAAAGTCTTGAATATTACTGTTTCTAAGTCCTTTCATATCTGAATAGGAATGACCTGTAAAGCAACTGAAAACAAACAGGTCTTTAACCAATTCGTCTTTCTTTTTCTCGCAGTTGAACGTTACGAGCTGTTCCAATTCATTGCGCAATAGATAACCGCGGTCTTTATCCTTTTTGGTATTCTTGTATTCGCTGAATGGATTAAAAGCAAGATGCTTTCTGCTCATTGCCAATCGGCAAAGCGTAGTAAATCCAATCATATACAGCCAAATGGTGTTGTGTGTTAAACTTTGGTCGTCACGCAGGTAGTAATCAAAGTCCTGCACAAAATCAGGTGTAAGGTCGTTAAAGGACACATCGGAATAGCCGTATTTTGTAAGGGCAAAATTTCGAAGATGTTTCAAAAGTATTTTGTATTTACTGCGTGTGCCATTTACCCGAAGTCCACTATTAACCTTTTTCTCGTAGTCGGATAGGAACTGTTCATAGAATTTGAAAAAGGTCAGTTCTCCGCTTTCCATCCCAAGAACGGCATTTTTAAGTTTAGCACTGTTTACAGCCCCCTCATTCTTCAGAATTTTGGAATAGCATTCCTCAATACCCGAACGAATTTTGTCAAGTTTCCTGTTTGTGTCTTGTGCTTCTCGGCTTTTACCTAAAACCCTGCCGTACTTCAAATCCCAATTTGTTGCGGAAATATCCAGCTTTGTACTGAATGCAGACTGTTTGCTGTTTACGGTAATCCTGCACATAACCGTAACTTTCCCGTTTTTCTTTGGGGCGTTCTTTTTAAGGTAGAACAATACCTTAAATGTTGACTTTTTTGTCGTTTCCATACTCACAATTCTTAATGATAAAATTAAACCTATGTGAGCTACGGAACAATATGAAAAACTGTGCAGAAAGCTGAAATACAGTATTTTAAAACGATTGTTTCTAATATTTAAAAGTAACGTTTTAGTAACCTTACTTTTGCCAAACCTCGCTTTTTACTGCTTTTTACCTCATTACCAAAAAATCATAAAACGGCTGTAAAGTCTTTATTTACAACCGTTTTGCCTGTTATTAATCTTTGATGTATTTTTACTGAAACTTTATTTTAAAGCTTAAGGGTTATCCCACTCGGTGGTATTTTTAATCCCTAATTTCGTTGGATTAAAGACAGGATCTTTGCCCTCTTTTTTCTGTTTCTCATAATCTTTAAGTGTTATAAAGGCCTTCTTTTGCAAAATGAGAATGGCAATAATATTGAGCCAAGCCATGATGCCTACCCCAATATCTCCAAGGCCCCAGGCTGTTCCACCACTGGTCACAGCGCCATAGAGAACACTACCAAAAAACAAAATTCGAAGGCTCCATAAGAGCGTTTGACTCATCTTCTTTTTACGCAGGTAATATAAGTTAGACTCGGCAATAAAGTAATAGGCTAAAACCGTCGTAAAAGCAAAGAATAGAAGCGCAACGGCCACAAAGGCGTGACCAATTCGCGGGAAATAGGACGATATCGCCGCCTGTGTGACGAGTGGCCCTTCCTCAACGCCGGGTAGCGCATTGAACAAAAAGCCTCCTTGCCCATCACTTACGTTATAAAGTCCAGAGAAAAGAATAATAAATGCCGTAGCGGTACAAACAAAAAGGGTGTCTATATAAACGGAGAACGCTTGCAGGATCCCTTGTTTTGCGGGATGCGATGTGGCTGCGCTTGCCGCCGCATGAGGCGCTGTCCCTTGTCCTGCTTCATTGGAGTACAAGCCTCGCTTTACGCCCCAAATTACAGCAGATCCAACAATTCCACCAAAGGTGGCCTCCGCCCCAAAGGCAGAACTAAATATTAATTGAAAAATTTCGGGAATTCGCTCGACATTCATTCCTATAATAATGAGCGCAATTAGAATATAGGCCCCGGCCATGAAAGGGACCGTGATTTCTGCGAACTTTCCAATTCTTTTGACGTCTCCAATTACAATAAGCACAAGGGCTATAACCACCCCAATTCCAACATAGAGTTTATTAAATCCAAAGGCACTGGACATACTCTCGGCAATACTGTTAGACTGGACCCCTGGCAGGAAAAAGGCGCAAGCGAAAATAGTAGAAACCGCGAAAAGCACGGCGTACCATTTTTTTCCTATCCCTTTCTCTATGTAGAACGCAGGTCCCCCGCGGTAATGGCCATTCTTTTCTTCTTTATATATTTGACCTAGGACCGCTTCGACAAAGGCCGTGGCACTCCCTAAAAAAGCGATCATCCACATCCAAAACACGGCGCCGGGTCCCCCTAGCGCTATCGCGGTCGCTACCCCGGCAATATTACCGGTTCCCACTCGCCCTGCAATGGCAATTGAAAAGGCTTGAAAAGGAGAAACACCTTTTTCATTTGAATTTTCTTTAAACAGTTGCCCGAGCATATCTCTAAAAAAGCGGACTTGAACGAATCCCGTTCGGATACTGAAGTAAAGTCCCGTGCCAATGCATAAAAAAATAAAGGCGTAGGACCAAATAATATCGTTAGCCCAGACGATGGCTCTCTCGAAAAAGGTGGACGTTAGTAGTGTGTAAATCATAAAGTAAAAAAACGCCGAAAAAGTACAAAAAAAAATCTATTTTTATCCAATGCGAAAACTCCACACCTTTTTTATGACCCTTTTACTTGTGCTGCCCCTCTTTCCTCTGGCGCAAAACCCTAGCAAAGATGCTCTTAGAGACCAGTATAGGCAATCCTTTGAATCGCTACTCAGCACAAAGTACCGAACGCTTCGTGGGGAAATTAAACTAAGTCCACATCTCCAAAAAGAGCTCCAAGCTTTGAAATCAACTTATTTGAAGCAAATAAATGAGAAAATTGAGACGCCTTCAAATTCAGCGAAAAGCGCAAGTTTAGAGCGTTCCCTACTTTTAATCTATCCTAATATATCCAAAGTTCTTCTGAATAAATCGAACTTGGAACCCCAGGAAATCCAACAAAATTCGGCGCTCCTTGTCGCGCTCTGGAAACAAATACCCAACGCTGTATTTAGTAAAGTGGCCCTTTCTACGGAGCAGCTCAAGAACGACCAATTTTCTCTGACCTTCCCCTACCACTATTCACTATACGATGATTTAATTGACGCCTCGCCACGCCAGCGCGACCAGGTTCTCAATTTTTTACTTTGGACCCTCTAACTAAAGAATTAGAGCGGAATCGAATCTCTATTGGGCAATAATTCAATTCCAATTAACAAAAGCTCAATTATTTTTTTACATTTGTAGAAATAACACAATTAAAAGAATTAAACTATGGGATTAGTACAAGAATTTAAAGCCTTTGCTTTCAAAGGAAATGTAGTCGATTTAGCAGTCGCTGTGATCATTGGAGCCGCTTTTGGTAAAATCGTGTCTTCACTTGTCGATGATGTGATTACGCCACTACTCTTAAATCCTGCGCTCAAAGCAGCCGGCGCGGAAGACATTAGCAAACTTGCTTGGAATGGCGTGACTTACGGGAATTTCCTTTCCGCGGTCATTAGCTTTCTGTGTATTGCTATGGTACTTTTCTTAATTATTAAGGCGGCAAATAAAGTTCAAAAACCTGCAGAAGTAGCACCAGCAGGGCCAACTCAAGAAGAACTTCTTACTGAAATTAGAGATTTGTTAAGCAAAAAAGCGTAATCATAATTGACAATCGCTAGACAAATAGAAAGACCGCCAAAATTTGGCGGTCTTTGTTTTTTAAATTTAGCCGATTGAAATTAGCGCCTAGCTTTGCGTTAGCAAAATACTCCAAATCTGTTCCGCTAAAGAGAGTCCAATACGGTCCTGCGCTTCGAGTGTCGAGGCCCCAGTATGCGGCGTTAAGGAGATCTTTGGATGCGTCAGAATTAATTTTGAAGGCGTCGGTTCATTCTCAAAAACATCAAGGCCGGCAAAAAGCACTTTTCCGCTATTTAACGCCTCCACTAAGGCCTGCTCATCGATGATGCCTCCGCGAGAACAATTCACAATTGCCACCCCATTTTTCATGAGCTCAAATTCTTTGGCACCAATTAAATGCCCTTGTTTTTGTGACGGGACATGGAAGGTAATGAAGTCTGCATGCTTTAATACCGCCTCAAGTGGCTCGGTTTCGATATCAACATTAATAAACTGGTTGTTATAGAATTTCACTTTAATCGACGCGCGGCCTACATTATTGTCGGCAGCCACCACACGCATGCCCATACCTAAAGCAATCTTAGCCACTTCTTGCCCGATGCGGCCCATCCCAATAATTCCGATGGTTTTCCCCCGAAGCTCGATGCCTTTGGCGTACGCCTTTTTGAGTTCCGCAAATTTGGTATCGCCAACCACGGGCATTTGACGGTTACTATCTTCTAAAAATCGCGCTCCTGAAAAAAGGTGTGCAAAAACGAGTTCTGCCACAGAAGCCGAGGATGCGGAGGGCGTATTAATGACGTGAATGTTTTTTGACCGGGCGTAATCCACCTCAATATTATCCATACCAACACCACCTCGACCAATTATTTGTAAACCACTACACTGATCAATAAGGGCTTTAGTCACTTTGGTTGCACTTCTTACAAGCAGAACGTTAACGCTGTTTTCATTTATATAATTGATTAGGTGGTCTTGTTCAACCTTCTGGGTTACCACCTCAAATCCTTTCTCTTCTAGGGCCTCAATTCCAGATTGGTCCAGGCCATCGTTTGCTAATATTTTCATTAATTTCTACTCTTTAAATACTTGAATAACTTGCTCTTTCTCAACAAAGTCTGTAAATTTCCCTTCATAGCGCGTGGCTCTAACGATGTGGTTATCCACCCAGTGGTAATTTCCGCCACGCGGTTTGCCGCAAAGAATGCTATGGTATTTGAAACCGTGGCGATCCAGCCATTCTTTTGTAAGGTCTTTTTGATCTTCCGTACGCGAGGTGAAAAAACAAATCTGATGCCCTTGATCGTACCACTGGTTAATCTGTTCTAAGGCGTCGGGAAAAGGCTCACAGGTTCGCATGCGCTCAGGCTGTTCGTTTGGAATATCCTCCGTTATGGTTCCATCAATATCAATTAAATAGTTCTTCACACCTTTTTCAAGGCTAGGACTAACATGGGATTCAAACTTCAGACTCATGGGAATTGGCACTTTAAGTTTGCAAAATTACGAAAATCGCACGGGGTGAGAAAACCTATTGGACTTTAGATTCAATTAGTTTTGAAAGCCGTCCTAGGTGTGCGCTAGTTTTGCGCTTAAAAGCCCTATACACGGACAGAACCCCTTTAAATCTTCTCGCTTTTCACAAGGCCTCTCTAGGGCAAGCAAAAAAATTTGCTTAAATTTGGCAAGTATGGAAGAATTCGTTGTACTTGTTACTCCTCAGGACGAAGTTATTGGTCAGATGGAGAAATTAAAAGCCCATGAACAGGGGGTTTTGCACCGTGCCTTTTCGGTGTTTTTATTTGATAAACAAAACCGGATGCTTCTTCAAAAAAGAGCCCACACCAAATACCATTCGCCAGGCGAGTGGACCAATGCCTGCTGCTCGCATCCGCGGGTTGGAGAAACCTACGAGCAGGCTGCTAAACGAAGATTAATTGAGGAACTTGGTATCGAGACGCCCATTGAACCAAAATTCCACTTCTTATACAAGGCAGAGGTCGGTGGTAATTTAATTGAACACGAACTTGACCATGTTTTTACCGGCCTTTACGAGGGCGAATTTGACCTGAACAAGGACGAAGTGGAGCAGGTACGTTACCTAAGCCTTGAACAGCTCGATTTGGAACTGCAAGAGCAGCCTGAAAATTTCACTCCCTGGTTCAAAATCATTCTTAATCAATACAAAGAACACCTAAAATAACGAAGTCCTTCACACGCATTTATTTAAAATCCAATACTAAAAATGAAAAGAACTCCCCTATTCGACACGCACGTTTCGCTTGGCGCGAAAATGGTCCCTTTTGCCGGTTTTGAAATGCCGGTTCAATACTCTGGCCTTACGCAAGAGCATTTTGCTGTAAGAGACAGCGTTGGCCTTTTTGATGTTTCCCATATGGGTCAGTTTTTCGTGGAAGGTAAGCAAGCAAAAGAGCTTCTTCAAAAAGTAACCACAAACAACGTGGATGTTTTACAGACAGGAAAAGCGCAGTATACATGTCTACCAAACGAAAATGGCGGAATCATTGACGATCTTATTGTGTATAAAATGAGCGATGAAAAGTACTTTGTCGTGGTTAATGCCTCAAACATCGAGAAAGATTTTGAGCACATTAAAGCGCACAACACGTTCGATGCAACCCTAACCAATGCCTCCGATGCGATGGCCCTTATCGCCATACAAGGACCAAAAGCGCTTGATACGTTGCAAAAAGTTACTGATGTCACTCTATCTGAACTTCCGTATTATAGCTTTACCGTTGGGGAAGTTGCGGGCATTAAAGACGTTATCATTTCAAATACAGGCTATACGGGTAGTGGGGGCTATGAGCTCTATTTCAACAACCCCGATGCCGTCGCACTTTGGACCGCACTAAGCGAGGCAGGCAGCGAGTACGGCATCCTTCCGTGTGGGCTTGGAGCAAGAGACACCTTAAGACTTGAGAAAGGCTTTTGCTTGTACGGAAATGATATCGACGATACCACCTCTCCTCTAGAAGCTGGGCTTGGCTGGATTACAAAACTTGACAAAGGTGATTTCATCGCAAAAGATAAAATTGCAGACCTGAAAGCCGAAGGAATTACCCGAAAATTGGTCGGTTTTGAAATGCAAGAGAAAGCGATCCCGCGCCACGATTACCCTGTGGTAGACAAAGACGGAACCCCAATTGGAAAAGTAACTTCGGGGACGATGTCCCCAATGAAAAAAATTGGAATTGGACTCGCGTACCTCGAGATTGCTCACGCCAAAGTAGACTCTGAAATCTATATCCAAATTCGTAACAAAGCGGTCGGCGCAAAAGTAGTAAAAACACCATTTGTTTAACTAAAGCCACAGTTTATAAAGCAAAGCTCGGATCCCTGTTAAGAGATCCGAGCTTTTCAATTGATTTAATTTAAGATATGAAAAATGAATTTGGTGCTATTGAATTTCTATTTGAGATTCTTCATTTTTAGCCGGCACCTTTTTTAGAATTTGAACACTTAAAATGCCTTGCTCATAAGTGGCCTGAACATCCTCTTTGGTAATGTGTTTGGGTAAGGTAAAGCGGCGCTGAAACGCATCGTAATTAAATTCCTGATGCGTGTAGTGTCCTTGCGTATTTTCTGCAGGCTCTTTAGCCACGCGCTCTACTGTTAAAAGTCCGGATTTAAAATCAAGTCTGAAATCTTCTTTCTTAAGACCAGGAGCCGCTAATTGAATCGTAAATTCCGTTTTAGTTTCGAGGATATTAACCTTAGGCTCACCTAAAGTCCTTTTTACTGAACGCTGAGTCTCGAACCAGTCCTTAGTTAAGAAATCATCAAATAAAAAATGTGGTTTTGTTAAGTTTGACATTGTATTTTGTTTAATTGGTTTACTTTTTCTACTTGGGTAATCGCAAAAAAAAGACCGTTTCACAAATCAGGGCTAAATTGCCATTTTACACTGATTTAAATGCCATTTTGACCGAACAAAGAACAGCGCACTTGAATTAATAAGCCATTTTGGCTTAACTTAGCGCCGCCAAGAAATTAGAGTGAAGCAAAGTAAGCGTTCAAAGCATCCAAATTGGCCTTATCCGTTCCCACAAAAAGTGCAGAATCGGAAATAAAAACGGGACGCTTCAAAAAGCTATAATGCTCTAAAAGAAGGCGCTTATAATCCCCCTCCTTAAGGGAAGAAAGCTCAATACCTCTTAATTTTATTTGAGTGGATTTTCGACTAAAGAGCGCCTCGTACGATCCAGCCCGCTCCTTAAGACGCTCAAGCTCCTCAGGCGTGAGAGGCTCCGATTTAATTTCGCGCAGCTTCCAGCCTTTTAAGTCAAGAGCGGAGAGAATTCGTTTATTCGTACTGCAGGTTTTTAAATGGTAAACTGTATTCATCTCTCAAAGGTACGGAATTACCCCTAAATCCTCGCCTTTGCAAGTTCTCAGCGCGCCTTATTCCAAGGCACGAAAAAGCCACTTAACCTAAGGCTAAGTGGCTTTTTATACGAGTCAAAAATCTTGACTTATCGCGCAATGTTCACGGCGCGGGTCTCTCGAATCACCGTGACGCGAACTTGACCTGGATAGGTTAATTCGTTTTGAATTTTTTCTGATATGTCGTAAGACAGTTGTGAAGCAACCTCGTCATTTACTTTTCCACTCTCTACCATCACGCGTAATTCACGGCCCGCTTGAATCGCGTAAGCGCTAGAAACGCCTTCGAAACTTAATGCCGCAGCCTCAAGGTCTTTCAAACGTTGAATATACGATTCAAGCACCTGACGTCTTGCTCCAGGTCTCGCCCCAGAGATGGCATCCGCTACTTGAATAATTGGAGAAAGAAGCGAGGTCATTTCCACCTCGTCGTGGTGAGCCCCAATGGCGTTTACCACCTCAGGCGTTTCACCGTATTTTTCAGCCCACTGCATGCCTAAAAGCGCGTGTGGAAGTTCGGACTCCTGCTCAGGTACTTTTCCAATATCGTGGAGAAGACCGGCACGTTTCGCTAACTTTACATTCAATCCTAGTTCAGCAGCCATTGTCGCCGCAATATTAGCCACTTCACGCGAGTGCTGAAGAAGGTTCTGCCCATAAGATGAGCGGTATTTCATACGTCCCACGATTTTTACAAGCTCGGGATGAAGTCCATGGACGCCAAGCTCCATAATGGTGCGCTTTCCAATTTCAATAATTTCTTCCTCAATTTGTTTTTTCGTTTTCTCCACCACTTCTTCAATACGAGCGGGGTGAATTCGACCGTCCGTAACCAAACGGTGAAGCGATAACTTAGCCACTTCACGGCGCACGGGATCAAAACAAGATAAGAGAATAGCTTCAGGCGTATCATCCACAATGATTTCAACCCCCGTCGCGGCTTCTAGAGCTCTAATATTACGGCCTTCACGCCCAATAATACGGCCTTTAATTTCATCAGATTCAATATTGAAAACAGAAACTGAATTCTCAATGGCCTGTTCCGTACCAATTCTTTGAATGGTTTGAATAACAATTTTTCTAGCCTCACTCTTGGCATTAAGCTGCGCTTCTTCCATGATCCCTTGCACATGCGCACGGGCTTTGGTTTTCGCCTCAGCCTTTAAAGCCTCAACAAGTTCTGTTTTAGCATCTTCCGCACTAAATCCAGAAATTCGTTCCAAAATTTCCACTTTCTGCGCCGTAATCGCATCAAGCTCTTGTTGCTTTCTGTCAATGATTTCCGACTTCTTTGAATAGTCATTAATCTGACGGTCCAAATCCTTTTCAAGTTTGCCCGTTTTACTTAAATCGTCATTAAGTTTATTTTCCTTGTCTTTGATGCGTTTTTCCGCTTCATTCATTTTGCGCTCCCGAGACTGAATGTCTTGATCGTGCTGGGATTTGAGTTCAAGAAATTTTTCTTTTGCTTGAAACTGCTTCTCTTTTTTTACTGATTCAGCCTGCACTTTTGCTTTTTCAAGAAAATTCTCAGCATTTTTGCGAGCATCTTCTATTATGAATTTAGCTTTCGAGTTCAGGGCGCTTTTGGAAAACAACATTCCAATTACAGCTCCCCCAACCAGACAAACTAGGCCTATTACCACCACCATTAGTATATCCATAGTATATTTATATTATATTGTTCTAAAAACTAAAAAAACCTACAATAGTCCACGGATTGAGAGTAAACTCCTAATCAACACGATTTGGACTGTTTTTTACGGTCTGTAATCCGCGTAAAGCGGCGCGCCATTCCGTAAACATTCGCCCGGTATTTATTTAGCGTTGAGTTTACCTTTAATGTGTTAGAACTATTGTAGGCAGTCTAAATGGAAATGAAAAATCTACATTTCCTTAGAATCCATCAGGGTGCACAAAGCTTGTACTTTCTGCGATGAATTTATGATATTTCTTTCGTCGTTTTGCTTAAAAACCTCAGCATTCGTTGCCATTTTTAAGGCGCACATAGCTAGGGCGTCTTGTTTATCACGGACATCGAAACTGGCTTCAAAATCTTTAATCATCGACTCAATCTGTTTTCCGACTCGGCGAAGGGTTTCTTCTTCCGAGGAGGGAACATTGAGTGGGTAGGTTCTCCCGGCAATATTGATCGTAATTCGTCTTACTTCCATTATAAACCGCTATTTTGAAGTTGTGCAATACACAGATCTACTTCCTTTACGAGTCGATTGATGTGGTTCTTCATCAAGCGATTATGTTCGGGGTTTCCTGTGATTGCCGAATGAAGTTTTATCTTTTTATATTCTTCTGCTAATTCCTGATTTGATTTACGCTCCGATTCGTAGCGTCTCTTTAAATCCTCATAGTCTTTCGAAAGCGCCTCATGATGTTCTCTTAAGGTCTGATAGTCTTTTTTGAACATCAGAATCTTTTTTTCCAACAGCGAAAAATTGCTTTCTAAATCTTTGAGCATTTTCAGGTTTCAATTCTAACTATTGCAAAAATAGAAAAAAATAACAGGAATTAGTCATAAACACTTGGCTAATTTGTGCGGATTTCAAACAAATAGGAGGAAACCTTGAGGTTTCCTCCTATAATTATCAGCAAATGAAGATCTTAGAGTCTCAAATTTAGGCTCCAAGAAACACTCTTAAGCCGCTTATTTTGTAGCCTTATAAATCGTTGCGATTCCTAAAGAAAGGGGCTTAAATTCGACCTTGCTGTAGCCCGCTTCCAAAAGCACGGCTTTCATCTTCTCTCCGTAAGGAAAGGCATTTACAGAATCTGGAAGGTAAGTGTAGGCGCGGTTGTCTTTTGAGACCAAACGGCCAATTAAAGGAAGGATATTTTTGAAATAGAACATATAAAGCGGCCCTAAGAGACCTTCCACTTTAGAAAATTCTAAAATATAGGCGCTACTCCCCTCTTTTAACACGCGGCGCATTTCAGTCAGGCCTTTGGGTAAGTTTTCAAAATTTCGAACGCCAAATGCCACACTAAGGGCATCAAAGGTATTGTCTTCAAACTCTAGAGCCTCTGCATCGCCTTTTTGCATTGAAATCTGCTGCTCAAGTCCTTGCTTCTTGATTTTTTGAATCCCGACATTGAGCATTTGCTGCGAGAGGTCCATCCCAACGATCTTTGCTTTTGTTCCTTTATGTACAGCTAGAGCTAGGTCCCCAGTTCCCGTGGCGACATCAAGCACTACTTTGGGCTGATCCGCTTTCATCCATTTGACCAATTTTTCACGCCATAGTACATCAATTTTCATCGAAAGAACATGGTTTAAGAGATCGTATTTGGGAGCAATGTTATCAAACATGTCCTCTACTTGGTTTTTCTTACTCTCAGTTGAGTGGTATGGGGTAACGTTTTTCAAAACTTAAAAATTGTAATAGTCTTTGTAGTAATTTAAGAAATCCTGCTTTCTGAATAGCTTAACTCGGCTTTCCACCTTATCAATGTTTTTAACTACATCATCGTAGTCTTCATCAATATTATAATAGAACTCCTCCATATATAAGGCACTATTTTTTTTGGCTCCACCAACGTACAGCTTGCCGTCAATCTCTGTTTGAGGCACTGTCGCCATTAGAGAATCTTTGTTTAAATCGTAGCCGTAGTACTGGCGGTGAATATAGTAATCGCTATGGGTAATATTAAGAAGGCCACGCACTTTGTTTACACTAAAGGCAGAATCGTATAGCACTTTCTTATTTTGATCTTTCACCTCGATTCGGTTCGTTCCCATTTTCAAATCAACTTTTAAAAACTGGCCAGAGGTCAGAATCTTTTCTTCTGAGCCGTTTATCTTAAAGTAGTAGGTATCCGGCGTGGGATTGTCTACTAAATAGGCGTTTTTCTTGGCCAAAAAAAAGAAATAAATACCGAAGGCGATGGCAAAAGAAGCCAACGCGAACAGGAGTCCATAAAGTGAAGGGTTTTTTTTCATATCAAGGCTTAGGGCGTTGCAAATTTAATAATAAATTTCAATAGTATTCAGATTGCGTATTAATTCTTAACTTTGCACCTTCAAGAATTAACTAACCGTATTGCCCTATGCCAAACACCCTTATTGTAGGTACTGGAAGCTATCTTCCAAGTCGTGTGATTGACGGGAGTCATTTTCAAGACTCTACATTCTATGACGATAATAATGAGCCCATTTTAAAGCCCAATGATGAAGTCATTGCGAAATTTGTCGAAATTACTGAGATTGAAAGAAGGCGCTACATTGAAGACAATCAAGTTAATTCTGATATCGCGGCCATTGCTGCGCAGCGTGCCATTGAAGATGCTCAGATCGATAAAGAAACTTTAGACTACATCATTAGTGCAACGAATTTTGGCGATGTCGACCTTCACGGTCAACAAAGTTTTATGCCGTCGCTTTCAGCCTTGGTCAAAAACAAATTAGCAATCAAGAATCCACGTTGTGTCAATTATGATATGATTTTCGGATGCCCAGGATGGATTGAGGCCCTTAATTTAGCCGATATATTAATTAAATCAGGAAAAGCCAAAACCATTTTGGTCGTCGGTTCCGAAACCCTAAGCCGCGTCACAGATCCTTACGATCGAAATAAAATGATATTTGCAGACGGGGCTGGCGCTGTCGTAGTTAAGGCGACGGACGATGAGACTGTCGGAATACTAAATTCGAACACCCTTTGTTTTAACGGCGATGAGATTGAGTATTTGGAAAACTCACCAAGTTTAAACCTTGAAGCAGACCAAAATAAAAAATACATTCGCATGCGCGGACGTAAAATTTACGAATTTGCCCTAACTCAGGTGCCAGCGGCTATGAAGCAGACCATTGATCAGGCTGGAATCGGTATCGAAGACATTGATAAGATCTTACTACACCAAGCGAATGCCAAGATGGACCATGCAATTATTGCAAGACTATTCAAACTTTATGGACAGTCAACCTACGACGAGAAGGTCGCGCCAATGACTATCCAAGACTTAGGAAACTCTTCGGTTGCTACGGTTCCAACCATGCTTGATCTTATCAAGAAAGGACAATTTGATGGGCATGAGCTGAAAGACAACTCTTACCTTCTGTTTGCCTCTGTAGGTGCAGGAATGAATATTAATGCAATTGTATACAAAATGCCGTAAACTTTCGCTTTTGAGAGATTACCCCAAAGAGAAGCACAGATTTTGATATGAAATCTGTGTTTTCATTTTATTACGCCCCCCCTTATGAAAAGTTTTTTTTTAATCTTTACCATTATCCTTTTTTTCCTTGAGATTTACATCTACCAAGCGGTGAAAACGGTTACCTCAAATTTGCTTCTGAGAAACGTGTACATGGCCGTGTCTCTTAGTATTTACCTTTACTTATTTTACCAGTTTTTCATGTTTTCTCAAAAGAGCATTGGAACTCTGCAGCTCCAGATTGTTGTGACTCTATTTATTGCTGTACTGCTTCCTAAGCTTTTGATTGTGGTGTACCTTTTAATTGACGACTTACTTAGACTAGGAGAATTTGGTCTAAGCTCATTAAACCATTCTTCTGAGCTACACTATCCTGAAAGGCGAAAACTCCTGAGCTATTTGGGATTAGGATCCGCCGCTGTGCTTACCCTATTATTCCTTGATGGCGTGGTTAATGGAAAGTACCGCCACAAAGTAAGGAAGGTTAAATTAAAGCTTCAAAACCTTCCAAAAGAATTTGAAGGCTATAGAATTGTCCAAATTTCAGATTTGCATGCCGGAAGTTTCCTTAATCCAGAAAAGCTACAACCTGCCTTCGATTTGATTAACGCCCAAAAACCAGATCTTATTTTATTCACAGGCGATATGATTAACAACATTGCGAGCGAATTTGAACCTTTCAAACCCTTATTCAAATCGCTTCACGCGACCGATGGCCTCTATTCCATTCTAGGAAACCACGATTACGGTCAATACCACCAATGGAACTCAAAAGAAGCGGAAATGCAGAATTTAGAGCGACTCGTTCAAGATCAGAACGAAGCTGGACTAACGCTTTTACGAAATGAAAACCGCGAGATCATGCGCCAAGGCGCTTCGATCTACCTACTTGGTGTTGAAAATTGGGGGGAGAAACCGTTTCCTCAGTACGGGGACTTAGATCTCGCAAGCAAAGGCATTCCCAATTCAAGTATAAAAATTTTAATGAGTCATGACCCTACGCATTTCGATCATGTCGTGAAAAACCACCCGGTCAACATCCACCTTACGCTCTCAGGTCACACCCACGGAATGCAATTTGGACTGGATTTAAAAAACATCAAATGGTCTCCCGTTCAATACCGTTATAAAAAGTGGGCTGATCTCTACCAAGTGGGGCAAAAGTATTTGTATGTCAATAGAGGCTTTGGTGTGATAGGCTATCCTGGCCGCGTTGGTATCGATCCTGAAATTACGCTTTTTGAACTATCTGCATCTTAACATTGCCATTTTGCGCTACTTAAATGGGGGCACCTTGAAGAAATGTAAATTCTTGTTTAAGTTTGCGAAAAATTGACTACATTTAAACTGGTTGAAAGTGCAAATTTTTAAACCTAAATTAAACCCAGTTTTATTCAATGGACTCCTATTTCAAACGCCCAATTTCTAGCGAAGACTATTTGCCGGATAGTTACCAAGATCTATTTAAATTACGCGGCGACAAGCGCCTAGAAACGGCATGTAGAGCCGCAGCGACTCTTACCAATGCTGCTTCGGGAGCCATATACCTCGACCATTCTCAGAACTGCTCTCTGCTTCAGACCTGGGGGCTAAGTTCCACGGAGTGGAAGGTCCTATTGGAGCGAAATTCATTGCAGGGTCATACGCCGCTTCCCCAAGGGTATAGCGCGGTGAAAAAAAAAGGGTCAGCAATTCAAAACGATTCAAAACCCGAAACGATTCGCGGACTCTTAAGCGCTAATTTGCACGACACCTTAGGAAATCGAATCGGTTCACTTGTGGTAGCGGGGAGCGAATCCCTAGGTTTAGACCCACAAAACCTCGAAACCCTTGGCCAAATGGCTCAAATCACGAGCGATTTACTGATGCAGGAGCATAACAAAACTCAAAGTCAGTACTTTAGAACAATCTTCAATGTGACCAAAAATCTCATTGTGGTAATCGATCGCAATTTCAAAATCAAGAGCGCAAACCCTAGCTTTGAGTCTCTTTTTAACACTCTGGACAATGCCGAGTGCAACCATGATTTGCGTTTGTGTCTTCAACTTAGTGATGACGAAATACGTGAATTAACACTAAATAAAAATAAAGGGGATTTTCATTTCACTGCCCGACCTGTTCTAAATGGACGCCGCATGGCCTTTGTCTGGGATCTGATCGAAAATAAAGACAACGACGAGTACTTTTGTTTTGGGATTGACCAAACACAAATTACGGAAGAAAAGCAAAAAGTGGCGACGGCTGCCAAACGTTTTGACGAGCTTTTTGAAAATGCAATGGGACTCATGAGCAGACACGATTTGCAAGGGAATATCCTTGAAGTGAACCGAAAAGGCCGAGAAGCTTTAAAATACGACGAGTCAGAAGTTCCAAGTCTTAGTCTTAGTACTCTATTCCCAAAGCAGAACTATTCCCGAATAGAACCCTACCTAAAACGAATGCAGGCCAATCGAGAGGACAGCGGCCTGATGGTGCTTTTGACAAAAGACGGTGTACCGAAGACTTGGCTTTACAATAACATTTTAACGCAGGATGATAACGCAAATCCTTTTGTGCTTTCGACCGCCTTAGATGTAACTGAACGCTTAGAACTAGAAAAAGATTTGTTTTACACCAAAGAAATTCTAACTCAAACAAATGAGGTAGCGAATGTTGGCTCCTGGCAATTAGATCTGAATGGGCAGAAAATCACTTGGTCTGATATTACCAAATCAATCCATGGAGTTAGTAAAGATTACAAGCCTAGTTTGGAGCAAGCCATGGAGTTTTATGCAGTGGAGCAACGCCAGGACTTGCAAAAAATGATTGATAATGTCATTGAACACCACCAACCCTACGATGTGCAAATGAATATAACGCGACAGGATGGTTCAAGGGTATGGGTTCGAATAAAGGGCCACCCGGTGATTGAAGAGGGCCAATGCGTAAAGATTTTCGGAATCATGCAGGACATTACTCAGGAGAAAGAGAACCTTACCGAACTTGAAGAAAAAGAGGCAATGCTTTCCTCTTTTATCCGTAATGCACCCGTGGCTATTGTCATGTTAGATCAAAATTTAAACTTCTTGCTAGCGAGCGACCTTTGGGGCGAAGAATTCGCGAGCGACTACAGGCAAATCACCGGTAAGAATATATTTGAGATTTATCCAAATATTCCACAGGAGCGCAGAAAAATCTATCTGGATGCTACAAAAGGGATCTCCTTCAATCAAAAGATTGAAGTTCAAACTGAGCCCTTTTCCGAAACTCAAATATTCAATTTAAATGTCGCGCCCTGGAAATTGCAAAATGGCGCTATTGCAGGCATAATCATTTCGGCACAAAACACAACCGATTCAGAGAAAAAAAATGAAGAGTTAAAGCAATCTAAACTTTTAGCCGAGCGCGCCAGCAAGGCTAAATCGGAATTCTTGGCCAATATGAGCCACGAGATTCGAACGCCGTTAAACGGGGTGATTGGTTTTTCGGATTTACTCTTGCAAACGCCTCTAAACGAAATTCAATCTCAATACCTAAAATACATAAATGAATCGGGCGAAACCCTTCTAAGTTTAATTAACGACGTGCTTGATTTTTCAAAAATCGAATCAGGAAAACTAGAGTTACATATTGAAAAGACGGACATTCAATCCCTGGCAAGCCAAGTTATAAACATTATTCTCTACCAAGCGCAACGAAAGAATCTTGAGCTGCTGCTAAACATTGAACCGGGCCTAACGGCGGACATCTATCTCGATGTAGCCCGAACCAAACAGGTGCTAATTAATTTATTAGGAAATGCGCTTAAATTTACTGACTCAGGTGAAATCGAACTTAAAGTCGAAAAACGGGCTATCGACAAAACGCACCTGACAATTCGTTTTTCTGTTCGTGATTCTGGCATTGGAATTCCAAAAGAAAAACAACAACGGATTTTTGATGCCTTTACTCAGGAGGACAGTTCTGTTAGTAAAAAATATGGCGGCACAGGCCTTGGTCTAACGATTTCCAATAATATTCTTGGTTACATGGAAAGTAACCTTTCCCTTGAAAGCACTCTTGGCGTAGGCTCCACGTTCTTCTTTGATTTGAGGCTTCCCTATGAAGCTCAAAACCAGGACACGCAAGATGAAATAAATATTAAATCTGCGCTCATTGTCGATGACAATGAGAATAACCGCATTATCTTAGACCACATGCTTGCTTTCAAAAACATACGCTCTATGCAGGCAAGTAGTGGAATGCAAGCCCTTCAAATCCTTATGGAAGGTCATGAATTTGATGTAATCTTAATGGATTACCATATGCCAATACTTTCTGGGGTAGAAACCATTGAAAAAATAAAAGAACTCTATAGCTCTCAAAATAAACAGACCCCGGCTGTGGTCTTACAGACCTCTTCCGAAGAACGGCATATTTTAACCACCTTACAAAAAGACCGGGATTTTCTCTATTTACTAAAACCGATCAAATCAGAAGAACTTTATACCACGCTTCGTAAAACGCACCAGGTACAGGTCCCACTTATAAATGAACCTCTAGCCTCCCAAGCTGAAACTCAAATCGGGACTTACCAAATTATGATTGTGGATGATAATCCTGTTAACATGGTCTTAGCCCACAATTTTGTGAAATCCATTTATCCTTCGGCCCAAATTCAAGAGGCAACAGACGGTTCCTTTGCGGTAGATTTAGCTCAATTACAACCCTTTGATCTTATTTTAATGGACGTTCAAATGCCTGTAATGGACGGTATTGAGGCAACCATAAGAATACGAGAAACGGACCTTAACAAATCCACACCAATTGTGGGCGTTACAGCAGGAAATACCCTGGGTGAGAAGCAAAAATGTCTGGAGGCAGGAATGAACGATTTCCTCCCAAAACCCCTTAGGAAAGCTGAATTCAAAGCGTGTATTCAGTCTCATTTACACCCTATTGAAACGCAGGAACATACCGGAGCGAAATTCCCAATTTTGGATCTTGAAAAACTCGAAATACAAGTCGACGGCGATCCGGAGTTTCGAGAAATTTTCCTTAAATTAGTACACGATGAATTAGCTAAAGCCTTGGATCTCTTTAAAACACAGCCACAGGATGACCCCTCCATGAGTATGCTACTGCATAAACTTAAAGGGACAGCTGGCACGGCTGGACTAACCCAATTGGCTCATTTAGCCGAGCGCTATGAAGATGAAATTCATTCGGAACTCTCAATTGGAGAACAAGCAAAAAATGTGATTGAAGAAATTCAA
>DCJS01000009.1 GCA_002319955.1 Flavobacteriales bacterium UBA1694
TTTTTTTTGCGTTATGAGTTTGACGACTGGGTTTTATCCTCCGTACTAAGTTCCTTTGCTCCTGGGTTATCAAGTAAAAGGTGCTCGTCCTCAGGTTTTTGATAATGGTTCAGTGAAATTACGGAGTGGCGATCGATGGCTCTTGGGCCTTCCACATTCCAGTACTTCAAATCTTTTTTCTCAAAGCGGCAGGTGTTGCAAATCCACTCTTCGCTTTCAGCGTATTGGTTTTGTCTTGCAGTGACACGAATGACTTCTTCGCCTTTCATCCATAGAACGACATTCCCAGAACATTTCTCACACGAGCAACTTGCATCCATAGGCTTGGTAAACCAAACGCGGCTTGCAAAGCGCGAGGTGCGATCCGTCAGGGCTCCTACAGGACACACGTCGATTATATTCCCGTAGAAATCATTGTCTAGGGCTTTGTTTAGGTGGGTCGAAATCTCCGCGTGCTCCCCACGGAATAAAATACCGTGGTCTCGCCCTTCGGTTAGTTGATCTGCGGCCAGAACGCAACGTGCACATAGGATGCAGCGGTTCATGTGCAATTTAATGTTTGGCCCAATGTCTTCGGGCTCAAAGGTTCTTCTTTCAAATTCCGTTCGAGAATGGGCAACGCCGTGCTCATAGCCTAAATCTTGTAGGTGGCATTCGCCGGCCTGATCACAAATAGGACAGTCTAGCGGATGGTTCACAAGTAAGAATTCAGTCACGGCCTTGCGAGCCTCTTGCGTTCTTTCCGAGGTAAGGTTTTTGATTTCCATCCCATCCATTACCGTTGTACGGCAACTGGCGACCAATTTTGGCATTGGTCTAGGATCGGCCTCAGAGCCTTTGGATACTTCCACAAGACAGGTTCTACAACGTCCGCCACTGTGTTCGAGTGGCTTATAATAACACATTGCCGGTGGGACGGATTTTCCTCCAATGAGTCTTGCGGCCTCCAGAATTGTAGTTCCAGGATCAACCTCGACACTTTGTCCGTCTACGGTGATTTTGAATTTTTTAACTTCTTCGCTCATAATAGTGGCTTTAGCCTTGTTAACCTATGGCTTCAATTTAATTAGTCCTTCTAGGCAGTGCGTTTTTTTTAGTCGCACCGAAACAAAGTTAGATTCTACTTTGTTTAAAGGGGTTATACGCTTAAGCTTGCGCTTGGGGAACTGGGATTGGATCCGCGTAGGCGGCCAGACCGTAGTTCTGATTTTGCGAAAGCTCGGGGTTTTTCACATGCCACTCAAATTCGTCTCTAAAGTGACGAATAGCAGCGGCAACAGGCCATGCGGCCGCGTCCCCTAGGGGACAGATGGTATTGCCTTCAATTTTTCTTTGAATGTCCCATAACAGGTCAATATCGTCTAGGGTTCCTTGACCCTGTTCAATCTTTTTCAGAATTTTGTACATCCACGGGGTTCCCTCGCGGCAAGGCGTACACTGACCACAACTTTCGTGCGCGTAAAAGCGCGAAAGGGTCATGGTGTGCTCCACAATACACTGGTCTTCGTCAAGGATTTCAAAGCCACCAGATCCCATGGAGGATCCTGTCGCAAAGCCGCCATCGGCTAAGGATTCGTAGCTCATTAGTCGGGGCTCTCCGTTGATTGTTTTTAAAAGTAAGTTCGCCGGTAGAATAGGAACCGAGGCTCCTCCGGGGATGCATGCTTTTAGTTTCTTTCCGTCTTTGATTCCCCCACAGTACTCATCAGAGTAGATGAATTCCTCTACGCTTAACGACATGTCAATTTCGTAGACACCAGGGTTATTAATATTTCCGCAGGCAGATATTAGCTTCGTTCCAGTGGAGCGTCCCACCCCGATTTTAGCATATTCTGCACCGGTAATGTTTATTACAGGGACGACAGCCGCAATCGATTCCACATTATTCACCACCGTTGGGCGTTCCCATAGGCCTTTTACGGCTGGGAAGGGTGGTTTTAGTCTCGGGTTTCCGCGTTTGCCTTCTAAGGATTCTAATAGGGCTGTTTCTTCCCCACAGATGTAGGCGCCTGCCCCCCGCTGCACATAGATTTCTAGATCAAATCCAGAACCTAGTATATTTTTGCCTAGAAAGCCTGCGGCTTTTGCCTCTTCAATGGCCGTTTCTAGAATTTCTGGAATCCAAGCGTATTCCCCACGAATGTAGATGTAGGAAACATTTGCGCCCAAACAAAATGAAGAAATGATCATCCCTTCAATAAGTAGGTGTGGCAAATACTCCATTAAGTAGCGGTCCTTAAAGGTCCCGGGTTCAGATTCATCTGCATTGACTACTAAGTGTCTTGGAACCCCTTCCGGTTTAGCCAGAAAGCTCCATTTTAACCCCGTAGGGAATCCAGCACCTCCACGGCCGCGGAGTCCAGAGGTTTTTACTTCTTCTAGAATTTCTTCTGGAGTCATTTTAAAGGCTTTTTCAACCGCTTCGTATCCCCCGTGTTTACGGTAAACATCAAAGTGCTTGATTCCTTCTATATGCGCGTCTTTAAGTAAAAGTTTTTTACCCATTTCTATTGCTATAAATTAATCCAAAGTGACGGTTCCTTGTCTACAAAGCTCAAGAATTTCATCGACTTTTTCAGTGGTTAAATTTTCATGATAAAACTTTCCGAGTTGAAGCATGGGCGCGTACCCACAAGCCCCAAGGCATTCGACTGGTTTTAGTGTGAACAGTCCGTCTGGGGTGGTTTCCCCATCCTTAATATTAAGGGTGGTGCGGATATGATTTAATATTTTCTCACTTCCTCTTGTTAAACACGGTCCGGTTCTACAAACCTCAAGCACGTATTTACCCACCGGTTTCATGTTGAACATGGTATAGAAGGTGGCGACTTCATAGACTTCAATGGGTCTAATTTGAAGTAGGCTGGCCACGTAATCCATTACAGGAACGTCAAGCCATCCGCCGAATTCCTTTTGGGCAAGATGTAAAATCGGAATAAGAGCTGATTTTTGTCGCTCTTCTGGGTAACGGGCTATTATTTTATGAACTTGGTCTAAAGTTTCAGGCTTAAAAGCTAATGTTTCGCTCATGGTTTTTGATTCTATAATGTTTTGCGCTTCGCTAAGACGGGCTTAATTGTTGAGTGTAAAACTGTTTTCAAATACTTCGTTTTTTTAGGCATCGAGTTCCCCCGCAATCACATTCATTGAACACATCGTGACAATGGCGTCGGAGATCATCTGACCTTTAATCATTTCTGGGTAAGCTTGGTAAAAAATAAAGCTTGGACGTCTAAAATGCAAACGGTAAGGACTTCTTCCCCCGTCGCTGACGAGATAAAATCCGAGTTCTCCATTTCCACCCTCGACACAGTGGTACACTTCCCCTTTTGGCACTTCGGTTTCCCCCATGACAATTTTGAAATGGTAAATCAGCGCCTCCATGCTGTTATAAACTTCTGCTTTTTCAGGCAAATAAAATTCTGGAACATCTTCGTGGAAGTTACCTTCTGGTAAGTTTTTATAGGCTTGTTCAATAATTTTTAAACTTTCCCACACTTCATGCTGGCGTACCATAAAACGGTCGTACGTATCTCCAGCTGATCCTACTGGAATGATGAAGTCAAAATCTTCATAGGAGGAATACGGTGAGTTTACTCGGACATCGTAATCCACACCGGTCGCTCTTAAGTTCGGTCCTGTAAAGCCATAGCTTAAAGCGCGCTCCGTAGAAATTGGTCCGACCCCGATGGTTCGGTCCATGAAGATTCGGTTTCTTTCATTCAAGGCACAGAATTCACCCCAGATTTTAGGGAATTTCTTTAACCAAGTTTGTAGCAGTTCGTGGAACTTCGGCGAGAAATCTCTCTCGAAGCCGCCAATTCGCCCCATGTTTGTGGTCATTCTTGCCCCACAGATTTGTTCGTAAATTTCGTATATCGCTTCACGTTCTCTAAAGAGGTAAGTAAGGCCTGTAATGGCTCCTGCATCCATGGAGGTCACCCCGTTACAAACCATGTGGTCCGCGATACGGGCAAGCTCCATCATAATGACCCGCATGTAGTCCACACGCTTGGAGACTTTGCATCCTATGAGTTTCTCGACCGTCATGTGCCATCCAATATTATTGATCGGGGCGGAGCAGTAGTTCATTCGGTCGGTTAGGGTGGTGATCTGCGCAAAATTTCGGCGTTCAGAAATTTTCTCAAAGGCGCGGTGAATGTACCCTACCGTTTGTTCATCGTGTACAATTCGTTCCCCGTCCATGGTAAGCACATTTTCAAAGATCCCGTGCGTGGCTGGGTGGGTGGGTCCAAGGTTGAGGGTGTAAAGTTGCCCATCGATTTGCTCCTTGGCGTCGAATTGATTTATAATATTGGAGAGTTGGTTGTCTTTCATAATAAGCTCTGGTTTAAAGGCTCTGGTTTAGCCTAGGGCTATCTACCGAACATGTTATCGTCCTTATCGCTTCGTGTGCCGTCTTCTAGACGGTACTCTTTAAGCATCGGGTGGTACCCGAGATCTTCCATATTCAAAATAACGCGTAAATCTGGGTGTCCAGTGAATTTGATTCCGAAGAAATCATAGGTTTCGCGTTCCATCCAATTCGCTCCTGCATACAGGTCTGTAAGGGATTCGAATTCAGCACCCTCTTTTTTTGTAAAAGCTTTTAGGCGCAGGCGAAAGTTCTCTTTCATGTTATGCAGGTGGTAAATCACACCGAGTTCATTTTGGGGATCCTCAGGGTAATGAATACCGGTCACGTCGGTCAAAAAATTGATTTCTAAAGTGGAATCGCGTAAAAAATGAACCATCTTCTTGAGATCGGTCTTTTTTACCACTAAGGTTAGCATGCCGTAAGGCTCGCTCGAGGAGAGGATACTATCTTGAAACTCTCTACTTAGTGCTTCTAAAACAAATTCGTTTGTCATGTCGTTTTGATATTTGAGCCTAATCTACCGTGTGAGTAGTTAAGCCCGTCAACTAGTTAGTTTATCCCGTAAGACTCAAGGAGTGCTTTATACTGATCGGAATCACGTCTTCTGATACTTTCACTTTCCGCTAGGGCCTGGACCTGCATCACGCCCTCGATGATTTGTTCTGGTCTTGGCGGACAGCCAGGAACATAAACGTCAACGGGAATGATCAGATCAATTCCTTGTAGAACTGAATAGGTGTCAAAGATTCCCCCACTTGAGGCGCAAGCGCCCACAGCCACAACCCATCTTGGTTCAGCCATTTGCGTGTAGACTTGCTTTAAAACGGGTCCTAATTTTTTAGAAATAGTTCCACAAACCATTAACATGTCCGCATGTCTTGGCGAGAACGAGTTACGTTCCATTCCAAAGCGGCTCCCGTCGTAGGTAGGGTTTAGAAATGCCATGTACTCAATTCCACAGCATGAGGTGGCAAAGGGCAGGGGCCAAAGCGAATGCTTGCGCGCAAGTCCAACCACACTGCTGAGTTGAGTGGCGAAAAAACCTTCGCCTTCTAGGCCATCCGGAGCGGGTGCATCCATTCGGATTACCGGTTTATTATCTGACATAATGTATTTTTTAAATATTAAAAATTAGCGGTCCCAGTCTAAGGCGCCTCGTTTCCATACGTAAAGGAAGGCTAAAAAGAAGACAGAGACAAAAGTAAGTACGGCAAAAAAGCCTTCAATTCCAAATTCACGGAAATTCACGACGTAGGGATAGAAAAAAACGATCTCAATATCGAAAAGTACAAAAAGAATTGCCGTCAAAAAATATTTGACGGAAAAAGGCGTTCTCGCGTTTCCTTCCGAGTCAATCCCACATTCAAAACTATCGTTCTTTTTTGAATTACCTTTTGCCTGCTTGGGTCCAAGAAAGTGTGTGCCTGCTAAAGAGAGAAGCACAAAGCTCAGTCCTATCAATCCTTGGAAGATTATAGGGATGTAATTTTCAGGTAAATTCATAGCAATTGCATTAAATAGTAAATGCAAATTTAATGAATTAATGATAGAAAAAAAATCTGACTGGTAGAAAAGAATTTGTAATTTAAGCGGGGGTCTTGAATTTAGAATTGTTATAAATAATTAACCCTTCGCTTTGTTTTTTAGCTTGCGAATTAGAACAAAAGCAAGCACGGCGATGTACAAAAATAAAATACTGGTCGCCAGGATGTTAATTGCCGCATTGGTGCGTGGATCCTGCACCTCAAAAAAGAGATTATAAGCGATATATAGCAGAACGAGCGCTGCGTAAACCATCAGATGCTTTCTCATCTTAATCGAGCTTTAGGCTGTAAGTGCGTCTTCGCTTATGATTGACCGGATTGTAGTCTTGCCACAGGACTTGAATGTTTTTGTTTTCTTCTAGTTCTGGGTTGGTTTCCAAATACTTAATACCTTTCTTTATGAAAGATTTGTAGATCTCCGTAAAAATAATTGAGGTAACGCCTCGGCGTTGGTAGTCTGGATGAATGCCAATGAGATAGAAGTTCGCGCGCTCATTTTTCTTACCTGCGGAAAGGAAATGCATCCAGCCAAAAGGCCACAGTTTACCGTTCGCTTTTTGCAACGCTTTAGAATAAGAAGGCATGGTGATAGCGAAGGCTATGAGTTTTCCCGCCGGATCGCAAACGCACACCACGTAGTCCTTGTTAATGAACCCGAAGTACTTCTCTTTGTACATTTTAATTTGCTCTTGAGAAATTGGTGTGTAGGTGGAGAGGGATTTATAAGTCTCATCCAAGAGTTCAAACATCGGTTCAACCAAGGGGAGAAGTTCTTTCTTTGATTTGAATTCCAAGACTTTGAGTCCGTACTTCTCTAGGACTAGATCATAGAAACGCATGACTTTTTCTGGAAGAACTTCAGGAAAGCTAAGTTCGTATTCAACCCATTCTTTTTCCTTGACAAGCCCATGGGCTTCAAGATGTTTTGGGTAGTATTCAAAATTATAGAGACCAATCATCGTGGCAATTCGGTCAAATCCAAAGGTTAGCATCCCCGCTTTGTCCAAGTTGGTGATGCCCATTGGGCCTTCGATCATTAGGAGTCCTTTAGACCTTGCAAAGGTAATGGCCGTATCAATTAGAGCTTTAGAAACTTCTAAATCGTCGATGAAATCAAGCCAGCCAAAACGAACCTTCTCAACCCCTAATTCCTGGGTTTCTTTAAAATTGACCATGACGGCAATTCGACCCACGAGACGGCCGTCTTTGAACGCTAAAAATTGTTTGGCTTCAGAGTATGCAAGTGCGGGATTTTGCTTTGGATCCCAAATGAATTTCTCATCCTCAATTAACGCAGGGACGAAGTTTTTATTATTCCGATATAAATCCATTGGGAACTTGATGAACTTCATCAAATCTTCTTTTGATTTAACTTCTAGAACAGAGAGTTGTGGCATTTTTCTATATTGGACTGGCAAAGATAATTATTAATTATTTACTAACGGTATTTGGCATGGTTTTTCCTTCAATTTTAGTATATTCGGCTTTCGAAAAACCTGTAATAAGATTAAAGGAAATATGACTAGTTATTATTTAATTCTCGGACTGATATTTGTTATCAGCATGATTGTGCAAAATAAACTCAAATCGAAATTTGCGCATTACTCGAAAGTGCATTTGCAAAATGGACTTTCAGGGAAAGAAATTGCAGAAAAGATGTTGCGAGACAGCGGCATCCACGATGTGCAAGTGATTTCTGTTCCAGGTCAATTGACCGACCACTATAACCCACAGAATAAAACCATCAACCTTTCTGAAGGCGTGTATATGCAGAGAAATGCGGCGGCTGCGGCTGTGGCTGCTCACGAAACGGGCCATGCGGTCCAACATGCGACCGCTTATGCGATGCTGACGCTTCGCTCCAAAATGGTTCCCATGGTGAACATTTCTTCACGACTACTTCAATTCGTGTTAATGGCTGGAATTGTGGTTCTCGCCATGAGTGGAAATAAGATGGTGCTTTTAGTAGGTGTTATTTTATTTGCTGTAACCACGGCCTTTGCGTTTGTAACGCTGCCGGTCGAATACGACGCGAGTAACCGCGCTTTGGCTTGGCTTAAAAGCAGTGGGACCTTGGCTAATAAAACAGAATACGATGGAGCGGAAGATTCTTTAAAATGGGCTGCTAGAACCTATGTGGTTGCTGCTTTAGGATCGCTTGCTCAGTTAATTTATTTCGCTTCCCTACTTTTTGGGGGAAGAAGTAGCGACTAAGTACTTCTTAACTGTCCCCAGGTGGACTAGACTAACTCTTCAAATTGAAATTGCACAGACGGCATTTCGGACAACAGCTTCGAGATGCCGTCTTTTTGATTGGTTTTTATTTGGGCGCTGATCTCACAGGTTTGTTCTGCCTTAAATTCAATGATTTTCGCCCCAAATTTGTTTAGCACCGTAAAGAGCGCGTTTTGACTTGAATAAGGAAAGTGAATGGTGAGGTGGGATTCAAGTTCTTTTGTGGTTATTTCCGTTTGTTCTAGTGTAAGTTGCGCAGATTCCTTGTAAGCTTTTACAAGACCAGAAACGCCTAATTTCGTTCCTCCATAGTACCGTACCACAATAAGGATAACGTTTGTGAGTTGGTTTGAGAGAAGTTGATTATAAATTGGAAGCCCGGCACTTCCTGAGGGTTCACCATCATCATTCGCGCGGTAATTCTCGCCCTGTAGTCCTAATCTGAACGCATAACAATGGTGCGTCGCTTTGGGGTGCGCTGCTTTTACTTCATTTAAGGCCTCTTGCATCGCCTTTTGAGTTGAAATGGGAAATAGAAAGCCAATGAATTTGCTTCCCTTTTCTTTTAGCAGAACGTTTGTGACCTTCGAAGCCGCTGTTTTAAACTCAGTGATCATGACGCGAAAATACTGAAATATTTCCTAAAGAAAACTGCCCTCAGGAGAGGGCAGTAAAGACTAAATCATTTATTAACTAACTTAAAGTTTTTAGCCCGCTTTTTAATTTGAAAAAATAGTAATAAGAAGGATTATTTCGTTTGCTTCCCTTTGCCTTTGAGCCGCTCCCAAAGGGTTGGTGCAGTCTCTACAGTTAAAAGGTTTTCGCGCACGAGATCCTCAACAAAATCATTTTCGGTTCCAAAGCGCAGGTGAATTGCTTCGAAAGTAGATTTTCGGTGAGCATACGCCTGCATGAATTCTTCATTTGTGTCCCAAAGTTGAATGTCGTGGGTTCTCATATAGGTGACGAAATCAAAATTATTCTTTCGTTTAACTTTTCTCATCCTTCGGAGTAGTGTGAAAATCATGGTCTTTATTAATGTTTTTTGGTTTTTATTTTTACTTAGATCGTTGAAGGCTTTTTGAAATGGCGCTCGAAAAAGCTTAACTTAATTTTAAGCAGGCCTAAACGCTCCAAATCTGCGATGAATTCTTCTTCACTGAATGTGTTTATCTTCTCAGTGGAATTCTCAGGGGCCTGTTTTGCAATTGAGCGCATGTACTCTGTATTGGTAGGTAGAATAGGATTGTGGGCCTGGCGAAGTAAGCTCACAAGTTCATAAGGCGTTGTAAACCGAAAGGTTTGGGTGCTAGTAAAAATTTCGCAAGTCATCGATTTAGCCTTTTAGAATTAAGGGTCAAATTTAGCAATGCATTACTAAATCCTTAAGTATTTTGGGGGACAAAGGGGGGACATCTTTCAGGACTACAGTGCAGTACGTTTTAAGGCCATGAGATCGATAAAATAGGCATTTTTCATTGTCAATGAATTTGAATAGATCCAGTTCGAGAATAAATTAGTAATTTGGAGCTCTAAAACTAACTACCATTTGAGAGCAATTTCCATGTTTCGAGTCGCCCTTTTCTTTTCGTTCTTGGGAAGCTTCGTGATGGCACAAAGCCTTCAAGTTCCCAATCAAAAAACCTTTTCCACCTCGGACCTTGAACTTCTCATTCAAAATAAAATAGAATTAGGGTGCAATACGATGAATGATTCGTCCTATTACGCCGAGCTTTTAACGCGCAAAAATCCAGATCTAGAGGTGCTTTATTTACTATTTAGAGCGCAGGATGCGGCGAATTGCTTTGATCGGATTAACCCCAAAAGTGAACAGTGGTATAAAGAGGCCCTTAAGAAGAGCCGCCTTGTTTCTACTGAGCTCTGGGTATACACCCAGTTGCAGTATGCCAATTACTTGTACTACTTCCGCGATATGACGCGGGCCTTTAATTACTATCTTGCCATAGACCAAACCTTAGAGAAAGGAAAAATGGATGACCCAATTCGTCTCGATTTCACCTACCAATCTTTAGGGTATTTCTATGGAACCATTGGGGCGAACCGAGCAGCGGTGGTTGCTTTAAACGAGGCCTTAGCCCTTTCTAAGCCAACAAGTAACCAGCGGGCCGCTATTTTTGACGCGATCGGAAACCAGTATTTGGAATTAGGCGACCTAGAGAAGGCGGACCAGTGGTTTAATAGTGCAATTCACGCAGCGCGTCGTGCAAAGGATGAATTAAGGTATGCCAAGGTGCTCGGGAACCAAGCGAGAATCGCACTTCGTAAACAAAATTTTGCAAAAGCAGAGGCTCTCTTAATTGAAGATATTGAGATTTCAACTCGATTAAAAGCCTCAATGAATATCATGTATGCTAAAACGTTCTTGTCTCAGTTATATTACGAGATCGGCGCGTATGAAAAGGCCGAAGAGAACTTGAGTGATGCCACGCAGTTGTACCGCTCAAAGCCCTATTATGCAACCAATGGAATTGGTATTGAAAAACAAAAATTGAGACTTTATAAGACAACCAATCAGAATTCCAAATTACTCTCAACCTATGAGTCTATAGTTCAGCTTGAGAATTTTGTAGAGACTTTGGACGGACCAAAAGCCTTAAGTAATGCAAATGTTTTATATCAACGACTCAAGTTGCAGCAGGCAGAATCTGAGAATAAGGTAAAAAAAGAGATCTTAATGCGTAGGCAAATTTTCTTCACGGTAATTTTTGTTTTGATACTTCTTCTTGGGCTTTATATATTTATGTACTACCGAAAGCTAGCAATCACAGAGCGCCTTACGCATCTACACGAAGTTAAGAACTTGGAGCTTAAGAATCTTAGAATCGAGACTCAGTTAGCGCAAGCGAATACAAATCTGGGTGTGCAAGTACGCTATATAAAGAATAAAAACCTCCACGTTCAAAATTTGCGTCTCGAAATCATAAGGGCGCAAGAGGCCGAGAAAGAACTTTTGGAATACCGGCGTAGCGAGGTTGGAAACCTTCTCTCCGCGCATTTAATGACCAAAGAAACTTGGTGAGCAGTATGCTTTACTTGAATCTCTTTTGCAAAACGACTAGGGGTTTAAATAGCAATCCAAGGTGTTTTTTTCAATTTCAAACTGCTGGTGGGCTCTGGCTTCAAGCTCTGGAGCCCGGGTCCCAGATTTTAATTTAAGACTAGGGTTTGTAATGCGATACGCAGCATCCCAAAGGCCTAGATCAATGAATTGTTGGTGCATCCTTGCGCCCCCTTCCACAAGTACGGATTGTATTGCGCGAGAGTTTAGATTTTTTAAAAGTTCGGGAATCAACTCTTTGGGATCTACTTTAATATACTCAACCCCATTAGTGTGCTCCGATTTTACGGCATTAAAGATTAGGGTGGGCACCTGCTGATCATACAGTGTATGAGTGAGAGGAATTTTTAATTCTAAATCGAGCACGAGGCGTGTCGGATGCGTGCCTTCTAGATTACGAACTGTGAGACTTGGGTTGTCCCTTAGGGCCGTTTGAGTGCCCACAAAGATTGCATGTTCCTGATGCCGTAGGTGATGAACCCACTGGCTCATCAGAGGGTTAGAAATTTGTGCAGGATTAAAGTCCCTATCCAAATACCCATCAGCAGACTGGGCCCATTTAAGAATAATATAAGGGCGTTTTTTTATTTGAGAGGTGAAAAAGCGCTTATTTAAGTCACGGGCCTGCGCCTCTAATACCCCTACAGTAACCTCTATTCCAGCGTCTTCTAATAGGGCAACACCTTTGTTGTGGACCTTTTCACTAGGGTCTAAAACGCCGATTACCACGCGTTTGAAGCCAAGTTCTTTGAGTTTTAAAGCGCAAGGCGGTGTGCGTCCATAATGGCTACAGGGTTCTAATGAAACATAAATGGTCGATTCATTAAAAACAGAAGGATCCTGCACTTGATTAATTGCATTAATCTCCGCATGGGGTGTTCCCGCTTTTTTGTGATAGCCTTCCCCGATTATTTTACCATTGTACGTGATTACAGCCCCAACGAGCGGGTTTGGATAGGTGTCTCCTAATGCTTTACGAGCTAGCTCGAAGCATCGAGTCATATAAGCGTGATCAGTCATATTAGGTTCGCTCTAAAGCAGCGCGTTAGGCCATTAGTCCCCCACGATGATGTGGTGAAGACTGGATTTAAGTCGCTCGAGTTGTTCTTTTTTGTCGTCTAGCTTGTCGAAGGTGTCTTTTAAAAGTGGATTGTCTCGTGCTGGAGATTTAAAGAAACTTAGATTCGTTTCTAAGGTGGAAATTTGCGCTTCTAAATCAGCAATTTGATTTTTGATTTTCCTGGCTTTGTCTGTAAGTTGGGATTCGGATAAGTTTTCATCCTTTAAATCATATTCACTCGCATTATTGAGTTTTAGTTTTTCACGAAGGAGCTTATTAAACTGCGCGTGAATTGAAAGCTTGTCTTTTGGAACCTTCCCAATAGAATTCCACCGAGCTTTAATGGATTCAATTTCTTCTACACTTCCTTCTTTATCCGTTACGGCCTCCAAAGCGGTGAGTAATTCTTTCTTTTCTTTATAATTATGAGTCCAATTGTCTCCTGCAGCGGGACTTTTAGTGCGGTAATTCTCGAAAAACGTATTGCAGGCTTCTCGGAATTCATCCCAGATTTTATTTGCTAAATGACGCGGAACCTGGCCAGCGGCCTTCCAGTCGTTTTGAAGTGATTTATAAAGTGGCACCATGGCTTCCCAATCTTCGGAGTTCATGTGCTCTTTTGCCTTCTCAATTAAAGCCTGTTTTTTTACCAGGTTTTCCTGCTGGGCGCTTTTTAGGGATTTGTAAAATTTATTTTTAGTAGCATTAAATAAACGAAGAGCTTGTTTAAACTCATCCCAAGTCTCACCGACATGCTCCTTAGGGACGCTTCCTATTTTTAAAAACTCTGTTCTAAGGTTTTCAACAAGTTGAATTGTCTTTTGAAAATCCGAATGGCTTGCTGGTTTTTCTTTTGCACTCAGGTGGTTTATTTGAGTAATGATATCTTGCTTCTGTTGGTAGTTAGCCGTGTGTTTTGCATCCAATTGCGAGTGCAATTCAGCGCGTCGGTCATGGATTTGATTGGAGAGTGCTTTGAATTCGTTCCAAGTAGACTCTCTGAATTCTTCCGCTACGGGCTCTCCTTCCTCCTTCCATAGTTTGTGGAGGTATTGAAGTTCGTTTAGGGCTTTTTGAACCGGTTCTTTAAGTAAATCTTTCGCCCGTTCAATAATGTGCTGGCGTTTCTCAAGATTGTGCAGATATTCCTGCTGTAAATATTCTTTATTTAAATCAAGCATCTCATAGAACTGATTTAAATGGTGGTAGTAGTTGTTATTGAGGAGTTTGAATTGCGACTTGGCAACCTGACCCGCCTCGGTCCAATCTTTCTTAATGGCCCGTATTTCATGAAATAGGTTGAGTCCGGGCTCATTTGAAGTGTAAATGTTTTTTAGACGCTCAATAATAGCTTGACGGGCCTCGAGATTGTCTTTAAATAGCTCCTCTTGTTCACGTGAATAAATGCTATTCTTTTCTCTGAAAATAGCACAAAGGGCAATAAACTTCGATTGTTGTGGGTGCTCATACTCGAAATCGGTTATTAAACTTCCATCCTGTATGAACTCTTGCAATTTTTGCTTGACTTCAAAAGTTATTTTTTTTGCAGACCAATCTTTTAGCTGGTTAAATTGACGAACGAGTTCACCTGCATTTGGGAGATTTACAAGTTTTTCAAGTTCACTCACTAGTTGTTCACTTGAACGGGGATCCACAAATGCCTTTTTCTCGTCTTCAATTGCGGACTCTTGCACTGGTGCGCCTGATTCTACTGGTGCCTTAGCCTCTGAATCAGCCTTCGTTTGGGAACTCAAGTCTTGCTGAGGGATTTTTACCGACTCCTGCGTTTCGACCTCTTGCGCATTTGGCTCAGGCTGAGTCATGATCTCGGTTTTCGAAGAGCTCGGTGTTTCAGTTACTATCGTGTCATGTAGAAGGTCCTTTTTTGTAGGATCGATTTCTGACAGGACTTTTTCTGGTGGAATGGTGGTGGATTCCTGTTGGTCCATGTCGGTGCCTGGATCGAAATCATTTGGCGTATTTTCGAGGTTTGAATTTGTTTCTTCGTTTAGTGCATTAGGATCCTGCATACTCATAACTTGTGACTTTATGTTGGTGGTCTGCCTCACGCTCATAGCGTGAATAGCCCGATAAATATAAACATTTTTTCGATTTCGTAGCCCCTTGGGCTTTATTTTATGATTAGGGCGTGGATTGGTTCCACAATTCCCACGCTTTTTCAGCCTGCTGCTCCAGCATAAAATAGCCGTTGAGGCATTTAGCACCTTGCTCACTAGCCTTTTTGATGAATTCGGTGTACTCTGGATTGTAGATTAAATCAATTACCAAATGCTCGGGCGATAAGGCGTGAAAAGGGAACACAAGACACTGATGCTCGTTAGGGAAGGTCCCCACTGGCGTGCACTGAACAACCAAGTTGCAGGCCTTAACCTGTTCCTTGGTGAGCGATTCGAAATTAGATTCGGATTTTCTCTCAATGACGTGATAGGGGATTCCGTTGGTCTCAAGGACATATTTAACCGCCTTGGCTGCGCCACCATTTCCTAAGATTAGGGCGGCGTTATGGTGTGGTTTGCGGTGAAGTTGCAAGGTTTTTTCGAAACCGTAAACGTCCGTGTTGTAGCCCATTAACTTGCCATCGGTTATCTTAACGGTGTTTACTGCCCCAACTTTCTGAGCCTCTGGGCTTAGAAAATCTAAATAGGGGAGTATTTTTTCTTTGTAGGGAATCGTGACATTGAACCCTTTTAAATTCTCCTTTTGAATCACCGCCCCAAGTGAACTTAAGTCACTTAAATCTAGAAGTAGATAGCGGTGGTTCTTTAAAAAAAGCTTTTTAAATTTATTGGTGAAGTGTTTTTGAGAAAAAGAATAGGCAATTCCTTTTCCAACAAGTCCATAGGTTGCTTGGGATTCCATTAGCCAAAGATACAATTTTTGAGCACTGAAATAACACGAAAATGCGATTGATTCAGAGCGTTGCGTCAGGTTAGGAGCAAATTAGTTTGTTTGGGAAGTCTCTTTTGTTATTTTTGAAAATAGCCACGAAACACTTAGACCAAATACTAAGGCGACCCCCGCTACAATGAAATAGTTTTCTAGGGTAATTCGAACAGGGAATGGCAGTTCTAGTCCCGCTTTAAAGATGCCAGTTTGCATTTGAAAGACGCATAAAAGGGTTCCAACGGCAAGGCCAAGCAAAACGCCGAGTACGACAATTAGAACGCCCGTATAGAAGTAAATATTTCGAAGTTGTGCTTTTGGAAGTCCAAGGGAAATGAGCGATTTAGCTTGCAGTTTCTTATCCAATTGCAAAATAATAATTGCGCCTGCCAAATTAAACGTCGTTATGAAAATAACCAGTGAGAAAATCAGATAGATCATGAGTTTCTCCGTGTTGATCATTTTCCAAAAGGCCGCATTCTCCTCATTTTTGGTGTTTATTTGGTAGTGGTTTCCGAGCTTGGCTTGTAAATTGGATTTCACATTAGAGGCTTGGTTAGGGTTGTGGAGTTTTGCCACTATTTTGTAAGCCTGGTCCTCTTTAAGTCCGAGTAAAGACTGCCCTAAGCTTAATGGGGCGATGATGTAGTTGTCAAGCTGATCGTTGCCAGGAAAAACCCCTGTGGCAATGATTTCTTGTTTCTCGAAAATATCAGTCTCAGAATTAATCATCCCCACGCCTGCTTTAGGCATGTAGATAACAGCAGGCTTTAGTGTTTCACCCACGGGAATTGCGAGGCGGTTATCGAGATTGTTCTCTAGAATGACCTCATGGCCGCTCGCTAAATTTGGAAGTTTTCCAAAGAAAATTCGCTTATCAATCGGGTTTACCTTGATGTAATTTGAATCTACTGCACGCAGGTAAGCAATTTCACCCACCCCGCCGTAGTTTAAGTAAACCTTTTCTTCAATAAGCTTGGAGTACGCCTTTATGTCTTTTTCGTTCTCTAAAATCTTAACTAGGCCCTTTGGGTCTTTTAGTCGCTTTTCAGAGGAACTGGAAATTGTAATATCGGCGTGTAGATTAGAAATAAGCGCTTTGTTTAGATCCTCAAGTCCGGTAAATACCGAGACAATAATGAACATTGAGGCCACGGCAGTCATCATCGCAAAAACGGCTAGCCACGTAATAAACGTCACAGCTGTGGAACCTTTTTTTGCTATTAAATAGCGTTTTGCAATGTAAAATGCTGAGTTTGCCACCTTTTCTACAGAATTGGATTGTCGCCTTCGCCTTTTAATTCTCTTTCGATTCGCTCAACATCGTCAAGTGACGTGTCTAAATAAAATTGGAGATCGGGAATAATACGGACTTGTTTGCCCATTTTTTTTCCTAAAAAATTACGGTATTGTGATTTGTTGAGTTCAATTTCTTCCATAATAGGCTTACGGTAGTCATTCGGAAAAATGCTAAGGTAAAGCTTCGCAATACTTAAATCTGCGGAAACCTTTACATCCGATACACTTACAAGGAAACTCTGCTTGCTTTCGGAGGCCTGTTTTCTAAATAGTTCTGAAAAATCTTCCTGAATGATTTGGGCGACTTTTCTCTGTCTGTTACTTTCGTTCATGGTGCAAATTTACTATTTTTGTTTGAATATTCTTTTGTACTCAATAGGCGTACTTTTGCGCTCGTGAGCCCCAACTATTAGATCAAAATTAAAATGAAAATTGAACATTTAGGAATTGCAGTTAAATCATTAAGTGACTCTGATCAACTTTTCGAAAGGCTTCTTGGAACGGCTAGTTATAAAAAGGAAGAAGTTGAACG
>DCJS01000008.1:0-6182 GCA_002319955.1 Flavobacteriales bacterium UBA1694
TTAACAGGCTTTTTAACGGGAATGCAGCTCCTTACCATTGTGGTGGGAACCCTAACCATCCTTGCCGGGGTCATTGCTATTTCAAATATTCTTTTAATTACAGTAAAAGAACGGACTAAAGAAATAGGGATCCGCCGCGCCCTTGGTGCCAAACCAAACGAAGTTAGAAATCAAATACTCCTTGAAAGCGTTGTGATTACCTTTAGCTCGGGAATCTTAGGATTCATTTTTGGAATCTTTTTACTGATGGTCCTAAACATGGCCACGCAAAACCAAGATGCCTTCCCCTTCTATAATCCAACAGTGGATTACTCGAACGTAATTGTTGCCATGGCCGTGATGCTCTCCCTAGGGCTTGTGATCGGCATGATTCCCGCCCAACGTGCTGTAAAAATCAGACCCATCGAGGCCTTAAGATCCGAATAAAAAAAAGAAATAAGAAAAAAACTTACGATATGAAAAAGAAGTTCACCCTGAAAAAAGCCCTTTACATCCTGCTTGGTCTTATCTTGGCCGTCGCCCTAATTTCAGGAATCTCTTACCTAATCTCCTCGAACTCGAGTAAAAGTGAAGTGTTCCTTACCAAAAAGCCAGTCATCAAAGACATGGACGATAAGGTAATGGCGACGGGAAAAATTGTTCCAAGAGAAGAAATCGAGATTAAGCCCAACATGCCCGGGATTATCAATAAAATTTTCGTTCAAGAAGGCGATCAGGTAAGCGCAGGTCAGCTTATCGCAACGCTTCAAATTGTACCAAGCGTGCAGAATGTGAACGCCTCTATGCAAGAAGTAAATAATGCGAATCTTCAAATTAGTAACGCAAGATTAAACCTCTCGACTCAGAAGCAGCAGTTCGACATGCAAGAAAGCCTCTACAAGCAAGGGGTCATTTCAAAGCAAGAATTCCTCACAGCACAGCAACAATTACAAAGTGCTCAAATTCAATTGAAGAATGCAAATCTGCAGCTCTCAACGGCTCAAACTAGCCTTCAGATTGCGCGCACCGGAATCACACCAGCTCTTCAAGGTATGGCAACCACACAGATTCGTTCCAAAGCGACCGGAACTGTCCTAGACGTTCCAGTGAAAGTCGGAAGTCAAGTTATTGAAGCCAACTCATTCAATGCAGGAACCACCATTGCCTCCGTAGCCAACTTAAACTCCCTTATATTTGAAGGACAGATCGATGAGGCGCAGGCTGGAAAATTAAAAGAAGGCATGGATCTAAATATTGTGATTGGCGCCCTTCAAAATAAAAAATTCCCAGGAAAACTCACGATGATTGCTCCGAAAGGAATTGATCAGAATGGGACGATTAAATTCCCGGTTGAAGGCGATGTCTTTAATCCTGATAACGAGTTCATTCGCGCTGGATTCTCCGCCAATGGTGAAATCGTTTTAAGCTCTCAAAAAAATGCGTTACTTTTGGAAGAGGCTTTAATCCAATACGAAAAGGTGAATGGAAAAGACAGCCCATTTGTAGAAGTTAAGCAGCCAGACGGGTCTTTCAAGAAACGCACGGTTAAACTTGGGGCAAGTGACGGAATTAATGTTCAAATCCTTTCTGGAATCACCAAAGACTCCGAGGTCAAAGTTTGGAACCCAAGCGACAAGGATAAAGAGGCTCTGAAAGAGCAGCAAAGCAAATAAAAGAATCTTAATTATAATTGTGGAATTCTGGAGCGGGCCTAGGCCGGTTTCAGAATTTTTTTTTGGAAAAAGGTGGTTGGTGTCTGAAACTATTCTAGAGATATCCGCCGTAAAAAAATTACGGTAACTAATAATTTAAAAATCGCGACAAAAACTGTCGCGAAAGAAAAAGCTTATCGCTTAAGAAGTCTCTTCTTTTCAAAATGAAAAAGCGTTAATCCCTCCCCTTTAAAGTAGGTTATGAAGAGTTGCGTCCTGCTAGACCTTAGAATTCAAGATAAATCCATTAATTTTACAAAAAAAAAGAATGCTACTAATCGACTCCCCTTCGAATAACGCCCACTTCAATATTGCGTCAGAAGAATATTTACTAAACCGTTTTCCAACTGAGGATATTTTTTTACTCTACGTGAATGCGCCGTCTATCATTGTAGGCAAATTTCAAAATACGCTCGCCGAAATAAATCTCGACTATGTTGATGAAAAGAAAATTAAAGTCGTTCGACGCATGTCAGGTGGAGGCTCAGTTTACCACGATCTAGGAAACCTGAATTTTTCTTTCCACACCCTTTTGGGGGAAAAAGACTTTGGGGACTTTTCCTTTTTCACTCAGCCGGTATTAACGATGCTCAATGCTTTAGGCGTGCCTGCAGAACTAAAGGGTCGCAACGACCTTTTAGTAGAAGGGAAAAAGTTCAGTGGAAATGCAAAACTTGCACGTCAAGGAAAGATGATTCAACACGGCACCATCTTACTTAATTCTGAAATGGAAGTATTAGGTGAAGCCTTAAAGATTAACCCTCTCAAATTTATTGACAAAGCCATTAAATCCAATAGAGCACGAGTCACCAACCTCATCCATTACTTACCTAAAACCACCACAACGCAGACCCTTAAAGACTTATTGACCGCAGAAATCATCAAGTCTAATCCGGCGGCAAAACGCTATGAACTTACACCCGAGGATCTTGCAGGCATTGAGCTTTTAGTGAAGCAGAAGTATGAAACTTGGGACTGGAATTTTGGGTTCTCCCCCAACTATAACTTTAAAAAAGCCCTAAAAGTTCCCGCAGGTTTTATCGAGATACACTTAGATGTGATGCATGGCGTGATAGACAAAGCGAAAATATTTGGAGATTTCTTCGCTCCTAAACCAATTGAAGATCTGGAGGCTCTACTTATCGGAAGAAAACATGATACCGCCGATTTACAGCAGTTCTTTTCAGAAATAACCCTGAGTGATTTCTTTGGTCAAGTGACTAATGAAGAAATAGTAGAGGGTTTTAGATAAGATTGGTCGAAAGGGAGCTATTAAACGCTGAATGGGCCTTTATTTTATTTCTTTTTAAAAAGCAGCGCTGTATTTAGGAAAAGAAGCAGTAACGACAGGGCAACCCAGACCGAGGTGCTCATATCAACAACCCGTTTGGCTTCTACTAAGGACTTGGCCTTTTCGGAGAGCTTCAAACTTTGGTTAATGTAATTATTGATCTCAATGATTTGGTCCATGTTTTTATTTGGGACCGCATGCTGGGAAAAGTACACTAAATTCTTTTTGCCGATATAACCTGCTAGCCAATACTCATCCGAATTCTCCATCTGCAAATACTCAAGACGGTAATGCTCTGAGCGAATCTTTCCGGCATGACGAAGTTCGTATTTCTCTACGCCTACTGCTGTGGAATCGAGTTTAATGGCATAAAAATCGACCGGTTGCGGAAGTTTGTTTATAATCTGAAGAGCCATTGAATTTGGCACTAATTCATCGTAACTTTTTTGTACAAACCAGTACGAGAAAAAAGCCGCCGCTATTAAGACAATCCCAAGACGTATTAACCGCACCTTTACGCGATGCTCCCTACTCTTTACTACAGAGAGAATAATAGCAAAACAGAGCAGTATAAAGACGGTAAATACAAAATATTCCATTGGGGCAAAGATAGTAAATCTTCGTTCTTAGCCCCGCCTTCGATAAAACTTTATGACCCCACTAGGGTCTGTATTCTAAAACCTACCTGACTAAAATCCCTCAATTGGTCTAGTCATAAACTTGTTCCGACTAACGGTATGCCGGGTTCTTTGAAAACTAATTTCGTTCACGAGTGAATAAATCAGTACATTTAGAATCTCGAATCCATGGAAGACAAAGGCTTTTCCCAAGATTTAACGACTAAACATGCTATAAAAAATGAAAAGTACTCTTCGAATCACTGCGAGCTGTCTTCTTTTTCTATTTAGTAGTCTTCTTCTCGCGCAAGACTACAAAATTACTTACCAAATGAATTACAAAGCGGATTCGCTTGATTCGCTAAGTAAAAAGGACGAAATGGTCCTTCTAATAAAGGGTACGAAGTCCTCATTTCAAAGTAAAAAACAGTTTGAGGCGGATTCAATCGAGCAGGTTCAGGTGAAGAAAAATGGACTTAATGCGCCGCGCTCACAAAACTTCAAAAACATGGTTCACAAAGACCATGACAAAAAAACGTACTCAGAATTCCTGTACCTCCTAAGAGATTTTTATAAAGTTGAAAATCCACTTCCCAGCTTTAAGTGGGAAATCACGGGCGAGACCAAAAAAATTGGCGACTACAAAGCCCAAAAAGCCCTTTTAACCCACTCAAAAAGACAGTGGGAAGCTTGGTTTACCACAGACATTGCTCTTTCAGAAGGCCCTTCGGTATTTTATGGACTTCCTGGTCTGATCCTTTCAATGAAGGATTCAAAAGACCAGTATGAATTTAATTTTATGGGGATTTCAAAGTCAAATCTAAACACGGTGCATTACTTAAGCTTTGAGCCATTGGCCTTAACGAAAGCGCAGCGCTTAAAAATACTTTTGAATTACTACAATGACCCGTACCGAGAACTCACCACTGGATCGGCCGAGTACCAGTTCTGGGATGAAGACGGAAAGCAAATTAAACCGAATTTTAACGAAATGAAGCGCAAAACGCAAAGCCAACTCAAGGCGCAAAACAACCCCATAGAGTTAGAAAATGCAGTGGCTTACCCATAGATCTTGCACCAAGTCCTAGGCTAGAAAATCCTCCCCTTCCCACTCTTTATAAAACTGCTCTAAAAACTGCTCCATGAACGCATGGCGCTGCTCGGCTAGGGCCTTGCCTTTCGGGGTGTTCATAAGGTCCTTTAAAAGCAGGAGCTTTTCGTAGAAGTGGTTAATGGTGGTACCGTTCGACTTCTTATACTCCGATTTAGACATACCCAAACTGGGTTTTTGATTTGGGTCATACATTGCGTTATTTTTAAACCCTCCAAAATTAAAGGTTCGCGCAATGCCTATAGCCCCAATGGCATCGAGTCGGTCTGCGTCTTGAACAATGTCGAGTTCAATAGAGCGCTCTAAGGGGGCATTCTCTTTATTCTTGAACGATATATGCTCAATGATAAAAAGAACCTCAGCGGTGAGCTCAGTGGCTAGGCCAATTGAATCTAAAAAGTCTTTTGAGATCTTAAGGGCAAGCGATTCATCGCCGTCATGGAATTTAGGATCGGCAATGTCATGAAGTAAGGCAGCGAGCTGGACGATCTCTAAATTGCATGGGGTCTTTGAGGCAATTAATTCTGCATTCTTCCATACCCGCTGAATATGAAACCAGTCGTGTCCAGCCTCTGCACCTTCAAGGCTTTGCTTTACAAATTCGATGGTTCGCTCAATAGTCTTATTCATTCGTCGTCTTTTAAGTAAGTTAGCACCCGCTCCCATAAAACTTTATTATAGGAACGGAAGAAATTAACATGGCCTATCACCCCTTTGGGGCTTTCACTTGGCCTAAGGATTTGGTATTGGGGTTTTAGGTTTGGGTAGGTTTGGTCTAATAGGTGATCCACACCACTTTTCGTCAGCCAAGCATCGTCACTCGCCCATAGAACAAGGGCTCTCTGGTTCAATTGTTTTGAAACGTCCACCTTACTTTTTTCCAATAAACGATCCGTCGATTTCTTGTGAAGAATTAAGGTTCGCCAATCAAAACTAGCATCTGAAGGAAGCGACTCGCCCAGACTAAAATAAGAAGCCGGGAAATAGCCCATTATCCTTGTGATCACAGGCTGCAAGAGTCCGAAGCCTAAAGCGCCCATGACTTGGGTTTTAAAATCGAGGTTTCCCACGTACGCATTTTGAGTTCCAATGAACACAAATTTATCAATATCCTGTGAATCCGTATTCATTCCTAAAATAAGAGCCCCTACAGAATGGCCTACGACAAAGGTCTCAAACCCATTAAAATTCGTTTTTAGGTACCCAGTCACTGCCTTGTAATCTAAAGCGCCCCAGTCGCGCATACTCCCTTTAAAACCGCGGAGCTCATCTGGTTTAGAATCTCCAATGCCTCTATAGTCATAGCAGAGTACATAAAAGCCCGCCTCGCTTAGGTAGCTTGCAAAGGAAAAATAAACTTGCTGTTTTACGCCTGTAGCAGAATTTACCACAACTATTTTGCTCGACTGGCCTGCTGGAGTAAATAGTGTGGCGGCTAAAGGGTAGCCGTCGCTGGCTAATAAAGTAAAGGG
>DCJS01000008.1:6223-8951 GCA_002319955.1 Flavobacteriales bacterium UBA1694
TTTTTTTAATAAAAATAGTGTTTTTACGATACTTCTTTCCGAATCATCAGTGAAAAATAGAACGCCGCGGTAAGTAGAACAACTCTTACGTTGTCATTTTTTGATAAATCTTCTGAAGCACTTGAATGGTATTTTCCAGTTCTTCGGAGGTAATCTCTACATTCAGGGAAGTATACACTTGTTCCAGCATGGGCGCGAGTTTTTGATCATAGGATTCACCTTCCTTTGTCAATGCAATCAGGTTGTTTCGTCGGTCCACTGGATCTTGTGTGCGCGTGAGCAAACCACGGGTAGCCAAATTGTAATTCAATGAGATAAGACTGGCCTTGTTCCGCTTCGTCCTTTCTGCAATTTCTTGTTGATTGATATTATCTTCCGTACATTATCGAGGCGTTTTTTCAGGTCCAAGGCTTTAGTCAAGGTCTTTGAGAAAAGGAAGACCCGCCTGTGAACCGCGGTTAATCGCCACTTTATGAGACACGTTATTTCCAAAGCGCACGCACTCTTCGGTTGATTTACCTTGGCAGAATGC
This sequence comes from Flavobacteriales bacterium UBA1694, assembly GCA_002319955.1. Lineage (GTDB taxonomy): Bacteria > Bacteroidota > Bacteroidia > Flavobacteriales > Weeksellaceae > Planobacterium_A. Next base: position 6,756 of record DCJS01000008.1, read on the forward strand.
TAAAGCAAACCCGGCGGTAAAGGCGTCACCCATGCCCATTTTATGGAGAATTTCGTCATGGTCGTTTCTTAAGTAGCGCATTTCAGACCCATTATAAAACGTCGTCGAATTACTATCGTCACGAACAAAAAGTACATTTGCAAAGGCTTTAGTTAGATTGCTATGGGGTCTGTCTTCAAAAATGACAGGAAGATCGGCACTTTTAGCCACGATAAAAGAGGCTGAATCTAATACCGCCTCAGAAAGCTTAAGGCCAGGCGCAGCATAAATGCCTAGTTTGACTCCGTGCTTTAGCGCGAGTTTGGTAGACGCTTCAACCACCTCCATAGGCACTTCCAATTGGACAAGGACCAAATCGGCGGTTTCAAATTCTTTCTCGGCGGCCTCGACATCCTCTGGTGTTAATAGATAATTAGCCGCTGGCACCACAATGATGGAATTTTTTCCTTCGGAGGCGGAGACGTACGCAGAGCCAGTAGCGGCCTGGTCCGTTTGAACGACATAGCGAACATCCACCCCTTCATTACGTAAATTATCTAAGATCTCTTGGCCATTGCGGTCTTTTCCAAGACACCCAATAAAACAGACCTTGGCTCCGAGTCTTGCCGTTCCAACAGCCTGGTTAGCCCCTTTGCCGCCAAAGAAATGTTCGGTTTTATAGGCTAAAACAGTCTGGCCAGGTTCGGGGTGAGTCTTGGTATTTAAGACCAAGTCCACAGAGCTACTGCCAACTACGATAATCTTTGGGTTAACGGGAAAATCACTCATCGCTAGGGGGGTTAATTAACAAATTTAGGGGAATTAAGAGAAAGACTCAAACTTTTAAGACAAAATTAACTGCCGACCTCGATAAACTCAGTGACGAGCTTAATGATCTCGCCATCGGAGTCGAGCCCAAAATAGCTGGCATAAAAGCCCTCGCCGTAGCCCGCTTCAAAGGCAAATATTTGCCCTTTCTTCTGCTCGCTTGGGGTTAATAAGGCGAACTGATCGATTGCGCCATTCGCATCAAAAAAATGGTTGTGGAAAAACTCTTCATAAAGTCCCATGAAATCTTCCCCTTTTCTTTCAAATAAGGTACGCTCTAGTGAGGCTAATTCGTCCTGAGTCTCAGAGTCCATTAAAGCGGCCATTCCAGACTCTACGGGAAACCCGTAGATTTCTCCGGACACTAGAGCTCCAAGATCTTGTCCCTTGGTTAAGGCTAGCTCCCATGAGCTAACGCTCCTTTCGCTACATACAAGTTCCAAGTAAGCCACGCAGTTACTTTCACGCTCTTTATGAATAAGCACGGGATATTCACCAGACTTTAAGCGTCTTGTAAAAGGCTGCATGTCACTTGTAATTAAAGGATCACAAGCCACAAGCTCTCCCGTAGGAAAATAAAGAGTTCCCGCCTCAAAAGTTTCTAACAGGGGACTTTCTACAAAATTGCGACTAAAAAGTTTTTTAATATTCTCTATGGGTTCCATTGGCTCAAATCTTTCACAAATATAAAGCAAAAGAGTGCCAAACAAAACCTAGGAAAGAAAAATCTAGTGTTTCAGCCGAGTTAAGGTCAGATTGTAGAAAGGCTTGCTTTCAAATAAAATCATTGCCTAACGATTAATGTTGAACCTACAACCTTTTTGGTTGTATAAAATTAATTTGGTATTCTGTACCGATTGAAATAAGCAGAACAAATCTTGTCTTGGATATACTTAACGAACACAGATGTTTCAACAATAGAGGTAAATTTACCTCCATTATGCTGCTATTCAAATAAATTGCTTGTTTTTTGAGGTAAATTTACCTTTTGCAAGAATGATATCTAAAATAGTACCTAAGAGTTTTGAGTATAAAGGCCCTTCTATTAGGAATTTGCGATCAACTAACTGAACAGCCAATTCGCTCTTTGGTACCAAATACAGAGTATTCAACTGATCGTTTGTTAATCGTAGCTCTAGCCGCAAAAAAAGCTCCTTTCTTCCCCTCAGGTTAAAGCGTTGCTAATTTTTCTTCAAGAAGCGCGATTTTATCGTCTGCGTCTTTTTGTTTTTTGCGTTCCATTTCAACCACTTTCTCAGGTGCACCACTAACGAACTTTTCGTTTGAAAGCTTTTTCTCAACCGACATGCGGAATCCTTTGAGGTAAGTGATCTCTTCAATCATCTTCTCCTTCTCCGCCTCTAAATCTAAGGATTCGCTCAGTGGAAT
>DCJS01000008.1:9016-9958 GCA_002319955.1 Flavobacteriales bacterium UBA1694
CGCTTCTCTTGGCGAAAGGCTTTTACTCTGACGGTAGTTTCTAATGGCTGAGATAAGTTCTTTTGCCGTTTCAAAACCTTCTAAAATCTCTGCATTGTATGGCTCACCTTCAGACTGCTGCGCAATGATTAGAGCCTCTTCTACACTGCGCTCTTTTCCATGCTGCCAAAGTTCCTCAGAAAGGAAAGGCATGAATGGATGAAGAAGCTTTAGAAGCTCTTCAAAATAGCCCATAGTTCGGTCATACACTTCTTTCGAAGCCTGCGCGCCAAAGCTTGGCTTAATGGCCTCAAGGTACCACGAACAGAAATCGTCCCAAACGAGTTTATAGATTAAATGCAGCGCATCAGAAATTCTAAACTTCTCGAACTGCTCATTAATTTCAACGATGGTTTTATTCAGCTTGTTCTCAAACCAGGCCATGGTTTGCAAATCAGCCGGAGTCGCTTTTATAGCCTCCGACTTCTCCCAACCTTCCATCAGGCGGTAAGCGTTCCAAATTTTAGTCGCAAAGTTTCTTCCTTGAAGCATTAAATCTTCATCGAAAAGAAGGTCATTTCCTGCGGCAGAACTTAAAAGAATTCCAACGCGAACCCCGTCGGCGCCGTACTGCTCGATAAGTTTTAAAGCATCTGGGGAGTTCCCAAGAGACTTAGACATTTTGCGTCTTTGCTTATCTCTAACAATTCCGGTGAAGTACACGTTTTTAAACGGCACCTCCCCTCTAAATTCTTGACCGGCCATAATCATACGCGCCACCCAGAAGAATATAATATCGGGACCAGTTACTAAATCCGAAGTCGGGTAATAGTAATTAATGTCTTTGTTCTCAGGATCTAAAAGGCCGTCGAAAACGGACATAGGCCAGAGCCATGAAGAAAACCAAGTGTCTAAAGCATCCTCATCTTGAGTCAAAGACTCAAGAGAAAGAGCCGCATTGCC
>DCJS01000026.1:0-1453 GCA_002319955.1 Flavobacteriales bacterium UBA1694
GATAGGTGAATATCCTTTTCTAATTTCGGACTTACATAGAGTCGTCTGTGTTCTGTTATTTCAGCTCTTGCTAAACTCTCTCCTGAAAAGGAATAGTTGTCAACCAGAGTCTCCTTCACGCCGCTCGAGGGTTTTGTGGTCGTTAAACCACCTGCCTCTGGAGCTCCTTTCGTTAAATAGAATGAAACGTCTTTGGCCTCAGGATTTGGAAAATCGGCATAAGCTGTCGGCTTGTCCATAGCGTCATTCTCGCGGACAATCCACGCTTTGTTTTGTTCCTTTTCAATTCCGTTGTCAATTCCGAATAAATAGTGCGAAAACCATTTGTTCATCATTTCTAATGGGGGTGGACCGCCATGCCCATTTTGATGGTAATAGATTGCGGTTTCAAGGCCCATGTCTTTGGCTTTCTTATAAATTCGGTAGCTATGCTCCGGCATCACATTCCAATCGTTAAAACCGTGCGCCATAAGCAGAGCGGCTTTCATATTCGGCATATGATTTAGGTAATCACGCCCTGCCCAAAAATCGTTATAATCGCCAGTCAGTCGGTCCATGCCATTTTTCATTTCAGTATCCCGAATAGTTGAATTGCTGTAGCTGCGTTTGGATTCGTCTCCACTATGAATGAAATCGTATAGCACGTCCACATCTTCACCCAGATAGCCTCCTGGAGAGCGAACTAAACCGTTTGAACGGTAATAATGGTAATAGGAGGTGTTGGGTGCTACAGGAATAATTACTTCCAAGCCTTTGACTCCGGTCGTGGCGGCTGCTAATGGAATGGTTCCATTGTAAGAGGTTCCGGTCATGCCCACTTTTCCTGTGCTCCAAGTGGCTTTTACTTTTTCGTTTCCATCCGGCGACGTGTAGCCGTTTGCTCTTCCGTTAAGCCAGTCAATTACAGCCTTAGGCGCCAAGGATTCATTTAATCCACCGACCGTAGGGGAGCCTTGCGATAAACCGGTTCCTGGAGAAGCGGAATGCACAACCACAAAACCACGGGGAACCCAAGTGGCAATTAGGGAGTTTGAAAGTATCGGACGTTTTCCCGTTCTAGTCACCTCAGCATGCACTCGAGGCTTGGAGGTAGGGTGTCCTAATTCATGTTTAACATCCCAAAATCCACCCTCTACATCAGGAGCGACACCGGAATAGTAAGGGCTCGATTCGTAAATAACAGGAAGCTTTAGTCCCTCACTTTCGGTCTGATAAGGTCGGGTAACATCGACATACATTCGGTCCTTTTTACCATCGCCGTCCGTATCAAAACTCGTTTCAACCCATAGATCCGTCCGGATCCATTTCTCAGAATTGTTAAATTCAGGCACAATTTGCGCTTGTCCATTTTCAAAAATGGGAACTGCTTTTTTTTCGGTTTGTGCCCCTAAATAAATGGAGCTTGTAAGTAAAGCGAGATAGACGCTTGATCGAAATACTTTATTCATGATGG
>DCJS01000026.1:1597-4711 GCA_002319955.1 Flavobacteriales bacterium UBA1694
AAAAAGCCACTGGTTAAAGTGGCTTTGGTTTTATAATGAATTCAGGATGTTTTTAGTTGGTATCGGGTAGGAAACCGTATTCTTTAGAATACTGAAGCATTTGCTCCGCGAACGAGTTAGGGTAGGTGATTTCATAATCGGTCACCTGACCGCTGGTGTTTATAACTGGCTTAATGTATGGATTTACAAAACCACTGTAAGGCGCGTTATCAAACTGCTTGCTACGGGCAAGAACTTCCTTATGAATGGACTGATCCACTTTAACCCCATAATTCTCAACTAAGTTTTTTGCGGCCTCATAATCACCTTCGGATTTGATTCGTTGGGTTTCTCTAAGGAGCTGGCCGAAGAGGTCGTGAAGCTTATCGTAATTTGTAATATTAAAATACGTTTTGCCATCGCGAACAACTTTTTCAATCACGTGGTCTTTTTGTCCTTTTTCAAACACCCATGCGCTGACCCATTGGCGGTTTCTCATGTGGGATTCTTCAATCTCCGCACCCGGTTCTAGACGAACCAGTTGCATCATAAGTCCGTTACGGATGTAATTGTCGTAGGCGGACATGCCAACGGCCTTCCAATCGTCCACCAAGTTTAGTTCTTGGAGCTTCGGATTGTATAGAAAATACAGACCCACTAAATCGGCTCGGCCTTCTTCCATAGTTGAAGCGTAGCTTTTTAGTGTTTCTTTAGGCGTTCCTACGCCAGGATTAATCTGACCTGAGGCGTGCCCAATCACTTCGTGAAGGGCGGTGTGGAGTTTGCTTGCCAGCTCACCGTACTTCTGCGCCAATTCAAGCTCCTTCTGATCGTTTACAAATTCTTTCAATCGGCTGCTGCCTCCGGCAGCGTTATACGCGTCAATAATATTGCCGAGTGAAATCGATTTTGAGCCGTGCTCTGCCCGAATCCAGTCTGCATTCGGAAGGTTCACGCCAATTGGTGTACTAGGAGAGGCGTCTCCCGCTTCCGAGGCTACGATAACGGTTTTGTAGCTGACACCGACCACATTTTTTTTCTTGTGCTCAGGCAATAAGGGCGTATGATCCTCAAACCACTGCGCTTCTTTGGAAAGTACGTCCATCTTCTTGGACATATCAAAGTCTTTGATTTGAACGATGCTCTCAAAGGTGCCTTTATGACCAAGTGGGTCGTTGTAGACTTCAATAAACCCATTAATGTAATCGATATTCCCGTCCGTTGCGCTAACCCACGCGGTGTTGTAATCGTCCCATGTTTTTAAATCACCGGTTTTATAATACTCAATTAAATAGGCTAGAGCCTGGGCCTGCTTTTGGTTCTCCGCAACCGTTTTTGCTTTTTCAAGCCAGGAGACAATTTGATCAATGGCGGCTCCGTACATACCGCCGCTCTTCCAAACGTTCTCTTTGAGCACACCGTTTTCTTTGACTAGCTTTGAATTTAAGCCTGTGGATAGCGCACGCTGTGGGTCGGGGCTTTTCATATTGGCATAAAATACAGACGCTTCTTCTGCGCTAATGCCTTCTCCATAAAAGTTCACAGCAGAACCTTTTATTAGTCCTTTACTTAGATCTAAGTTCACTTTTTTGGAGTCTGTATCATTAAACAGTATATCAACTAGAGCCGAATCCATATGGGTACTTGTGCCCGCTAAGAGCTGCTCGAAGTAGGCCTTAGAAAATGCAGGTTTAATCTTTTCGTTCGAGTAGTGGTGGTGGATTCCATTAGAAAACCAAACGCGTTTAAGGTAGTCCTGAAAATTACCCCAATCCGTGCTCGACTTATCGCCATTGTAATTCTGATAAATGTGTTCCAGAGAACGGCGGATTTTCAAGTTATGCTTGTAGTTCTGATCCCAAATAATGTCGCGACCGGAGTAGCCAGCCTGACTTAGATAGTAAACGTATTGCTTCTCCTTTAAAGTTAGGTTGTCCCATCCCGGGACTTCATACTTAAGAACTTCGATGTCCGCGAAATGATCGACGCTATTGGACTTGGTCTGCACGCTTTGCTGTTGCGTAGGGTTTTGCGCTGTAGCGCCTGGTTGCGTTGTACACGAAATTAGCAGTACGGAGGCCAGGGCGAGTAGAGTGAATTTTGTTTTTTTCATATTTTAGATTTACACAAAGGTATTTATTTCAAAAAATATAAGATCTGCTTAGAAACTTAAATTGTATGAATTGAGTTCTACATTGTAAGTTAAGCGATCAAAACCTCGATACCCGATTAATTGGGTTCAATAACTGTTGAGTTCTTTACTTCCTTAATTGTAAGGGAACTTTGTGTGCTGGCAATGTGCTGCAGATTGGTCAGTTTGCTAACCATAAATTCTCGGTATTCTTGAATATCCCGAACGCAAATTTTTAGGATATAATCGTAATCCCCTGAAACATGAAAACACTCCAGCACTTCTGGAAACGCAACGATTTCATTTTCAAACTGCGAAATATATTCCTTCTTGTGCTGCACTAATTTCACATGGCACAAGACGGTAAAGCTTTTATGAACTTTTTCAGGATTCAGTAGGGCGACATACTTTTTGATAATCTGCTGCTTTTCTAATTTTTTAACGCGCTCAAAAACAGCAGTCACTGACAAATCGAGCTGCTGAGCAAGTTGTTTCGTTGTTTTCTTAGAATCGTTCTGCAGTAAAATCAGTAGTTTTTTATCCTTATCGTCGAGCATAAGATGAAATATTTTCGGTTAAACGATTAAGTTATCCTCAAATATAAAATTAAATTCTAACAACGTATCCTATCTTAGATTTATAATCTGTATTTATCGGGTTTGATTGTAATTTAGTTGGAGAATACTGACTTTTATAGAAATCAAAAACAATTTTATGGAAAGCTTTGATGCCGCAAACAAGATTCAGGATTTACAATACTTTGGTGAGTTTGGAGGGGTGAACCCGTCAATTTCGGATAGTTCGACCTACACGTTCCTATCAGCCAAGACCATGTTCGACACGTTCGAAGGGAATACAGAAGGCTGTTATTTATACTCAAGACACTCTACGCCAAGCAATCTATATTTGAGTGAGGCCCTTGCTCAAATGGAAGGGACTCAAAGTGCGAATGTAACGGCCTCCGGAATGGGAGCAATTACCTCAACCTTACTTCAACTGTGTAA
>DCJS01000032.1 GCA_002319955.1 Flavobacteriales bacterium UBA1694
GGAAGTTAAAGAAGTCGCTCAGGACGCTTACATTAATGAGCCGAGCTACTGGGAAGAGGGCTCCCCTTGGGAAATTCAAAAAGAGAATACAAAGCAGCAGCTTGTTAAAAAAGGCTACGAGTCAGAGGTTCTGAAATTTAGAATTGAAGACCAAAATGGCGTGGATATCACCCCTGCAATTTTAGAGGCCGAGCATGTGGTGTTATTATTTTCCTATGCCCCACAAGCCCTAAGTTCAGACGCCCTTAAAGCCGCTCAAGACCTTGTGCGAGGGAATCCCCTAGTCTACGGGGTGTCCACCTCTTTAAACACCTTTTCAACCATACAAAACACGACCATGGATCCCACAGCCATTAAAACGATTGCAAGAAGTAATCCGTTTGTACTGGTATTACATAAAGGAAAGATTGTCGAGAAAAAACCTGTGGACGAGTATAAACAATAACCCAATTAAGAAAAATAGTAGCCATATGCAAAAATCAAATAAATCCATTGCGGGGTACCACCTCCTAATGATCCTTTCGGCGGTCGATGATGAATTCGCCTCAGAAGAAGGCATTAAAATTCAGCAGTATCTCGCCGAGGAGTTTCCATTTCGAATTGATCTCGATAATGAAATTGACGCCATTGCCCGCCTTAAGCGCGCCGAGTGGAAAGCCCATTTTGAATTCCATGCGAAGTGCTTTTTGGAGGACTCCGTGGAGAAGGAGCGAAAGGATTTTCTTGCCTTCGCTAAGAGTTTAATTAAAGCCGATGAGCAGGTAAGCTCAGACGAACACCAGTTTTATACCCATCTAAAAACGCTCTGGAGCGTCTAACCCCCTAAGTGAAACTCATGAAAAAAACCCTAATTTTCTCTGGATTAATCCTGTTTGCCATGACCAATGCACAAAAATGGCCTGTCCTTAAGGCGCCTGTAGCCGAGACTCAAAGTCACGTAAGAACCATCCACGGCGATTCGGTAGAAGATCCCTACTACTGGATGATCGATTATTTTAAGAAAGGAAAAGACTCTCAAAAAGTCGTTGACTATTTAACTCAGGAGAATACCTACTGGGAAGCGATGATGAAAGATACGGAGCCACTTCGCGATGAACTTTACAAAGAGATGCGCGCCAAAATTAAAGAACAGGACGAATCCGTTCCCGTCTTTAATAATGGCTATTACTATTACACGCGCACGGAGCAAGGAAAGCAGTATTTCAAATACGCCCGTAAGAAAGGTTCTCTGGAGGCAAAAGAAGAGCTTCTTTTGGATGTAGACAAACTGGCAGAAGGAAAAGCGTATTATGCCGCTTCTGGATTTTCGATTTCTCCAGACAACTCAAAAATGATTTTTGGAGTTGACGACGTCTCTCGAAGACAGTATGATTTGTATATCAAAGATTTGAATACAGGTCAGATTACAGATCTAGGCATCAAGAATACCACGGGGCGTGCCACGTGGGCAAATGATAATAAAACGATTTTCTATACGGCTAAGAATCCGGAAACCCTTTTGTCAGAAAAAATCATGCGTCACATCTTAGGCACTTCGCCTTCGAGTGATCAGGTGGTTTACCTTGAGAAGGACAACACGAACTACATCGGACAGTATAAAAGTAAGAATCAGAAGTTTATCTTAATTAGTTCCTCGGCCACAACCTCTTCTGAGGTTTGGTACCTTGATGCAGACAAGCCAAGCGGCGCGTTTAAAGTCTTTCAACCTAGAATGCAGGATGTCCTTTATGATGTGACGGCTCTAGAAGACCGCTTCTTAGTGACGACCAATAAAGACGCCCTTAATTTCAAAATTATGGAGACGCCCATTGGGGCAACAGGTGTCGAGAATTGGAAAGAATTTATAAAGCACCGCGATAACGTTCTTGTTGAAGGAGTGGATGAGTTTAAGAACTTTTTAATCATCCAAGAACGTGAAAATGGACTTACACAGCTTATAATTCTCGACCGTAAAACGGGTAAGAAAGAAGCCCTTAAGTTTGACGAACCAGCCTATACCCTGAGTGCAAGCTCTAATCCAGAATACAACACGGATAAATTTCGTTTTGGCTTTACCTCGATGATTACCCCTTCATCTCAATATGAGCAGGATCTTCGCTCTGGCAAACGCACACTTTTAAAGCAGCAGGAAGTTCTAGGTGGTTACGACAAGTCCAATTATGTGACGGAGCGAATCTTTGCCCCTTCAAGAGATGGGGTGTTAATTCCAATGTCTATTGTTTACAAGAAAGGCATGAAGAAGGATTCAAGCAATCCGCTTCTTCTTTATGCGTACGGATCCTATGGAAGCTCGATGAACGCTTCGTTTTCAACGACCCGTTTATCACTTCTAGACCGAGGTTTCGTCTATGTCCTTACCCATATTCGTGGCGGTCAGGAAATGGGGAGACAGTGGTACGAGGATGGAAAAATGATGAAGAAAATAAACACCTTTACCGATTTTATTGATTCAGCAAACTATTTAATTGACCAGAAGTATACCAGCTCCAAACACATGTACGCCCAAGGTGGCTCCGCCGGAGGACTGTTGGTAGGTGCTGTTATAAATATGGCTCCAGAACTCTTTAATGGCGTGATAGCACAGGTGCCTTTTGTGGATGTTGTGAATACCATGCTTGATGAATCGATTCCATTGACCACCAACGAATACGACGAGTGGGGGAATCCAAACGAAAAGCCAGCATATGAGTACATGAAATCGTATTCACCGTATGAAAATGTAGAGAAGAAAAACTACCCAAATCTTTTGGTTACCACGGGGCTTCACGATTCTCAGGTTCAGTACTTTGAGCCTGCTAAGTGGACCGCAAGACTACGCGCGCTTAAAACCGACAACAACGTTTTACTTTTGAAAACCGACATGGCCTATGGCCATGGGGGCGCTTCGGGGCGTTTTGATTACCTAAAAGACCTCGCCTTAGTGTACGCCTTTATGTTTAAATTAGAAGGAATAACCAAATAATAACAAGACTGCTATGAGAAAGAAAATAGTCGCTGGAAACTGGAAAATGAATAAAGATTACGTGGGAGCCCAACAGCTTTTAACGCAACTCTTAAGCTATACAAATAATAACCCCCTGCCATGTGAGGTGCATATTGCGCCCCCATCGCTCTATGCGATGATGGCAAAAGACCTGCTGGAAAATGGAAAAGTGACGGTGCTGACTCAAGACGTGAGTGAGCATAATCAAGGCGCCTACACGGGCGAAATCTCTGTCGAAATGTTGAAATCCATCGGGGTACAGGGCTCTTTAGTCGGGCACTCAGAGCGCCGCCAATTTCACGGAGAGACGGACGCGCACTGCGCAGTGAAAGTAAAAAAACTCCTTGAGGCTGGATTAACGCCAATTTACTGCAATGGTGAAACCCTTGAACAGCGTAAAAGCGGAGCGCATTTTGACGTCGTGAAAAACCAAACTGAGGTGGCCTTATTTGGTCTTTCTGCAGAGGAGATCAAAAAAGTTATTATTGCTTACGAACCGGTTTGGGCCATTGGCACAGGAGAGACCGCAAGCCCGGAGCAGGCGCAGGAAATCCATGCCCATATTCGTCAACTCCTTTCTCAGAAGTACGGCAATGACGTGGCGCAGGAAATTTCAATCTTATACGGTGGTTCCGTGAAACCAGAGAATGCCAAAGAGATTTTTTCTCAAAAAGACATTGATGGCGGACTTATCGGTGGGGCAGCCCTTAAAATTGAGGATTTCTCAAAAATTATTGAAGCTTTTGGGTAAGCCGTAGCCTTATTAAACACATTTAAAAAGGATAAGGTCTGAGAAATCAGGCCTTATTTTTATTACCTTTGCCGTATGGAAACGTACTTAGAATTTGACTTCAAAATTTCCCCCTTAAAGCCGTGGGATGAAATCCTAATGGCCACTCTTATTGAGCTTAACTTTGATAGTTTTACAGAAAATGATCAAGGTATTTTAGCTTATATTCCTAAAGGCTTGTTTGAGCAATCAGCCCTAGATGCTCATTTTTTGATGGCGCATTCCGAGGTTAAGATTTCTTACACGTACAGCGAGATGCCAAACATTAACTGGAATGAGGAGTGGGAAAAGAATTTTGACCCTATCGAAGTAGCGGACAAAGTCTTAATTCGTGCCGAATTCCATGAGTCCAAACCGGGGATGCATGAGATCGTGATTCAGCCCAAAATGTCCTTTGGGACGGGCCACCATCCCACCACGCACCTCATGATTCAGCAAATGCTTTCAATGGATTTTGAAGGTAAAAGCGTTCTTGACATGGGATGTGGCACTTCTGTACTTGCTATTTTTGCCAAGCAAAAAGGAGCAAAACATGTGGCGGCTATTGATATCGACGAATGGTCGGTGGAGAATTCAATCGAAAATGCCCAGCGTAATTCTGTCGAACTTGAAATTTCGCAAGGCACGGCTGAGAATCTCGGAAAGGAAACTTTTGATATAATTTTAGCCAATATAAACCGAAACATTTTGATTTCAGATATTCCGACCTATAGTAGCGTTCTAAATCCAAAAGGACTCCTACTACTTTCAGGTCTGTGCTTTTTCGATGTCTCGGACATCCTTGAAGTCTGTGAAGTGAGCGGCCTTACCTTACTTGAGAAAGAGCAGCGTGAAGAGTGGATGACGCTTCGCTTAGAGAAGAATTAAAAAGTCAAAATTTGATCCGTCTAAACTGCTCCCATCCTTGGGGGCATTTTTTTTAAGACTTTTTGTTCTTTTCTTCAATCCAGCGACTTAGGTATTTCGTGCTTTGTAAGGTATGGTGCTGTAGTAGTGCCCCGAGATAGTTTTTCTGACGGTGCCAAGCTAGGCGCTCTAAGGTAGAATTTACCAAGACATGAAAGGACTGAGCAAACTGCTTCTTTTGGAACCGGGATTCTATTAAGTGGTACCCTTGCGCTCTTGACTGGTTCCAAATGGACTCCTCTTGGTACAAAAGCACAGCTTTGTCTACAAGCTCTGCTGGGGAATCTGCGATAAAGCCATTCCACGGCATGGTGCCTTGAATGCCTTCCGCGCCACTACTTGAGCTTACACTCGGGAGTCCGTAACTCATCGAATCAAGAAGCTTTCCTTTCAGCCCAGCCCCATAGGGAATTGGTGCAAGAAGCACCCGCGCATTAAATAGTACCTCCTGTAAGTTTTCTGCCCGACCCATGACTAAAAATCCCTGTGAGGGGTCATGAAGCGGCTTGAGCTTGGCACTCGGGTAAGCGCCGTAAATCAACATTTTTGCCCTTGCAAGGCGCTTTTTTATTTCAGGCCAAAGTTTTTTTAATTCTAAGACCGTATCGTAGTTGGGCGCATGCAGAAAATTACCAATTGAAATAAAATCCTGACGGCTCTCAAAGGGGGGCGAATTTACAATGGCCTCAGCAAAAAGTGGAAGGTAGATTAAGATCTCCGGATTTAATGCGTAGTTTTTAGTTAGTAAGGCGTATTCAAACTCGGAAATAATTAGTGAAAGATCACAGCGAAGAATAGAAGCAATCTCACGGTGGAAAACCTCACTCTGGAGGTCCGAATCTTTGAGTGGGATTCCCTTGGTATAAGCGCGCTCTCTGGCCTTTCGAAGAAAGTGCAAATCCTCCGTGTCAAGAATCTTTAAAGCGCTCGGACAGGCCTGCGCAGCGCGCCAACCAAACTGCTCTTCTAGGGTAAATCGATCAAATAGGACAATGGAGGGGTTAAGCTTAGCTAAGAGATCATCAAAGTTCGAGTCGTTCAGTGTAATAGGGATTTCTTCAACGCCTAAGGGACTTAAGTTTGCGCTGTAAGTCCCTTTTTGGGCCGTGTATAAAAAACTTATTCGGTAATTCTGGTCCTTAAAGAGTTCAAGGAGTTGAAGCATTCGTTTTCCGGCGGCCGTGGAGTTGGGCTCGGGCAGAACCGAGGCAATAATAACAAGATGCTTCATTGCTCAAAAGTAGTAAAATTGCCTGAGTCAAGAGCCTAATTAAGAGGGATTGGATACTTTTAGTAGGGTTTCTTATTTTTCTATTTTGGTTTAGCCATTGAGTTCTCCTCGGGCAGTCCCAAATCAAAAACAAAAAATAATGCGTCAAGTTTTAGGAAGTTTTCAGATTATGAATTAGATTTGAATAATATTTGGTACAGCTTGGCTAAATTTTACATCTCAAGCGCCAAAGGCATATTAAATTAAGCAGAATGTTAGAAATTGGAGAAAGACCCTGGGGGAAGTATTACGTACTGGAGGATGAGCCTAACTATAAATTAAAGCGGATTGAGGTGAATCCTAAGCACCGTTTGTCTTACCAGTACCATAACCACCGTCAAGAATTTTGGACAATTATTGAGGGAACGGCTACAGTGGTCATAGACGAAGAGGAACAAACCTTAAGTTACGGGCAAAGCGTTTTTATACCCCAAGGCAGCAAACACCGAATCGAGAACCGGTCTGAACATCAGGTTGTATTCATTGAGGTGCAAACTGGCACCTATTTTGGTGAAGACGACATTGTGCGTTTGCAGGACGATTACCATCGAGAGGAGTAAGTAAGTCTCAGGGAGTTTCCATTAGAGGCCTGGCTTTAAACTCAACTATTTTTGGGATTTTGAGTTAATAACGAGTGCATGAAGACGCAGTCTGATGAGGTACCCGATACGTTATCAAGAGGTTGAAATAGGCAATTGCTTTATTTTGGAAAAATTTCAAAAATCCATTTGTGTAGTTAGAAAAAATACTTAAATTTGCACCACTAAATCAAAGACTATTAGTCCAGACGTTTAGAAATCTTAAATGGGTGCGTAGCTCAGTTGGATAGAGCATCTGCCTTCTAAGCAGACGGTCATAGGTTCGAATCCTATCGCGCTCACTTTTTACTAAAAAAGACTTTACATAGCTGTATAGTCTTTTTTATTTTCACAAAGGTCCTTACTGGTAGTTCCACAGGCTACTGCTTTTTGAGGAATTTAATGAGAATCAATCCTCATGCTTTCACAGTACTATGGTGTTGGACTTTCATTCCAATTTTGCCTATTTTGCTCTATAGCGTGCATTACTCGATTCACTATGGCGTCGCAATAGATAAGATTAAATTCATAGAGATCAAGAGCCGAGTAAGTCTTTTCCACTTGACTGCGAAGCATTGATTTTGCACGACTAAGTCGCGCTTTGACATTGCTAGGTGAGATTTGGAGAATTTCCGAGGTTTCGGCGACGTTGAGCCCACTTATTTCGCGTAGCGAAAACACCATGCGGTACTGCTCAGGAATATTTTGAAGTGACACCTCGATAAATTGCCCAAGCTCTCGATTGTGAATCGGTTTATTGGCATCGTTATCTGTGGTATTAAACAGGGGTTTTATTTTCTCGTTAATTGATTTTCCGGACTGTTCAAACTTATAACTAAACTTTTCTTTTTTGTGGTAGCAGTTATTTAGCATAATACGCATGATCCATGTCTTAAAACTTGCGCGGTTTTGAAAGTGCCCTAAGTGTTGATATGCATCAACAAAGGTGTCCTGCATTAGGTCTTGAGTGTCTTCATGATTGAAGTTGTAAAAGCGCCCAATCTTGTACAAATGCGGGTTGAAACGCCGCACAATGAGTTCGTATAGGTTGGTTTCGCCCTTAATTACGCGATCGATAATTTGGGAGTCTGTAAGCTGCTCTTTTGGGTTCATTTATCCTTTACTGATTTTGACAGTTGTGCCATAGAGAATGCGCCAATAGCCATGACTAAATCACGCACGGCAACATCAAGATAAGTTCCGCTTAGTAACAGAGTCAAAGCAATTAGTGCTAGCCACGCAGCAACAATGTTTCCACCAAGATACGGTTTTCTTAGAACGATGAGCCCAGCGACAATTTCTATCACGCCAATTACCATCATGAATGTGGAACTGGAGAAGGGCAGTAGATCGGCTAGGGCTGGGCTGAGGTACTGCGACCAGTTGGTTAGTAAGTTGGTGAATTTATCTGCTCCAGCAACAATAGGGACGACGACAAACACGAATTTTAATAAGTTCTGAGTGCGTTTTAATTGAATAATTTGATTGGTTTCCATAAGATAAAATTTTGGTCTATACTTAATTAGAGTAAGTGAGAAACCAAAGGGTTACAAATGGCTTATGGATTTAACGAGTGGTGTCTATTTATTGTAAACTCTCGGGCATTCTGAAATAGCGGGGCTGAGTTCTACAGCGGCAAAACTATGCTTCATCTCTTTTGGTTGCTAGTAGCGAATAAACCATTGGAATTTTATTATCCAAATGATCTATTCTGAATTTGTTCGCTTCAAACTCAATTGTTTTGTTGAAGCAATTGTAGGGCGAATAATCAAACTCATCAAGTGAATTAATTTCAAGCCCATTTCTGATTAAACTGTTTAGGACTTCACTTAAGCTGTGGTTCCATGAAACGGAAGATTGACTTATGTCCGCATTTTTGTCCGCATAGGTACCGTTTTCTGTTTCCATAATAGGTCCTGAATTAAAGTACCTGTACCCAATTTGCTCAAAGTTCTGGTCAAACATCCAAACGACAGGGTGGAATTCTACCAATACAAATTTTGCGTTTGGTTTTAAGAACCTGGAAATAATTTTCGCCCATTGGTCTAAATCGGGTAGCCATCCTATGGTCCCGTAGCTTGTAAAAACGAAATCAAATTTTTCGTTTAAATGGTTCGGTAAGTCATAGAGGTCGCAACAAATGAATTTTGCATTTGAATTGGTGTCCTGTGCGATTTTCTTTGCGCTTTCAATCGCTTTGTCTGATAAGTCAACCCCGATAACATCGGCGCCTAGTCGGCTAAGTGAAATAGTGTCCTGCCCGAAATGGCATTGCAAATGCAATATGGATTTTCCTTTTATCTCCCCAAGTAACTTTAATTCAATGTCATTCAAAGAGGTTTTTCCATTCAAAAACCCGTCAAGATCATAAAACTGGGACTTCAAATGGATCTGCGTTTTATTGTTCCAGGACTTTCGGTTTATCTCAATATAATTTTCTTCCGGGTTCATTAATTCAGTTTTTAGTTTCTCAAAATGAAATCTACCGCACCAGGTCTCGCCGATAGATAAGTTTCGATTTTTTATCTATTAAATTAAAAAGCAATCAATACCACTATCATGGCAATAAGTGCGGGCACTGCCTGAACGAGAAAGACTCGTTTAGAAACGGTAATGCCTCCATAAATTCCCGCTACGATTACACAGCCCAGAAAGAATAATCTAATGTTTGCTGACCATTGGACATCCGAAATTAATAGAGCCCAAATTAAGCCAGCGCAAAGGAACCCATTGTAAAGTCCTTGGTTCGCGGCAAGACCTTTTGTCGGTTTAAACAAATCTTCAGGAACTGTTTTGAATGTTTTTTTACCGGCGGTTTCCCAGGCGAACATTTCGATCCAAAGGATGTACAAGTGTTCTAGCGCGACTAAGGCGGTTAATACGTGTGCGATTGTTTCCATCTTTTTAATTATTTCTGTGTACGTTTAATAGTGCTCTCTAGAAGGAAAATGCGCCCTAGGGTTTTATCAGATTTTCAATGCGTTAATTAATTGATCATCACTTTTAATTGCTCGATAGTTTTGATCAACATAGAGTTCCTTCATATCACAAGCGGGTCTATTTTGGGCAGTAAACGAAAGAAAATATAGACTCGTCGCGTCATGATTCGCAAGTTCCTAGTTCAATTCAATTTGATTATTGGTTAGCTTTAATCTTCTTGCAATTTCAGCATCGTATTGTCCAGGTTTTCCAGCATATTTTTTCAACTCATTTCCATCAAGATTAATATGATTTCCATCCGTTGTTGAAAGTGTTAAGTTTCCTGATCCAGAAATATTCATAGAGACAATATCGGTCTGTGGATCAAATTTTCTTTCTTTTGTTTTTGTAATGAATTCTTCTCTTGTCATTTTTTTTAATCCTCGCATTTGCGATAAGCCTTTGAAGGGCTGTTGGATTGTTTTTATCTGAATTAATTCAAAGGCATGTTGGTTTTCAGTATCCTTAATCGTTACGATTAGACCAGGTAAACCACTAAACTTATAGGGGCCATCACTAATTGGAATCTCTGTGGTAAACCAAGCCTCCCAAGTTCGCCCTCTATAATCTGCCTGCGCTTTCTGGCAGTTCCACGAGCCAATTTTTTTATTTTCATCGAGCAGCGTCCATTTGATACTTTCATTTTCGGGAACCCAAATAGCAACCCCAGAAAACTTCTTATAATAGTCTACGGTATTTGTGCTGCGGTTTTTTTTGATTTCGTAATTAAGATTTTGATCGTATCTCTTAAAGGCTATTAGTTCATTGAGTTTTCCTGGCGTTTCTAATAGGGAATCCATTTCAAACTTTGTGGCATTGTAAAAATAAGAGGAGGTTTGGTCCGAATCAAGATGCATATAGTTTGTGACAATAGAATCCTGTACATGGATATCTGGCACCATTTTATATTCATAAACAAAGCGTTTAGATTCTTGGGCATTGATCGCAATTGTGATCAAAAGAAAAAAGATCATTTTTAATTTCATAATGAAAATAGATTTTATTTTGTCATGCAGAAGGTTTCCATTTATCTAGAGACCTCCCAATGCTTGCTAACGTTGAAGGCCGTTACAAATGTATAAAAATGCCGCACTCTATTTAATTTTTTTTTTACGCTGTAGAAAGAGAAGCAATACAGTGTTCTCTAATGCTCCACAGCTGATCAAGTGTCAAATTTAGTTTCTGCTTGATTAGCCATTGAGTCAAATACTCTCTGTGATACGCTACTTTAAAATCCACAATTTGTTCAGGTTGGATTTCAATTTCTTCAATCAGATCATTTTCAAAGTCAAAAGGCTTTGAAGATTTTGTTGTGAAGTCTAAAATTTGGTTTTGCCATTTTAGGTAGTTGTGAGCTTCTGGAATATAATCGAGTTTGCTATGATCTAAAATTGCTGAAATCTTTGGTGTATTAATGGAATTCATGCGAAATAAACCCGTAATGAGCTGCAGTTCTGCTTGTGAATTTTCATCTGCAAGTTTTTTCAATAAAGCATGTTTTGTGCTGCACGTTCCACAATTGTCGGTAAAGACGCTCGTAAGGTCGAATTTATTTTTGTTTCTTCTATAGGGAAGATTTCGTACAAAGTTGGCTGCTTCGTGAAAAGTAGAAATCTTGTGATCTAAAAATATTTTTGAAATTTCACCAGCAGGTTTAATGTCAAAATTTAGGGCATTTGTCATTGGTTTAGTCAATTAAATGGCTTTAAAAATAATGAATTTTGCACCGAAATACATCTAATTTAATTTTTTTTGAGCCGTGGTGTCTTTTGTAAACTAGGTTCTTGTTAGCCCATGATGTAGAATGTGATTTTCGCAACCTTAGTTCCTTTATACATAGTAATAGAGTTAAAAGTAAAAAGCCACTGATTTTTCAGTGGCTCTTGTCGAGTTCTCGATGCTCTATTCAATCCATTTCTTGGATGATGGACTGTTATGTTAATTCAATCTAATCAGAAATTCGTCCTTAGGTGTACGGACTTTTTTCATGCCGACTAACCAGTCGTTGGCTTCGTCGCGGTAGCCCAATGCAAGTATAGTAACGCTTTTTAATCCTTTTTCAGGGAGTCCAAGAAGCGTGTCCAAGTCCGCAGCCTCAAAGCCTTCCATCGGTGTGGCATCGATGCGAAGTTCTGCCGCTGCTGCAATGGCCGTTCCAAGTCCGATGTAGGCCTGGCGGGCTGTATGTTCAAAATTATCCCGTGCATCTCTAGGGGTATAAGAAGTAATTAATTTGTTCTTATAATCGGCTAAGGTATCTTCTGGCATGCCTCGCTCTAAAGCAGTATGCCTAAAAACACCATTGATCCTTTCGGTTGTATAATTATCCCACGCGGCAAATATTAGAAGATGCGAACTATCGGTTATTTGACTTTGATCGAAAGCAATGGCTTTTATCTTTTCTTTCAAATCTGAGTTTGTCACTTCGATTATCCGAAAAGGCTGTAAGCCCGAAGAAGTTGGTGCTAAATACGCCGCTTCAATAATTTTATCTACTTGGTCTTGTGGGATGGCTAGGCCGTTCATTTTTTTGGTGGCATAGCGCCATCTTAACGAATCTAATAAATTCACTTTATTTTAATTTAGTTGTTATGAATAAATACGACTTAAAAAAGTTCTTAAGTCAAGTGTTTTTCTACCGTGAATAGTTTCCAAATCTAAGGATTCTTGATCGAATTCTCCGCGCGCGATGCCTTGGCTAAAAGAAGAAAGCGTACTAATAATTTCCTGTGGAAGACCAACCGCTTTAAGGGTGGTTTCAAATTCTTCTACAGAAGGGGAATGAAAACTTACTTTTTCTCCAGAAACTTCAGAAATAAGTTGAGCTACTTCTTCAAAGTTAATTTTTTCGCTCCCTAAGAGATGGTAGGTTTTATTTTCGTGAGCCTTTGCATCAGCTAAGAGCATAGCGGCGGCTTGCGCGAAATCTCTCCGTGGAACGAATGCGACTTTACCAGCCTCTACTGGAAGATAAATAGATTTCGTTTCGAGAACTTTTGCTTTATCCCCAATAAACATTGGAATTACCTCTGCGTAGAGACTGTGTCTAAGCAGAGTGTAGTTTAAACCTGATTCTTTGAGTAATAGTTCCGTTTTCAAGTGTCCTGAAACAACTATAGAGAGTGGAGCAGTAAGGGACTCGTCCTTACGCACAGTGCTTGTATAGAAAACGTGTTTTACGCCCGCTTCTTTGGCCGCTTGAATGACCTTTTCATGTTGTATATGTCTTGCAATAATATCAGGTCCGGATATGAAATACAGTGTATCGATTCCCGAAAAGGCCTTTACTAAGGAGTCTTGATTGTCATAATCTCCTGTCCGAAGGTCCAAGCCTTGCTGTTTGAATAGCCCAGCTTGTTCGGATTGTCCATCACGAACCAATACAGCAATTTGTGATTTGTCTAGCTTTTTACTTAAGAACTCAACGACGGCTTTACCAAGTCCACCTGTGGCGCCCGTTATTAACGTTTTTCCCATTTACTAATTTTTATTTAATTTGGTTTCAATAAGTTTATTACTTACTTTTGGTAATTCAAAGGTATAAAGATAGTTACTGAAAAACAAGAACTAACACAAAGGTGCCTCACTTACTTAAAAGTAAGTATTGCTGATTAACAGATAAATAAGATGGAAAATCACTTAAATAAATTTTCAATAGAAGCTCAATGTCCAGTCAGAAATGTTTTAGACCGTATTGGCGACAAGTGGTCTTTACTCGTTCTGTTAGTACTGGATGAGGTTGAAACCATGCGCTTCAACGAAATTCACAAAACAATCGGAAGTATTTCTCAAAAAATGTTGACTGTAACTCTAAAGTCACTAGAAGCGGATGGGCTAGTCACGCGAACTATGTATCCGCAAATTCCACCGCGGGTTGAATACAATCTTACGCAAAGAGCTAAAGGAATGCTACCACATATCCACAATTTGGTGAAGTGGTCTGAGGAGAACATGGCTGATATTGAGAATTCTCGATCAAACTATGGGACCTAGAAGAGTGTTCTTTAGGTGGTGCGGTTAATGAAATTCTTAATGGGTACGTAAACTAGGCGCAGGAAGTTATAATTTATGTCCAAACGCCAGAGTGGGCTGCTGAAGTAGTTTCTTGATATGATATAAAACAAAAAACCCTCAAATTCTATGAATTTGAGGGTTTTTGACCTTACTTAGTGTAAGGGCGGTCGGGGTGGCAGGATTCGAACCTGCGACCTCCTGGTCCCAAACCAGGCGCGATGACCGGGCTACGCTACACCCCGAATAAATTTGGCTGCGGAGGGTGTGGGATTCGAACCCACGCGACACTCGCGCGTCGACAGTTTAGCAAACTGCTCCGTTAACCACTCCGGCAACCCTCCTTGCAATCTTCGTTTCTTAAAGAACTGCTTTTCTCTAATTGCGAGTGCAAATATAACAAGGAATTTCATATTATCCAAGAATAATCACTTAATTTTTTTTGTACTTTTGAAATCTAAAATCACTTAAAAACACTTATTATGCGTAAAACATTCGGTATCATCGGATTAAGCTTTTTGGTTTTTTCTTGCGCGCCGCAAACGGCACAGAAAAAAAAACCAGAAATTCCCAAACCTACTACTACGAGCACGACTAAGACCCCTGTCGCACCTCAAAAAGCGGCGAGCACAACGCCAGTGAAACCACAAGTGAAACGTCTAGGTGACTATGATTTTTTTACCGTGAATATAGCCGATGCGTCGAAAAATGACAATACCATCAGCCATGGGTCCATCGTCAGTGCAAATCCCTCTGGCTACACCATCGCAAAAACGTATTTTCCGTCCTTAGGACAAAATTATAGACAACGGTATATTATTCTTCATTATACGGCTCTTGATGACGAGCGGTCCGTTCGCGTTTTAACCACCCAGAGCGTGAGTTCTCATTATTTGGTCGGGGATCAGAATGATAAAGAAATTTACCAATTGGTGGATGAAAACAAACGGGCTTACCATGCGGGTATTAGTTCGTGGCGAGGGATCGAAAACTTGAATGACACCTCAATTGGTATTGAAATTGTGAATCCGGGCTATACGACCGATTCAAGTGGAACACGAACCTTTTATGCGTATCCAGAGTGGCAATTTAGAAAAGTAGCCGCCTTAGTGAAGGATTTGGTGGATCGCTATCAAGTTCCACCCACAAACCTTTTAGGACATTCCGATATTTCGCCGACCAGAAAGCAGGATCCAGGACCCCAATTTCCATGGGAGAGACTCTATACGGAATACGGTGTTGGAATGTGGTACGACCAGGCCACAAAAGACCGGTTTTTAAATGCGCCAGAGTCTCAAAATTTTGAATCCCAACTGTTAGATTCAACGTTTATCTTTAAATACCAGACCTACTTAAATCAGTTTGGTTATGGCCTTTTGAGGTCGGGTAATGTGGATAGTGCCACTCAAAAGACCATTGAAGCGTTTCAATACCGGTTTAGACCCCAGAACGCCAGTGGGGTGATGGATTTAGAAACCTGGGCTATTTTGCAAGCTTTATTAGAAAAATACCCGGCTAAATAATTCGAATTGAATTAGATACTTACAACGCGCCTTAAACGGGCGCGTTTTTTTGTTCAATCTGCCAAAAACACTTAACTTTCCCTCAAATAATATACTGATGGCACAATTTAGAAAAGAAAGCGATCTGTTAGGGGAACTCGAAGTTCCTTTGGACGCGTTTTATGGCGTCCAGACGCAAAGAGCACTAGAAAATTTTAATATTTCAGGTCAGAAATTATCCTCTTACCCACTTTTTATCCGGGCCTTAGCCTACGTGAAAAAAGCGGCTGCAAAAACGAATTACGAGCTTGGACTCCTAGATCAGGAGCTTTATAGTAAAATTATGGAGGCCTGTGACGAAATCGCAGCTGGAAAATACAATGCGCATTTTCCCATTGATATGATTCAAGGTGGAGCGGGGACTTCGGTCAATATGAATGCAAACGAGGTGATCTCTAATATTGTTCTTGAAAAACTAGGAAAACCAAAAGGGAGCTATGAATTTTGTTCCCCGAACGACCATATTAATCTCTCGCAGTCTACGAATGATGCCTACCCAACGTCAATTAAACTCGCCTTATTACAGAAGAACGAGCGTTTAATTTCAGCGCTTAAAAAGGCTATTGTTGCCTTTAGAGCAAAAGGACTTGAGTTCCACGATGTCATCAAAATGGGCAGAACCCAACTTCAAGATGCGGTCCCAATGACTCTTGGTCAAGAGTTTGAAGCTTTTGCCGCGACACTAGAAGAAGATATCACAAAATTAAATGCGAACGCGAGACTTTTCTTAGAAGTTAATATGGGGGCAACCGCCATTGGAACGGGGCTTAACGCGCCGGCTGGCTACGCGAACCTTTGCGCAAGAAACCTAGCTACAATCTCTGGCTACGCCATCGTATCGGCTAAAAACTTAGTAGAGGCTACGCCTGATACGGGAGCGTATGTGATCTATTCCTCAGCGATGAAGCGTCTGGCAGTGAAGCTCTCAAAAATATGCAACGATTTACGCCTATTATCTTCCGGACCTCGCGCAGGCCTCTTTGAAATCAATTTGCCTGCGGTTCAACCCGGCTCTTCAATAATGCCTGGAAAGGTCAACCCAGTGATTCCAGAAGTTGTAAACCAAGTTTGTTACAAAGTCATTGGTAATGATCTTACAGTTACTTTTGCTGCAGAAGCTGGACAACTTCAGCTTAACGTAATGGAACCGGTGTTATGCCATTCTATTATGGAAAATATTCATTTTCTTACCAATGCGCTTGAGGCTTTAACCGAAAAATGTGTTGTAGGTATTACAGCCAACCGCGATGTTTGTTTAAACATGGTGAAACATAGCATTGGGATTGTGACGGCTTTAAATCCGTACATTGGGTATAAGACCTCCACAGAAATTGCAAAAGAAGCGTTAGAGACTGGGAAAAGTGTCTATGATTTAGTTTTAGAAAAAGAAATACTATCCCAAGAAAAACTTGACGAGATTCTAGATCCCAAAAACATGCTGGCCCCGCAAAAACTATGAGTGTGAACTTCCTTATCGTGATGCCCACCCATAACGAAGAGCACTACCTTAGGTTTTCGCTTGAGTCGTTACTAAGGCAGAGTCATAAGGGGTTTAAACTAGTGGTGGTCAATGATGGGTCCACGGATTCTAGTGCGAAGATTACACAAAACTTCAGCGATCGGGATTCCCGCGTGCAGCTTATTAATTTGCCGAGTTCTTCGCACCAGCCCGGCGCAAAAGTGGTTCGAACGTTTTATAAAGGACTTGAATCGCAGGATTTAGACGCCTACGAGGTCGTGTGTAAATTTGATGCCGACATCATCTTTCCTGAAAATTACCTCTCGGCCTTAGCCCAGCAGTACGAGAAGGCCCCACGCGCGGGCATGGTCTCGGGGCTCGTGAGAATTGCCTCGAGGGACTTTGAGCCTGAGAAAGCCTTTGAATTTTCCGCGCAAGATGAGCGCTGGGAATTTGAAGCAATTAGTTCAAAAGAGCACGTGCGGGGGCCCATTAAATCCTACCGCGTGAGTTGCTTTAATGCCATGGGAGGGCTACGCGAAACCTTAGGCTGGGATAATATCGACAGCATGCTTGCCAAAAAAGCGGGTTTTGAAGTCACCACCTTAAAGGATTTATGGGTGAAGCACTTAAGACCTACCGCCAACCGCTATGAAGATCAGAAAGCCACAAAACTTGGAATTTACTTTTACAATATTGGATTAAGCCTCCCTTTGGCTATTATTTCCACTCTTAAGGCTTCAAGAGCAAAGGGGAGTGTACGCAGCGTTTTTCTAACGCTTCAAAGCTTTCTGAGTCAATCGGGCCCAAGAAAATTATCGCTAGAGGAGCTTCGCTTCATTCGTCGCCTAAGATGGAAGGAAGTTTTTGCTAAATTTAAACTTTAAAATCACACGCTATGCCTAAATTTTTAATTGCCCTGAGTGCCCTGCTCGTTGTTTTGGGCTGTAAATCAGTCCCGATGGAGTCCGCCGATTACATCCTTCATAATGCCAAAATTTATACAGTCAATGAGGGTTTTGATATAAAAGAGGCGATGGCGGTGAGAAATGGGAAAATAGTAGAAGTGGGAACGAGCAAAGCCATTCTAAAGCGCTATAAAGCAGCTCAAACTTACGATGCACTAGGGAAAACCGTTCTACCTGGACTTATTGATGCGCACGCGCATTTCTACGGCTTTGGAAGCATGCTTCAAAATGCCGATTTATCCGGACTCGAGTCCTGGCAGGCGAGTTTAGAGGTCTTAAAGGAATTTTCAGTGACGCATCCACAGGGCTGGCTTGTGGGACGCGGGTGGGATCAGAACCGCTGGCCAAATAAAGAGTTTCCGACCAAGAAAGAATTGGATTTGCTTTTTCCAGAGCGACCGGTGTATCTAACGCGGGTGGATGGCCACGCGGCAATTGTCAACCAAAAAGCACTGGAGCTTGCTGGGTATACCACGGAAACAAAAATTAGTGGAGGCGAGCTTTTGCAAGATAGGTTGGGCCTTACCGGTGTTTTAATTGACAATGCAAAAGACCAGATGGCCTTACTTTTACCCCCTGAGTCCGAGTCAAGCGTAAAGCAAATATTAAAACAGGCACAGCAGTATAGTTTTAAAGAAGGCCTTACCACAGTGGTGGATGCCGGTCTTGATTATCCTACCGTGGAGATTATAGAGGCGATGCAAAAAACAGATGATTTAAAAATCAACCTCCATGTGATGCTTTCGGATTCCGAGGCGAATTTTCAATGGCTTAAATCGCGTGGGGTGATTAAAACAGACCGCCTGTTTGTCAATGGAATGAAATTTTATGCGGATGGAGCCTTGGGCTCTCGAGGCGCCTGCCTACTGCATCCATACAGCGATCAACCGACCAATAGAGGCTTTTTGCTTTCCGATATAAGTCACTTTAAAAAAATGGCAGCTCTACTTAATAAAGAAGGCTTTCAAATGAATACCCATGCCATTGGTGACTCGGCAAACCGTGTTATATTAGAGGTTTATGCAAACGAATTAAAAGGCAAAAATGACCGCCGCTGGCGCATCGAGCACGCACAGGTGGTGTCGCCCTTTGATTTTGGAACCTTTGGAAAGTACTCTATTGTGCCTTCGGTTCAGCCCACGCATGCCACCTCAGACATGCCTTGGGCGGAGTCCCGCCTTGGCGCCGAGCGACTCGCGCATGCGTACGCCAATAAGGAACTATTGGACCAAAATGGCTGGCTCGTTCTAGGGACCGATTTTCCCGTGGAAGCCATTAGCCCAATGAAAACCTTCTATGCTGCTGTGGTGAGAAAAGACGCTTTAGGGTGGCCCTCCAGTGGTTTTCAAATGCAAAATGCGTTAAGCCGGGAGCAGGCCCTTAGGGGCATGACCATTTGGGCGGCAAAAGGTAGTTTTCAAGAAAATGAAAAAGGCAGCTTAGAAGCGGGGAAATGGGCAGACTTTATTGTTTTAGATCAAAATTTAATGGAAGTTGAGCCTCGGGCTATCCTCGATACGAAAGTGCTTAAAACCTACGTGAAAGGCGAATTGGTGATGGATTATGAGACTTTGAAATCCAGTCTAAAAGCCTCAAAATAAAAGGCGTAAAGTTTAGAGCGATGAAAATAGCCTATATTGAACTCGATACGCACGGGGAAATTGCACGAAATTTCATGGACCTAACAAAGGACCAGGCAGGGATTCAAGTGGATTTTTATTTTTCAGCGCGTGTGCTCTCTTTTCTTGGTCTCAGTCCCTCGGCCGCGGTGCACCGAAGTGGTCCCGAGCTTCTTTGGGATCAGCTTCAAAATGGGCATTACGACCTAGTGCTTATTGGGACCGCCCATCGGTATTTCAATTTATTTCTAAAGGTTCAAAAGACCTTTCCCACCTATACACTTGTGCATAATTTGAATTTTTGTAGGCGCAGTGCGGAAAGCTTACTTGGGTCTGTTTTAAAAAAAGACGCGCGTTACCGCTTAAAATTACTACTTAAGGAAGCATTACTTAAAGCGCCCAAAGTCTTTGATACCCCAGAGCGTCTACTTGTTCTAGATTCAGATTTGCAAAAAGGGGCCATTAAAAGTATGAACCTTTTTTATACGAAAAGCCTGGAGTCCCCCGAAAATAGCAGTTTTTGTTTAGTTATTCCGGGAGAAGTTTCTCAAAAACGCCGGGATTACCGGGGCGTGCTTCGAAAACTAAAAGCGTTTGGCTCAGTAGGGCCCATTAAATCTGACTTATCCCTTGGTTTACGCCGTATTCACGTGGTCTTTTTAGGCCGCGCTCAGGGCCGAGAACTTAAGTGGCTAGAGTCCCTAAAACATTATTCAAACCTTGATGTTGAATTTTTCACCCATAAAGTCTCCGATTCTCATTTTGAAATGGTGCTCCAAAAGGCCGATCTAATTTGGTGTCCACTCCATAAAAAAACAAAATTCTTTAGTGGGGACGAGTCCTATGGGGAGACCAAGATGACGGGGGCCATTGGCGATGCGATAAAATTTAATAAGCCTATTGTGCTTCCAAGTTTTTATAAGAGCTCGTGCCCCTTGGTGCGCTCTGTGGATCTGCAGTCCCTTAGTACTTTGGACTCTTTTACATCAGGGACAAATGTGGATCCTTCGTTTTATTCTAAAGCGGAAGTTTCCGAGCGCTTAAAGCGCTTTCTTTTAGACTTAATTTAAACCCACTAGTTTCTTAGAACTTTAAAAGGCTTTTAAAGAAGCTCCAATTTAAGTATTTGTCAAGCGGATAGATGCCCATAAAATGGTTGCCTATGCCTACAACTGCAAGAACGACTAGGGGCTTGTAAAAGAGGTTTATTAGGGCGTAAGTGCTCTGAGGAAGAATGATCGATAGGGTGATTCCTAGGGTGCAAAGGATGGAGGTGTAGACCATTTCAATTGAAATAGGAAACACCTTAAATTTCCAATAGTTGAAGGCGATTTTAATGCCGTTAAAGAGCGTGAGCGAAATGGCAGTAGCAAGCGCAATTCCAATAATTCCCAAATCCGTGGTTTTTAGAAACACCAAATTTAATCCGATGGTCGTGAGGGCTAGAAAAAGCATGACCACGATGGTAAAGCGGTAGTATTTAGAAAGTGAGATAATGTGCCCGTTAAACCCCGTGGCTAAATCAAAAATCATCGCTGAGCCAAGAATCCAAATAACGGGTGAGGCCTCTCGAAGCGCCTCGCCATTGGCGATAAAATTCGTTAGGTGTGGGAAGCCAACCAAAATGCATGAAAACAGGACAGCACCTAGAAAGAACAGTCCTAACGAGGTTCGTTTATGAAAGGTGTTGAGGCCTTCAAAATCATTGGCTTCAATGGCTTTGTTTATAAGGGGCGCGGAAATATTAAACAGACCCATTTGCGGAATCATGATGAATGATAGCACAGAGAGCATAATGCTATAGGCCCCATTTTCTTCAAAAGAAAGGAATTCGCCAATCATGAAATTATCGACCCGAAAGGCAATGTAATTGCCGATGTTGCCCAAAAAGCCAAATAAACTATAGCCTAGCACCGTCTTATAAAAGCCGTCTTTCTTTAGGTAGGAGGTGCTAAAATCTGGTTTAAGTTTCTCAAGAGAATTGGCGTAAAGGCCGTATCCAACAAGCGCTAAAAAGAACATGCCGATAAGGAATCCAAAGGAGCCCTGCCCACTCACGCCTAAAAAGACAAAAAGGCAAAAAGTGCCTAAGTTGGCTAATTTTGGAACGAGATTCTCAAAGATGTTAGGAACCACAATGCGCTTAAAATTCGATATGTATTTATTAAGCACCGCGCTAAGGGCTAAAATAAGAATTAGCGGTAATACCAAGTATTTAAGTTGGTAGAGTTTGGCGTCTTTAAACTGGGGAAAGAAGTGAAAAAACAGAAAGAAAAGGATAATGAAAATGCAAAAATTGACCAGAACCCCGAGAAGAGAAAGCGTGAGGAAATTTTGATGTTTTCCGTCTTTTTGGGTTTTGATAAAGAATTTTACATTTGAAAATGAGAGTCCGAAAACCACGATGGGGAGCATCATTTCAGCGGCAGGCAAAATGTAGCGAAGCTTTCCATAGAACACCATGTCTTGGGGAAACACAAAAAGGGCTGAGAGCGTGCCCAGCAAAAATCCAAAATACCCTATTAGCGAGTACTTAAACCCTTGTCGCGATACTACATTCATTTTTCAGGCACAAAGATAATGTTATTAATATAGTGGCGCTGATCTTTAAGATCATCCTTTGTTTGGAATTCGAAGAATTGGCGCTCGAGCCTTTCTAACTTCAAGGTTTCACGCTTTACGTAATAGGCTTTGTACCCCCAGGAGCAGACCTGTTCAATCAGGGGCCACACAGGGGCCTGATGATGCCTTTGTTCAATTTCAACAAGAAGGGTTGGTTTAAGACGCGCAATGGTTTTTTTGGCCCCCTCCAG
Organism: Flavobacteriales bacterium UBA1694; assembly: GCA_002319955.1. Classification (GTDB taxonomy): domain Bacteria; phylum Bacteroidota; class Bacteroidia; order Flavobacteriales; family Weeksellaceae; genus Planobacterium_A. Next base: position 21,939 of record DCJS01000032.1, read on the forward strand.
GGTCTTGGCCTCATGGCCTTCCACATCAATTTTAATATAATCGAGTCGTGTGAAATGCTCAATAGGCGCCCAGTCGTCTAAACGGATTGTCTTTACTTTTTGGTGTCTGCTTTTTCTCTCTCCCTCTTCTCTTTGGGCGGTTTGAAGGGTGCCACGCGATTTTAAGGCGGCGCCCTGAATCACAGGAACTTTGAAATCGGCCACACGGTTCTGATCAGAAAGGGCCAGGGGGTAAATTTTAAGATTTGGAAAAATTCGTTTTAAACGGCGGTAGAGCGATTGGTTTGGTTCAAAACCGTAAAGGTTTTCTGGCCGCACGGCTTTTTCAAGTAAATATAAATAGGCCCCCACGTTAGAGCCCACATCAAGTACAACGTCGTTTTTATCAAGCCTAGTGGCGAGCCAAAGAAGTTCGGGTTCTACATGCCGCTCTAATACGTTTGAGGCATTAAGAGACTCTAGCTTCTTGAAAAACCGCACCTTATAAAGTTTTGGAGCGACGTAGGATAATAATTCGGCCAGTTGACTGTATAGCGACATAGAGCTTCAGGTTCAAGTGACAAAGATAGTTTTTTTTGTTAACGTCTGTTAAATGTGGCCCTTTTTTGACTCGGGTTCCCACATCCTTTTTTTTTCTTAGCAAAAAGCATTAAATTAACTCCCTACAAATGGGAGCTAGAGCTTTTCCATTTAAATGAAAAAATCTCTACTATGACCTTAAAATCACTTTTTTTAGCCTTAACGACCCTGCTGATTTTAGGGTCTTGCACCGTGAAACCACTAGGCAAGTCCACAAGCGAACCATTTAATTGGCACGCAGCCAATCTTTATTTCGTGCTCCCAGACCGCTTTCAAAATGGCGATCGTTCGAACGATATTCAGTTTGATCGCCAAGAGAACGCGGCAATTCTTCGAGGCTTTGAGGGCGGTGATTTGCGCGGCTTAATTCAAAAATTAGATCAAGGCTATTTTTCGGACCTTGGAATCAATGCGCTTTGGTTAACGCCCATTGTCGAGCAAATTCACGGCGCGGTGGATGAGGGCACGGGTCATACTTACGCCTACCACGGTTATTGGGCGAAAGATTGGACGCAGCTAGATCCCAATTTTGGAACCAAAGCGGAGCTTAAGGAACTCGTCGATAAAGCCCATGAGCGAGGCATTCGGGTGGTGCTTGACGCTGTGGTAAATCACACGGGTCCTGTCACAGGAAAAGATCCGGTGTTTCCTAACAATTGGGTTAGAACTGAGCCCAAGTGCACCTATACAAATTACCATACAACCACCTCATGTACTTTAGTTGAGAATCTCCCGGACGTACTCACAGAATCAAACGCACCGGTCGAGCTTCCAAAAGAGCTCGTTGAAAAATGGAAAAAAGAGGGCCGGTATGATCAGGAAGTTAAGGAACTGGATCTCTTTTTTGCGCAAACCGGGTATCCCCGTGCGCCTAAGTACTACATTATGAAATGGCTTGCCGATTATATTTCGGAGTATGGGATTGACGCTTACCGCGTGGATACCGTAAAACATACGGAGGAAAATGTTTGGAAGGACTTCCAGAAGATTAGTCAAGCGGCTTTCTTAGCTTACAAAAAAGAGAATCCCAAAAAAGTATTGGATTCAAATGATTTCTTTCTCGTCGGGGAGGTTTATGGGTATGGCCTTTCTCAAGAGCAGCTTTACGATTTTTCAGACCGCCAAGTGAATTACTTTGAGAATGGCTTCTCAGCACTTATTAATTTTGACTTTAAATACGACGCCACGAAAGACTACGAGACTCTGTTTTCGTATTACGATCAAAAGCTTTCGGGGCCTATGAAAGGCAAAACGGTGATGAATTATTTAACCTCTCATGATGATGGCTCTCCCTTTGATAAAGAGCGAACTCGAGGGTTTGAATCGGCAACCAAACTTCTACTCACTCCGGGAATCGCTCAAATTTACTACGGCGATGAATCGGCTCGAAGTCTAACCATTGAGGGGGCTAATGGGGATGCAACGCTGCGCGGACTGATGAACTGGGACGAGATAGACTCAGACCCTCAGACTCAAAAACTTTTGGTTCATTACCAAAAATTAGGGAAATTTCGATCCAGGCACCCTTCCATTGGCGCAGGCGCTCACCAAATGCTTTCACAAAGCCCTTATTGGTTTTCTCGATCCTTTGAATCCGACAAGGTCATTGTAGGGCTCGATCTTGCAGAGGGTGAAAAACTAGTGGATGTTAGCGGCATCTTTGAAGAAGGTGAAGTCCTCTTTGATGCGTATTCGGGAGTCACGCTCAAAGTGAAAGACGCAATGGCTCGTTTTAGCTCGCCAGAATCGATCGCACTTCTTGAACTCAAAAACTAAATAAAGAATATGATGATTAAATATTTTAAAAAGCTCGTTTTAACTAGTCTTGTGCTCGTTTTCACTTTGAATTTTGCGCAAAAGGCGCCCCAATCTATTAAAACGACTTTCTCGAAGGAGGCTCTCTCGCAGGGGTTAACTGCTGCCAGTGGGTCCAAAACCACCGTGGCGGCCGTTCTTGAAAAGTACAAAGGAAAGGTTCTGGTTATTGACTTTTGGGCGAGCTGGTGCCAAGATTGCATCCTAGCACTTCCTAAAACTCAGGAAATAAAAGACAAGTACCCAAATGTTGAATTTGTTTATTTTTCACTCGACCGCTCTTATGAGCAGTGGAACCGTGGGCTCGAAAAGTATAACATGAAAGCTTGGGACCATTACTGGTTTGACCAGGGTTGGAAGAATCCGTTCAACAATTATATTGAACTGAATTGGGTCCCTCGTTTTATGGTGGTGGACCAGTCCTCTGAGATCGCTTTGTATTACAGCATAGCTCCCGAAGATCCTGAGTTTATCAAAATTCTGGAGCAATTAACGGCCGGCTTGTAAGGCTCAGAACTGTTTTGATTTGGTGATTTTGGATGCATTTAGGCCATAAACCAACGCAAAATTAACAAATCCTTAAAAATAACGGCGAGAAATGGACTTGAATTAAAGCGGGTGATACGCGGAATTTACGCGTTTTTAAACTTGGTTTTAGAGCGCAACCGATGGAAAGTGAGAGCTGTAGATATCAGGGGAGGTCTTTATTAGACATTAACGGACTTAATCGCTGTAATTCAATTATTTGTTGTACTTTTGCAAAAATTTTACATTACTGAATGAATTTATTCTCCGAGTCCAATTTAAGTCCTGATCTACTTAAGGCAATTGGCGAACTGGGCTACGAGGCCCCGACAGAAATCCAAAAACAGACTATTCCTTTTATCTTATCAGATACTCGCGATCTAATCGCTTTAGCGCAGACAGGGACAGGCAAGACAGCAGCGTTTTCGCTTCCGATTTTGGATCAGATTGACGATACGAGTCGTAAAATCCAATTTTTGGTTCTTTGCCCGACACGCGAACTATGTCTTCAAATTACGAAAGACATTAAATCTTACACCAAGTACATGAGAAACCTGAAAACCACAGCGGTTTACGGGGGAAGCAGTATTATGGATCAAATCCGTTCTCTTAAGGACAAACCACAAGTGATTGTCGGAACACCAGGGAGAGTTATTGACCTTATTAACCGTAAGGCTCTTGACTTTTCTGAAATCCAATACCTTGTTTTAGATGAAGCAGATGAAATGCTTTCGATGGGATTCAAGGACGATCTTGAAACGATTTTAAGAGAAACTCCAGAAACGAAGCACAATTACCTTTTCTCAGCCACGATGAGCAAGGAAGTGGAGCGGATCTCAAGAAGTTACTTAACCCAGCCTCACCGTATTGCGGTAGGGTCTATCAACGAGGTTAAGAAAAACATTACGCACGAATTTTACGTCGTAGGGTACCGTCAAAAGAAAGAGGCGCTTAAGCGACTTATTGACGCAAACCCAAACCAGTATTCAATTCTCTTTTGCCGTACCCGTATGGAAACTCAGGAGGTCGCTGACTTCCTAATGCAAAACGGTTACGCTGCAGACGCGCTTCACGGCGATTTATCTCAGGCGCAAAGAGATACGGTGATGAAGAAGTTTCGTTTGAAAAACATCGACATTCTCGTGGCTACCGACGTAGCGGCAAGAGGGCTTGATGTGAACTCTTTGACCCACGTTATTCATTTCTCATTACCAGACGATCCAGAGGTTTTCGTTCACCGTAGCGGTAGAACCGGGAGAGCTGGAAAAAATGGAATTTCGATGTCCCTTATCAAACCAGAAGAGACTCGTAAACTGAAGCAAATCAAATCGGTTACCAAAATCGATATTATTGAGAAGCAGGTTCCAAGCAGCGATGAGATTATTAAATCACAAGTTGAAGGCGTTTTCGAAAGACTTTTCACAGAGCACGAAGAATTCTTCACTTTTGACGATTCACTTATTCCAGATCTTAGCGAGTTTACTAAAGAGCAACTCGTTCACCAATTGCTTCAATTGCAATTAAGAGACTTAGCTTTATTCTATAAGGATAAGAAAGACTTAAGAAGCGAAAAATTGTCTGACGAAAGAGATTCCCCGTACTCAAGAAGAGAGCGAGGCAGAGACGATAGAGGTGGAAGAGACAGAAGAGACAGAAGAGATGACCGAGGTGGAAGAGACGATAGAGGCGGAAGAGACGACCGTTATTCAGACCGACCAGCACGCGCAGAAAGAGGTGATAGAGGTGGTGACAGAGAACGCGGCGGAAAACGACGCAGTTCTGCAAACATGACTCGTTTCTTCTTCAATTTAGGAAAGAAAGATAATTTAAGAAAGATGGACCTATTGGACATCATCAATAAAGCGACTGAGAAAAATCGCAAGCGTCCGGATATCGGCGATATTGAGATCTTAGAGAAGTTTTCATTCTTTGAGGCAGATAAAGATTTCCAACAAGAAATCATCAGCAACTTACAGGCGATGAAATTCAAAGGAAAAGAAATGCGGGCCGAAGTGGCTGGCTAAAATAAAAAAAACCGGATTAAGTTCCGGTTTTTTTTTATCTATTTGGTTAATGTTAACAAAACTTAATATTGATTTTTAAAACTTAGCGCCTCAATTACGGATATTTGCACTCTCATAAAAACCGTAAATTATAATGGGTATAGGTAACATGTTTAAAGCATTTCAACCAAAGGACAAAGTGTTCTTTGTTTTGTTTGAAAAGGTCGCTGACCAACTGGTTCAAATGTCTAAAGAATTCCACGAAGGGGTCCTTGAATTCGACACCAATGACGATTCACTTCTTAGAAAGATGAGTGATTACGAACACCAAATGGATGACCTAACACATGAGATTTTCATTCAATTGGGTGAGAATTTTATTACCCCGTTTGACCGGGAAGATATTAACTTCCTCGCTTCTGGGCTCGACGATATTGCAGACTATATTTACGCTTCTGCGAAGTATATTTTCCTCTATAAAACACCAGAGATTAAAGAATTCAGTGAGCTTTCGCTTCTAATTCACAAATCGTGTATTGAAATTAAGTC
>DCJS01000039.1:0-975 GCA_002319955.1 Flavobacteriales bacterium UBA1694
TAGCGGGGTTGAAGTTTACATCATAAAGATTTTCGCTAGTTGTTCTTTTGTTATATTTACAAAGTCGTTATATCCGCAAAAATGCTTTTCATTTTCAGGATCGCCTGTGGTGATCCCAACAATAAATCCTGACTGTATCTTCTTAGAAAAGCTATTTCTTATACATGAGGATTTTCATAAACCCTTTTTTAGACTGCTTTATTTTTCAAATACCACCGCGTTCGCAGTTTTCTTTTAACCCGCTTATAACGAAATAAAAGCCGATCGTAGTACAAAGAAAACAAAAGGAGTGCTGCGGGAATCAGAAGGGTTTTTAGGCCAAGGAGACCGTATAGAAGTCCACCTAATAAACCGCCACCAAAGAAACATAAGATTATTGCCAGTTTCAAGTGAACGTTCTTTTTTAAAACTTTGCGCTGTTTTAGATTTCGGTTGAAAAGAAGCCCAGAAAGATCAATGCCCAAGTCTGTGAAAAGTCCAGTAAGGTGGGTTGTTCTAACCACGGAGTGAGAGACTCGTGTCACTAAGGCATTTTGCAGACCCATCGCAAAGAGCAAAATGGAAGGAGCAAAAAGAGATACAGTAAACGTATTTCTTTCGAGATAAAAAGGAAAAAAACTAACGAGTATTAGAAGGATTATCTCTAAGGATATTGGTAATAAATACGAACCTTGAACGCCACGCCGCCCCTGATACTCTAAAAGCGAGCTAGAGACGAAAGCTCCAAGTAAGAACATGATAATGTAAAGCAAATAAGCCAGAGCGGCACTGGTGTTATTTAAGGCAACTTCTTCCGAAAAAAATGCAAAATGACCCGTAACATTCGTTGTCAGTACACCCAAAGCCATGACCGCTGTAATATTCACCATACCAGCCACACTCGAAAGCAAGGAAGCGAGTCTTAGGTTATGTTTGAAAGTTCGTTTAGTGCCCGAATGCTTGAACATCTAATTAAATTTAATACGTGGTTATATC
>DCJS01000039.1:1053-1720 GCA_002319955.1 Flavobacteriales bacterium UBA1694
CCACGGGACAAAAGATAACGGACCGTCTTTATTTTTCTCTGATAGTCCTTAAGCCCCGTCTGCCTGCTATAGTAATTGGTGTAAAGCTTTTCTAGAGCTTTAAAATAGTCTGCAGAGTCAATTTCATCCATTGAACTGGTGATCAGTTTTTCGGTGATTTGCTTTTGCTTTAAATGTTGGCGGATTTTATTTTTCCCCCAGGCTTTCATGTAGAACTTCCCCCGAATATAGCTTCTCACGAAGCGCTCTTCGTTTAGAAAATTCTCCTTCATCAAATATAAAAGAATCTCGTCCTTAGCCTCTGGTATTAAAACAAACTCGCGCATCTTCTGCTCTACCTCATAATGGCAGCGGTCCTGATAGACGCAGTAGTTTACCAGCTTGAGTTTAATTTCATCAAAAGTGAAAAGTTTCTTTTCCATAAAATTTTCCTAGGCAAAAGTAGCAATTATTAGAAACTGCCTTAACCCTTTAGCGCGCCACAAGGCGCGCTAAAAAGAAATTAATAAATAAAATAAGGCAAATTAGAATGAGAACAGCGGAAGGCCGTCCATCATGCTATTGACTTTTTTTCTAACATCAGCAAGAACGGATTCGTTTTCAATATTTTCAACCACGTTAAGAATTAACTCAGCGATGGTATCCATGTCGTTTTCTTTCATTCCTC
>DCJS01000039.1:1764-6230 GCA_002319955.1 Flavobacteriales bacterium UBA1694
TATCATCGTAAGGAACCATGTTCTTATTACAAGTGATATCTGCTTTTACTAGTGCTTTTTCAGTTTCTTTTCCATTCACGTTTTTGTTACGTAAATCCACAAGCATTAAATGGTTGTCTGTCCCTCCACTTACGATATCAAAACCTCGATCCACTAGGGATTTCGCCATGGCCTGCGCATTCTTAATTACTTGGCCCGTATAAGCCGTGAATTTAGGGTCTAAAGCTTCTCCGAAGGCGACAGCCTTTCCAGCGATCACATGCTCTAGTGGTCCCCCTTGAATTCCTGGAAATACAGCGGAGTCTAAAACGGCGGACATCATTTTGGTGACGCCTTTTGGTGTTTTATGGCCGTAGGTGTTTTCAAAGTCCTTCCCTAACATAATAAGTCCCCCTCGAGGTCCTCTTAGGGTTTTATGTGTGGTGGTTGTGACCACATGGCAATGAGGAAATGGCGACGATAAATGCCCTGTAGCAATAAGACCTGCTGGATGCGCAATATCCGCCCAAAGCGTGGCACCAACTTCGTCTGCAATTTCTCTGAACTTTGCAAAATCAATATCTCTTGAATAAGCTGAATAACCGGCAATAATCATTTTCGGTCTCACTTCTAGTGCTTTTTCTCTTACATTGTTGTAGTCAATTCTTCCTGTTTCTCTTTCTACACCATAAAAATGGGCCTCGTACTGAATACCAGAGAAATTAACATGAGACCCGTGAGTTAAATGCCCTCCCATAGAAAGGTCGAGACCTAAAATTTTATCTCCTGGCTTTAAGATGGACAAGTAAATCGCAGCATTGGCCTGGGAACCGGAGTGTGGCTGCACGTTGGCGTACTCAACACCAAAAAGCTGTTTTGCTCTATCGATCGCTAAGGTTTCAATCTCGTCGACTACCTCACATCCACCATAATAGCGTCTACCAGGATAGCCTTCAGCATACTTATTTGTAAGAACACTCCCCATAGCTTTCATCACGTCATCAGAAACAAAATTCTCTGAAGCGATCAGTTCAATTCCGTGCGTCTGACGGGCTCTTTCTTTTTCAATCAAATCGAAAATCACACTGCTGCTCATAGTATAATAAAATTTGAAATTAGTATCAATTGAAGGCTGCGCAAAGCAGCGTTTCAAATTTACGAAAATTAAGGCTCATAAAAAATTGAAATTACGCCAAAAATAAATCTGCACCTAAGTGTCTACCATTTGCTGCTGCCAATTCAATTTTCTTATGGCAATCCATTCAAAATAAAATGGGATGTTTCTAATCAAGTGACTGCGACTTAAAAACAGGAAGAAATAAATAGGCAGGTTGTCGTACTAACAAATAGCTATGCTAGAAGCATTTATTTTAATTCTTCGATTCTTTTTGGATCTTCATTTAGGCCTAGAATTTTAAAATTGATTCATCATGCTCTCTAAAAGCATTACCTATTTCAAGCTGAGCTTCCAATATATTTATATCAGATGCATCTAAAGTTGCGCAAAACTCCTGCGCGCGTTGCAGCATTTTAATATATATTTCTGGATCATTCTTTCGTGTTAATCTTCGAAGTGCGCCTAAGTAATCGTCTCGGTATACGGTTGGGATGATAATTCGTGTTTGTCCAGCCGCAACGAGTTCGGCATTCATCATAACCCTTGCTATCCTGCCGTTTCCATCTAGAAATGGGTGTATCTCGCTTAGAATAAACATAAAATAAGCAGCTTTAGAAAATGGATTATTCAAAGCATGATAAAAATTGAATGCCTCCATTAAGGTGCCTCGAACCAGATTAAAATCGACAAAGTGGGTCGAGCCTGCACGGTTATTAACATCCTTAAATTGCCCTGGCTTTTTTGAAGTTCTTGCGGACAACAACTCTTCATGCCGGTACTGGATGATTTCTAAGAAGTGTTCGGGACTGGTTGGAACACGACCCATTTCTCGTTTATCTTTTACAATATTGTAAGTTCCCAAGATATCATGAGAATCTTCATCGCGGTCAGGCATTGGGGTTTGCGATTCAATAATTTGTTTCGCTTCGTCTATTTCAAATCTCGTCCCTTCTATATAATTGGAAAAATAAGCCTCAAAAAAAGCAAAATTCTGAAAAGCTGCAGTTGACCTGTTTTGGTCAGGTCGACTGGGAAACTCCTTTTGCCTTAGAGCTTTAAACAATTTTTCGAATAATTGAATGCGGTATTTATCGTACGGATTGCCATATGCTCTAGCAATAGCAATCGGTGAACTTAATATTTTAGAAGGCTTAGTCGCGAGAAGAGCGCTTATCATTTTGTTTAGCTTTTCAAATTCGCTTTGCATTCCCAACTCCTGCGAAATAGCTTTGGCACGGTCACGCACTTTATTAAGTTCACCTTCTCCATTAACCGATACTATACTTTCAAGCTTTTGCTCAATTTCACTTAGCGTCAAAGTTTTGGACTGAGGACCTGTCTGTCTGGACACTTGTAAGTTTTCCAAAAATGCTCGTTCCTTTTGTGAAACATATAATTCTCCAATAAATTTATTATCATTCACTATTGGGCCATTACCAGCCACAAACCGAAGGATAACCCCAGGTAGCACTACTTTCTTGCTATAGGTGTAGGTCACGAATAAGTGCTTTGCTGATGTCGGTTCAAATTCGAATGCCGAACGGTGGCTTAGGACAGCATTTGGATAAAGTACACCTAGTATTTTAAAGATATTGCGTCTAATAATTACTTCTGGAGCTTCTTTCAGATTAGAGGTATAGATTCTAGGGGCAATTTTCCTAATTATCCCTGTCTTTACAAATTTGGAAATTTGCTGGCTGGTGGCCGAGTCTCTTGAAGAAAAGAGCAATTCCGGCAAACGGCTTTCTAAAATATTTTCCATTATAAAAGCATTAAAAAGTAAATTTATAAAATATTTTCCACTATAATGCTATATTCTTAAAATATTTTCCACTTAAATGGTGAGAATGAAATAATTTCCATTATAAAGTCAGATATAGAATTTATCATAAAATAATTTCCATTATTCGACTCAATTTATAAAATTTTTTCCATTATAAACCAAAAAGCCCACCAGTAAGTTGGTGGGATTTTAGTTCAATTATAAAGTCCTTAATCTAAGGCTCCATTAAGCCTCACAGGCTGCGCAGCTCACAAAGTTGACCATGAGCTCCTTAGATACAGAAGAGCTTCTTTGGTAATAAAGTGTTTTAACACCTTTCTTCCATGCTTCGATCATTACAAAATTCACGTCTTTCACAGGCATGGTGGAAGGAATCTGCAAGTTTAAGGATTGCGCTTGATCAATATACTGCTGTCTTTGAGCCGCTTGAGAGACAATCTCCATTGGAGAAATCTCTTTAAAAGTTTTAAATACGGCTTTTTCCTCGTCTGTTAGTTCCGTTAGGTGCTGAACTGAGCCGTGGTTAAGCATAATGCTTCTCCAGGTTTCTTCGTTTTCAATGCCTTTTTCAGTTAGCAACTCCATTAGGTATTTGTTCTTGCGCATAAAATTTCCTTTAGCGAGACCCGCCTTGTAATAATTGGAGGAGAATGGTTCGATTCCTGGCGAAGCCTGCCCTAAGATAGCCGAGCTCGAGGTCGTTGGGGCAATGGCCATTACGGTAGTGTTTCGTTTGCCATACCCTTTTAGGAGTTCCGGCTCACCATAAATATTAGCAAGTTCACTTGAAGCGATATCGGCCTGTTCACGGATGTGCTTGAAGGCTCTCGCATTAAACTGAGTGGCCTCAAAACTTTCAAATGGAATTCGGTTCTTCTGAAGGTAAGAGTGGTAACCAAGAACACCTAATCCTAAGGCTCTGTGGCGCAGTGCAAAATTACGGGCACCTGTCAAATAGTAATTCCCTTCCGTTTTCTCGATGAATTCAGACAGTACGGCATCGAGGAAGTAAATGGCAAGTTTCACGGCATTCGTGTCTTTCCATTCGTCGTACAGCTCCAAGTTCATGGAGGAAAGGCAGCAAATGAACGACTCCTCCTTTGTGGAAGGCAGCATAATCTCTGAACACAGGTTACTCGCATTAACTGTTAGGCCTAAATCTTTGTAAACCTGTGGCTTATTTCTATTGACATTATCGGTGAAGAAAATATACGGGAGTCCTTTCTGTTGGCGACTCTCTAAAACGCGCGCCCAGATCTTTCTTTTGTCTGTGTCGCCATCAATCATATCTTGCATCCAGTAGTCTGGGACGCAGACTCCAGTAAATAAGTTTTGGATTGGGGACCCAATGTCTTTAATCGAAAGAAACTCCTCGATGTCTCCATGGTCTATATCTAGGTAAGCGGCAAAAGCCCCTCGGCGGACCCCGCCTTGAGACACTACGTCCATGGCGGTATCAAAAAGTTTCATAAAGGAAACCGCTCCTGAGGATTTCCCATTGTCGGTCACGGCAGTTCCACGGTTTCGGAGCTCCCCAAAATACCCGGAAGTTCCCCCACCGATTTTGGTTTGCATGATAACCTCCCC
>DCJS01000039.1:6353-10425 GCA_002319955.1 Flavobacteriales bacterium UBA1694
GCTGCCGTTGTAATACGCTCAATTGCTCCTTTAACGGTTTCTCCTTTCAAAAGGTAGCCTCGGTTTAGCATTTGCTCCGACTCCTCATTCAGCCACCAGATATCGTTTGTTTCTTCCATAGTGTATATATCGTTGAAGACCTTTTAATCAAAAAAGGCAATTAATTCTTTTTTTAGTTGTAGATTTCCTTTATTAGAAAAGATCGTTTTCCGTAATGCTCTTGTCGTGCTTGGTGTAGTCCACCGGTCTTTTTGCAAAGAAATCGTCCAATGAGTTAGCAAAAACCTCTTCCTCAAACCACACCATTGGGCGGTACTGCTCAGGGGTAATGTTGTAACGCGTCTGCATTCCAATTTTCTTTAAGGAATCGTCAACGCGGTATTTCATGAAGTTTAGTAGATCTGTTTTTGAGAAGTTCGAAAGTTCCCCTTCTTGAAAGATCCAATCCAATATTTCTGATTCCACTTCAATTGACTGATCTACTAAGGTGTAAATAGCCTCGATATCTGAATCATCCAGCAGATCAGGCTGCTCCTCTCTAATTTTATTAATCAAGTAGATTCCTGCGTTCGCATGAATTTGCTCATCTACGGAAGTCCAAGCAATAATATTACTCACGTTCTTCATATACCCTTGAAATCGCGTAAACGAAAGAATAATAGCGAACTGAGAGAAAAGCGAGACATTTTCAATTAGGATTGAAAACAAAAGTAAAGCGGAAACGTACTCTTTAGGTGTGGTGGAATTCGCATGGCGAAGCACTTTGGATAGGAATTCAATTCGCTTCTTAATCACAGGAATTTCGATCACCTTCAAAAAATCTTCATTGTATCCAAGTACTTCTAGAAGACGTGAATACGCCTCTGAGTGACGGAATTCGCATTCCGCGAATGTGGCGCCAAGTCCATTAAGCTCAGGCTTAGGCATGTGGTGGTAAAGATTCCCCCAAAAGGTTTTTACACTTACCTCAATTTGCGCAATGGCTAATAAGGCATGCTTTATAGCCAATTTTTCATGGGGCTCTAATTGAGAATGAAAGTCTTGGATGTCGGCCGTGAAATCCACTTCCGAATGGACCCAGAAGGCTTTATTAATTGCTTCTGTAAATTGAAGTACCTCAGGGTACTCAAAAGGCTTGTAGCTAATTCTCTTATCAAAAATTCCCATAGTTTAATATCAGTTAATGCAGTTAAAAGCTCGTTGTTGCAAAACTAAAAAAGGCACAAAAAAAATGGCTGACTAGATGCCACAGCCTCCTTTCGATTTTTTAAAAGTTTATGGATTGCGCGCGATACGAACCAGAGCAAAAATAGAGAATGAAAAGCGAGATAAAAAATGAGCTGTATTAATTCTTGTAGAAACCCGAGTAAAAGTTTTCCACAATGACACAGGGTGCGCGCTACAAGCGCATTACAAGAGTCCAAGGACCCGAAACGGCGCTAAGGCGGTATTTCGGGCTAAACGCACTAGTGTAAATAACTGATATACTGGTTCTTGACATTAAACACACGGTAATTTCCGGACCTTCTTTTTCAACTTTAATAGTCTCAAGCCTTAAGGACCCAAGCCTACCATAGGAAACTCGATTCCTTGAGTAAGTTGCGTCTTTAGAGCAAAGGACCTTAGAGCGGGGCACTTCAATTTGTAATTCCTGAGCAGCTTGTAACATTTTATTTATTTTCTACACTTATTGAAAAATCAATCTAGATACGCCCATGTTACTCATTAAGGATCTCGAAAAATCGTACGCTATTGGCAAAAGCAAACTTCACGTGCTAAAAGGCCTTAATCTGTCTATTGGCGAAGGCGAATTCGTGTCTATTATGGGAAGTTCAGGGTCTGGTAAATCCACCCTACTTAACATTATCGGAATCCTTGACGAAAAGGACTCAGGGACGTACGAACTGGACGGCATTCGAATTGAAGATTTAAATGAAACGAAGGCCGCTGAATACCGCAGTCGCTTTCTTGGCTTTGTTTTTCAATCCTTCAACCTTATCGGCTACAAAACGGCTCTTGAAAACGTAGCGCTTCCCCTCTATTACCAAAACGTGGGAAGAAAAGTCCGAAATCAAAAGGCCTTAGAGTATTTAGAGAAAGTAGGTCTTGGCCCTTGGGCGAACCACCTTCCAAATGAACTCTCTGGGGGTCAAAAGCAGCGGGTCGCTATTGCGCGCGCCCTAATTACAGATCCTAAAGTGATCCTCGCTGATGAACCTACAGGAGCATTAGACAGTACGACCACTTATGAAATCATGAAACTCCTTCAACAAATTAACGAGGAAGGAAAAACCATAATCGTGGTCACCCACGAACCAGACGTTGCCGCACAGACCAAGCGGAATGTTTTATTAAAAGACGGCCGTATTGAAAGTGATGAGTTCGTCACCCAGCGGGTTTTAGTCTAATTAACGACGTTGCACACATTTTATCACAATAATATAAGTCCTTTTAATTCTAACCGATCGCATGTTTGATTTAGACCGCTGGCAAGAAATATTCGCCTCCATTCGCAGTAACGTCCTTAGAACCGTCTTATCTGGTTTTACGGTCGCTCTAGGTCTATACATCTTTATTGTGCTCTTTGGAATTGGAACCGGACTTCAAAACGCCTTTACGCAAGGCTTCGCGCGAGACGCGCAAAATCTTATATCCATTTTTACGGGGAAAACGACCATCGCCTATGGCGGACTGCAGGAGGACCGCAGAATCGTTTTGAAAAACGACGATTACGATAAAGTGCTCGCGTTTGATCCAGAAAAAGTAGAATACTCTACGCCTCGCTACTCCGCCAATCTAATGGTGAAGTATGGCAATGAAAGTGGCAGCTACCAAATTGCCGGAAGTGAACCGGAAGAAAAAAATATTGAAAACAGAGACCTTCTCGATGGGCGGTATCTTAATGCCGGGGATTTAGCTCGGAAAAATGCCGTGGCAGTCATTGGACGCATGGTCCAAAGAGATTTAATCAAAAATGGAAGTCCCATTGGAAAAGAGCTTGACATTAATGGAACGATGTTCACGGTGGTCGGTGTCTTTTCAGACGATGGCGGCGACTGGGACGAACGGATGATTTCGGTTCCCGTCACCACGCTCCAGCAAATGAAAAAAGGCTCGGATACGATCAGTAACATTTATCTGACTTACGATCCGACGCTTTCCCCTGCGGCGGCTATTAAATACGGAGAGGAAATTCAGTCCAAATTAAAAAGCAAACACAAGGTGTCTCCTGATGACGCCAACGCTATTGTGGTTCGAAATAACGCCTCCAACATGAAAGATACAATGCAGTTCATGCTTGTTCTTACCGTGCTTGTTGGATTCATTGGACTTGGAACTTTGATGGCTGGGATCATTGGAATCTCAAACATTATGGTCTATATCGTTAAAGAACGAACAAGAGAAATCGGTGTAAGAAAGGCCATTGGTGCTAAGCCAGGCAGTATTGTGGGGCTGATCGTCCAGGAAAGTTTGGTTATTACCATCATCTCAGGAATTATCGGTGTGCTCTTGGGCATCCTGACTCTAGAACTGATTGGCGATAATTTAGAAAAGTACTTTATTATGAATCCTTCAGTTGGATGGGGAACCATTATGATGGCCTTTGTGGCCCTAATTGTCTCGGGATTAATTGCGGGGTTTGTCCCTGCCTATAGAGCCAGTAAAATCAGACCAATCGAAGCCCTTAGAACGGAATAAAAGAGAAAAAAATAAGAAGAAATTAAAGCTCCATGAACATCCTATTCAAACGCGACACTTGGCAGGAGATCTACCACTCACTTAGAAACAACAAACTTCGGACGTTTCTAACCATGATTGGTGTGGCTTGGGGTATGTTCCTCTACGTCGCACTACTTGGCGCTGCGAAAGGAATGGAGAACGGGTTTGACAAAGTCTTTTCAGGCTTTGCAACCAATTCCATCTTCATGTGGGCCCAAAACACAAACATCCCTTACGCGGGATTTCCGAAGGGACGCCAAATGAATCTTCATCTGGGCGATATCGAGTATCTCCAATCGAAGGTGCCTCAAATTGATTATATCTCCCCTCAAAATAGCCGGGGAAACTTCGG
>DCJS01000037.1 GCA_002319955.1 Flavobacteriales bacterium UBA1694
AGCGGCGTACTTTTGGGAATTCGGCTTAATTGAACGATGATTTTCCCAATCATGCTCTCAAGCATTACCAATTTCCCTAAATTCTCCTGATGGTATTCCTCGACGCATTCTAGCAGATTTTCAAAAACGACTTGTGAAAAATCTTCCTTGATTACCTGGGCGATCTGAAAAGTTTCGATCGCGATGACGATCCCTGTTTCTCGCTTAATCATATTTTCTAATACGATATCAGAGAGGCTTATGATCCAGCCTTTCATTTCTGTTTGGTGTTCAAAGCCGTGCTGCGTATTTTTGGGTATGGTTATAAAGCAGGGCCCCTCGAGCGGGATACGTTCATTATTATGAATCAAAATAGTACTGCCTTCAATTACTAAAAAAATTTGAAACTGGTTATTGTGGATGTGCGGCTTTACCGTATTGTTGTTTTCCTTTCCAATCACACCGAACGGATAAATATACACGAGTCCATTAACAAATTCAATGGAACTCTTTCCGTATAAACCCTCAAAAAAGGTGCGCTCTGTCGTACTCATAATAACCAACTAATAAGGCTCCATAAATATACAAATTTTTGTTTCCCGACAAAAGAAGGTTCCAAATGCACCCAATGCCCAGTTGCAAAATAGGACAGGCACTAAACTAGCCTAGATCAGAGCGTAGATTATAAAAACGATCAAACGCTGCACCTCCATTCAAATGCGACTGCTGCTAAGCGCCCCCTTAAAGTCCAAACGAATCCCCGTGATAAGGTTCTTACTCGACGTATTGGAATATAATTTCGTAATTTTGCTTTTCCAGCCTAAACACGACGAGCGAGAGCGCTGCTACGCTACTAATGGAACTATGAAAACTCTTTGACCATGTCTATAGAAACGAATTACAAAAATTTAAAACGTACTTTACCTTCACACGTCACCTTAGCCGCGGTCTCCAAAACCCACCCCATAGAGCCCATTGTTGAGCTTTACAATTTAGGGCAGAGACTATTCGCGGAAAATAAAGTCCAGGAGCTTTTGGAAAAGCATCCTGTCCTTCCCTCCGCTATAGAATGGCACTTAATAGGCCATTTACAAACAAATAAAGTCAAGTTTATCGTGCCCTTCATCGACACCATTCAAAGTGTAGACTCCGAGAAATTATTAAACGAAATAAATAAGCAGGCTGAAAAAATAGATCGAAAAATTAAGGTTCTTTTACAAGTCAAGATTGCCCAGGAGGACACCAAATATGGCCTCGAAGTCAATGAAACAAAAGAATTGCTGCTAAAATGGAACTCAGGGGCTTTTCCTTTCGTGGAAATTGAAGGCCTAATGGGCATGGCCTCTTTTACCGCAGACCAAAATCAAGTGAAAGGCGAGTTTCAGTTCTTAAAGCACTTGTATGACCAACTAAAGCTCTACTACCCTTTTAAAACCCTTTCGATGGGAATGAGCAGCGATTACGCTTTAGCAATCGACTGTGGCGCTACACTAGTGCGCGTTGGTTCGGCTCTATTTGGCTCGCGTGACTAGTCACTCTGAATCCTTAGGCCTCTATTATAGGGTCAAAAGGAATAGTTTTTGCTAGAACCTCATTTAAAATTTCAATTCCTCAAATTATAACTGTAAATTTGCCTTTATGCAAAAAATTCTCATTGTTGAAGACGAAAAAGCCATCGCCGGAGTGCTTCAAAACATTCTTTCGGACGAACTACCCGATTACGAAATTTCCATTGCTGCGGACGGTCTCGAAGGGTATAAACTGATTGAAAAAGATGATTTTGCTCTGGTAATTTCGGATATTAAAATGCCTAAACTCTCAGGGACTGAGCTTTTAAGACAGGCCTTGACGCTGAAACCAGAAACGACGTTTGTCATGATTTCTGGGCATGCCGATATTGATGTTGCGGTGGACTGTCTGAAAGACGGCGCCTACGATTTCATCTCCAAGCCAATCGATATAAACCGACTTATTACGAGCGTGAAAAACGCCCTCGATAAGGAGAAGCTCTTTAACGAAAATAGATCCCTTCAAAAAGAAAATGTCACCTTAAAGAAAAAGGTGAATAAGAAATACCAAATGATCGGGCAAAGCGAAGGCTTAAAGAAGATCCAGGACATGATTAATAAAGTCGCCACTTCCGATGCGCGCGTGCTGATTACCGGGCCTAACGGCGCTGGTAAGGAGCTGGTGGCCCACGCCATCCATGCGCAGAGTGAGAGAAGCCGCGGCCCAATGATTGAGGTAAATTGCGCTGCAATTCCTTCAGAACTTATCGAAAGTGAACTCTTTGGCCACGTTAAAGGCTCTTTTACGGGCGCAATCAAAGACAAGCAAGGAAAATTCGAATTGGCCCATAACGGCACCATATTTTTAGATGAAATTGGCGATATGAGCCTAATCGCTCAGGCCAAGGTTCTTCGCGCACTGCAGGAAAGTAAAGTTTCTCCAGTGGGAAGTGACAAGGAAGTGAAAGTTGATGTTCGAGTTCTAGCAGCGACTAACAAAGACATGACTAAAGAGATTGAAGGGGGCCGCTTTAGAGAAGACCTTTACCACCGCCTGTCGGTCATTGAAATTTATGTTCCACCACTTGATGAGCGTAAAGAAGACATTCAACTTCTCGTTGAGTATTTTTCTAAACTCATAAGCGATGAAACGGGAAGCCCGATTAGAGAATTTGAGTCCAAGGCGATTAAAGCGCTTGAAGCCTTTTCATGGACCGGGAATATTCGTGAACTCAGGAATGTGGTCGAACGCCTAATCATCCTTGGAAACAACCCTGTTACGGCGCAGGACGTTTCAGCGTTTGTCAGAAAATAAGCGCCTAATTTTAAGATCTTGGAGCCGCTTGTTTTTTAAGCGGCTCTTTTCATTTACACTCTTAATCAAAGTCTATCCCCTTTAACGAGGCGTTAAGTTTTTTGAAAAACGCTCTAGAGTCAAATCGGATTGCTTATTTTTGCAAAAAAAAAACCAGATGGCTTTTTTAAATCGAAATTATACCAAAGAAACCCTTACTCTAGCCCTTCCCGTGATGGTCACTCAGCTTGGGCAGGTCTCCGTGCAGCTCTTCGATAACATTATTGTTGGGAACCTTCTAGGGGCCAACGCCCTAGCCGCTGTGTCGCTTGGAAATGCGCTATTTATTTCGGTATTTATTTTTGGCCTTGGAATTTCCTTTGCGATTCCGCCTTTGGTATCTCAGGCGCACAGTCGGGGCCGCCATGAACGGATCAACTCTGTATTTCGTCATGGTTTTGTGCTCAACATGCTTGTGGGTCTTGCGCTCATGATTTTACTTCTTGCCTTTACGCCCCTTCTACACCATATGAATCAACCCCCGGAAATCATTCCGGACACCATCACATTTTTAACGGTGATGGCCTTTAGTATTCTTCCTTTTATGGCCTTTCAAACGCTTCGTGAAGTTTCCGAGGGTCTTGGCTACACCATTGGCGTAACCAAAGCGACTATTATTGCCAACGTCATTAATATTGCCCTAAACTATGTGTTTATTAAAGGACTTTTGGGGTTCCCCGAAATGGGCGTGAAGGGCTCAGCCCTTGCCACGTTAATTGCACGAATTTTCATGTTGGTCTTTTTATACTATATCCTAGTTAATCATTCCACGACGCGGCGCTACGTTAAAGCTTTTAAAATTAAGCTTAGTGAGCTCAAAACGACCATGTTCCAAAAGATGCTTAAAATTGGGCTTCCAACAGCGTTTCAAATGTTTTTCGAAATCACAGCTTTCGCAGGGGCAGCTTTTATTTGTGGACTTGTCAGTGCAAAGGACATTGCCTCGCACCAGATTGCCTTAAGTATGGCCTCATTCACGTTTAATCTTTGTATTGGATTCTCTGTGGCCTCCACAATTTTAGTGGGTCGTAAACTGGGCGAGAGAAAATTCGTGGAATTACGCGCCGTAGGAATTAACAATCTGAAGCTGTCATTTCTCTTTATGCTTTTATGCGGTCTATTTTTCATTGTAGGACGCGATGTCTTGCCTACGTTCTTTACTAAGAAAGAAGACGTGGAAGTGATTCAACTAGCCTCCAAATTATTGATCATTGCCGCGCTCTTCCAACTCTCAGATGGCGTCCAAGTGACAGCATTGGGGATTTTAAGAGGTATTCAAGACGTAAAAATTCCGAGTTACCTAACGTTCTTTGCCTATTGGATCTTAACCATTCCAGTTGGGTATGTGCTTTGCGTCACCTTAAAAATGGGCGCTTGGGGCATGTGGATTGCGCTAGGTTCCGGTCTAACGATTTCAGCGGTCTTGCTCGTGTCGCGATTCCTTAAGTTATCAAATAAACGAATTGCCGCGGAATTACTAAAAAACCAAAAGGCAAGTTTATAAAATTTTCTTTTATATTTTCTCTTTTTGTGGCGCACTTATTTTTTGTAAATTCGAACAAAGAATTGCACTATGCAGGTAGAAATCCGACGCCTTAATCTTGATGATTACACGAGCTTAATTGAAGTAATGAAAAAATCCTATCCCGAAATGCGGGATGATGTTTGGGACAAAAGAAATATTCAAAAATTAACCTCTATTTTCCCAGACGGGCAGCTGTGTGTGACTGTGGACGGCGAGGTGGCTGCAGCTTGTCTGGCCATTATCGTTCAATACGAACTCTATGGGGACGACCATACTTACGCTGAAATCACAGGAAATTCAACGTTTAACACCCATTACAACTCCGGCAATGTGCTCTACGGAATAGAAATGTTTGTGGATCCAAAGTACCGCTCGCTTCGCCTTGGCAGAAGACTTTATGATGCGAGAAAAGAGCTCTGTGAAACGCTCAATCTAAAATCCATTGTGATTGGTGGACGAATCCCCAATTACCATGAGCATATGGAAGAACTGACCCCGAGGCAGTATATTCAAAAAGTGCGCAAAAAGGAGATTTACGACCCGGTGCTTACCTTTCAACTTACAAACAGTTTTCAACCCATCCGAATTTTAAAAAACTATCTTCCCGGCGATAGTTCCTCTCAGGACAATGCGGTGCTTTTGGAATGGAGCAATATCTATTATAGCAAGCGTCCCAACACCATGCAAGACAGTGTGGTTCGCCTGGGTCTCGTGCAGTGGCAGATGCGCCATTTTCAAGACCTCGACGCATTCTATGAACAAGTGGAGTTCTTTGTAGACGTCATGGGCGATTATAAATCAGATTTCGTTCTTTTCCCCGAACTGTTCAACACGCCTCTACTCGCCCCCTTCAACCACCTTTCCGAGCGTGAAAGTATGCTAGAATTAGCCAAGCTAACGGAGGGAATTAAAACGCGCGTTTCTGAGTTTGCTATCAGTTATAACGTGAATATCATCTGCGGCAGTATGCCGCTTGAAGAAAATGGTGAGCTCTATAACGTCTCTTACTTATTACATCGAGATGGAAAAATTGATTCGTATCGAAAGATTCACATCACCCCGAACGAGAAACGGTTTTACGGAATGAAAGGCGGAAATGAAATTAAAGTCTTTGACACCGACTGCGGCAAAGTTGGCCTAGCGATATGCTACGATGTTGAATTTCCAGAAATTCCTCGACTCCTGGCGGATATGGGTATGAAAATTCTTTTTGGCCCTTATGTCACGGATACTCAAAATGCGTACACGCGCGTTAGTCACTGTG
>DCJS01000035.1:0-439 GCA_002319955.1 Flavobacteriales bacterium UBA1694
GCTGTCTTTCATAATGGCTTTAAGCTCCTCCTCACTAACTGATTCCCCACTTTGCTCCTTGAGCCCAACGAGTCTTGCAAGCAGATTATTTGAGGCGGTTAAGAGCCAAACAAAAGGCTGAGTGACTTTAGAAAGGATGTGCATCGGCATGGCTAAAGCCGAAATGATTTTTTCTGGAAAATGCATTCCGATGCGCTTTGGAAAAAGCTCCCCAAGAACAATAGATAAATAGGTTATGGCAATCAATATAAGAACCGTGGCAAGGGTCTCAGAATACGGGACTAAAAATTCAACTGTATTTAAAAAATCTTGAACCTGGCCCGTAAGTTTCTCACCACTATAAATACCGAGCAAAATTCCAATTAGCGTAATTCCAATCTGAACGGTGGACAAAAAGCGCGTGGGATGCTGCGACAGCTCCAGAGCTTTCTTTGCCCCA
>DCJS01000035.1:462-8992 GCA_002319955.1 Flavobacteriales bacterium UBA1694
GCGCCCGATTCAAGTTTAAAGCGCCTCGAGGAGACGAGCGCCATTTCAGACATGGCAAACACGCCGTTCAAAAGGATTAAGAGCACAATTATAAGTAGTTCCATAGAATAAGTGGGTCAAAATTTTTATAAACCGTTAAGCTCCAAAGATAAGGAAATGGGTGGGTTTCTAATCGCAAATTTAACAAATTAAGGCGCCCTAGAGTTTTCAAAAAATACTATCTTTACTTTTAACCAGCAGACTATGTGCAATTATATATCATTACTTTCTCAGCCTCAGGAACTCGAAGAGTATTTTGAGGCTAGCTACAAAGGACTCCCTTACCATATGGAGTACCGAATTAATGGGTTTGCAAATCCGATGCTTCCGTTAATTTCAAATAAAGAGCCAAACGAGATTCACTCGGCCCAGTGGGGCCTTATTCCTGAGTGGGGTCGAAATAGGGACTTTCAAAAACGCACTCTCAATGCCCGAATCGAGACTCTAAAGACCGTAAGGAGCTACCGCGATGTGGTGGACCAACGGGCCTTAGTCCTTGTTAATGGTTTTTTTGAATGGCAGTGGCTGGATGAAAAAGGAAAAGAAAAACAGCCCTATCTCATTGGTTTAAAAAACGAGCCACTCTTTGCCCTAGGCGCTTTATACAGCGACTGGAAAGACCCTGAATCGGGTGAGACAACCCGGACGTTTTCCATTGTCACCACTGATGCAAATCCCCTTATGTCTGAAATTCATAACACAAAGAAACGCATGCCTCTCATTCTTGATCCCACGGCCTCTAGGACGTGGCTAAAGACCAAGGATGTAGAAGACTTTGCCTACCCAAACTATGAGGCTCCCTTGGAGGCAAAAAAAGTTTGAATTCTCCACCCACTTTGTCTATTTTAGCCGCTGTATTTTCTTAAAAAAACCAAGTACAACGCATGAAATCACTTCTTTTAAGCAGTCTTCTTTTAGGCTCCCTATTTTTTGCTCAGCAGGTCCCCACCCAGCCCTCAGTCGAGCGCTCTGTCACCGGCGTCCAAATTGGATTTTTAGGGGCAAGCGTTTATAACGAAAGTCGACTCTCTGAGGCGATTGCCCTACGCAGTAGCGCGCTTTTAAATGCCGCATTTTGGTTTGGCGATTCTGTGAATTCAGGGTTCATCTTGGCTCCCGCCCTTAGTTTAGAACCGAAGTACTACTACAATTTAGAGCGTAGAGTAAAAAAAGGCAAATCCATCAAAAACAATTCTGGCAACTTCATTAGTTTAGATTTCAACTACACACCCAATTGGTTTGTGATCTCCAGTGAAGACCATCTAGAGATTCTACCCTCGATTGGCGTTATCCCTTCCTATGGACTGCGCCGCTCGTTTGCCCAGAATTTCAACTACGAGTTCAAAGTGGGTTTCGGGTATGGGTTTTTGCTTAACTCACCCTTTGAAGCAAACTCAGGCACCATGGCGAACTTAAGCTTCAAAGTGGGCTATGATTTCTAAAGCGTTAAGCCTTTAGAACCCCTGACCTACTGGTTTTTTAATTAAAGTTTAAAGGAGTCAAATTCCATTTTAAAATACGCCTGAAAACCCGTAGTTTTGCAGACGATGAAACGTTGGTACTTATACCCTTTTTCCGTTTTGTATGCCTTAGTCACAGGCATCAGAAACGCCCTTTACGATGTGGGACTTTTAAAGTCTACACGATTTAGAACCCCAATTCTCTGCGTGGGAAATCTCTCCGTGGGGGGCAGCGGCAAATCACCCATGGTGATGTACGTCGCAGAACTTTTAGCTCAAAATTATAAAACCGGCGTTTTATCTCGCGGCTACGGAAGAGCCACCAAGGGCTATGGGGTGACCAACTACGAGAGCAACTACAAAACCGTTGGCGATGAAGCGATGCAACTTTTTGAGCGGTTCAAAAACCGCTTTGTAATCGCCGTTAGCGAACGGCGCGTGCCGGGTGCCACAAAACTAATCCACGATATGGATTTACAGGCGCTGGTCTTAGACGATGCCATGCAGCACCGGGCCATTAAACCAGGGTTCACCATTTTAATGACCGATTACAGCGATCCCTATTTCAAAGATTATTTGCTTCCTGCGGGCGACTTAAGAGAAAGCCGTGGGGGCAAAAAAAGAGCGGACGTTATTGTGGTCTCAAAATGCCCAGTAAACCTCTCCGAAGAAAACAAGACGTACTACCGCCGTCGAATTAAACCCCAAGGAAATCAAAAGGTCTTTTTCTCCTCGATAGTTTACGATGAGCACCTGTACAGTAAACACAAAATACTCCCCGATAACAACCTGGCGTATTACGACATTTTGCTAGTCACCGGCATTGCCAACCCTTCCCCTTTATTAAACCACCTCTCAAACTATACCTCAAAAGTCAAGCACCTTAAATTTAAGGACCACCATAATTTTACAGACCAGGATATAACGACCATTTTGGCCGAATACAACAAACTTGGAGAGTACAAACTGCTTCTGACGACCGAGAAAGATTACGTCAGACTAAAAACTTTTGATTACCTTCGAGACTTAGTGTACTACTGGCCTATCAATGTAACGCTTGACGATCCAGAAACCTTTAACCATACGGTATTATCTTATGTTAGATCTCATTAAATCCTCTGCGGCCTTTATTAAAGAGGCCATTAGCGACACCCCCGACTACGCGATTGTTCTAGGCTCTGGCCTGGGCGCTTTAAAAAACGAAGTCGAGGTTATAAAAACCATCGATTACAGCGCGATTCCAAATTTCCCTCAGACTACGGTCGTTGGGCATAATGGCCAGCTGATTTACGGACTTTTAGAAGGAAAAAAAGTGCTGATGATGAGTGGGCGCTTTCATTACTACGAGGGCTACGACATGAAAACCGTGACTTTCCCAATGCGCGTGTTTCATCTCCTAGGAATTAAGAACATGGTCGTATCCAACGCCTCTGGCGGGGTAAATCCAGACTTTAGAGTCGGCGACATCATGCTTATTCGAGACCATATTAATTTCATGCCTGAACATCCACTTCGTGGCGCGAATTTGGAAGCGTTCGGTCCACGCTTCGTGGACATGAGTGAGCCTTACGATTCAAAAATGCTTGCTACAGCGCTAAGCGCTGCAAAAGACCTTGGCATTAAAGTGCATACGGGAGTCTATTTAGGCCTCCAAGGCCCGACCTTTGAAACGCCTGCTGAATACGGCATGGTAAGAGTCTTAGGAGGGGATGCCGTAGGCATGAGTACGGTACCGGAAGTCATTGTCGCGCGTCATATGGGCATGAGCGTTTTTGGAATCTCCATCATCACGGATGTGGGAGGACCAGACATCGCCTTTAGCGTCTCACACGATGAGGTGCTTGCTGCGGCCGACACGGCCATGCCAAACGTCATTCAGGTTGTTCGTCGTCTAATCAAGGACCATGAGCTCTAAACTCCCATAGAAAACCAGACTTACAGCGCCAATTAGGCGCTTTTTTTGTGACGAAATCTAAAATCCCACCAGTCTTAGGTGCAAGTTAATCGCTCAGGTCAACTAGCCCTCCAGTCCTTCCATCTCAAAATAGTAAATCTGCGAGGGAGAAGGAATTTCTTAAATTTGCCCTGTGCAAACCCCTGACCAAAGAAAAATAATCCATATTGACATGGATGCCTTTTATGCCTCTGTGGAAGCGAATGACTTCCCGAGGCTAAAAAACCTGCCGCTTTGTGTTGGATCGAAAGAACGGGGCGTGGTCGTCGCAGCAAGTTACGAAGCTCGAAAGTTTGGTGTTCATTCCGCTATGCCTTCAAAAAAGGCCCTTGAAAAATGCCCAAACCTCATCTTCGTTCCCCCGAGGTTTGAGCGCTACAAAGAAATCTCACGTCAAATCCACAGCATTTTCAAAGACTACACGGATCTAATTGAACCCCTCTCCTTAGACGAGGCCTATTTGGATGTCACTCAAAACAAGAAAGGCATCGAATCAGCTAACCAAATAGCACGCGAGATACGAGCGGAAATATTTAAACAAACCGGCCTTACCGCTTCGGCCGGAATATCCGTTAATAAATTTCTAGCAAAAGTGGCCTCCGATTACCGCAAACCCAATGGCCAAAAGTCTATTCACCCGAGCCAGGTTCTTGAATTTCTCGAGCATTTACCCATAGAGCGGTTCTACGGGGTCGGAAAAGTAACGGCCAACCGCATGCACGAGCTTCATATTTTTAATGGAAAAGATTTAAGAGCAAGATCTCTAGAAGAGCTGACGGTGAATTTCGGGAAGTCTGGGCTTTACTTTTACAATGCGGCGCGTGGCCTGCATAAGGCCGAAGTGAACCCGAGTCGCAAAACAAAAAGCATTGGTGTTGAAGACACCTTCTATCAGGCCCTCGATGAAGAAAACAGTCTGCATAACGAATTGCAAATTTTAGCACAGAAACTCGACGAGCGAACCCTCAAAAAATCCCTTCGCGGCAAGACACTGACTCTAAAAATCAAATACAGCGACTTCACCCAATTCACCCGAAGTCGAACCGCCTTAGACCCCTACGCCGACCAAAAAGATATTTTAAATACAGCACTCCATCTATGGCAGCTAAGGCCGCACGATAAGCCGATTCGACTCCTAGGCCTTAGCCTCTCAAACTTTCAGGACAAAGAAACTCAGGTCCGTTTTGTTCAATTGATAATTCCATATGACATCTAACACTAAATAATGCGAATTATCATATTTCTTACTTATACCCCACTAATTTAATAGATAATTGAATAAATAGCAATAAATTAGTTCTCTAAACAAATGAACGAATCCCCGTTGAAAAAAACATTAAATGAAGCAAACTCCGAAAAATTGGGCGCTTTTTCATCTGCGTAATTATAGCCCTGGTAAAGATAATTTTGATGCCGAGTACTACATTATACTCTATAGTGCGAAAGACACAGTCACCGTCCTATTTGACGGCGTACAGACGCAAGTTGACCCTGAGAATTTCTTTTTTATTCCTCCGGGAACCGTGTTTTGGTTTGATAAAAAGTATGAGACCGCGTTCGTTTTTGGATTCGACCAAAATCTTTTCCTGAACCGACTCGAGCTCCTTTATCAAATTAAAAATGGGAACTTATTTAAAAGTCCTTTAGGATTGGCAGTCAAAAACGACTTTTTCCCATACGAACTAATCCTAGAGCATTATTACCTTCCGGTGCGCCGCCCTGGGGCCAGCCAACTCATTCGTAAAAATAGCCTTCTAAATTTCTTAGAATTTATTTTAATACGCATCTTACTAAGTAGCGACAGCGAAATGCGAATTCATTCGCAGCGCTCCTATGAACATGAGATTGCCGACCGTTTTGCATTTATCCTCGCGCACGAAGAGGCTATCTCTATGAATGCCACGTACTATGCGGAGCAGTTAAACATTACAAAGCGTAGTTTAGATAACGCCATTAAAGACGTTTTTGGCTATACAGCAAAAAAATACCTAATTAATTTTGCGATTGAGCGCGCCAAGTACCTCCTGGCAACGGGCGATCAGCCGATAAAACAAATAAGCGACCAGGTGGGTTATTCACAAGAATCGAATTTCGTGAATTTCTTTAAAAAGAACACTGGGATTACACCAGGCCAGTTTCGTTCAGCTTTAAAACAAGGTGCTTCGGCCTTGAACTTTATGAAAGAGACGCCTGATCAACTACAAAAACAATCCAGTTAAAAAAGAACTTTACGCAAACTAGAGCGAAATAATTACGAACGCTTGTTCATATAAAAAATCAGTTTTCCACTGTAAAACCTTTGTTCATGGTTGTTAAGCCGCAAAAGTCCAAAAAACAAAAAAAGTTATGCGAATCATTCACATAACTTTTTTGTATTTTTTAATAATTCCATCGGCTGCGTGTTGGCGTAGATTTGCAAACGGAAATAACGAGCACACCACTCGCTTTTCAAATTTAGCACAATTTATTAATACCAACAAGAAATAAAATGAAAAAAACTCTACTACTTATCGGCGCTTTCGCCTTTACTGCATTAAGCGCACAACAACAAGCGACTGTAAATGTAAATTTATATCCTATCCAAACCATTATCGTCAATGCAACAAATGCAACAGTAGATTTAGATTACATTACTGCGGCTGATTATAACGACGGCGTTGATGCGACAATTGTCGACCACCTTTCTATATACTCCACAGGTGCTTTTGCAGTAAAAATAAAGTCTGATCTTGCGACCTTAGAAAGCACTAACGCTGGTATCACAGAAAATATTGCCTCCAGCGACATTCTTGTAACTGCAAGTGCAGGAACAGCGGCGAACACAATAACTGGTGCAACTTATCAGGGTGCTGTAGCACTAACAACTACACCTCAAGAATTATTCGAAAGCGCAACAGGGGGAGTCAATAAAAGCTTCACCGTTAATTATGCTGCAAAAGGAGCTGCAAATACGTATGTAAATAAATACTTCAATGTAGAAAACCCTACAGTTTACACTACAACGGTAACGTATTCAATTGAAGCGAGATAATAGCGCTTTAAACTAAAAATAAATTAAGGCAGTTTAGGAAGTTTTCTTAAATTGCCTTTTTTCACTAGTATGAGACACTATAACTATTTTCTAACTATCTTGTTAGTACTTGGGTGTTCACTTTCCGCATATGCACAAACGGGAATCACCGTTGGCCCTCCAAGAATGTACTTCGTTAGTGATGCCGGAGAAACCAAAACGCAAAAACTATTGGTAAGCAATCCGAGTAAAACCGGCACCATGAATCTTACGGTGTCTTTCAACGATTGGCACTATGATACTTTAGGATCAAACGTTGTGGTCGATCCTCAGACTTTACCCACTTCTCTAACGAGTTGGATTACAGTGATGCCACAAACCTTTTTCATCTTAGGACCCGGAGAAGCCAGAGAATTAGAGATCAGCTTAACCGCGCCTGCTCAAAGCAACCAGGGCGAACCTGTTCATACAGCCATGCTGTACATCACGCAAACGAATTCCACCGATTCATTTAATGAAAAAGGCGCCTTAGTTAAAGTCTCCGTGCGCACAGGGATTAAACTTTACCATCGGTACAGTTCAGTTCAAAAGAATCCAGATATTGAATTTACTGATTACAAGTACGAGTCTAAGGACCAGCAGCTTCGCTTAAGTTTTGATAACGCTGGCAACACGTGGACCGACGGGGTTATTTCCTCCGAGCTTATTTCCCAAAGTGACGGATCCACGATTAAACTAGAAGATCAAATCATCTATACGATGCCGAGTGATCATAGACAAGTTGTGCTTAAACTGCCTCCTACTTTAAAGAAAGGCAAATACATCGCGACTTCAACATTTTCCCAAGTGGATAATGATGTTATAAAAATGGCCGAACTTCCATTCACCTATGAATAGAATCGTTTTATTCTTGATTTTTTTTATTGTCACAACGCCTTTATTTAAAGCACAAGCAGTACAAATTGCCCCTTACAATACAGGCTGGCTTCCAGTGGACACTTATGATGGCACCCGTGTGAATAATTTAATCCAAATTCCAATTCACTTAAGTTCCTCACAGGGTTTTCAAATGAACCAGTGGACTCTTTCCTTTCGGGTTATTGGTCCAATTACAAACGGGACTCAGACCATTAGCGCAGCGGATATAGGAAAATTAAAATTTCAGATTAATTCCGTTACAAGTCAAGGAAGCCCAAATGCAAACGATAATAACCAAATCGCCAATGCAGGAACTCTTGGACTCATTACAGCGAAAATTCCGTTCAGCACAGCATTAACCAATTTTGTGGCCAATTCATCTTACGATTTAACCATCAGAAATCGGTATTTCCAAATCAACTTAGGGTATGCAGTGGAGATAGAAGGCGGCGCTTACCTCGAACAGTACAAATCTTGGGACAATTACCGCGTAAATCTGGCTTTAGAAATAAGGAACAGGAAAAACGAAATTCTACCCACTGGCCAGCCCTCACTCATCAGTTTTGACATGAGAATTATGCCCCCTGGGATCCCACCTGGAAGTGAACAGTTCTCCCTTTTACTAGCACCCGCTGCAACCAACGTTCAACTGGAATTTCAAACACCCTCGGACTATGCCAATGGGGTGAGCAAGACTCAAATCAAAGCCGCCTCGATTATTTCTAATACCCCCTATTTTGTCCAAGTGCATACGTTAAGTAGTGAGCTCTCGAGTCCAAGTAATACCCTATCTTTTAATACCGTAAAGCTCTCTATGGCAGATAACCTGACGGGCCTATATAGCCCAGGAGTTAATCTCTCGCCTACCAACCAAGTGCTCTATTCAAATTCAGCCCATACGATTTCGAAGTGGTATGACCTCAAATATGAAATCACGCCTCCCACAGGTCCAATCGGATTCTTTAATAAACCATACGAAACCTACAGCGGGACAGTCATCTTTACGATCACCCCTCAATAACGGCTGTGAATCTACTCGCGCGCCATACCTTTATAATCACGCTCCTCTTTGGGCTCTACTTTGCGAGCGCTCAGACTGGAGACCTTATCCTTTCTACTGAAAAGCGGCTCCCCGGACTCAACAATCAA
>DCJS01000035.1:9016-19731 GCA_002319955.1 Flavobacteriales bacterium UBA1694
CTTGCCTCTGGAAGTAAGACCCTTAATTTTCTTAAGCCTAGCTCAGCGGTTCACCTGGATGCGAAGGAGAAAAAATTTCTAGCCTTTAAGTTCCTAGTGACTAAAAACCAACCCGCCGGAGAATCACCCATTGAGTTTCGCCTTTTGGATAAGGCGCAAAACGTAGTGGCCAAGTCTACCACGACCTTAATTGTTGAAGCGAAACAACACCTACAAATTTCGCCCGTAAGTCCTCAGGAAATCATTTACCAAGTCGGGGACTCGCTTCGCATAAAAGCGCTGGTCTCAAACTCTGGTAACCAAGTAGAAACCCTTAAGCTCGTTGCGTCGTTTCCCTCGCTCTCCGGAAACCCAATTAGTTTTGAAAAGGAAATTACCATAGCCCCTTTTACAAGTAAAACGGTGGTTTTCTCAAAAATAGTGGACCGCGATCTGCTAGCACAAGAATTATTCAACGTGAACGTGGCTATGCTCAACACTAAAAATGAATACCTTGGCAACACGATGGTTTTGGTGCAAAACGCGCTCGGAAACAGACGATTCATTGACCCCAATCAGCAGCGACGCTTAAACCAGGTAGGCATGGGAAACTACGCCACATGGAGCATAAGAAACCCTTTTTCAGATATAGAAGCCGCGCAGTCTATTGATATAAATACGACCGGTACGCTTGGACAGATTTCAGCAGAACTTAACTTGAATGCCACTTTGTACAACAATACCGACTTGGGTTCCCAATTTCAAAATTCCTACTTAAGAGTGGAGCGCCAGGGCCTGGGACTTAAACTTGGAAGTCTTTCCTCGAGCGATTTAGATCTTAGCCTTGTCGGGCGAGGCGCGGAATTCTACCTCGCACAGCGCGAAGGCCGAAAAACCTCCTTTCGTGTAGGCGCACTTGAAAAAAGTTATGACCTCTTTGCGCCTCTTAGCCTAAGGGATTCCCCGCGTGGGTACAGTTCATTTGCGACCGTCACGCGCTACCTTGCACCAAACGCTCGAATCGAATCCGATCTTATATTTGATCAGGATCCCTACGCTTCAAACATGCTTTTCAATACGGAGTACATTCATGAGGGCACCAAAAGCCAGTACCACCTAAGCGCCGCCTATGGAAACTCGAATTCGAAAGGCGAAATCGATCAAAGTAAAAACTCGATTGCCCTAGGACTTAATTACAGGACGAGCTGGAAAAAGTACACCTTCAACTCTGAAAATTACTACAGCAGTGCCTACTATCCTGGTATTAAAAAAGGCACCACGCAATTTTCTCAAAGACTTGGACGCTCTTTCGATAAAATGTCTCTATGGCTAGGCGCCTCCCTAAGTATCTATGAGCCCAGGCATATTAACCCACTTTATGATTATTCAAACAGCACAACGCGAACCCGAATCGACCTTGGAACGCAGTTTCGATTAAGTCCGCGAATCTCCATGAGTCTCTCGCCCCAATTTCAGGATGAGACCACCTCAATATATTTAAGTTCTCTGATGGGCCAATCCGATGTTCGGTTTCAATCGGCTCTGCTTTTCACCAGCCTTGGGTATCACTCGAAAAACAATTTGCACCGGGTTAACTTTAGTCTTACCGAGGGGCTATCGCGCTATACCAATCGAACGAAAATGAATTTCGTGTCCAAAGCTCAACTTAGTTATTATTTCAAGAGGTTCCTTTTTACCCTAAGCGCCCAGGACGGAAATTTCATGCTCTATGAAGGAGCACGAAACGGTAGTTTAGAAGATGACATTAAAAAGTACATGGGTATGCTTTCTTACAACCAGAGCTTTTTCAATAAAAAATTAACTGTTTACCTTAACGGAATTGGCACCAAGGACTCCAATCTTGGAAACAGTTATTCACTTTCAACCAACCTTGATTTTAATCTTACGCGCTCCACGAAAGTCTTCGCGTATTACGGGTATACAAAATACATGCACAGCAGTTACGACTTCGCAAATTCGTATGTTCAGTTTGGAATCACCCAGGCCATTGCTCAACTTGGCGACCCAAGCGTGACGTATAAAAATGGCGTTATTGAAATTTTTGTCTACCACGACCTTGATAACAATGGGCAGTTTACCCAGGGCATTGATATGCCTGCCGTCAACAAAAAGGTTAGTATCAACAAAACGCTCTTTATCACAGGGAAAGACGGTCGAATTAAATACCGCAAAGTCCCTTATGGCGAGTACACTATTAAATCTCTAGAGAATGAATGGTACGCTGCAACCATTGAGACCAGCTTAAACAGTCGGGGAATTGAAGTCTCCATTCCACTAGAAGAGACGGGCACTGTTTCCGGCGCCCTAAAATACGCGGACTACAATAAGAACCAATACGAAGTGCTGGCGAATATCGCCGCTATTCCCGTGGTGTTTACCGGTCCCGATGGTGTCGCCTTTACCTTTTACACAGACAATAGAGGCCAATACCGCGCCTACCTTCCCTTAGGGACTTATACCATGAGTGTGGATCCAGCGGGTCTTCAGCAGTACGTCTACGTGGACCAAGAACCGATTTCTGTTGAAGTAAAGGAAAGTACAAACAGTGAGCTTCCGACCACGACACTGAAAATACGAGAGCGCCGTGTCGAAATCAAACGCTTTGGTGAGGGAAATTAGAACCTAATTTCCAAAGTAGGCCTTAGGTCTTAGATTCTAAGTTTTTAATTTCGCCTCAAAAAACAGCCAATCTTTTCGAATTTTAGTTTAACTTTCTTGAATGAATCAAGTACTTCTTCAAGGATTCCACTGGTACAGTGAAGGAAATGCCACGCTTTACACCGAACTCGAACATAAAGCGGACTTTCTAAGCGAGCTTGGAATCTCCTCGATTTGGCTTCCGCCTGTTTATAAAGCAGCGGGTGGCGGCTATTCGGTTGGGTACGACCCATACGATCTCTACGATCTGGGCGAATTTGATCAAAAAGGCGGGGTTCCAACCAAGTATGGAACAAAGCAGCAGCTTCTTTCAGCTTGTAAGACTCTGCAGGCCCACGGCATCTCGATTGTAGCCGATATCGTTCTCAACCATAAAGCGGGAGGAGATGAAAAAGAAACCTTTCACGCCGTGCGCGTGGACCCCGAAAACCGCCAACGCAACCTCTCTGAGCCCTATGAAATTGAAAGCTACACCAAATTCACGTTTCCTGGTCGAGGGAAGACCTACTCTGAATTCCAATGGGATTTCACTTGTTTCTCTGGGGTCGATTACGCTGAGGGAGAGCCAAGTGGCATCTTTCAAATTATAAACCAGCATGGCGCGGGCTGGGAGCAGGTCATTGGAGAAGAAAAAGGCAACTACGATTACCTTATGTATAACGACATTGACCACCGCAGTCCCTTCGTTCGCGAGGAACTAGGGCGCTGGGGCACATGGCTGCACGATCAAATTTTCTTTGATGGCGTGCGTTTAGACGCCGTCAAACACCAATCGCCAGAATTCTATGTCGAGTGGTTGGATACGCTTAGAAAAACTACGGGAAAGCCAATTTTTGCCGTTGGAGAATACTGGGCTCCGGGACACCTGCCCTTACTTTTAGAATACATTGAGGCCACCAAGGGCCGAATGAGCCTTTTTGATGCTTGCCTTCAACACCAATTCCATTTGGCTTCGAAACAAGGCGAGCATTATGCTTTAAATCAAATCTTAAAGAAGAGCCTTGTTGCGGTTCGACCAGAACTCTCTGTCACGGTGGTTGCAAACCACGACACCCAGCCATTGCAGCAATTAGAAGCCCCTGTGGAGCCCTGGTTTAAACCCCTGGCTTACGCCTTAATACTTCTAAGGGAAGGGGGTTACCCCTGCATCTTCTATCCGGATCTCTTCGGTTCCAATTACTCAGATAAAGGAAGTGACGGTAATGAGTATGAGGTGGACCTACCCATTGTAAAAGGACTTGAAACCCTAATTAAAGCAAGAAAAATTCATGCGTATGGTGGACAGAGAGACTATTTTGACAAACCAAATTGTATTGGCTGGACCCGAGAAGGGGACATGGGCTTCGAAGGCTGCGCCGTGGTCCTTAATAACTCAGGAGACGATCAGATTTCCATGGAAGTGGGTGGGCACTACAAGGGCCAAGTCTTTTACGATCTTCTAGGAAACTCAACCCAGGAGGTCCAAATTAACGACTCGGGCTGGGGGGATTTTCCCGGCCCCGAGCGAAGTGTATCGCTTTACGTGCCTAAAGACAGAAGCCTTTAGAATCATTTCCTTTTCAAGACTTTCTTTGCGGTCTTTTTGGTTCCATCGATGGGGTGCGAATAAGGAAGATCTAGAAGCTCCGCGACGACACCATAAAGCTCTACATTCTTAAATTCCCCTACTGTTTTATGCGTTTTAAACTCAGGCCCAGTGGCGTAGAACGTGGCTTTCATCTCGGGCACTTTTTTAGGGTCATACCCGTGTTTACCAGGCGTCTTATAATCTCCCTCGTTTAAAAATATTTTACCTTTTCGAGGAACTAAATAAATCTCTCCCATCCGCGTTCCAAAGACATCATCCGAGGTTCTGTAATGAAGGCGTTTTGGAAATTTCGAGGCTAAATACACCTTATAATCGGCTGTTTTATTTTTTTTAAGTTCACGGTAAGTTGATAAAACTTGCTTCTTATCTTTTACTTGAACACGAAGAAGGGTTTGCGCGTTGACAAAGCGGTAGCGATTTGAATCTTTGAGGAGCTCAGGAATTTTAAGGGGACTCTCAGTATCCACACTGAGCATCCCGTGGTCCGAAACAAAAATATAATTCACATTCTTTAAGCCAAGCGCATCTACTTTTTTCATTAAATCGCCAACGGCCTGGTCAACCATTTGTACAGCCTTTTGAGTCTGCTCAGAATCAGGCCCATGCAAATGCCCCATCTTATCCACTTCATAAAAATACAAGGTGATCAAATGCGGCCTAACAGCCTGCGGTAATTTAAGCCAGTTCTCGACAATTGCCACGCGCTCACTTGCATTAAATTTTTCGTGGTAGTCGTAGTAATACGTTGGACGAATGCCCCCTGCGGTGCCGTTTGAAGCGACCCAAAAGAGACTCGCTGAAAGAACCTTGTTTTTCTCGGCTAGCCCCCATAAAGGAAGCCCCTTTAGCCAGCTCCCGTCGGTGATTTTTTCGCGGCGTCCCATGGAGAAATCATCCTCACGCCTGCGATCATAAAAGTAATTGTCTACAAAACCGCTGTGTGAGGGGTAAAGCCCTGTGATTAAGGCGTAATGGTTTGGTCCTGTGACGCTCGGATAGGACGGCACCATGGCCTTGGCCTGCACGCCCTGCTCTGCTAACGCAAGGAGCGACTTAGCCCCATACTTTTTAGCGTAGTCGTGGCGAAAGCCATCGGCGGAAATTACAATCACATAAGGTTTCGCTTTGGCCTCTTCACTATTTCGGCGATCGCTAAGAACGACTTGAGCGGTGTCCACTTGAGCAAAAGAGAGCGAGAAAACGAGTAAAAAACAGACTTTTAAGAAATTTTTCATGACACAGTACTAAGGTCTGCCAAAAATAAGACTTTAATGCGGCCTGAACCTTAAATTCATGTTAAATCGATTTGAGAATTTTTTCAGGTAAAAATTATTCGTAACTTTAATGGAGATAAAATAAACTGCCATGACTAATATTGTATTTCCTGTAGATTTCTCTGAATCCACTGACTTGTTAGTGGATGGAGCTGTTAAATTTGCCAAGACCACAAGTGGGAAAATCTTTCTAATTCACGTTGCCCCCTCCGATATTGGATTCGCTATCGGCGATATGGGCTTTCAGTATTTTCCAGAAGTGGAACAAAACGAAATTAAAGAAGAACTTCGTTTATTAAACGAACTTCAAGAAAAAATCAAAGCCTCCGGTGTCGAGTGCGAGCACCTGCTGCGCCAAGGCCTAGCCAAAGAGATCATCTTAGAGTATGCTGAGGACAAGAATGCCGATTATATTGTGATGGGATCTCACGGTCGAAGTGGGATCTACGACGTTTTCGTTGGAAGTCTTACAAAGGATTTAACCAAAAATGCACCGATTCCAGTGCTAGTCATCCCAGTGCACAACCGAAAATAAACCCGCCTTCTTATCAAATTTTCAGGTCCTTTCCTAGGCGCATTGACCAAAAAAGAAATCCTAGTGGATTAAATCGACTGGGGAATCAAAGGCGTGTTATGTGAACGGCCCATACGCTAAAGCGAAACGCTGCAAGCCTCTTTTTAAAAGGTCTTTTTACTGTATAGGACTTGTGCGACACCCTTGTAATGAACAGTTTCTATATCATTATCAAAGTAAAGTAAATTATCTACCTCGTCTTCATAAAGTGAAAAGCGCAATAGGAAATGCCTCTTGCCCTCGAGTTCAATCTTAAATTCAATATAGTCTGAGGTATCGCTGGTCGTGATATTTGTGATGGTAAACTGCCGAGTCATAACGCGGTCCTCCCCTTCCATGACGGAGAGAATTTTACGATCATAATCGATAAGATAAGAGCACGTAAAAGCAACGAATTTATGCCTTCCCCCAAAATCATTATCTTTTGTCTGCGCAATCTCTGAGGATTCAAAATGTGTTAACTGGGCACGTAAAAGCGGCATCTGACAAAGGAACACCACTAAAAAAATAACCATTTTTGATTTCATAAGACTAAATTTAGAATTAATAACATTACTTAAATTAGAGGTTGCACTTACAAAACTTCAACGCTCTTGCTTCGTGAGGTAAATCACCCTAAAAACCCCTTTAAAATGGGTGGTTTCCTCCCCATTTTCGGTAACCACAAAATCGTCTTGTTTCGCTTCGTCTTTGTAATCGCTCAGCTCCATAAGCTTGAATTTTTCAGTGCCAAGTTGGGCGGAATAAACCGTCTTATCGGTTTGAGATTTTTCTCTTGCCATGCTGCGGATTCCCTCTTGGTCTCTTACACTATAGGTTGCGCGCTCAATATAGTACAGAAGGTCCTTTTCTAAATGGATAAAAAGACTTAAATCACAGGGCTTAAAAACATGCTGGCCCGTCGAATCAATGGACGCGGCATACTGCGTGGCTTCAAATAAAAACATTTGCGCCCTAAGGGATTGAAAACTAAGCAGTCCAAAAAGTAAGACCGCAGCACCTAGGTGTTTCATAATGGGCATTCGGGTATTAAATCAAACGAAGTTCGATTGGTGTAATGCAAATTCAGCCGCTAAAGCTAGTAAAATAAAGAAGGTATAAAAATACCTAGTTCTAGGTATTTTTAAATTGATGCCCCCTTACAAAGGCCACCTAAAGACCTTTGTTCTTGCATAGGATCCTGTGCCTTAGAAAAGGATTCGTTAATTGGTTAACAGCAGAGACTCTAGGCATAAAAAAATACCGCTCTTTTTAAGGGAGCGGTATTTCTAACAATCAATTAATTAATCTTTTTTGTAAATGGCAGGATCGTAATACGGTCTCTTTACTTTAGACGGAGACTTATAGTCCCGGTCTTTATTATTCCCAAGTGGCACAACAAGCTCCCAGCACCAATAAATGAATATGGCGGAGGCCACAAAAAATAGAATCCAGTTTGCAACGTTGCCTACAGCATCGTAAAAACCAAAGCTCCACTCGAACACGTCACCTAAGAATAACCATAAAGATGTCATTATTTTCCTTTTTTAAATTAACTTTGCACAAATCTATTAAAAAATGTTCAAACTACTTTCAAAAGAAAGCAATATTTTTTCCATTCCGGTCTATATTTTCTTTCTTCTCGTGGTAGTGGTATTTTTCAACGTCTTAAATTTCAGCTACCTCGACTTTATTTCGGTCGCAATTGCCTTTTGCGGCGTGGCGTTAGGGTATTTCGTTTTCAACCAATTAAACCTGACTTACAACACGCATGTTCCGCTGTTTTTATACACAGCTCTTATTTTTGCGTTTTACGATGGAACCATTGATCTGGGGATTTCAGTAACCCTGTTTGTCAACTCCGTTCTTCTTTTTCTTTTAACCTCCACCCAGGAGCAGCTTCGAAAACAGGCTTACCTTCTTGTTGGATTTCTGTGCGCGGTAAACTATCTTTTTTTGCCCTCCGACTGGCCGATGCTCCTGTTTGTAATTCTGCATATTATCGCAACGTCTCAGAATATCATTTTAAACTTATTTCGTTTTTTGTTCGGCATCATTCTATGTCTTGGATCCTATTTGAGTGTGATGCTTTTCCTAGGGCACACCACGCTTGATGCGAGCTACCTTCCCTTTAGTATCGGGGGTCTAATGCACGACTATTACCCCCTACACTTTCTAATCCCCATAGCGCTGATGGTAATCTTTGCCGTGGCAGACCATTTCCAGCATTACAATGAAAAAAGCCCCACGTCCCGATTTAAATACACCTTTTTACTCGTTTTCACATTAGCCCAAAGCATCAGCCTTGTGCTCTATATGGGTCACCATTACGAATACCTTTTAGTGCTTGCCTTTCCCATGAGCTTAATTCTCTCCCGGATGCTGCGCTACCTACCGCGTTATGTGTACAGCGAACTTGGCCTATGGCTTATCTTAATTTGTCTGCTTCTTTATAAGGGCGGAACTTACTTTCAATTTTTCTAAATTTGCACTATGATTCAAATAGACAATAAACTAATTTCTGAGGATGTGTTCTCAAAGCAGTTTGTATGCGATCTTAACCGCTGCAAAGGAGCCTGCTGTGTTGAGGGGGATGCCGGAGCGCCCCTTGAGAAGGAAGAAGCAGAGCTTTTAGACACCCTAACCGATAAATTAAGACCTTACTTAAGACCCCAGGGGCTTGAGGCGATTGAAGCGCAGGGCGCTTGGACCTTTGATCCTTACGACGGGGGTCTTGTCACGCCTCTAGTGAATGGAAACGAATGCGCCTACGTCATCTTTGATGAGAAAGGCATTACCAAATGCGGTATAGAGAAAGCCTATGAAGAGGGCGCCGTGGAGTTTCACAAGCCGATCTCCTGCCACCTCTACCCAATTCGCACGGTGGAATACTCGACCTTTACCGCCTTAAACTACCACGAATGGCCCATTTGCGCGCCAGCCTGTGATCTGGGCAAATCCCTTGAGGTGCCCGTGTATAAATTTCTAAAAACACCGCTGATTAGAAAGTACGGAGCAGAGTTCTATGATACCCTTTGCGATGCCGCTGAGGAGTGGGAAAAGGAATATAATTCCTAAAGCGCGTTTTAAACAAAATAGAACGGAACTTTAAGTTCTGCATAAAGCTAAAAAAATCGACTCTCATTACTGAGAGTCGATTTTTTTATAAACTAAGGCTTTAGCCTTTACTTACTTCTTAAGCAGTTCTAAGAACTCGTCGTGAGAAATTGTTGCTGCTTTCTTTTCAGACGTTTCTAAAATCACATCTTTAAGTTTCGCCATACCTACTTCAGAAGAAATTTGTCTTACTTGCTCTTCTTGTTTAAGCATTTCCACTGCGTATTTTTGAATTTCTTCGTCTGGGAGATTGTGAATTCCGTACACAGCCAGTTGGTTTCTAACCATCTGCTCGCTTTGGGCTAGAAGGTCCGCATAATCAAGCTCAATTCCATTGTCAGTCATTAACTTTCCTTCAATGATTTGAGATTTTACGATTGCTTTTTCATTTTCAAAAATCTCTTTTGCTTGCGCCTCAGACTGAATGTTCTCATTTGAGAATTGCAACCATTTTACAAGGAACGCTTCTGGAAGATTCACCTCCTGCTTTTCGTTCACTTGCTCAAGAATCTTGTTCACAAAGTGAATGTCCGCGTTTTGTTGGAAATACTCGTCTAGCTCTTCTTTCACTTTTCCTTTAAGCTCCTGTTCAGAACTAATGGTTCCTTCCCCGTAAACTTTATCAAAAAGCTCTTGGTTTAGTTCGTGAAGATCTAAAGAATAGATATCGGTTACTTTCACCTCTAACTCATCGTGGTGAAGATGCTCTAATTCTTCTTTCGGGAATCCAAGCTGAGTCGCTAGGTCCTCATTTTCTTCTAATTGTTTCTTAGTCACTTTTAAAGTGGCGTCTTTTTTTAGTTTTTTTACTAAATCAAAAAGCGCTTTAGTCTCTTTTGAAGCGGTAAGCGTCTTTGGATGGTGGTGGTGCTCACCCTCAGCGCTCTCTTCTACCACTTGAGTCACCTCAAGAGCTACTTGAGAATCGTCTCCAATTTTATCTTGCTCGCTACGCGCTGCAAAACGCTTTTGCATGTTCTCAATGCTTTGACCAATTTCTTTATCAGAAGCCTGTACTTGGTAGTGTGGCGCGGAATAAGAAGCTAAATCAATTTTGAAGTCTGGTTCGTATCCCACCTCAAAAGCAACCGTAATCTGCTCTGCGTTTAGATCTAAATCATCCACAGGCACCGGTACGGGTTGGCCGACCATCTTAAGATTGTTGTCCTTGATGTAAGCATTTAAACCCTCAGAAACCACTTTGTTAATTTCTTCAATCGAAATTGGCGCTTCGTACTGCTTTCTTACCATGCCCATTGGGACTTTTCCTTTTCTGAATCCAGGGACTTGGGCATTCTTAGCGTAATTGTGAAGTTGCTTATCCACATTTCCCTTATAATCCGCTTTGTCAACGGTCACTGTAAGTAATGCGCTTACCTCATCATGATTTTGTGCTGTAACGTTCATTATATGATCTATTATTTGATTAAAATTAAGGTTCGCAAAAATACGAAAATTTTGCAAACAATGCTCATAAAGCGAGGCGATTATACCAAAAAACCCAGCAGTAGGCCTGCTGGGCTTA
>DCJS01000015.1:0-1422 GCA_002319955.1 Flavobacteriales bacterium UBA1694
AAGGTTAAAAGTAGAAAAGATTTCATAATAATTGTGTTTAAAGTGAAGGGTAAAGGTAATAAAAACAATTCGTGATAAAATAAGCTTTTTGATAAATTATATTATATAATGTGGCTATTTTATTATAGTTTGTTTATATTAATGGCCTAAAAATAGGTTATTGAATTATTTCAAATTTTCACGATCAAGCGTCAAATTGCGCCCGTTAGTCTCGAATGAGGACTCACAGAGAATTTTTTGGTAAACCTCTTTTCACCTTTCTATTTAAATGAGAAAAACCAGTGGACTAGGGAAGTCTTACGTGGTACAGTAGAATCCCTACCGTTTGAGAAGCCATAAACAAAGAAAAGTATTCGACCAGGATTGTCTTTTAGTCCGTATGCCAGCTCTTCTTAGTCGTCTAAAAGTGAAAGCACGATGGTCTCGAATTCTTCAATATCAAAAGGCTTAGCCAGGTAGCGGTCCGCACCGGCAATTTGCGCCAAGTATTCAATGTTTGTGTTGGCTGTGAAGTATACCACGGGAATGTGAGCGAATTGAGCTTGCGCCTTAATAAGCTGCGTGGCCTCCACGCCACTGAGCTCTGGGAGCCAATTATCCATGAAAATTAAATTCGGTTTAAATTGATCCAATTGCGCGATGAGGTTGGTGGTCGTTGGGGATGTTTGCACTTCACAGTGCAAGTCTTCTAAAATCTCGACACATAAATTGAGAATTTCTTCGTTATCATCAAATAAAAATACTTTTCTTTTTGCCATTGGACTAGGGATTAATTAGTTTAAGGAATTGATGAACTGAGCCATCTGCTGCGGCTTAAGAACACGATCTACCGTTAGCATCGTACTGGCATGCAAAGGCATGAAGGGGACTTTGGCCGTCGTTGGATCTTGCACGATGCAAAATCCTCCTTTTTCTTGGATGCATTTTAGGCCCTGTGTTCCATCTGCGTTTGCGCCCGAAAGGAGTAAACCTATGGTGCCAGATCCATAAATCGCTGCAGCGGATTCAAAACTGACATCGATGGAAGGTCTTGAAAAATTAATCTTTTCAGAGGAGTCCAGCGAAAGGGTGTGGTCTTTTTCGATAAGCAGATGGTATCCCGGTGGCGCAATATAAAGCGTACCCGACTCTAATACTTCCTTTTCCTGAGCTTCCTTCACTTTAAGTTGTGTTTTGCTGGCTAAGAGTTGGGTTAGCAGTTCCTCTTTACCCGATTTACGATGCACCACAAGGATCAGGGGGAAATTCAGGTTTGGATCTAGTGTGGGCAGAAATTTAAACAAGACGTCTAGACTTCCAGCGGATCCACCGATTAATAATACGTTTGTCTTTCTCATGCTAATTTTGTTTACGCCAAATTTTTACCCCCGCTAAACGTTGGTACCGCGTCGCAATGGTTGAGAAATCAAGACTTTCTTTAGT
>DCJS01000015.1:1555-13032 GCA_002319955.1 Flavobacteriales bacterium UBA1694
GTGCTCTTAAATTCGCTTGAAAGTTTTCCAAGTGAATAATTGGCAGAGTAGTAGTCTGAGAATTGTTCCGTTCCCCCAGAGTTGAGGTAGTTTTCCGTGTAAAGTTTGAGTTTATTTAGGGGAATTATGCCCTCAGAAGCCGTTTCTAAAACCGTTGAATTTAGGTCCGTTGCATAGATTAAACTCTTGTGAAGTAGGTTTAGTTCTTTCAAAAGTATGGCAATAGAATAGGCCTCTTCCCCCGTGCTGCACCCCGCCACCCAGATCCGGATAAAAGGATAGGTATTAAAGCGAGGTAAAATGTCCTCTCGAAGCGTTTTGTAAAACTCTGGATCCCGAAACATCTCTGTGACGTTAATGGTAATTTCTTCTAAAAACCGATTGAAATAATTTTTATCTGTGCGAATTCGATAGCGGTATTCTGCAAAACTTACAAACTTATCTAAAGCGTAGAGTCTAAAGATTCGACGCTTTAAAGAGGCTCGAGAATAGCCCGTGAAATCGTACCCATACAATTCGAGAATGTCTGAGAGTAATAGGTCTATATGTGCCTCGTCGAATGGTTCCACAAGTGTAATTTAATAGTACTGTTGAAGTACGTTTAGAAGTTGAAGTAAGTCCACGGGTTTAGAAAGGTAATCATCTGCGCCTGCCGCGAGGCATTTCTCCTTGTCTCCCGCCATGGCTTGGGCGGTCACGGCTATCACCGGTAGGTTTTGCAGAGTTGGGTTGTCTTTAATTAGTCGAATCGCTTCGTAGCCATCCATTTCTGGCATCATCATATCGAGTAGAACCAAGGAAATGCTGGGGTCCTTCTCTAAAATCTCAAAGCCTTTTTTTGCGCTCAGCGCCGAGACGCAAGGGAATTTTTTAGCCTTAAGTACAGCACTTAGGGCGTAGATGTTTTTACTATCGTCATCGATGATCAGAATTTTCTTTTCTTGCGTCATTCCTTGTTTTTTTTTATTAGTTTCGGTCGTATAACCAAACGCGCAGGAGCGAGACCAATTGGTCGAGATCAACGGGTTTTGATATATAATCGGAGGCGCCGGCCGCCATACACTTCTCACGGTCGCCCATCATGGCCTTGGAGGTCACAGCTAATATAGGAAGTCTTCGGTATTCAGGGTTTGCGCGGAGCCTAGCGATGGTCTCAAAACCGTCCATTTCGGGCATCATCATATCCATGAGTACAACATCCACCTCGGGGTGTGCTTTCACGACGTCAAGGGCCTCTTTGCCATCTAGCGCTGTTAAAACAACCATTCCATTAAGTTCTAAAGCTTTGGTAAGCGAGAAGATGTTTCGAACATCGTCGTCTGCCACAAGCACCGTTTTTCCTTTTAAAATATTTCGAAGAACCCCTTGGGTATCGCCAAAGTCAGGTTTTATCTGTTTTCGATTCTTTTCTTCCACCAGATGCAAAAAAAGTTCGGCCTCATCTAAAATCCGTTGGTAGGAATGGGCTGTCTTAACGACAATGGAATCTGCATAGGTTTTAATACGGCTCTCCTCGCCTTTAGACAGGTTCTTACCCGTAAAAACAATAATGGGAAGTTTCTCAAGGCCTTGGTTTTCTTTGATTGTCTCTAAAGTCTCATAGGCTGCTTGGTCCGGAACGCCCATATCGAGAATAACACAGTCCACCTCGTGGTTGGTGAGTGAATCAATACTCTGTCCCACATTCGCGGCAATCGTATTTGAGATGGAATTC
The DNA here is from genome assembly GCA_002319955.1 of Flavobacteriales bacterium UBA1694. Taxonomy (GTDB): domain Bacteria; phylum Bacteroidota; class Bacteroidia; order Flavobacteriales; family Weeksellaceae; genus Planobacterium_A. The sequence goes on from DCJS01000015.1 coordinate 3,270, forward strand.
GTCGTTAAGAAATAGCTTAATGCTTTGGCATGTTGTGGATTTTCTTCCACGATCAGCACTTTTTTAGGGGATCGGCTAATGGCCTTTTCAAGGGTGTTAAAAATAACTTGCAGCTGCTCAAGGGCAAAGGGTTTGTTAATGAAGTCTACAGCGCCACGAAGAAGGCTCTCATGGCCAAACTTCATTGAGGACATGATGTGAACGGGAATGGGTTTGGTTTTCGGATTTGATTTAAGGGCTTCCATGACCTGCCAGCCGTCCATTATTGGGAGTTGAATGTCTAGTAGAATAGCTAAAGGATTAAAGTGCTCAGCCAGCTGAATTCCTTGATCTCCACGAACGGCCACCAGACCTTTGTAGCTTTTTTTTCTGGCATAGTCCAAAAGGATCTTTGCAAAGGCCGTATCGTCTTCAATAATAAGAATAACCTTGTCGCTCGCGGTAATCCCTTCGCGGTCATCGTCCACCGGTTCCGGGATATTTGGGGAAAGAAAACGTTTTGGACCAGCTTCGAGCGGCACTTCAGCTCGAATTGGCTCCACGTATTTAACTGGAGTCTCTGGGGTGGAAATTTCCTGGACTTTCGGGGTGTTAATTGGAATCGTTAAGGTGAATGTACTGCCTTTTCCCTCGGTGCTCGTAAGGGTTATTTCCCCACCTAGAAGTTTGGCGAGTTCTCGACTGATGGAAAGTCCAAGGCCGGTGCCACCGTATTTGCGTTGAGTTGAACCGTCCGCCTGCTGGAATGCTTCAAACACCATATTGATTTTACTCTTTGCAATCCCAATGCCTGTGTCTGTGACTTGGAACGACACAGTCCCCTGATCTTTATCCGCTGAAATAAGCAACGCTACTTTCCCTTCAGAGGTGAATTTTAAGGCATTGGACACTAGATTTCGTAAAATTTGTTCAACTCTTAATTTGTCCGTGTAGAGCGTTTCGAGTTCAAGGTTCGAGGATTTAATCTCGAGGTCTAATTTCTTTTCTTTCGCTACTTCGCTAAAGAGCATTTTCATACTTTGGGTGATTTCCGCAAGTGGAACCACACTGAGCTCTAAACTCATTTTGCCAGACTCGATTTTTGAAAGGTCCAAGATTTCATCGATCAACGTGAGAAGGCCTTGACCCGAACTGTGAATAACCTCGGCGTATTCGATATACTGTTTTTCGAGCTCCTTGGTTTCCGTCATGAGCTTGGAGAGAAGAAGAATCGAATTTAGAGGGGTGCGAAGTTCATGCGACATGTTGGCAAGAAACTCCGTTTTGTACTTGGTGCTTTGCTCCAGAGCGATCGATTTTTGCTGCAGCTCTAAACTGTGCTGTTCAATCAGTGAATTTTGCTCCTCGAGCATGTGAGCACGCTCCTCAAGTTCTTGATTCGATTGCAGGAGCTCTTCTTGCTGGACCCGAAGTTCTTCTTCTGAGGCTAGGAGTTTTTGACTCTGGGCTTCCAATTCTGAATTAATGTTTTCAAGTTCCGATTGTTGGCTCATGAGCTCCTCACTTTGACTCTGTGTTTCTTCCAAAAGCTCTTGAAGCCTAATGCGATTCTGCGAGTCAAATAGGGACAGGCCAATGGTACTTGCGGAGCTGCGTAGAAATTCGAGTTCAATCTCGCTGTAAACTTGGGTCGTGGCAAGTTCCAAAACACCCAATGGGATGTTGTGGCGCGTGAGGGGAAGGATAATAAGGTTGACTGGAATGGTGTTGCCCGTGGCAAAGCTCACCAAAGGAGCATCTGGATGGGATTTTTCCAGGAAAATCTCGCGCCTTGATTGGAAGGCCTGGCCCACGAGTCCCTCACCAATTTGCAGTTTTTTTTGAAGCCTTTGAGGATCTACCGCAAAACCGCCTTGTAAATGAAGGTGGTGGTCTTGCTCTTGGAAGAGGTAAAGGGCCCCTACGGAACTGCGGGTTTTGCTTGTTAGGAATTCTAGAATTTCCTGAGACAAAGTTTCAAGGCTTTTTTCGCCCATCATGCGCTCCGCGAGCTGCGCGCTTGTCGCGCTTAGCCATTGTTTTTGCTCTAAGAGCGTAAAGCTGGACTTAAGGGACTCGGCCATATGGTTTAAAGATCCAGAAACGCTACCCAGCGTGTCTGTGGCATTTTGGTCCCACACAATATTATAATCACCGGTCGAGATTTTCTCAGCCACCTGTTCAATAGCTAAAAGGCGGTTTTCGCTCTCACTGTTTTTTTGTTCAAGTTTCTCAGTAAGTGCGCGCGATCTTTGGTAGCTCTGTGAGATTTTTCTAAAATAATAAAAGGTGATTATAAAGGCCAGAACCGAGGAGGCAATAATTAGGTAGGGTGTGAAGGAGGCAAATTGGTTCATTTGTCCTGTGCGCTGAGCCAAAAGCATATTTTCCTCATTTTTCATATGGATGATGATTTGGCGGATCTCATCCATAATGGCTTTGCCCTCCACAATATTTTGTGTGGTGGTTGACGAGTGGAGGTTCTGGAGCTCCAGGTTGCGGTCTAAAATTCGGATTCGGTTTTCGAGGGCTAGGGAAAGGGCCTGATAATTTTGCCTCTGGGTTTTTGTGTCGCTTAATTCCTTTGGTAGGGCCTCAAGAGCGGTCTGTATTTGCCTTTTTCCCTCTTTGTAGGGTTCTAAAAACTGCGCATCATGCGTAAGAAGGTAGCCTCGTTGAGTGGTTTCGGTATCCTTTATAATGGAGAGTACGCCGTGAATATTGGCAATCGTTTCGCTACTTTCTGTGACGTCCTGGGCACTATGAATTAAGTTCTTAATGCTTAGGTACGATGCAAGGGAACTCACAAGAAGGATGACTAGGGCAAGCCCAATACCGTATAGAAAATTTGATTTGTAGTTCATAAACGTTTTATTAGCCTTAAGAAGGATTCTGTGGCATGCTTTCAGTTAATGGAATAGTAAAGTAAAATTCAGAACCCTGCCCAATTTTAGACTTTACTCCGATGGTGCCTTGGTGGCGCTCAATGATTTCTTTACAGATGTACAGGCCAATGCCAAGCCCTTGAAAACGCTCAGAGGATTCCTCGATGCGGTAAAATTTATCAAATACTTTTTTGCAGTCTTCCGCGCTCATGCCAATGCCTTTATCGCGAACCGAGAAAAAGAATTGGTTGTCTTTTTTAGCACAGGTGATTAGAACTAGCGTTTCTCCAGGGGCGTATTTAATTGCGTTAGTGAGAAAGTTTATTACGACTTGTTCCAGGCGGTTTTCGTCCCCGTAGATAAGATCATCGAACTGCGTTTCAAAGCGGAACTCAATCGAAGGATTCGAAGGCTGCATCACTTCAAAAACCTGATTAAGAAGTTTTTTCATGCAGAAACTGTGCATGTTAAGGCGCATTTTCCCACCCTCGATTTTGGAAATGTCTAACAAATCGGATATCAGGTGGTTTAATTTTTCAATTTGATTTTGCACTTTTGTAAGGCGCAGTTTGGTCGTCTCGATGTCCCCTTTGTTTAAGCTCCGCTCCATGAGTTGAATATAGCCCTTGACGCTGGTCATCGGTGTTTTCAGTTCATGGCTGGCGATGCTGATAAACTCGTCCTTTTTGCGCTCTGCATTTTTTCGGGTTTCAATTTCTTCCCTTAAGGTGTCTTGCATAAGCCCCAGGGCGCGGCTTTGCTCGTAGATTCGGTAAAATGTTTTGACCTTAAGTAGAAGGATATCCATGTCCACCGGCTTGGTAATGTAATCCAGTCCTCCCGAGGAGTAGCCCCGGGTAATAAGATTTAAATTGGCGCTCGCGGCAGATAAAAATATAATGGCTGTTTCCTTGGCCTTTGCAAACCCCGAAATGGCCTCTGCAACTTCAAATCCATCCATCTCAGGCATTTGCACGTCCAGAATTATAAGGACATACGACTGCTTTAAAATCTTTTTGAGAGCCTCTTTTCCTGAACAGGCCGTGTCTACTGCAAACTTATTCTTTTCCAGTACTAATTTTAAAGCAATGATGTTTTGCGGGGAGTCGTCTACAATTAGAATCATGAGTCCAAGATGGGTATCCGTTTTTAAGTTGATGCAAGATAATACTTTTGCGCACTTCACCCTCTTATATAATTTCCCTTTTTTACTTCATTTCTTGAACTTTTTTGCTCTAGCCTTAGAAACCGTTCATTTGCTTGTCCCACTTAAAGCCTAAAGAAATCTAAACGGCTCGTTTCGTCTTCATTAGAGAAGGTCACGCCTTCAAATGAAAAAAATGAACAGAAATGCCATGGTGCATTGAGGGGTTTTTCTGTATATTTACCTATCATTTGTTTATTAGTATGAGTAAAATCTTAGCCCTGGTGTCGCTATTTCTTTGCGTGATGGGCCTGGCAAATCAAGGTATTGATTTTGAAAAGAGCTCGTTTTCAGAGCTTTTAAAGAAGGCCGATGCAGAGGATAAATTGATTTTTATTGATGCCTACGCCGTGTGGTGTGGCCCCTGCAAACTCATGGCTAAAAACGTCTTTCCGGATTCTGAGGTTGGCGCATTTTACAATTCAAGTTTTATCAACGTTCAGATGGATATGGAGAAAGGCGAGGGGAAAGACCTTGCCATCACCTATGACGTAAAAACGTTTCCACATTACCTTTTTTTAGATTCCAAGGGCGAGGTGCTCTTAAGAGGGTACGGGTATTTAAATAAAGAGGCTTTTTTGAAACTGGGTGCCAAGGCACTTGCTGAGCGAAAGCAAGGCAGTTTAAAAGAGCGATTTGAAAAGGGGGAGACCGATTTGGTTTTCTTAATGGATACCAGTAAAAAATATTTAGAAAAGGACCCTGAGTTTGCTAAGAAAGTCAGTGAGCGCTATTTTACGTTAAAGCCGATCGGGCCGTATTCACATGACGAAATTGCCTTACTTCTTTCCTGTGTGGATAGGACTGCAGACCCCAATTTTGAGGTGCTTGTAAGCAACCGAAAAATGATCCAAGAGCTTTTGCCAAAAGACATCTACGAATCGTTTGAATCCCGCGTGCGGCTAAATTCTCTTGCCGTTGAGTCCATGGATTTGGAACAAGGGGTCCTGAATGAGGCCCTTTTTTTGAACGGGGCTACCAAACTTTTGGGAAGACAGCGCGCAAAGGAAGAACTCGAACATTTGGCTATAAATTTTTATCCGTCCATTGGGGATTTTGACTCGTATGAGTCGGCCGCTCTTGCGCATTTAGAAACTGGGCAAGCGAGTGAGAGCGCGGAGCTGGATCAGGCCTGCTATTTATTTTGGCAGCATATCGCTAATCCCGACTCCCTAGCTCAGGCAGTTCTCTGGGCCACGGAATCGATTGAGCGCGAAGCCCGCGTAGAGAATACCTACATTTTGGCTCTGCTTCATCAAAAATTGGGCAACCGCCAGATGGCTGCCGAGCAGGCGCAAATTGCCTTGGCCCTTGTTAAGAACCAAGGGGAAGACCCTTCTTTTGTATTGGAATTACTCACCGAGTTGGAAGAAAGTTAATGAGACGATTTACCAGCCTTCTGCTCGCACTAAGCCTTGGAGCTCTTTCGGCCCAGGAGTCCGATTCGCCCAAAAGTCTTTATTTGAAAGGGAACGCCCTTTTAGCCCCGGTGCTCATTTTTAATGTCGGGGCGGAGTATCAGCTCTCACAGCGCCAAACCCTTCAAGTGGACGCTCTAGTATCCCCCTGGAAGTCCTTTCGGGGAAACCACATGCAAGTTTATATGGGGCATGTTGAGGGAAGGCACTACTTTAGATCCGCCTTTGATGGACTCTATGTCGGGGTAAATGCCGGCTTTGGCCTTTTCGACTTAACGAAGTGGAATTACCTGGGAACGGATAAGTTTCAGCGTGGGTTTAACTTCATGTTTGGCGCGAGTTTAGGTTATCAGTGGCAACTAAATGAAAAGTGGAACTTGGACGCCTTTTTAGGCGGGGGCACAAGCCAGGGTCTCTACCATGGCTACGAACAGGTCCCTCCCGATTCGTGGATTCGCTACGATGAGGCCGAGAAATGGAATAAAAGCGGCGAGTGGCTTCCCTACCGTGGGGGGCTGATGGTCTCTTATAAACTGAATTAGTATGAAATTATTTGGAAAAGCACACATCGTGTTTTCAGTCATTACCTTCGCCCTAATCTTTGCGATGAATTATATCGGCAGCGAGGCTGCAGACCGACTATCAAGAGCGGTACTGAATGCCGCTGCGGGGGTAATTGGGCTTTCAATAGGGATGTTTATTCTCTATAAAAACAAGGACGATAAAAATAAACCTGAAGACTTCGATTAGTCCGGGTAAATAATATATTTACTTCGAATGGCCTCGAAAGAAATGAGGTCTTTTTCCCACGAAGCTCGAATTTCATCGAGTGAAAGGCCCTGTGTGATTTGTTTTCTTAGGCGGTCTGTGCCCGCCAATTTATCAAAAAAGAGATTCTTCAAAAAGAAGTTCAAATTCGGATTTTGATACGCCTTGTACGCTTTCAATAAATAGGAAAGATCCAGCGCTCTTAAATCATGGGTCCGTGTTGAAAGGTTTTCACCATAACTCTTTTGCCCGTTTAGAAACGGATCACTTGCACCCGGCACCGGCCTAGGGGTGAAGCTGTAAGGAAGATCCTTAGTCCATGGGCTCCCATAAATTTCAAATGGCGTGTCGGTTCCACGTCCCACAGAAACCTGCGTGCCTTCAAAGAAGCAGAGCGAGGGGTAAAGGTTAATCGAGTTGTCGTTAGGTAAGTTAGGCGAGGGTTTAACGCGTAGGGGATAGCGCGCTTTTTTATGGTAGCCTAGCATAGGGATAAGGGTGTAGTTTGGCTTTACCTTATTTTTAAGCCAGCCTTCTTCAATCGTCATTTTTCCATACTCCCCAATGGTGAGTCCATAGACCACAGGCACCGGATGAAGGCCTACAAAACTTGAAAAATTTGGTTCAAGAACCGGTCCATCAGTATACCCGTCGTGCGGATTGGGACGGTCTAAAACCATCACGTCAATGCCCTGTTCGCCAGCAGCCTCTAAGACGCAGGCTAAACTCGAAATATAGGTGTAGAAACGAACGCCGACATCTTGGATGTCAAATAAAATAAGATCGACTCCCTGGAGCTGAGCAGGGCTCGGCTTTTTGGTTTTCCCGTAAAGAGAGAGAACGGGGAGCTTTGTTTTTGAATCCACCCCATTTTTAATGCTTGCACCGGCATCCTGATCCCCCCGAAAGCCATGCTCCGGAGCGAAAATATGTTTGATTTGCACGCCCTGAGCCACAAGAAAATCCACCAGATGCGTGCCGTCTTCTAGGAGGCCCGTTTGGTTGGTCACCAGGGCGATGGTTTTGCCTTCTAAAAGCGGTAAGTAGAGCTCGGGTCGGTCGGCCCCTGTTTTAAAACAGTCTTTTGGAAGGCCTTTAGCAGATAGAGCGCAGATTGCTGTGCTAAAAATTAGGCTTATAAGGAGTAAAGTTTTATTTTTGAGGCTAAAATTCATCGGATTGAAGTTTCCTTTCTATTTCTCACAAAAAATTGCGTTTGCCAAAGATAACAAAAATAATCTCTCACGGATTATCATCTTCATTGGTCGGCTTTCAGTTGCCTTGGGAATTATTGTCTCTTTAATCACCGTGTCTACAGGCATTGGCTCAAAAAATGCCATTAAAAACCGCATGGCTGATTTTGCCGGTGCGGTGCAAATTAAAAGTGAGAACGCAAGCTCCTCCTACAATTCGGCGACTCTAAATTCTGCCGCTCTCGATCTCAAGGCCTTAAAAGAGAGTCCCGTGGTAGAAAAAGTGCAGAAATTCGTCACCGTGAGTGGAATCATGCGCACGGAGCAGAATTTCGCCGGTATTATTTTTAAAGGCATTGGGAATGATTTTGATCATGCCCGATTTGCCCAGTTTTTAACCAAGGGGACCACACCAAAGGTCAGTGAAAAAGGGTACTCCAATGAGGTGGTGCTGTCCGAGAAAATCGCAAAAGATCTTCAAAAAGGGGTGGGTGATAGCATCGTGGCTATTTTTTCTAGAGTCGATCAAAGCCCGCTCTACCGAAAGTTTAAAATTTCTGGACTCTACAAGACCGATATTAAAATGATTGACGACCTCTTTGTTCTTGGCGGAATTAACCATGCAAGGCGAATCCAGGATTTAAGTTCCATGGAGGTGGGAGGTTACGACGTTTTTCTAAAGAATAATGGCGATTTAGACGCTGATTTCCCCCTAATCCAGGCTCTTGCGGGTGAGGGCAACAGGGCAGAAAAAGTGACAGACCGCTACCCGCAAATTGTCGATTGGATCAATATTTTTGACACCAATATTGCCCTGATTATTACCATCATGCTCGTGGTGGTGGTTATCAATATCATTATGGTGCTTCTGATATTGATTATTGAACGCACGCGCTCCATTGGTCTTTTGAAAACCCTTGGGGCAAGTAATTCCCAGGTGCGCATGATTTTCATCAACTACACCCTACTCATTATGATTCCCGGTCTCATTGTTGGAAATGCCGTCGGACTTGGTTTTTTACTCCTTCAAAAGTATTTCGGACTCATTACCCTGAATCCAGAAAACTATTACGTGAGTGTGGTCCCTATAGACTTAAATCCACTCTATATTATTGGAATTTCAGTGGGCATTTTGGGGATTTCTGCTCTGGCCCTAGTGCTTCCAAGTGTGCTGATTTCAAAGATATCTCCGGTGCGCTCCATTACCTACAACTAAGGGGAAATTTGTATCTTTGCCGGACTTAAATTTTAGTAAAATCCACTTATGAAATACGCCAAGACGATTCTTGAAACCATCGGGAATACACCGCTTGTGAAATTAAACAAAGTCCTAGGAGAAGACTTTCCAGCCCTTGTTCTTGCCAAAGTAGAAACCTTTAATCCAGGAAACTCAGTCAAGGACCGTATGGCCCTAAAAATGATTGAGGATGCTGAGAAAAACGGAAAACTTAAGCCAGGAGGAACCATTATTGAGGGGACTTCCGGAAATACAGGAATGGGTTTAGCCTTAGCGGCAATCGTAAAAGGCTACAAATGTATTTTTGTAACCAACACAAAGCAATCCAAAGAAAAATGCGATATTTTGCGCGCTTTGGGCGCTGAGGTCGTGGTTTGTCCAACGGACGTAAAGCCAACGGATCCACGGTCTTATTATTCGGTTTCTAAGCGCCTCGCTCAAGAAACGCCAGACGGGTGGTATGTGAATCAGTACGATAACTTATCCAACCGCCTTGCGCATTACGAGTCCACTGCCCCTGAAATCTGGGCGCAGACCGAGGGAAAATTAACGCATTTCGTGGCTGGAGCCGGAACCGGTGGAACCGTGACAGGATGTGGCCAGTACTTTAAAGAGAAAAACCCTGAGGTGAAAATAGTGGGGGTGGATACCTACGGCTCCATTCTTAAGGAGTATCATGAAACGGGAGAAATTCATTTAGAGAATGCTTACAGTTACATTACGGAAGGCATTGGCGAGGACATAATTCCTGAAAACTATGACATGAGTGTCATTGACCATTTTGAAAAAGTAACCGACAAGGACGGCGCCATCTACGCGAGAAAATTAGCCAAAGAGGAAGGTATTTTCTGTGGGTATTCTGCCGGAAGTGCCATTGCAGCACTTCATCAAATGCGAGACCAATTCACGAAAGAAGATGTTATCGTCGTACTGCTTCATGATCATGGTTCGCGTTATGTAGGGAAAATCTACAACGACGAGTGGATGCAGGAAATGGGTTGGTTGTAAAATGCGTGGTACCTAGATCAATTCAAATAAAAAAGAAGAGGCTTCATAAAATGAAGCCTTTTTTGTTTATA